>NZ_JCALCK010000003.1:0-502629 GCF_059812285.1 Mycobacterium sp. NGS62 | reverse complement strand
GCTAGGCCATCGTTAGTTCGCCTCCTGCTCACCAAGCCGGGCCCAGCTGCCGGTGCCCTGGGCCAGGCTGTTGTGCTCGCTGGCCCGCGCCGGTTCGGTGTGGGTGGTGGTGTCGGGGTCGCCGGCTTGGTGGGCCACGATGGCGGCCAAATCGCCGTGACCGAAGCGGCCCGCGGTGGCGGCTTGGCCGAGCGCGCGGTCCACCGTGGTGGAGTCGTGGAGTGCGGCCAGCTCGACCGCCTCGGCCATCTTGGCCCTAATGCGGGAACACCCCGCGGCGGCCGCCTCGGTCAACCACAACCCCGCGCCTTCGCCCAGAGCCAAGAACTGTTTCTCGGCAACAGTTTTCGGACGTGGAGTCCGCCCTAACGGCCCTTCGGCTTGCGGCGGGAAATGCGCATCGGCGATCCGCGGGGATCCCGGCGTGGTCTGCTCGTGGCGGGCGACCTCGACTGGACCGGCAGCACCGACATGCACCACCACGATCTGCTCCCCGTGGCGGCGCACCCACACCGTCTGCCCGCACAAGATGTGCGGCACCGAGTACTGGCCGTACTCGAACGCGATCATCGCGGTGTTGGCCGGCACCGTACGGGTCACCCCGAACGCGGCGGTATAGGGATGCTCAGGCAGCGGGTGCAACCGGGCGCGTTCCTCGACCAACATTTCCGCGGGGATGCGCCGGGTCACCCGGTGCACGCGGTTGTTGACCTGCCCGCAGAACTCGGCACAGGCGCTCTGCAGCTCGGCGAAGCTGCCGTACTCAGCAAGCAAATTCGTCTCGGTCGGCACCAGGTCCGCTTTGGCGATCTTCACCGCGTTCTCGCTGCCGCCCTTGCTGGCCGGATCGGCCGGCACGCACGTGGCGATCGTCAAACCATAGTGCTTGCAGAACTCGAGCATCTGCGCATTGCGCACCGGTATCCCGGCCACGTGCTCGCTGGTCACGGTCTTCTCGTTGTCGGTCAGCCCGTAGGTCGGCACCCCAGCAAACAGGCGCAGCGTCTGATCGATCGCGGCCATCACCGACGGCAGCGTTTTATCTAACAACGCCAGCACGACCCTAAACCGGCACCACGCCAGCCACGCGCAAAACAACTGCGTACCAACACCATTCACTCGCGGGCCATCACCAAAGTCGTACTGAAACCACATCCCCGGCTCGGCCACCCAGGGCCTGTGCACTCGCCGGCGCCCTGCCCAATAGGCCGCCTTGGCCTCGGCGACCGCCCGCCGCGTCGTGCGCTCCGAACCCGTGAAACCCAAGCCGATCAGCTTCTCGTGGGCCACATCCGCGCGGACCTTGCCACGCGAACGGTCCACCCACTCCTCCAGTTTCTCCCGATACGGATCCACCAGCATGTCCCGACGCTCAGCGCGTCCCGGGGTCAACTCACCCCGCTCCCGCGCGGCCACCAACGACGCCACCGTGTGATGCGAACACCCCGCCAGCTCGGCGGCATCACGCAACGAGCCCGTCAAATCGTAAGCTTCCAAAATTTCCATGATCTCCTCGGCAGACTTCACTCATCCCCTCCTCGGGAACTGAACAACGGTTGGCGCCGTTCAGCGCACCCGAGGAGGGGTCCCACACCCGCAAGGCGCGCGGGGGACGAACAACAAATCCGTTGGGCAGATCTCATGACCGCCAGCGGGCAATTCTCATGACCGCCAGCGGGCAATTACATGGCCGTCACTGGGCAGTTTTCCGTGGCCGCCGACAATCGGCACGATCGGGGATAGCTACGATAATGCTCTGGCGGAGACGGTCAATGGCTACTACAAAGCCGAACTGATCTATGGGCCGACCCGCACCGGTCCCTGGAAGACCGTCGACGACGTCGAACTGGCGACCCTGGGATGGGTGCACTGGCACAACACCAGCCGACTGCACGGCTACCTCAACGACGTTCCGCCGACCGAGTTTGAGGCCGCGTTCTACGATGCACCACGGACCGACCAACCCCTGGTGGGAATCCAATAACCCGAGCCTCCGGGAAAACCAGGGCGATTCACAGTACATCAAACAGCAGGTGGTCAAGAGAAACGGCGCCAGGGTTAGTTGACCTGGCAGGGCTGCTCAGACCCGTCGACCGTCACGTGCAGCTTGCTGCTCATGTCGCCGCCATTGTTTCGCCAGGACGTCAATGCGCGGATACCGCGAACGCGAATCCTGCGCCAACGAACGCACTCGAGACAGATCGGTGAAGTCCGCCACGAAGCTGTCGCCGTCCAATTTTGATGCCAAGACCGGGTTTTGATTTGCGACCGGCCCACCATGACGACGCTTTCAACGCTTCGACTCAACCGACACGCCGCTGCAGCGCCGATGCCGTCGTCGGTGCCCGTAATGACAATCGTTCGGTCTGCGGCGCTCACCCCACGGCAGCGAAGGTCAGGTGCAGCTCGCTAAGGCCCCGCAGGATATACGTCGGCTCGTAGGCGTAGCGCCGATCGCCCGCCGGTCCGTGTTTGACGTCGTTGATGCGCAGCTCGGGCATCCGGTCCAAGATGCGCTCGATCGACACTCTGCCCTCCACCCGGGCGAGCGGCGCACCCGGGCAAGAATGCACCCCTCGGGCGAAAGCCATGTGCTCACGCACATTCTTGCGGTCGAGCTGGAATTCGTGCGGGTTGTCGAACCGGCGCGGATCGCGGTTGACTGCGCCCGGCAGGATCATCACGATCGTGCCGGTGGGGATGTCGACACCGGCGACGGTGGCGGGCTTGCGCGCCAGCCGCGAGTCGCTTTTGACCGGACTCTCCATCCGCAGGGATTCCTCGATGAATCCCGGAATCAGGCTGCGGTCTTTCCGCAGCTGCTCCTGGACATCGGGCCGGTCGCCGAGCACCTGCAGCGCCGCGGAGAGCAGCTTGGCGGTGGTCTCCTGGCCGGCGGCGAACAAGAAGGTGGCCGAACGGCTCACCTCGATGATCTCGGGTGTCGATCCATCGGGGTACTTCGCCGTCGCCAACGCGGTCAGCACGTCATCGCGCGGCGCGCTACGCCGGTCTTCGATATAGGAGCAGAACTTGTCGTCGAGCCACTCCAGCGGGTTGACGCCCACCGATTCGTGGTCGAGTGCCCCCACTCGCGCGCCGGGACGATCAGCGCCCAGGATCGTGCGGAATTCCTTGTGGTCTTCTTCCGGGACGCCGAGCAGATCGGCGATCACCAAAGTGGCGAAGGGCTTGGAGTATTCGGCGATGAACTCGCACTCGCCCTCGTCGAGGAATTCCTCGAGCTGGCGGTCGGCGAGCCGCCACATGAAGTCCTCGTTCTCCTTGAGCCGGCTCGGCGTCAATAGCCGGCTCAGCAGCGACCGGGCGCGGGTGTGGTCCGGTGGGTCCATGGTGACCATGTGCTCGAACATCGGAAACTGGTCGCGGTGAGCGTCGATCAGGGAACTGAGATCGTCGCAGTCAACTTCGAACGGCAACGGCGGGAACGGGCCGCCGAGCGCTACGCAGTTCGAGAACGTGTCGGGATCCTTGTAGACCGCGTTGGCCTCTTCCCAGCCGGTGACGGCGACGACGTTGTGGTGCGGCAGCCGAAGCACAGGGTTCTGATCGCGTAGGTAGTCGAAGTAGGCGTACGGATCGGGGACCAGAGACGCGTCGGTGAAGAAGTCGATCGATTCGAAGGTAGTCATGTGGTTACGCGTCTCCTCCAGGCTTGGGCTGTCTGTCGGCGGCGAGACATGGCGCCGCCCGCGTACGAGATCCTCGAAAGTGCTGAGCACCTGCTTAGCATGGGGCTAACGTCGTGGTCAAGGTGCAGCGCCGGGTCGGCGCTACGATCGGCGTGTTCAACAGGGACATCGGGGAGAGCTCGGAGCAACGAATGACGTCCGCACGCAGAATCGGGGCGCCCGACGCGAAGAACCGCGGGGTGCTGTTCGACGCGGCGGAGGAGCTGATGCTCGAGGAAGGCTATGCCGCAGTCACTTCCCGCCGCGTCGCCGAGAAGGCGGGGCTGAAACCGCAACTCGTCCACTATTACTTCCGCACGATGGACGACCTGTTCTTGGCGGCGTTTCGCCGTCGCGGGGAAGAAGGCCTCGAGTTGCACGCGCAGGCGCTGCAGTCGCCGCAACCACTGTGGGCGTTGTGGCGGTTCAGTCTCGATCCAGCGGCTACCGCGGTGACGATGGAATATGTCGCGCTGGCCAATCATCGCAAGGCGCTCAAAGCTGAAATCGCATACTACGCTGAGCGTTTCCGTGAGGAGCAGCACAAGGCGGTATCGGTGGTGCTGGAGCGCTACGGGATGGACCCCGCCGAGGTGCCACCGCTGGTGTGGTCGGTCCTGATCACCAGCGTCTCCCGGGTGCTGGTGATGGAACAAGCGCTGGGCATGTCGGCAGGCCATGCCGAGACCGTGGCGTTCGTCGAGCGCTATCTACATCGGCTGGAAGGTGATCCCGGAACGGCTCACCAGTGACGCAGCGAGCAGAGCACACCCTTGGGGCCGTCGTTGGACACCACGACGGTGCCGTCGACCGTCAGATCGCAGTGCAGTTGCGGTGTGCCGGGTTCGGTACCGGTGCTGGCTGTGACCATCGCCCACTGGTCAGGGTTTGCCAGGTCCAGCTCGAAGCTCCATGGGTGGCCCGGGGCGATGTCGACTTTGACGTTGGGCACGAATTGGTAGGGGTCGTGGCTGTAGTCGGAGAAGATCGCCGGTTCGTGATCCAGGTAGTAGATGTCGGTGTAGATCGGGTTGGCCGCCGAGACGGTGTATTTGACGTGATGCATGACAACGGCGTCGTCGGCGTGCGACGGCGCGGCCAAGGCTGTCGCTGCCAATAGGACCACCGCTACCGTGAGTGCCCTGCCGCTGGCTGTCACGTCGCACCTCCGGACCGGGAGTTGTTGCCGCGGTTCATCACTCGATCGGCGGCCTGCCAGTGCGCGTCGCTCACCCACAGCCGCGCGAAGGCCTGCACCGCTTCGTCAACCGAAACGCCGCGCACCACACGCTTGATCTCACCGGCCGGACGGCTGGCCAATGCGCGGGCGATCATCCGCCAATCATGGTCGAAAGTGGACCGCGGCAACACCCGATCGACCAATCCGATGCGTTCGGCTTCGGCGGCGTCGAGGACCGTCCCGGTCCCGGCCAGTAGCAGCGCTCGGCTCTTACCGACCAGCGCGGCCAGCCTTTCCGCGCCGCCCCAGGCCGGCATGATCTCCAACGTCACCTGGTTGAACCCGATCTTGATGTCGTCGGCGGCCAGTCGGATATCGGCGGCGACGGCGACCTCGGCGCCACCGCCGAGCGCGTGACCGTTCAGCGCAGCGATCACCGGCGCTGGAAAGTTCGCCAGCCGATCGCAGATCGATCGCATGCGCCGCGCCATCGCCGCCGCTTCGTCCTCGGTCCGGATTGCGCTGAGTTCTTTGAGGTCGCCGCCGGACACGAAGGCGCGGTCACCCGCGCCGGTGATGACCAGCGCGCTCGATCCCTCGGCAGCGTCGAGCGCCTTGTCGAACTGGTCCATGGTTTCCAGCGCAATGGCGTTGCGGGCGTGTGGGCGGTCGATGGTGAGCACCGCCAGCCCCTGGTCGATCTCGACGTCCAGCATCCGCCGCTCTCCATCGCGCGATATTGCCGTTCTCCGGTGCGGAGAATAGCAGCGCGACCGCGTTGCCCACCGCCGAACCGGATCAACTGGACTAGAGCGTCCCGGAGCGGACGGCGCCGGTCCTCGGGATAGTGACCCAAACGGATTGCGCTAACCTCTGGGTGAGAATAGTATTCTCGCAAACTGCGAAGGAGGATTTCATGGGGCAGTTGTCGCATCGGGAAGACGTCCCGTTTCCGATCTTTGACGCGGATAACCATCTGTACGAGCCACCGGAG
Organism: Mycobacterium sp. NGS62; assembly: GCF_059812285.1. NCBI lineage: Bacteria > Bacillati > Actinomycetota > Actinomycetes > Mycobacteriales > Mycobacteriaceae > Mycobacterium > Mycobacterium sp. NGS62. The sequence continues at coordinate 496,763 of NZ_JCALCK010000003.1, read as the reverse complement.
GCGTTGACCAAGTTCCTGCCCAAGGAGTACAAGGACTTCGTCCAGTACGTGCAGATCAACGGTCGCACCAAGATCGCGCTGCGCGGCGTGATCAGCAACTACATTCCCAACCCGACCTTTGAGGTCGTCGCCCGGCCGGGCGCCTGGGAGGAGTACTTCAAGTACGGCAACCCGGACGGGAAGAGCAAGCGCGAGCTGTTCGGGGAGCCGATGCGCGCGATCCCGGCCTTCTTCGAGCCCGGCCCGCGCCTGGAGAAGATGAACGAGCTGGGCCTGGACCGCACCCTGATGTTCCCGACGCTGGCCAGCTTGATCGAGGAGCGGCTGCGCGACGACCCGGTCGCCATCCACGTCCTGATCCATGCGCTGAACCAGTGGCTCGATGAGGTGTGGGGCTTCAACTACGAGAACCGGATCTTCACCACCCCGGTCATCACCCTGCCGATCGTGGAGAAGGCGATCGAGGAGCTGGAGTGGGTGGTTAAGCGCGGTGCCCGCTGTATTTTGGTCCGCCCGGCGCCGGTCCCCGGCTTCCGCGGCCCCCGGTCGTTCGCGCTGCCCGAGTTCGACCCGTTCTGGGAGCGGGTCGTCGAGCACGACGTGCTGGTCGGGATGCACTCCAGCGACAGTGGCTACTCCCGGTACACCTCCGAATGGGACGGTGCCGACCAGGAGATGCTGCCGTTCCAGACCAACGCGATGGGCATCCTCAACGAGTGGCGACCGATCCAGGACTCGGTGGGGTCGTGGGTGATTCACGGCGCGCTCTACCGCCACCCGAAGCTGAAGGTCGCAATCGTCGAGGCCGGTTCGAAGTGGATGACCCCGTTGCTGGACGGCTTGGCCGAGGTCTTCCGCAAGGCCCCCGAAGCTTTCCCGAGCGATCCCGTGGAGATGGTCAAGAACCGCATTCACGTCAGCCCGTTCTTCGAGGACGGCATCGACGATCTAGTCAACCTCGTCGGTGTGGATCAGGTGCTCTACGGCTCGGACTGGCCGCATCCAGAAGGGCTGGCCGAGCCGACCTACTACGTCAACGCGCTGTCACACCTGCCCGCTGAGGACCAGGCAAAGATCATGGGCGGCAACCTCGGTCGTCTCGTCACGGTGTGACGCCGGCCAATCGACCGTGGCGGACCATCCCCGAGATGGTCTTGAGTGCGGCGGACCGGTTCGGCGACGCGGAAGCGATTGTCGACGGTCCGCTGCGCTTGTCATTCACCCAGGTTGTCGATCGAATCCGCCGCGCAGCAGGCGCTTTCGCTGACATCGGTATTAGCGAGGGCGATCGAGTGGCCATCTGGGCACCGAACTGCGCGGAATGGATCATCGCGGCGTTCGGACTTCTCACCGCCGGTGGCGTCCTGGTGCCGATCAACACGAGGTTCAAGGCCGAAGAGGCCGGCGACATCATCGTCCGCAGCCAAGCCAGGGCCGTCCTGGTTCAGAAAGGCTTTCTGGGGCAGGACTACACCGTGCCGGCGGGGATACCGGTCGTCGATCTGAAATCCGACGTGCTGTCCCATGGGTCTCCGTTCGAGCGGGCGGTGAGCGGCACCGATATTGCCGACATCATCTTCACGTCGGGCACGACCGGTCGCCCGAAGGGCGCGATGATGAATCATCAACAGACGCTGCGGATGTACGAAGAGTGGGCCACACTCGCAGATCTGCGTGAAGGCGACCGCTACTTGATGATCAACCCGTACTTTCACACGTTCGGCTTGAAAGCGGGTCTCATCGCGTCTTTCCTCCGCGGCGCAACGATGCTTCCGGTCGCGGTCTTCGACATCGCCACGGTAGTGGATCTGGTTGAACGCGAACGCATTACGATGCTGCCCGGGCCGCCGACGCTGTACCACTCGTTGCTCACAGTCCCCGACAAGGCCAAGCTGTCGACGCTACGGGCGGGCGTGACCGGCGCTGCGGACATCCCTGTCGAACTGGTCCGGCGGATACACGGTGAACTGCCTTTCCAGACGTTGATGACCGGTTACGGCCTGACCGAGGCCGGCAACGTCACCTTGTCCCGGCCCGGTGATTCCTTCGAGGCGGTGGCCACAACTGCGGGTCTGCCCTGCGAGGGAGTTGAGGTGCGCATCGCCGACGACGGCGAGGTGCTGGCCCGCGGCTACGGCGTCATGCAGGGCTATCTGGACGAGCCCGCCGCGACCGCCCAGGCAATCGACGCCGAAGGATGGTTGCACACCGGCGATATGGGTACGCTTGACGCGGCGGGTCGGCTACGGATCGACGGGCGCAAGAAGGACATGTTCATCGTGGGCGGGTTCAACGCCTACCCGGCCGAGATCGAGGGCTTCCTGCTGGAACACCCCGCAGTTGCCCAGGCCGCTGTGATCGGTGTTCCCGACGAGCGACTCGGCCAGGTGGGCAAAGCCTTCGTGGTGCCGAAAACACCGGTGTCCGAAGGTGATTTGATCGCCTGGTCCCGGCAGCGGATGGCCGGCTTCAAAGCGCCGCGATACGTCGAGTTCCTCGACGAGCTGCCGCTGAACGCCACCGGCAAGGTGATGAAGGACAAACTTCGGTGAGCGCCGTCGAGCCGCACCCGCATTCGATGGTGATTGCATCGGATTACCGAGTGCCGAATCCCGACCGGGTGTGGCCGCTGCTGCAGCGCCGCAAAGCCGCGCTCGCGGACATCGGCGCACACCATGTGCTGGTCTACAAGTCCACCCACGACTACGGGCGCGTACTGGTGATGATCGGTGTGCGCAGCCGAGAGCCGATCGTGGAGCTGCTGAGGTCGCGGGTCTTCTTCGACTGGTTCGATGCCGTGGGCGTCGAAGACATTCCAGCGGTCTTCGCCGGGGAGGTCGTCGAACGGTTCGAGTCCTCCCCACCGGCGAAACCGCGGGCACCCGGGGTGGTCGTCGCCGCGATTGCAGCCGTCGATGACGTGCAGGCGATGAGCCTGGAAGTACATCGCGCGCTCGACGAGTTCACCGCTGCGGGCATTCGGAAGACGTGGCTTTTCCGGGCTTTCGACGACGGGCAGGAAGTGATGATCCTGCAGGAACTCGACGACGAGGACAGTGTGCGGAACTGGATCGAGCATCCGGACGCCGCCGCGCAGTGGATGATCCGTCCCGGGATGGGACCCTACCCGCCGTTGTTCGTGGGCAGGTTCATGGACATGATGCGGATCGAGGACTGAGCGGGCCGCGGTATGTTCGTCTGCCTGTGCAACGGCGTCACCAGCCAGATGGTGGCCGAGGTGGTCGCCGACGGAGCCTCGACGACCAAGGAGATCGCCGAGGTGTGCGGCGTGGGTGCCGACTGCCGCCGCTGCCGGCACACCCTGCGTGCCATTTTGGAAGCGGCCGGCAGCACCCGAGACGGAGTGGCTTGCGACCGCCGTTAGAGACGCGCGCTAGCGTCGCGCGCTGCCGTCGGGCGAGGTGGGCCGCGCCAGTTCGGTGAGCAGTTCAGGAATGTCGAAGCGCGGGACGACGGCTTCGACGAGCACCATCTGGTCTTGATGCTCGGCGGCGGCGGTCAGGGCGTCGTCGAGTTCGCCGTAGGTTTCCGCCCGAAATGCCAGGTGGTTGGTCACGCCCAACGCGGCCGCGACTCCCGACCAGTCCCAGCGCACAATGTCGTTGTAGGGGGCCGTCTTTCCATGAATCGCCCGTTCGACGGTGTAGCCGTCGTTGTTGACCACCACGACCACCGGTGACAGCTTCTCGCGGGAGAAGACGCCGAGCTCCTGCACGGTGAGCTGGGCTGCGCCGTCACCGATCAGCAGCACCGGCCGGCGATCCGGATGGGCGAGCCCCGCGCCGAGCGTCGCGGGCAGCGTGTAACCGATCGACCCCCAAAGCGGCTGACCGATAAAGGTCACCCCGCGCGGAAGCCGGTGTGCTGCCATACCGTAGAACGAGGTGCCCTGATCGGCGAGCACAACATTGCCCGGCGTGAGCGCCTCACACAGCCTGTCCCACAAAACCTCCTGGCTCAGCGGCTGGCTTCGCTCCGGTGGATCCCGGCTGACGTCGTCGGACGTGGCCACGACCGCCGGCGAGCGCACGGCACGTCGGGCCAGGATTTCAGTGAGTGCCTCCAACGCCGCTGACAACTCCACCGGAGCGAAAACCCGTGTGCCGACGGTGCTTTGTTGCCCGCTGATATCGATGGTGCGCGCCGGGTCGATGCGCTGGCTGAAGAACCCGCTGACCATGTCGGTGAACACCACGCCCGCGGTGACCAAAACCGGCGCCTCTTCGATCGCACGGCGTACCGGCTCAGCGCTGGCCGCGCCGGCATAGATGCCCAAAAAGTTGGGCGAGCTCTCGTCGACCAGGCTTTTGCCCCACATCAGCGTGGCATGCGGCACCACGTCGGCGGCCAGCAGCGCCTCGAGTTCGTCGACCGCATGCAGTCGATGCACGAGGAAGTCCGCCAGGACCGTGAGCTGGTGCTCAGCGATCAGTTCGGTTGCGGCATCGGCGAACAGCGACAGCGCTCGCGGGCTGGTGCCCCCGGTGTAACGCGGCAACGGCGCAGCGGGCGGCTCGGTTTCGAAACGCGCCACATCGGTGGGCAGCAGCAGGTAGCCGGGCCGCTTCTGCTCGCGGACTTCCGACAGCACCCGGTCGATTTCGCGGGTTGCCGTTGCGGGCATGAGACTGGCTTGCGCGCAGGTGATTTCCCGGCTGATCCGCAGGAAATGCTCGAAATCACCGTCGCCGAGCGAATGATGAAGTGCCCGCCGGGTGCCCTGAGCGTCTTTCGACGGGCCGCCCACGATGTGCACCACCGGAACGTGTTCGGCGTAGCTGCCGGCGATCGCATTGGCTACCGACAACTCACCGACCCCGAACGTCGTTACCACAGCTGCCATTCCGCGGAGCCGACCATAGCCGTCGGCGGCATAGCCGGCATTGAGCTCGTTGGCATTGCCGACCCACCGAAGGTCGGGATGGGCAACGACGTGGTCGAGGAATTCGAGGTTGTAGTCGCCGGGAACACCGAAGACATGCGCAACGCCCAGTTCGGCGAGGCGGTCCAGCAGGTAATCACCGACAGTGTAGGCACTCACCAGACCGACGCTACGCTGCGCCGAAAACACCACCGGGAAGGCGCCGCATCGCTATCGTGCGGGCCATGGCAGTGAAGGATTCCCGCGAAGTGGTGATCGAAGCGAGCCCGGAGGAGATCCTCGACGTCATCGCCGACGTCGAGAACACGCCGGCGTGGTCGCCCCAATACCAGAGCGCCGAGATACTCGAGACCCACGACAACGGGCGGCCGCGTCGGGTGAAGATGAAAATCAAGGCCGCCGGCCTCACCGATGAGCAGGTCGTCGAGTACACCTGGACAGCCGATAGCGTCAGTTGGACATTGGTGTCCGCGGGACAGTTGAAGGCCCAGGACGCCAAGTACACACTGACCCCCCAGGGCGACAAGACCAAGGTCAGATTCGACATGGACGTGGATCCGTCCGTGCCGATTCCGGGATTTCTGCTCAAACGCACCATGAAAGGCGGCATGGAAACCGCCACCGACGGTCTGCGCAAGAGGGTGCTCACCGTAAGGAAAGGTCGCACCTAGTACTTTTGAGAAGCGGTCCCATTCGGTTGGCGGATGAGTCGAAAGAGCCCGGATTCGGGCATCTTCGGAACAGATCGGCTTTTTGTTCCGCAACAGGGCGACCCATCCCAAACTTCCGGTCTGCAGCGCAAGTCCCGCGTCGAACACCGCTTTCCCGAGCGACAGCCAAGGTGCCAAGGCCCCGCATAGAGCATCGTCAGAACCGCAAGCGCCGCTCCATGCGCCCGCCACCAGATCGTCCCGCCGGCAGACCACAGTCGGGCTGACATGCCAGGTCGTGTCGTTAGGCCCCGGCCGCGTCGCCAGTATCTCCACCCTCGGCATGGTGGTGCTGATTGAGCGCACCTGAGTCGAGAAAGCCTTGCAGGGACAACTCGCCGTCGTCGTCGCGCCGGAGGCCTGGCGGCTTGGCCGCGCGCAAACCGAAATGGACCGTTGCGAACCCGGTGCTCAGCGAGATGTAGCGTGCATCATCGAAGCCCGCTTCCAGCATCATCTTGCTCAGCTCCTCCCGCGACAACCAGGTTCGGATCGAATCGGCGGTGTAATGATGGGCGTCGCGATGCCAGGCCACGGCCCAGCCAACCCTCTCCATCGCGACGAAGTAGAGAAAGTCGTGAACGGCTTTCAGCGTCTTCGAATTCGGCGTGCTGAAATCGAGCACCATCAGCCGGCCGTCCGGCCGCAGGACGCGCCGGAACTCACGCAGCGCCTGACCGCGGTCGGCAACGTTGCGCAGCCCGAAGCCGATCGTGACCACGTCGAACGACGCATCCGGGAACCGCAGGTCCATGGCGTCGCCCTCCTGGAAGTCGACGGCCCCGCGCTGCCGCCGCCGAGCGACCTCAAGCATCGCCGTGCAGGAGTCGACGCCCGCGACCTCGCCTTCCGGCCCGACCGCCGCCGCCTCCACGAACGCCAGATCGCCCGTCCCGGTCGCAACATCCAGCACGCGTTCGCCGGGCCGGAGGGCGCAAAGCTCCATGGCCTGCCGCTTCCACACGCGATGAAGCCCCAACGTCCACACATCGGTCATCACGTCGTAGCGCTTCGCCAGCGCCGAAAATAGCTCCTTGACGTAGATGCTCTTGGCCTCGTCCGATTCGTTCCATCGTCGTCTGACCACCGTGAACCTCCGCACAAACCACTGGGGCCTCCGGCCCCGATCCCGACGCCGAGCCCGCGGCCCGCCCGCCGCTGCAACGTCACTCAATGTCCACGAATCTCGCATTGTCCTGGTTCAGGTGCACTGGACAATACGTGCACGCTGGTGCGACGACCGAGGGTTTGCGTGAGCAGGTGCTGAGTGTGACCAATGGCTGCTTGTAGTGTTTTCGGCGGCACAGCGAAGACGCGCGACCGCGCGGGGGTACCGCAGCTTGCAGGGGGATGGCCGGAGCGGCCGCCGATGCACACATGACCGCACGCGACACAGTGATCAATTCTCACGGCGTCGAGCAGGCCGCCCCGGCGCCACGGTTTTCCCGCACGCCGGCGGGTCCGGTCGGGCCGCCGCCGGCCGGCACGACGGCACTGGCCGACATCGGCTGGTAATCCCGGTGACTAGCCCGGGCCGGTTATAAGCTTGGTGCCAGTGGCCGTACGAGCATCACGCGAAATCGTCATCGACGCGCCGCCGGATGCGATCCTCGACGCGCTAGCTGACATTGGCTCGGTGCCGTCCTGGTCCTCGGTTCACAAACGTGCCGAGGTGCTGGACTGTTATCCCGACGGTCGGCCGCACCACGTAAAGGTCACCGTCAAGGTGGTCGGCATCGTCGACAAGGAAGTACTCGAATACCACTGGGGCCCCGACTGGCTGGTCTGGGATGCGTACAGAACGGGTCAGCAACATGCGCAGCACGTCGAGTACACGTTGCAGCGCGAAGGCGACGACAAAACCCGCGTGCGGTTCGACATCACCATGGAGCCGTCGGCGCCGCTGCCGGAGTTTCTGATCAACCGGGCTCGCAAGAGAATCCTCAACGCCGCCACCGAGGGGCTGCGCAGGCGGGTCATGGGCGTGGACCGCTCGGATCAACCGGGCTGAGGGACGCGCCGGTGGCTGTACAAGTGTCGCGAGAAATCATCATCGATGCGCCGCCGGATGTCGTGATGGCGGCGCTTGCCGACGTCAGCACTTTGACGTCGTGGTCAACCGTGCACAAACGGATCGACGTGCTCGACCGCTACGAGGACGGTCGGCCGCATCATGTGCGAGCGACCGTCAAGATCTTCGGCCTGGTCGACAAGGAGATTCTGGAGTATCACTGGGGACCCGACTGGGTGGTGTGGGATGCCGAAGAGACCTTTCAGCAACGCGGACAGCATGTCGAGTACCGCCTCATGCGTGAAGGTGTCGACAAGACGCGAGTGCGTTTCGACATCACCGTTGAACCGTCAGGGCCGGTGCCCGAGTTCCTCGTCAAGCGGGCCAGCAACATCGTGTTGCGCACGGCGACCGAGGGTCTGCGTCAACAAGTCTTGGGTATCAAGGGCGCACGCCAACCGAAATAGGCGGCCCGTCCCGCAGCGCCGCCAGTCGGCGGATCGCCTCGTCGAGAGTGTCGTCGCGTTTGGCAAAGGTGAAGCGCACCAGGTGATTCCACACCTTGCCGACGTCCGGGTCGCAGAACGCCGACATCGGGATCGCGGCCACGCCGACCTGCTCCGGTAGCGCCGCGCAGAACTCCGCGCTGTCGTCGTAGCCGAGCGGCCGCGGGTCGGCACACAGAAAGTAGGTGCCCGAGCTGTCGTGTACCTCGAAGCCGATCTCCGTCAGCCCGTCGGCGAGCCGGTCGCGTCGTTGCTGAAACGAGGCCCGCAGCGCGGCCACCCAGGCCTCTTCGGTGTTCAGCGCGTGGGCCACCGCCGGTTGAAACGGTGCGCCGCCGACGTAGCTCAAGTACTGTTTGGCCGCGCGCAGCCCGATGATGAGTTCGGCTGGGCCACATGCCCATCCGATCTTCCATCCAGTGCAATTGAACATCTTGGCGGCGCTGGAGATGGTGATCGTGCGCTCGGCCATCCCGTCGAAGCCGGCCAGTGGTAGATGCCGCCGGCCGTCGTAGACGAGGTGCTCGTAGACCTCGTCGGTGATCACCAGCAGATCGGCTTGGCTCGCGATTTCCGCGATCGCCGTCAGCTCGGCCTCGGTCAGCACCATGCCGGTCGGGTTGTGCGGCGAGTTGACGATCAGCGCCTTGGTCCGCGGTGTCACCGCCGCCCGCAGCGCCTCGATGTCGAGGGCGAAGCCCCGACCTTCGGGCACCAGTGGCACCACGACCCGCTGTGCTCCGGCCATGGCCACCACCGGCGAGTACGAGTCGTAGAACGGCTGGATCAGGATCACCTCGGCGCCGGGTTCGACCAAGCCCAGCACCGCCGACGCGATGGCCTCGGTGGCACCGACGGTGACCAGCACCTCGCTGTCCGGGTCGTAGTCGATGCCGAAATGCCGCTTGCGTTGCGCGGCGACGGCTTCTCGCAGCGGTGCGATGCCCAGGCCCGGGGGGTACTGGTTGACGCCGTCGGCGATGGCGTCCTGAGCGGCCTTGAGCATTGCCGGCGGCCCGTCCTCGTCAGGAAAGCCCTGCCCGAGATTCACCGCGCCGATGCGCGCGGCCAGCGCCGACATCTCGGCGAACACCGTCGTCGCATACGGCCGCAGCCGCGACACCGTCATGGTGATCGAGCCTAGGACGTCGAACGTGAACTTACTTTCACGCTCGGCGGTGAGCGTGAACTTGGCTTCACGTTCGGCGGCCAAGGAGCTCCCAACCAACAGGTTGATCGGCCGGGCTGTTAGGCTGGTCGACAGAGGACTAGCGTCCCCGATGGACGGATCCGAAACCCACGTGTTGAAGAGGAATCAGCCATGTCCGAAGAAGCCTTCGTATACGAAGCCATCCGCACCCCGCGCGGCAAGCAGCGCAACGGGTCGCTGAACGAGGTCAAGCCGCTGAACCTGGTCGTTGGCCTGGTCGACGAGCTGCGCAACCGCTTTCCTGACCTCGACGAGAACCTGATCAGCGACATGATCCTCGGCGTCGTCTCGCCGGTCGGCGACCAGGGCGGCGACATCGCCCGCACCGCGGTGCTGGCCGCGGGCCTGCCCGACACCACCGGCGGTGTGCAGCTCAACCGGTTCTGCGCATCGGGCCTGGAGGCGGTCAACACCGCCGCCCAGAAGGTGCGCTCCGGCTGGGACGACCTGGTGCTGGCCGGCGGAGTGGAGTCGATGAGCCGGGTGCCGATGGGCTCCGACGGCGGCGCCTGGGCGTTGGACCCGGCCACCAACTACGACCTGGGCTTCGTGCCGCAGGGCATCGGCGCCGACCTGATCGCGACCATCGAGGGATTCTCGCGCGAAGACGTCGACGCCTACGCGCTGCGCAGCCAGGAGAAAGCGGCCGAGGCATGGTCGGGCGGCTACTTCGCCAAGTCGGTGGTGCCGGTCCGCGACCAGAACGGCCTGCTGATCCTCGACCACGACGAGCACATGCGGCCCGACACCACGATGGAGGGCCTGGCCAAGCTCAAGCCCGCCTTCAAGGACGTCGCGGCGCTGGGCGGCTTCGACGACGTGGCGCTGCAGAAGTACCACTGGGTGGAGAAGATCGACCACGTGCACACCGGCGGCAACAGCTCGGGCATCGTCGACGGCGCCGCGCTGGTGCTGGTCGGTAGCGAAAAGGCCGGCCAGTCGCAGGGTTTGACCCCGCGGGCGCGCATCGTCGCGACCGCCACCAGCGGCTCCGAGCCGACGATCATGCTGACCGGTCCGACCCCGGCCACCCGTAAGGTGCTCGACCGGGCCGGACTGACCGTCGACGACATCGACCTGTTCGAGCTCAACGAGGCGTTCGCCTCGGTGGTGTTGAAGTTCCAGACGGACCTGAACATCCCCGACGAGAAGCTCAACGTCAACGGTGGCGCGATCGCGATGGGCCACCCGTTGGGTGCCACCGGCGCGATGATCCTCGGCACCATGGTCGACGAACTGGAGCGCCGCAACGCCCGGCGCGCATTGGTCACGTTGTGCATCGGCGGCGGCATGGGCGTCGCGACGATCATCGAGAGGGTTTAACGCACATGCCTGAGAACACGATTCAGTGGGACAAGGACGCCGACGGCATCGTCACGCTGACCCTGGACGACCCGACCGGGTCGGCCAACGTGATGAACGAGCACTACGCCGAGTCGATGAGCAAGGCCGTTGAACGCCTTGTCGCGGAGGCGGATTCGATCAGCGGCGTGGTCATCACCAGCGCGAAGAAGACCTTCTTCGCCGGCGGTGACCTCAAGGGCATGATCAACCTCGGTCCGGAAGACGCCGGGCAGGCGTTCGACACGGTCGAACGGGTCAAGAAAGACCTGCGCACCCTGGAGACGTTCGGCAAGCCCGTCGTCGCCGCCATCAACGGCGCCGCGCTGGGCGGGGGTCTGGAGATCGCGCTGGCATGTCACCACCGCATCGCCGCCGACGTCAAAGGCAGCCAGATCGGCTTGCCCGAGGCGACACTGGGGCTGTTGCCCGGTGGCGGCGGCGTGACCCGCACCGTGCGGATGCTGGGTATCCAGAACGCGTTCGTCAACGTGCTCGCTCAGGGCACCCGGTTCAAGCCGGCCAAGGCCAAGGACATGGGTCTGGTCGACGAGGTGCTGGGCAGCGTCGAGGAGCTCGTACCCGCCGCCAAGGCGTGGATCAAGGCCAACCCCGACAGCCACACCCAACCGTGGGACGTCAAGGGCTACAAGATGCCCGGCGGCACCCCGGCGTCGCCGTCGCTGGCCGCCATCCTGCCGTCGTTCCCGTCGAACCTGCGCAAGCAGCTCAAGGGCGCGCCGATGCCCGCACCGCGCGCGATCCTGTCGGCCGCAGTGGAGGGCGCGCAGGTCGACTTCGACACCGCCAGCCGCATCGAGAGCCGCTACTTTGCCTCGCTGGTCACCGGCCAGGTGGCCAAGAACATGATCCAGGCGTTCTTCTTCGACTTGCAGCACATCAACGGCGGCGGCTCGCGGCCGGATGGCATCGGTCAGATCCCGATCAAGAAGATCGGCGTGCTGGGTGCCGGCATGATGGGCGCCGGCATCGCCTACGTCTCGGCCAAAGCCGGCTACGACGTGGTGCTCAAAGATGTGAGTGCGGAAGCCGCCGCTAAAGGCAAGGGCTACTCGGAAAAGCTGGAAGCCAAGGCGCTCGAGCGTGGCAAGACCACCGAGGAAAAGTCCAAGGCGCTGCTGGACCGGATCACCCCCACCGGTGAGGCTTCCGACCTGGCCGGCGTCGACTTCGTGATCGAGGCGGTGTTCGAGAACCAGGAACTCAAGCACAAGGTGTTCCAGGAGATCGAAGACGTCGTCGAGCCCAACGCGCTGCTGGGATCCAACACCTCCACGTTGCCGATCACCGGTCTGGCGACCGGGGTCAAGCGGCAAGAGGACTTCATCGGGATCCACTTCTTCTCGCCGGTCGACAAGATGCCGCTGGTGGAAATCATCAAGGGCGAGAAGACTTCTGACGAAGCGCTGGCCCGGGTGTTCGACTACACGCTGGCCATCGGCAAGACCCCGATCGTGGTCAACGACAGCCGCGGCTTCTACACCTCCCGCGTGATCGGCACCTTCGTCAACGAGGCGCTGGCGATGCTCGGCGAGGGCGTGGAGCCGGCTTCGATTGAGCACGCGGGCAGCCAGGCCGGCTACCCGGCCCCGCCGCTGCAGCTGTCCGACGAGCTCAACTTGGAGCTGATGCACAAGATCGCCGTCGCCACCCGCAAGGGTGTCGAGGATGCCGGCGGCAGCTATGAGCCGCACCCGGCGGAAGCCGTCGTCGAGAAGATGATCGAGCTCGAGCGGCCCAGCCGGCTCAAGGGCGCCGGGTTCTACGAATACGTCGACGGCAAGCGGACCGGGTTGTGGCCGGGCCTGCGCGAGACGTTCAACTCCGGCAGCTCGCAGCCGCCGCTGCAGGACATGATCGACCGGATGTTGTTCGCCGAGGCCCTGGAAACCCAGAAGTGCCTTGACGAGGGTGTATTGACGTCGACGGCCGACGCCAACATCGGCTCGATCATGGGCATCGGGTTCCCGCCGTGGACCGGTGGCACCGCGCAGTACATCGTCGGCTACCCGGGCGGTAAGGACGGCTTCGTCGCCCGCGCCCGCGAGCTGGCCGCCAAGTACGGCGACCGGTTCACCCCGCCGAAGTCGTTGACGTAACGCGGCTACTGGCGCTGTAGAACGTAGCTGCGCGCCGTAAACCGCGCTGCGAATCTGTTTTGAGATGTCCACCGCGGTTCATCGGCGGCGGACAGCAGCGTCCATGCGGGCGTGAAGCGGCGCTCGATCTCGGCTTGATCGACTCCTTGCGGCCCGAAGCGGCCACTGGGCTGAAAGGCGATCATGAACAGCCGCGCGCCCGGGGCGGCGATCGCGCTGACCTCTTGGACGTAAAGGTCACGATCGCCGTCGCTCATGCCGTGGAAGCAGCCGTTGTCCACGATCATCTGAAAGTCGGCTCCGATCCCGGAGTGACTGAGGTGCGTGACATCGGCGTGGACGAAATCGACCGTGACGTCGGCGGCGCGGGCTTTTGCGCGGGCCTCGTCGAGGGCCTTCGGTACGAAATCCGCTCCGGTGACTTGCCATCCGTGTTGCGCCAGATAAATCGACGCGTCTCCGGTGCCACACCCGAGGTCCAGCGCTGACCCGGGTGGCAATGCATTGCTTCCCTCGACGAGTCCGCGCAGCGTCGGCGACTGCGGATGACCGTCCCACGGCGTGAAACCGAGTCGGTAGAAGACCCGAAACAGCCGGTGCCTCGATGCCATAACCTCACAGCTCCCCAAGGTCAGCGGACAGCCAGTGCTGCGGTTGCAGGTAGATGACGACATTCTCACCCAGTTCGTTGCGGGCGTAGTCCAAATAGGCGTCGACGCGTTCTGGTGCCAGGTAGCGGCGGGCCAGTTCGACGAGTTGATCGTCAGTGCCCGGCTCGATTCGGCTGACCGGCCCGTCGACCGCGACGTAGCGCACCGTCGGCTCGAGCCGTTCGACCATCAACGAGAAGTAGCCGGCCGCTTCGATGAGCCGCGCCTTGCGTGACCCCGCTCCGGTCAGCACCCACGGCTGGGCGCCCGGCGCATAGTGATACCAGATCGGCACCGTCAACGGTCCGCGATTATCGCCCGCACTCACCGACAACGCGGCGATATGCGGCTCGGCCAGAAAATGTTCGCGTTCGTCATCAGAGAGCGGCATGTACGCCAGGCTAGCCGCGGCAGGCGACAGCGAGGCGGCGCCACTGCTCACGCGGGAAGACGGTCGGGTCAGCCAGCAGCACCTGTAGGCAGACATGGTCGGCGCCGGCGGCCTGATGTTCGGCCACCCGGCGCATGATGGTGTCCTCGTCGCCCCAGACAATGACCGCGTCGAAGAGCCGATCACTGACCTGCGCCAAATCGTCTGGCGAGAAGCCGCTGCGCAGCAGGTTGTTGGCGTAGTTCGGCAACGCCAAATACGAGCGCAGCCAATCAGTTCCGATGGCGCGCGCCTCATCGGCGCTGCCGGTCAAGATCACGGTCTGCTCCGGCAGCAGCAGCGGACCTTCGCCCAGAACCGCGCGGGCGGCCGCGGTGTGCTCCGGGGTGACCAGGTACGGGTGGGCGCCGCGGGCGCGGCTCGCCGCCAAGGCCAGCATTTTCGGGCCGAGCGCGGCCAGCACCCGTTGTCCGGCCGGCACCGGATGCTGCGCGGCATCCAAGCCGTCCAGGAACGACGCCGTCGCCGCCAGCGGCTTGCGGTATTTGCCCGGCTCGCGAGAGTCGATCAGCGGGGCGTGGCTGACACCGATTCCCAGCAGGAAACGGTCACCATGAGCGGCGGCCAAATCGGCATAGCCGGCCGCGACATCGTCCGGTGAGTGCATCCACAGGTTCAGAATCCCGGTGGCGATCACCGTCCGCTTGGTTGCGGCCAGCAGGTTACCCACCGCCTCCAACACCGGCCCGCCGACATCGGGAATCCACAGCGCTTCGAAGCCGAGCTCCTCTAATTCGATTGCTGCTTCGGCGGATTCGGCTGGATCGCCGTATCGCAGTTGACTACTCCATACCCCGATACCGGTAAGTTCCATGCGTCAATGTTGCCAAACGCTTGCACCGTAATCGGGCACCGGTATCGAGTCGTGCATGCGTACACCCTTGGTGTTGAGCTCCGCGACCGCCCGGGTGAGCGGGGTGGGCAGCGCCGACACCAGTTGCGCACCCCGCGTCACCGCCCACAGCGCGGCCGTCGAGCCTGGGACGACGGTTTTCGCGGCTTTGCGTGCGAACGCACGGCTGCGGCGCACCGGTTCGCGCATCTGTTGTTCGTAGGCTGCGAACGCCGCCGGGTGATCGCCGCCCGCGCGGGCCAATTCGCCGGCCAAGACGTACGCGCCGATCACTGCGAGGCTGGTGCTGCCGCCCACCGCCGGCCCCGGGCAGTAGCCGGCGTCGCCGACCAGCGTGACTCGCCCGCGCGACCAGCGCTCGAGTTGCAGTTGGGTGATCGCGTCGAAGTAGAACGCCGGCGTCGTGTCGAGCTGTTCGAGCCAGCCGTCCACCCGCGGCGCCATTCCGGTGAACGCGTCGCGCAGTATGTCCTTCTGCCGCAGTACGTCTCGATGGTGGTATTGGAGTTCAGGGCTGTGGAACATGAACAGCACCCGCGCGTCGTCCAGATGCTGTGCGCTGTAGATCCCCGCGATGCGGCCGATGTCGACCTGACCGACCATCTCGCCATCGGGCACCAGCGATTTCGGTGCCGACGCGACTGCCAGGTAACCCCCGAGGTGCTGAGTGAAACCGGCGTCGTCACCGAACGCCAGCCGCCGCACATTGGAATGCAACCCGTCGGCGCCGACCACGACGTCGAACCTGCGGGGAGCCGCGTGCTCGAATGTCACCTCGCCGTCGGGGGAGATGGCCGTGATCGAGTCACCGAACAGGTACTCCACATCGGTGGCGTCGTAATAGATTTCGCTGAGGTCGTCGCGCATGACCTCGACATGCCGGTCGGAGGCGGCGCGGTAGATCTTGGCGAGGTCGACGCGGATCGGTCGCTCGGCGTCGCCGCGGTAGATACTCAGCCGCGTCGTGTCGGTGGCGTGCGCCTCGATGCGGGGGAGCACGCCCATCTTGGCCGAGATTTCCATCGCCGGGCGGAACAAATCGACGGCATGGCCACCGGTTTTGCGCAAGGTCGGCGCGCGCTCGACGACGGTCACGTCGAATCCATACCGGTCCAGCCAAAACGCCAGCACCGGTCCGGCGATGCTCGCGCCCGAGATCAGTACCCGCATCTCGCACCTCCTTACTTACCGATAGGTAAGCCTATCATGGTCGCTTACCTACCGGTAAGTCAGTTAAACTGGCACGGTGACCAGGCCGCGCTCCGATACCCGCGAGCGCATCCAAGACGCCGCGCGGGAACTGTTCGTGCAACAAGGCGTGCAACGGACCAGCTTGCAAGACATCGCCGACAAGCTGGGAATCACGAAACCGGCGTTGTACTACCACTTTCCGTCACGAGAAGAACTGGTACGCAGCATTGTCCAACCGCTGATCGACGACGGCGAGCAGTTCGTCGTCGAGCAAGAGCAGCGTGGTCACACCGATGTGCGCGAGTTGCTCGAGGGGTACTTCGACTTCCATTACCGGCATCGGCGGGACCTCGTCGTGGTCCTTGCCGAATTCGCGATCCTCGAGGACCTGGACTTGATCGAGAAGGTGCTGGCCTGGCGCGAACGACTCGGCAGGCTGGTGTTCGGACCAGCGCCGACCCTGGAACAAGCCGCCCGTGCGGTGATCGCGTTCGGCGGTCTGCAGGATTGCTGCATGCACTTCATCGATGCGCCGCTGGACAAGGCGCGGGCCGCGTCGGTCGACGGGGCGCTCGCCGCCCTGGGCATCTGATGCGGGGTTAAAGTCCCAAGTTATGCGCTTTGGGCTTTTCATTCCGCAGGGCTGGCGATTGGATCTGGTCGGCATCGAACCCGACAAGCACTGGGCGGTGATGCGCGAGCTGGCCGGCTACGCCGACGACAGCGCATGGGATTCGTTGTGGGTGTACGACCACTTCCACACTGTGCCGATGCCCACCGGCGAAGCCACCCACGAGGCATGGTCGTTGATGTCGGCCTACGCGGCGACGACATCACGCATCAAACTCGGCCAGATGTGCACGGCGATCAGCTACCGCAATCCGGTCTATCTGGCCAAGGTGGCCGCCACCGCCGACATCATCTCCGGAGGCCGGATCCAAATGGGTATCGGCGGCGGCTGGTACGAACACGAGTGGCGCGCTTACGGTTACGGGTTCCCGTCTGCGGGCAAACGACTGGGACGGCTCGACGAAGGCGTCCAGATCATGCGCGACGCCTGGCGGGACGGCACAGTCAGCTTCGATGGCGAGCATTACCAGGTCGACGGCGCAATCGTCGCGCCCAAGCCCTTGCAGGCCAGCGGCATTCCGTTGTGGATCGCCGGGGGCGGCGAGAAGGTGACGCTGCGCATCGCCGCTAAGTATGCGCAGTACACCAACTTCACGCCCGAGCCCGAGGCCTTCGCTCACAAATCCGACATGCTGGCGCAGCATTGTCGCGACGTGGGTACTGATTTCGATGCCATCGTGCGCTCGGCCAACCTCAACACCGTCGTCGGCGCCACCGAGGCCGAGGTCAATGACCGGCTGAGCCGGGTCCGCGACCGGTTGGCCGGCTACGTACCCGAAGCTGCGGCGGATTCGATGATCGCCGGCACCAGCGGACCCGAGTCGGCGACCGGCACAACCGAGCAAGTCGTCGAGCGACTCGAGCGCCTGCGCGACCTCGGCTGCCAATACGTGATCTGTTACTTCCCCGAGGCGGCCTATGACCGCTCGGGCCTCGACCTCTTCGAGCGTGAGGTGATCCCGGCCCTGAGCTAGGAGAATGTGATTTCCGCTTTAATCGAACGTTGTTGTACCGTCTAGTCAGCATTATTCTCGTGTCGTACTAGGAGGATCGTTCGATGCAGAAGGCACTGGCGCCCGACATCTCGACCTGGCCTGACGACAGTCCGCAATTGATCGGCAGCCAATGCGACGGCTGCGGGGCCACCACGTTCCCGGTGCAGCAGCGGTGCCCGCGGTGCAGCGGCGCCGCAATGTCCGAGCTGTTGCTCCCCCGCCGCGGAACCCTGGTGGCCTGGACCACCCAGGGTTTTCCCCCGGGGCCTCCCTATGCGGGACCGACGGGGAAGGCCTTCACTCCCTTCGGGGTCGGCTTGGTGCAACTCGGCGACGTGATCCGCGTCGAGGGCCGCCTGACCGAAAACGATCCGGACAAGCTGCAGTTCGGCATGGACGTCGAGCTGACCATGGTGCCGTTTACCACCGACGAGGAGGGCAACGAGGTCGTGACGTTCGCCTTCCAGCCGGCCTGATCAGAAAGTCAAGCGATGAACGACGTAGCCATCATCGGAGTGGGTCTGCACCCGTTCGGCCGATTCGACAAGACCGCGATGCAGATGGGCGCCGACGCGATTCAGGCCGCACTGGCCGATGCCGGTCTGGACTGGAAGGACATCCAATTCGGCTTTGGCGGCAGCTACGAAGTATCCAACCCGGACGCGGTGACCCGCCTGGTCGGCCTGACCGGTATCACGTTCACCAACGTGTTCAACGCCTGTGCCACTGCTGCCAGCGCCATCCAGCAGACCGCCGACACCATTCGGTTGGGCAAGTACGACATCGGCATCGCTATCGGCTTGGATAAGCACCCGCGCGGCGCGTTCACCGACGACCCGGCCAAGCTGGCGTTGCCGCAGTGGTATGCGGAGAACGGGCAGTTCGTCACCACCAAGTTCTTCGGAATGAAGGCCAACAAGTACATTCACGACCACAACATCTCGCAAGGCACGCTGGCCAAAGTAGCCGCCAAAAACTTCCGCAATGGCGCGATGAACCCGAATGCTTTCCGCCGCAAGCCGATCCCGGAGGAGGAGATCCTCAACTCGGCCGTGCTCAACTACCCGTTGACGCAGTACATGTTCTGCGCGCCCGACGAGGGCGCGGCCGCGGTGATCATGTGTCGCAGCGACATTGCGCGCAAGTTCACCGACAAGCCGGTGTACGTGCAAGCCAGTGAGATCCGCACCCGGCGGTTCGGCGCCTACGAAGTGCACGCCACGTCGGCGCCGCTGGACGAGGACGCGTCGCCGACGGTGTATGCGGCCAGAGCCGCTTACGACGCTGCCGGCATCGGTCCCGAGGACGTCGACATTGCCCAACTGCAGGACACCGACGCCGGCGCCGAGGTCATCCACATGGCCGAAACGGGGCTGTGCGCCGACGGCGAGCAAGAGAAGCTGGTGGCCGACGGTGCCACCGAGATTCACGGCTCGATTCCGGTCAACACCGACGGCGGTCTGATCGCCAACGGTGAGCCGATCGGCGCCTCGGGATTGCGGCAGGTGCACGAACTGGTGCGGCAGCTGCGCGGCGAGGCCGGCGAGCGGCAGGTTCCCGGCAACCCCCGCGTCGGCTTGGCGCAGGTGTACGGCGCGCCCGGCACCGCCTCGGCGACGATCCTGACGCTCTAGAGGTGGACGGACGCTAAATCGCCGGGCCGAGCAGATCGTCGGCGTCGCGGATGATGTACCCGTAGCCCTGCTCGGCGAGGAACCGCTGCCGGTGCGCGGCGTATTCGGCGTCCTGGCTGTCCCGGGCCACCACCGAATAGAAGATCGCGCCACCGCCGTCGGCCTTGGGGCGCAGCAACCGGCCCAGGCGCTGCGCCTCCTCCTGGCGTGAACCAAACGTCCCCGAAACCTGGACCGCCACTGCGGCTTCGGGCAAGTCGATGGAGAAGTTGGCCACCTTGGACACCACCAGGGTGGTGATCTCGCCGCGGCGAAACGCGTCGAACAATGCCTCGCGTTCGGCGGTCTTCGTGGATCCCTGGATCACCGGGGCGTCGAGCACGGTGCCCAGTTCGTCGAGCTGATCGAGGTAGGCGCCGATGACCAGCGTCTGCTCGCCGGGGTGTCGACTCAGAATCGAACGGACCACCGCGATCTTCGAATGCGCGGTCGAGCAGAGGCGATAGCGTTCGTCGGGTTCTGCGGTGGCGTAGGTCATCCGCTCACTATCGGTCAGCGTCACTCGGACCTCGACGCACTCGGCCGGCGCGATCCAGCCCTGCGCTTCGATATCTTTCCACGGCGCGTCATAGCGTTTCGGGCCGATCAAGCTGAACACATCGCCTTCGCGGCCGTCCTCGCGAATCAGGGTGGCGGTCAAGCCAAGCCGGCGACGCGATTGCAGATCGGCGGTCATCCGGAACACTGGCGCGGGCAGCAGATGCACCTCGTCGTAGATGATCAGTCCCCAGTCGCGGCTGTCGAACAACTCCAGGTGGCGGTATTCACCCTTGGTGCGCCGGGTGATCACCTGGTAGGTGGCGATGGTGACCGGGCGAATCTCTTTGCGCTCACCGGAGTATTCGCCGATCTCTTCTTCGGTGAGCGACGTGCGGGCAATCAGCTCGCGCTTCCACTGCCGACCGGCGACGGTGTTGGTCACCAGGATCAGTGTCGTCGCACTGGCTTTCGCCATCGCAGCCGCGCCGACCAGCGTCTTACCCGCCCCGCACGGCAGCACCACTACACCTGAGCCGCCCGACCAGAACGACTCGGTCGCCATCTCCTGGTAGTCCCGCAGATGCCAGTCGTCCTGGCGCAGGCTGATCGGGTGGGCTTCGCCGTCGACGTAGCCGGCCAGATCTTCGGCCGGCCAGCCGATCTTGAGCAGCATTTGCTTGACCCGGCCGCGTTCGCTGGGATGCACGACGACGGTGTCGTCGTCGATGCGGGCGCCGAGCATCGGTGCGATCTTCTTGTGCCGCAGCACCTCTGCGAGCACCGCGCGATCGTAGCTGACCAGTGTCAGGCCGTGCGCGGGGTGCTTGACCAGCTGCAGCCGCCCGTAGCGGGCCATGGTGTCGACGATGTCGACCAGCAGCGGCTGCGGCACC
Source organism: Mycobacterium sp. NGS62 (assembly GCF_059812285.1). NCBI lineage: Bacteria > Bacillati > Actinomycetota > Actinomycetes > Mycobacteriales > Mycobacteriaceae > Mycobacterium > Mycobacterium sp. NGS62. The sequence continues at coordinate 476,125 of NZ_JCALCK010000003.1, read as the reverse complement.
GCGTAACGCGAGTAGCTGACCAATGCGTCGACCACCTGCTCGGCGTCGTGGCCGGCGGCCCGGGCGTTCCACAGCGCCAGCGGGGTGATGCGGTAGGTGTGCACATGCTCAGGGGCGCGTTCCAGTTCCGCGAACGGTGCGATCGCCGCGCGTGCAGCGCCGGCCAGCTCATGGTCAACTTCGAGCAGCACCGTCTTGTCGGACTGCACGATCAAGGGCCCGTCGGTCACAAGCGCCGCTCCTCTCCCCCGCAAGCGGGAGGTACCCCCGCATCGCTTTTATGCCCTGCATCGTCGCCGGCGGCATACCGTCGATTATCCCGACTCGGCCGACACGGTAGTGATGCGATGGATAGCGAACTCACGGGCCTGCCCGGACGTCGCATCGAACGCCACCAACTGACCGCCCACCACCGCGACCGGTGTAACCACCCGCTGAGTGGCCACCCCGGCGGCGTCGACATAACCGATCACCACCGTGATGCCGTCCCGCGCGGCACGTTGCAACAACGACATCGCGACCGCCGGGTCGATCCGTACGTTGGCAAATGGCGCCGCGCTGACCTTGCGCAGCACGGCGACCACTGCGCTGAGCGTGTCGCTGCTGGGTCGAGGGATCGCGCGATGCATGCGGCGCAGCTGTGGCGTGGGCACCCGAGCGCCGCGGGCCCGGATGTCGACGATGGTGCCGGTGGAGTCCTCTGCGGCCGGGGCGAAACCCGCGTTGCGCAGAGCCGCCAGCACCTCGGCGATCGGTGCCTGAGAGATGGCCACGGTCGACGCCAGCACCCGCAGCCCCAGCTGTTCGGTCGCGGGTGCCGCCACCGCCTGGGCCAGCAGCGTCGGGTCTTCGCAACGGACGAAGGAGGCCGCCATACCGATTCGCAGCTGTCCGTGCCGACGGGCCACATCGTCGATGAGGTAGGTAAGTGCCTGTGGCACCGGTGTTTTGGAGTATGTCTTGAATAGCCCGTGCAGCTCGTCGGCTGTTTTGCCGACATCGAGCGCGTGCCGGATCGACTGTTCGGTGACCCGGTAAACCATCGCCGCGCCGGCCGATTCAACGGTGGCGACCGCGGATAGTTCCTCCGCGAGGTTTCGTTCCAGCGGTCCGGGCACCACCACGGTCAGGTCGGCCTGGACCAGGAAGTGGTCGATCGGCGGGGGTAGCGCGCGGTTCATCGCGTCGAGCACTGCGGCATGCTCGCCCTGATCCAGCAGCGCGCGGCCCGGGGTGCTGATCGCGCCGCGGCCGACCAGCCCGAGGACATGCGCCTCGTCCAGCAGGTCGGCGACCGGGCCCGGCTGCAGTCGCTTGGCCCATCGCGGCCGGCGCCACACCAGCGCCGCCGACGCGGATGTCTTGTCGACGCGGGCGCCGGGGGGCAGTTCGGTCAGCATGTCCAACAGCAGGCGGCGATCCAGCGGTGCTGCCGTCGAGTAGATCGAATCCGAAAGGGCGCCATAGGGTTTGGCTGTCGGATCGTGCGTGCCGATCAACGCGGGACGCCTGGGGAGGTCCAGCCAGGTGTTGGCCAGCAGCTGCCATCGCTCAGCGGTGGATGTCTCGGCGAACCGGTCAGCCGCGACCGTCGGCGCCCAAAACGGGCCCTCACCATCCTCGGGCGGTGGATCCGGCGTGCCACTCGCGACCAGGCCGGCCGCCGCCGCCAGTTCGAGAATCAGACCCAGCCGGGCCTCGTCGATCCCGGTGACTTTGGCCAGCCGTCGGACGTCACGTATCCCCAGACCGCCACTGCGCAGCTCGGCAACCGGTGCAACGCTGAGGGTTTGCAGCAGAGCTTCGAGTTCGCGCAGTAAATCGATGACGGCTCCGGCGGCGGCAGCATCGGCATCGGTAGCTGTGGTGGTGGCCGCGACCGGATCCGGCGCCGTCAGCTGCACCGGCCCGGGATCCTCGCCACGCAGCACGTGTCCGACTTGGCGCGGCAGGATCACCGTCTCGGCGTCGACTCGGCGCAACAGGCCCGTGGCCAGCAGTTGCGGCACCGGGCGGTCCGGGGCAGCGCCGGGTGCGGCGTCGCGGGTACGCCCCAGTGGGGAGCCCTCCAACAGCTTCTCCAACACGCTCAAGACTGAGTCGTCGAGTTCGTCCAGCAGCGCGACGATCTGTTCCCGGGTGCGCGGCTCGTCCTCCAAGATTGCTTGCCCGGCATGCCAGGGCAGTCCGGCGGCGGCGTCGGCGGCCACCCGAACCTCGGCGTCACCCCAGGCCAGGGCGCGCTCTTTGAGGTCGTCGAGGGCGGCGACGACGTTGGCCTCGGGCACCCGATCACCGATCATGGCGAGCAGCTTGGCGACCGGCACCGGCGTGGTGTCGGCATGCAGCACCAGCAGCGCATCAAGCACTGCCAGCCGCAGGAAGTCCAGCTCGTCGGTGGCAGCCCGCACCGATTGACGCGCCTGAGCCCGGGCGGCCAGGGCCGCGATACTGCCGGGCGGCGGCTGCGCGAGGTCGGGCCGCAGCTCCAGTAGGCGGATCAGCCGCTCGTCGGGCAAGTCGGCCAGCCAGGACCCCAACGCGATGCTCGGGGTATGTTCGGTCATTGCTGACCAGCGTAAAGCAGTCGGCTAATGCGAAGCGTGACGGCCGAGTCGCCTCGATTGGGTGCATTAACTGGCTACTCGGCAGGTCCCTCGGTGGGCGACCTGTCAGAATGGACCTCGTGGCTGATAACGGTGACAAAAAGGCGCAAAAGACGCGGTACGTCGACAAGGGCTGGCCGACGACCGACCCCGACGATCACGCCGTGAGCGAACTGGCGACCGACCGAGTCGGCGCGCTCTCGCCGTTCGGTGATCTGGTCTTTCCGCTGCCCTCCGACGACCTGCCCTACGTACACCCGGTCACTGACGTCAACCGGTAGGCGGTCGATGTCTGGCGCTGCAGCTTCGGGCCCGCTCTCGCACATCGACGAGCGAGGTGCCGCGCACATGGTCGACGTCACCGAAAAAGGAGCCACCAAGCGCACCGCCGTCGCCGCCGGCACCTTCCACACTTCCGCGGAGGTGGTGTCGCTGATCTCGGCGGGCGGGCTGCCCAAAGGCGATGCGCTGGCCACCGCGCGAGTGGCGGGCATCCTGGCCGCGAAGCACACCAGCGACCTGATTCCGCTGTGCCACCAACTCGCGCTGACCGGTGTCGAGGTCGACTTCACCGTCGGCGAGTCAGCAATCGACATCACCGCAACGGTGCGCAGCACCGACCGCACGGGCGTGGAGATGGAAGCGCTGACCGCCGTCAGCGTGGCCGGCCTGACGCTCTACGACATGATCAAAGCGGTGGACCCGGCCGCTCGCATCGACGACATCCGGGTACTGCGCAAGGACGGCGGCCGGCACGGGACCTGGGTGCGGTGATGGCCGCCCGATCGGGACGCGTCATCATCGCCTCCACTCGCGCATCGGCCGGCGTCTACGACGACCGGTGCGGGCCCATCATCACCGAATGGCTTGGGCAACGCGGATTTTCGCCGTCCGAGCCGCTGGTGGTACCCGACGGTGACCCGGTCGGGAAGGCCCTCCGCGATGCCGTCGGTGAGGGTGTCGACGTCGTCATCACCTCGGGTGGCACCGGCATTTCACCCAGCGACGACACGCCGGCTCAAACGACAGCAGTGCTCGACTACGAGATTCCCGGACTGGCCGATGCGATCCGGAGCTCGGGCTTGCCGAAGGTGCCGACCTCGGTGCTCTCCCGCGGGGTGTGCGGGGTGGCCGGCCGGACCCTCGTCGTCAACCTGCCCGGTTCGACCGGCGGAGTGCGCGACGGGCTCGGCGTGCTCGACGGCGTGCTGGATCATGCGCTGGACCAACTCGCCGGCGGGGACCATCCGCGATGACCCGCGCTGAGGTTCTGCGGGCTGCGCTGACCGAGCAGCCGATCCTGCTGGCCGAACACGAAGATTTAGTGGGGCATCAGGCCGCCGGCGCGGTCGTAGGGTTCGTCGGGATGATCCGCGACCACGACGGCGGACGCGGCGTGCTGCGGCTGGAATATTCCGCACACCCGTCGGCCGAGCAGGTCATGGCCGACGTGTTGGCCGAAGTTGCCGAGCAGTGCCGCGGGGTGCGGGCGATCGCGGCCAGTCACCGCGTCGGTGTGCTGCAGATCGGTGATGCGGCGCTGGTGGCGGCGGTGGCCTCCGATCATCGCCGTGCGGCATTCGAGACCTGCGCGCATCTGGTGGACACCATCAAGGCGCGGCTACCGGTGTGGAAGCACCAGTTCTTCGCCGACGGCACCGACGAGTGGGTGGGCTCGGCCTAAGCCAGGCTTACGGAGCCGGCGTGGTCGCAGGCTGCTGGCCGAGCGCGGTCAGTGCGTCGTTGCCGTTGACGTCCTCCGCCTGGATGGCTTGCCACAGATCCGCGAGGTAGCCGACGTCCAGGTTCTGCGGTGCGGCGGCAGGCGGTTCCGGGGCGGGCGCGAGCGGTGCGTCCTCGACGATGGTCCAACTCGCGACCGCTTGGGCCTGCCGGACGTCCTCTGGGGCGTCGGCGGGCGGCGCCTCGTCGAGCGCGATGGTCTCAACCGGCGGTGCCGGCTCGTCGATCGGCGCTTCGTCTGCCACGGCCTCGACCACCGGGGCGGGCTCGTCAACCGGCGGTGCCGGTTCGTCGATCGGCGCCTCGTCGAACGCCGCGGGTTCTGCCGGCGGTGCCGGCTCGTCGACGGCCACCAACTCGACGGGCGGAGCCGGTTCTTCGCCGGGCGGCGGCAGCGGGGCGTCGAGCGCCGCCGGTTCACCGTTGGCCGCCGGGTCGTCTTCGGGCGCGTTCGCCGACTCGTCGGCAACGACGTTGCGCGGTGTGGCGGCCGACAACCCGCGACCGCATGCCGGCCAGGCGCCGCGACCCTGAGTCGCCAACACCCGCTCGGCGACCGCGATCTGCTGCTCCTTGCTGGCCAAATGGGCCGACGGGGCGAACTCGCCGCCGCCATGAGCGGCCCAGGTGCCTCGGTTGAACTGCAGCCCACCCTGGTACCCGTTGCCGGTGTTGATCGCCCAGTTGCCGCCGGACTCGCAGCGGGCTACCTGGTCCCATTCGCCGTCGGTCGCCGCCGCGGCGTGGCCGGCGAGGGCGATGCTGCCGCCTCCGATCACGGCGCCGGTAAAGGCGAGCTTGGCGACGCTGACGCCAGATGTCGTGGGCTTACGATGCCGTCCACTCATACGCCGGTGATGTCCTCTCTGTATGCGCCCACGAGGTCAGCTGTCGGGTTCGGGCTAGGAGAGGTCGCCCGGCCACTGCCGTGTCCGCGGAAACGGCGGCGGCTTCACCCCAAGGAGCCTTGATGAGGCTCCAGTCCGATTTCGGCGGACCGGTGGGTCCCCCGCCTCCATCCACGGGTTGTCGTTGGCCCTCGTCTGCTGGATGGAGCTCGGCGCGACAGGCGAGGTAGGCCCAGCGGTCCAGTAGACGCGCCAAGCCCGCGCACGACGGTAGCGGGTTGCGCCGAGAGAGTCACGTCTCACTGAATTCGGCGATTTCCGTTGCGGCACACCGCTGAAACGCCAGGAACGCGGTTAGTTTGCGCAGGTCACGACCGGTCGCAATCAGCCTGTGGCCGCGCCGTAATCAAACCGTTATGTGACGCAAATCACGCGGTTAGCCACCGGCGAAGGGCGGTAAAACGTCGATCGTGTCGCCGGCTCGCAGCACGGTCGCGTCGTCCTTGACCGCGATTCCGTCGCATAAATAGGAGCATCGCAACAGCACCGTCGCCAGGCGTGCATCGCGCCCGGCGAGGTCGGCGACGAGTTCCGCCACCGTGGCGCCGGCCCGCACCGCGATGGTTTCCGACTCGACGCCGGCCGCAGCCCGTGCCGCTGCGAAATAGCGGACCGTGACCGGTAGCTCTGTGAGCGCGTCGGACGGTTGAGCCACGGGTCAGCCGCCGATCGCACTCATCGGGCGGTCCGGCTGAATGAAGTCGGGGTCGTTGATGCCGTGCCCGGCAGCTTTGGCCCACATCGCCGTGCGCCACGCTGCTTCGATCGCGTCATCGTCGGCGCCGCTGCGCAGCAGATTACGCACGTCGGTCTCCTGCTTGGCGAACAGGCAGTTGCGGATTTGGCCGTCGGCGGTCAACCGCACCCGATCACACGTCGAACAGAACGGGTGCGATACCGAGGCGATGACGCCGACCTTTCCGGCCGGCGTGCCCGGACCCTCGTCCACCAGCCACAGCTCGGCCGGCGCCGACCCGCGTGGTGCCGGGTCGGGTCGCAGCCGGAAATGCGGCCGCAACGCCGCCAGCACGTCGTCGGCGCTCAGCACCTCCCCGCGGCGCCACTGGTGGCCGGCATCGAGCGGCATCTGCTCGATGACTCGCAATTGGTACCCGTGCTCGAGGCAGAACCGCAGCAGCTCCACGACGTCCGCTCGCCCGGTGGTGGGATCGAGTACGGCGTTGACCTTGACGGGATCGAAGCCGGCTTCTTTGGCCGCGGCCAGCCCGGCCAGCACGTCGTCGAGCCGGTCGCGCCGGGTGATGGCGGCAAAGTGGGCGCGATCCACCGTGTCCAGCGACACGTTGACCCGGTCCAGGCCGGCCTTGGCGAGCGCGGCGGCTCGCCGGTCCAGGCCCAGACCGTTGGTGGTCAGCGAGATTTCCGGACGTGGCCGCAATGCCGCTACCGCGGCCACCACTTCTTCGAGATGACGGGCCAACAACGGCTCACCGCCGGTGAATCGCACGCTGGTGATCCCGAGCCGGGTCACGGCGATGCTCAGCAACCGCGCCAGTTCGTCGGGCTTGAGTAGCTGCTCGCCCGGTAGCCAGTCCAGCCCCTCTGCGGGCATGCAGTAGGTGCAGCGCAGATTGCAGCGGTCGGTCAACGAGACCCGCAGGTCGGTGGCAACCCGCCCGAAAGTGTCGACCAACGGCCCAGTGGCCGGGGCGGGCCCGTGGCGGCTCGGGTCATCATCGGGGCGGCGCACCGTAGGCACGCCGAGTGCGATCAACGTCATGCCAGCACCGACTCGGGCCGAGTGCGCGAATTGACCGGCACAATCTCTTTGCCCAGCGGCACCAGCGACACCGGGATCAACTTGAGGTTGGCCAGCGCCAGCGGAATACCGATGATTGTCGCCGCCTGCGCGATCGCGGTTGTCACATGGATGATCGTCAGCGCGATGCCGCATACCAGCACCCAGATGACGTTCCCGATCAGCGCTCCGGTCCCGGCGCCCGGCTTTTCAACGATCGTGCGGCCGAATGGCCACAGTGCATACAGCGCGATACGCAGGGCGGCGAAGCCGAACGGGATGGTGATGATGAGCAAAAAGCAGACGACGGCCGCCAGTAGATAGCCGGCGGCCAGCCAAAGGCCGCCGAAGATCAGCCAGATGACGTTCAGGATCAGGCGCATATCACCTCCAGCGGTAGTGCCAGCCTACCCAGTGGCGACCGCCAGCGCGGCTCAGCCGGGCGCTGAGGGTCGCCACCGCGCCCACAAGTAACGGGGGTGCTTGGGCAGCCCGCGTCCGAGTAGGATCAGCAGTCATTGCGTCCTGCGCAGGCGGGACGCTTCATTGTGTTGGCCATTCTAGAGATTTCGTTAGACAAGCAGGTGAGACCAGTGCCGACTGGCAAGGTGAAGTGGTACGACGCCGCGAAGGGATTTGGCTTCCTGTCACAGGAGGATGGCGAAGACGTCTACGTGCGTTCGTCGGCGTTACCCGCGGGCGTCGAGGACCTCAAGGCCGGGCAGCGCGTCGAGTTCGGCGTGGCTTCTGGTCGTCGCGGGCCACAGGCATTGAGTCTCAAGCTGATTGATCCGCCACCCAGCCTGTCACGTACTCGCCGCGACGGTCCGGCCGAACACAAGCACAGCCCCGACGAGCTGCACGGCATGGTGGAGGACATGATCACCTTGCTGGAAAGCACGGTGCAGCCCGAACTGCGCAAAGGCCGCTACCCGGACCGAAAGACAGCCCGTCGGGTTTCCGAGGTGGTCAAAGCTGTGGCCCGGGAGCTGGACGGCTGAGTCGCGACTGCGATTCTCCTAAAAGATGGTGTACGGAAGTGCGCCGCGGGCAACACTGGTTACTGACGCGTAACAATGGTCGTAACCCCAGGAGTGTCCGATGGCGCAGCAGGCACAGGTCAGCGAGGAGCAAGCGAGAGCCGTAGCCGAGGAGTCTCGCGAAAGCGGTTGGGATAAACCGTCGTTCGCGAAAGAGTTATTTCTCGGTCGCTTCCCGTTAGAGCTGATTCACCCGTTTCCCCGACCGGCCGACGAGGACGCCGCCCGTACCGAAGAGTTCCTGGCCAAGCTGCGGGAGTTTCTCGAAGGCGTCGACGGCAGCGTCATCGAGCGAGATGCCCAGATTCCCGACGAGTACGTCAAGGGTCTTGCCGAACTCGGCTGTTTTGGCATGAAAATCCCCTCCGAATACGGCGGCCTGAAGATGTCGCAGGTCGCTTACAACCGCGCATTGGTCATGGTTGCGACGGTCAACCCCAGCCTTGGTGCACTGCTGTCGGCGCATCAGTCGATCGGGGTACCCGAACCACTGAAACTGGCCGGCACCGAAGAACAGAAGCGGAAGTTCCTGCCGCGGTGCGCGGCCGGAGGGATATCGGCGTTTCTGCTCACCGAGCCCGATGTGGGCTCCGACCCCGCCCGGCTGGCCTCGACGGCGACACCGGTCGACGACGGGCAGGCGTACGAACTCGACGGCGTGAAGTTATGGACGACCAACGGTGTGGTCGCCGATCTGCTGGTGGTGATGGCTCGAGTGCCCAAGAGCGACGGGCACCGCGGAGGAGTCAGCGCATTTGTCGTCGAGGCAGATTCGCCGGGCATCACCGTCGAGCGGCGCAACAAGTTCATGGGGCTGCGCGGCATCGAAAACGGCCTGACTCGCATGCATAAGGTTCGCGTCCCCCGGGAAAACCTGATCGGTCGAGAAGGCGACGGGCTAAGGATCGCGCTGACCACATTGAACGCCGGTCGGCTGTCCATCCCGGCAATGGCGGCCGGCGCCGCCAAATGGTCGCTGAAGATCGCTCGGGAGTGGTCGTGCGAACGCGTCCAGTGGGGCAAACCGGTCGGCAAGCACGCGGCGGTCGCGGGCAAGATCTCGTTTATCGCCGCAACCACTTACGCGCTCGAAGCGGTGCTCGAGCTGTCCGCGCAGATGGCCGACGAAGACCGCAACGACATTCGAATCGAGGCGGCGCTGGCGAAGTTGTGGTCCAGCGAGATGGCCGACGTGATCGCCGACGAACTGCTGCAGATCCGCGGCGGGCGCGGCTACGAGACCGCCGAGTCGCTGGCCGCGCGCGGAGAGCGTGCGGTTCCGGTGGAGCAGTTGGTGCGCGACTTGCGGATCAACCGCATCTTCGAAGGATCCAGCGAGATCATGCGGCTGCTGATCGCCCGCGAGGCGGTCGACACCCACCTGAGTACGGCCGGGGATCTGGCGAATCCCAAAGCCGACATGCGGCAGAAGGCCAAGGCCGCAGCAGGCGCCAGTGGATTCTACGCAAAATGGTTGCCGCAACTGGCATTCGGTGAAGGGCAACTGCCGACCACCTATCGTGAGTTCGGCAAGCTGGCGACTCATATGCGGTTTGTCGAGCGCTCGGCGCGAAAGCTCGCCCGCAACACGTTCTACGGAATGGCGCGCTGGCAAGCTGCTTTGGAGCAAAAACAAGGATTCCTCGGCCGCATCGTGGATATCGGGGCGGAGTTGTTCGCCATGTCGGCGGCATGTGTGCGGGCCGAAGCGCAGCGGGTTGCGGACCGAGCCGAGGGCCAGCAGGCCTACGAGCTTGCCGACGCGTTCTGCCAACAGGCCACCTTGCGGGTCGAGGCACTGTTCGGCGCCTTGTGGTCCAACACGGACAGCACCGACGTTCGGTTGGCCGAGGAGGTACTGAGCGGACGCTACACGTGGCTGGAAGCCGGAATCTTGGACCCGTCGGAGGGCACCGGGCCATGGATCGCCCAATGGGAACCGGGTGCGTCCACCGAGGAGGACATGTCCCGGCGGGTCCTCACCGTATCGGACTCCTGAGAGCATGGCTTCCTATGTCGCCGGGGCGGGTGAGTACACCCGCGACACCAACTACATCGAGACCCGCATCACCGCAGACGGCCGGGACGGGTACCCCGTCGAACCGGGCCGATACCGCTTGATCGTCGCCCGCGCGTGCCCGTGGGCCAACCGCGCGATCATCGTCCGGCGGCTGCTGGGGCTGGAAAAGGTTATCTCCATTGGATTCTGCGGCCCTACCCATGACGAGCGCAGTTGGACTTTCGACCTCGACCCCGGCGGCGTCGACCCGGTGCTGAAGATTCCTCGTTTGCAGGACGCCTATTTCAAGCGGTTTCCCGACTACCCGAAAGGCATCACGGTCCCGGCGATGGTCGACGTGCCTACCGGCGCGGTGGTCACCAACGATTTCGCGCAGATGACCGTGGACTTCTCGACCGAATGGACGGCCTACCAGCGTGACGGCGCGCCCGAGCTCTACCCGGAGCCGCTGCGTGCCGAGATCGACGAGGTGGCCCGACGGATTTACACCGAGATCAACAACGGGGTCTATCGGTGTGGATTCGCCGGCTCACAGCAGGCCTACGACGCGGCCTACGACCGATTGTTCACCGCGCTGGACTGGGTGAGCGAGCGGCTCAGTGGGCAGCGATATCTGGTGGGCGACACCATCACCGAAGCCGATGTGCGGCTGTTCACCACGTTGGCCCGCTTCGACCCGGTCTATCACGGGCATTTCAAATGCAATCGATCCAAGTTGTCCGAGATGCCGGTGCTGTGGGCCTATGCGCGTGATCTGTTCCAAACGCCGGGTTTCGGCGACACTGTCGACTTCGTGCAGATCAAACAGCACTACTACATCGTGCACGCCGACATCAACCCCACCCGCATCGTGCCCAAGGGCCCGGACTTGGCTAACTGGCTGACTCCACATGGACGAGAAGCACTGGGCGGCATGCCCTTCGGTGATGGCACCCCGCCGGGCCCGCCGGTGGAGGGCGAGAGGGTGCCGCAAAACCACTAACGCCGAGCGTCGAGTTGTTGCGCGAAATTGCGCGATTTGGCCCAACAACTCGACGTTCGACATCTCAAATGGAGCAGCCGGCGGCGCGCAGCGCCCGAAGTATCCGCGCGATGAGAACTTCCGGACGGTACCGCAGCAGGTCTGCGCTCACCCGGATGATGATCCATCCGCGGGCCTCTAGTTCGGCGAGTCGATCGATGTCGTAGGTCCGCTGCGCCGGATCGGTCCAGTGGTGGGCGCCGTCGAACTCCACGCCGACCTTCCATTCTTGCCAACCCATGTCGATGAGCGCCACCACCGCGCCCCATTCACTGAGCACCTCGATCTGGGTCTGCGGCCGCGGCAGGCCGTTCGCCAGGAGCAGCAGCCGGGTCTTCGTCTCGTACGGCGATTCGGCACCGCTGTCGATTACCGACAACACCCGGCGCAGCTGCACCAGCCCACGCGCCCCGCGATGACGGTCCGCCAGCGGCTCCACGTCGGCCACCTTCAACCCGGTGGCATGCGCGAGCGCGTCAAGCCGAATCACCGCCGCAGCGAACCCGTTTCGCCGCCCGAGGTCGAATGCCGTACGGGCTGGAGTCGTTAACCGGATACCGTCTCGCACACACCACTCGTCGTCCCACAGCGTGTCGCTGTGCAGGACAATGCCGTGCGTCTTGTCGCGACTGCGGCGATTCAGCTCGGCAGGCAGCCATGCGTCGATCCACGCTGTTCGGTGCAGGGCCGCGGCGGATAGCCCCGCCACGGTCGCGGCGCGCCCCGACCACAGCCAGGCCGCGACCGCGCGGGTTACCGGTGTCAGCGGCTGTCCGCGCAGGATGTACACATTCCGGTGCACGCTTTCGAACTCGGTTCGCAGCTGATGCGGTGTGACGATTCCCGCGGCCAGAGCTTCGTTGCCTCGAAAGGGCCAATCCACGGTTGCCATGCGCAAACGATGCCCGTCGGTACCGACACCTGCGGACCAGCGTCGAGTTGTTGGGCAGAATCACGCAATTTCACCCAACAACTCGACGCTCGGCGTCAGAAGACCAGGCGCACCGACCACTCGGCGTGCGGGACATCGTGCAAGTCGCCGGCCGGATCGACCACCAGCGTCATCAACTGGACGACGATCCCGCTCAGCCGGCCGCGCTGGGGGTCGACGGTGGCGATGGTGACCGCCAGCCGGCTGTCCGGCCGGAACACGGTGGTCGTGGTTTTGGCCGGATCCTCATACACCCGCAACAGCCGCCAGGGCGCCCGGCCGATCGCCGTCGGCACCGAAAGCTGCACCGGATCGCGGTCATTCACCGGCAACTCGCCTTGTGCACCCGGCGTCTGACAATCGTTGAGGTCCAGCACATTGCAATACAGGTATGGCCCGACCCGAGTCAGATGACCGTGCGAATACGCGCTGATCTCGGGCCGCGACGGGCCGTGCCCGCGCACCAGCAGCCAGGCGCCGAACCCGGCGCCGGCCGCAGCAAGCACCACCACGACGGCGACCAGCACCGCGACAGGGCGTTTCACTTGCGCAGCACCGCGGCGGCGTCGTCGCGGCGGTGGCCCTGCTGTTCGACCATGACGGGCCGGTTACCGCCGAAGCCTGGTATCAACGAGTCGCCGTGGAAGCTGAGGATGGTCTGCGCCAAACCCGGGATCAGCAATGCGCCCACCGCGCTGAACCCGACCCACAACTCGGTGTACACCAGCACGCCCAGCGCGCCGCCGAGCACCCAAGCCAACTGCAGCGTCGACTCCGAGCGTCCGAACGCCGAGGCGCGCGACTCTTCAGGCAGATCGTTTTGCAATGAGGCATCCAGTGCGGCTTTGGCGATCGCACTTGACCCGGACGTGACCAAGGTGGCGACGGTGGCCGCAACGAGGCTGCCGGCGATCGCCGCGGCCAGCGCCGCCGCCGTCACCGCCACGGTGCACCGCACCACCAGCACCGCGGGCCTGCCCAGTTGCAGGCGTGCGCTGGCGAAGTTGCCCGCGAAGTTGCCGATCCCGGCCGCCGCGCCGATCAGACCCAGCATGCCCAACTGCACCCACCCGCTGACGTCGTGCGCTTTGGCGACGAAGGCGGGATACAAGAACAAGAACCCGACCATGACTTTGATGGTGCAATTGCCCCATAAAGCAGTGATGATATTGCGGCCCAACGGCTGTCGAATCGCCCCGCTGGCCCGGCGAACCTCTTCGGGCCAATCCCCCGCACGCGGGAGGTGCCCCCGTCGACGCGACTGCCGGTAGCGGTAGGTGGTGGGGACCTCGCCCGCGGTCACCTCGACCCAACGCGGAATCCGCATCGAAAGAAACGCACCGACCACCGTGACGGCGATGATGACGAACAACGCGCCGGGCAGCGCAAACAGGTGGTCGAACACGTACTCCACGCCGGCGGCGATACCGCCGCCGACAATGGTGCCGCCCAGCAGCCCGAAGGTGGTCAGCCGGGAGTTGACCCGCACCAAATCGATCGTCGGCGGCATCACCCGCGGCGTCACCGCGCTGCGCAGCACCGAAAACGATTTGGACAGCACCATCATGGCCAGCGCGCACGGGTAGAGCACCCAGGACGGAAAGCTGCCGGTGGCGCCGTCGTAGTTGGTGATCAGTACCACGGCCAGTGCGGTACGCAGCACGAACGACAGCGCCAGCGCGACGCGACGGCCGTGCTGCAGCCGGTCCAGCGCCGGACCGATCAGCGGGGCGATCACCGCGAACGGCGCGATCGTGATGAGCAGATACAGCGCGACTCTGTCCTTGCTCTCCCCGGTGGCCGCCGCGAAGAACAGCGTGTTGGCCAGCGCCACCGCCATCGCGGAGTCAACCGCGAAATTCGCGACCACGGGCCAGGTCAACGCCGTCAGACCGGACTTGTCGGCGCCGTCTGCGGTCGCGGCCCGCTGCACCAAACCGTACATCCGCGAACCCATTTCACGACTGCGCTGCGCCGCGGCGCGGGTGACGGTGATCCGCTCGGCGGTGGGAACGGCACGCGGCGCGTCGCTGTGCCGGCCAGGGTCCGGCTGACGATTCAGCGGCGGGAGGTAGCGGTTGGCGCTGGGCATCGTGGCGCGCGGTCGACGATATACCGGGTCGGCCGTCGGATAGTTGGCCATCCCGGGATGCTCGGTCGGGTGATCACGCCGCCGTTGCGCCACGAATCAATTCTCGCTCATCGCGGATGATCAAGCGCGTAGGCGACCGGTGTGGCTGGCCGCTACGGACCTGCGGCAGTATTGAAGAAGTATGGAGACAGCGGACAGCGTGACCGGGCCCACAGGGGAGTCGGCGGCGACGGCAACGGCCGAGTGGCCGCCGGCGTTGGCCGCGGTCCTCACGGGTGCCGTCGACCAGGCTCGGACGGCCGTGGTCGAGTTCAGTGGTGCCGACGTGGTCGGGGAATACCTGGGCGTCGGCTACGAGGGCCCAACTGCGGCCACCCACCGCTTTTTGGCCCACCTGCCTGGCTATCAGGGCTGGCAATGGGCCGTCGTCGTCGCCGCCTATCCCGGCGCCGGCCACGCCACCATCAGCGAGGTCGTGCTGGTTCCGGGCCCCACGGCGCTGCTGGCACCGGACTGGGTGCCGTGGGATCAACGGGTGCGACCGGGTGACCTAGGACCGGGAGATCTACTCGCACCGCTGCCCGACGACCCGCGACTGGTGCCGGGCTACCTGGCCAGCGGCGACCCGCAGGTCGACGATGTCGCCGCCGACGTTGGATTAGGACGGCGGCGGGTGATGGGTGCCTGGGGCCGCTCGCAGGCGGCCGGGCGCTGGCACGACGGCGACTATGGCCCCGGCTCGCCGATGGCGCGGTCGACGAAACGAGTGTGCCGCGACTGTGGCTTCTTCTTGCCGTTGGCGGGGTCGCTGGGCGCGATGTTCGGCGTCTGCGGCAATGAGATGTCCGCCGATGGTCACGTCGTCGACTACGAGTACGGGTGCGGCGCGCATTCCGACACGCCGGCTCCGGCGGGCAGCGGCTCGCCGGCCTACGAGCCGTACGACGACGGGGTGCTCGACGTCGCCGAGAAACCCACCGACAAGCCCGCGGAGTCTTAACCGTTCTCGGCGGCGGCTTTGATGTTGGCCAGCGAGGCGTTCATTCCCTCCACCAGTTCCCGGTCGAAGTTGTCCGACCCACCCATCAGCGCGTTCACCGTCAAAGTGGAGATCGCCTTGACCCCGTTTTCGGCGTGCCGGCTCTCGACCAGTCGGGTGCCCTCGGGGATCGCTTGCAGCTCGTAGCTCCAGATGGTGCCGTTGGCGTTGACCTTGAACGCCACTTTCTCCTCGGGGATGACCTCGGTGACGGTGCACGTCGTGGGCCAGAACAGGAAGTTGCGGCGGTTGAGGTTGAAGGTCCGGGTGCCCTCGCGTAGCGGGCCGAGCTGCTTCATCCAGCGGCACTGCGGACTCCACTGCGGCATCCGGCGGAAATCCGATACCAACGACCAGACTTTGGCCACCGGCGCTTTGATGTCGACTTGTGCTTGCAATAGCGGCGCTGCCATTGAACTGTCCTCCTGTTAGTGGTCTTCGCTCGTCGGGTGAAAGTCGCTCTGGACCCGATCGAGTTGGGATTCGAACCCGATCTGTGCGCCGCGCGCGCCGCGGCGAGCAGCGTCACGCTGCCAGAGGAATATCGCGGTGCCCAGCAGCCCGACACCCAACCCCGCCAGCGTCACCGGTCGCCAGTTTTCCAGGCTCGGCACGATGAACGCAGCCGCCGCAGCAATCAGCCAGGCCAGCGCGCCCACCGCGATGACGGGCCACACGTCGAGCAACGCCACCGGCAGACGTGGCGGCTTGGGGCTTTGTCTTGGCTCGACGGACATCGAGATCACGCTAACCCGGCGGCAAGCGGCCCATCAAACCCGGCCCGACGCCGGATGTGTGGGTGATTCGCTGTTTACGAACGGACGTTGTGTCGTAACCTTCGCGCTGTGATCAACGGCGATACGCGGCTGGCCAGCGACTTGTCGTTGGCCGTCATGCGGCTGGCCCGGCAGCTGCGGTTTCGGCGCCCGCAGTCCCCGGTGTCGCTGTCGCAACTGTCGGCGTTGTCGACGTTGGCCAAAGACGGTCCGATGACGCCCGGCACGTTGGCCTGTCGTGAACGGGTCCGGCCACCTTCGATGACCCGAGTGATCGCGTCACTGGCCGATCTGGGGTTCGTCGACCGCGTCGCACACCCCGACGATGGTCGGCAGGTGCTGGTTTCGGTGTCCGAAGCCGGCACTGAACTGCTGGAGGCCGAATATCGGGCCAGCCAGGAGTGGCTCGCTCAGCGGTTGGCGGGTCTGGCCGCTGCCGAGCGTGACACGCTGCGCAGCGCCGCGGACCTCATCTTGGCGCTGGTCGACGAAAGTCCGTGAGCACAGACCACGTCGTGGTCTGCGATGTCGACGATCCCGGCGATCCGCGGCTCGACAACTTCCGGGATCTGAACAGCATCGATCGTCGTCCCGACCTTCCGACCGGTAAAGGTCTGGTCATCGCCGAGGGTGTGCTGGTGGTGCAGCGCATGTTGGCATCGCGGTTCACGCCGCTGGCGTTTCTGGGCACCGATCGCAGGCTCGCCGAGCTCAGGTCGGACCTTGCCGGCAGTACCGCCCCGTACTACCGGGTTCGCGTGGAAGTGATGGCCCAGGTGGTCGGCTTTCACCTGAACCGCGGGGTGCTGGCCGCCGCGCGTCGGGTGCCGGATCCGAGTGTCGCGCAGATTCTCGACGGAGCGCGGACCGTTGCGGTGCTCGAGGGCGTCAACGACCACGAGAACCTGGGGTCTATCTTTCGCAACGCGGCCGGGCTCGGCGTGGACGCGGTGGTGTTCGGTGCGGGATGCGCCGATCCGCTGTACCGGCGCGCGGTGCGGGTATCGATGGGCCACGCGCTGTTGGTGCCGTATGCCCGGGTAGCCGAGTGGCCTGACGACTTACACATCCTGCGGCAAAAAGGTTTTCGGCTACTTGCCATGACGCCCGGCCGCGATACCAAGACGCTGCCGGCGGCGATGCGCATGGTGCGTGACGAACCGGTGGCAGTGCTGGTGGGCGCCGAAGGACACGGACTGAGTCGTGCCGCGATGCAGGCAAGCGATTTGCGGGTGCGCATTCCGATGTCGCGCGGCACCGACTCGCTCAATGTCGCAACCGCGGCGGCGCTCGCCTTCTACGAACGTGCACGCGAGCAATCGGGTTAGGCTCGGCTGGTGTCTGACGAAACCACCCCGTGGGCAACGGGTTTGACGGTGGCCGGCTTTGTCGCCGCAGTAACTGCAGTCGCGATCGTGGTGCTCAGTCTGGGGTTGGTCCGCGTGCATCCGTTACTGGCGGTCGGGCTCAACGTCGTCGCGGCTGGAGGTCTAGCACCCACCCTGTGGGGGTGGCGGTGCACGCCGGTGTTGCGTTGGTTCGTGTTGGGCGCAGGAGTGGGCGTCACGGGCGCGTGGTTGGCCCTGCTGACGCTGGCGCTATTGGGGACGTAGCGCAGCTCAGCGTTGCCCGCCGGAGCGGACCCCCAGTAGCACGTCCTCCCACGCCGGGACCGGCGGCTTGCCGCGACGTCCGCGTGCCGGCTCGCTCGGCGGCTCCGGTGCAGTGTCTTCTGCGGTCGGCGGTTCCGGTTCGTCGAAGTCCAACTCGGCGACCGGTGCCAGCGGCCGCAGTGGGCGGTCGAAGTCTGGGTCAATCAGCTCACTGGCCGTGTCGTCGAGTGCGGTAACAGTTCCGCCATGGGCACCCGGGACGAAGCGGAAATGCGCCAGGTTATCGGAGCGCCCGGCCTTCCAGCCCAACTGCACCGTCCAGCGTCCGTCCTCGTTGCGCCAGGCGTCCCACGTGGTGGCATCCGGGTTGAGGCCGCGCGCCACCAGTGCGGCGGTGATGGTCTCCAGCAGTGTCAGCACGGCGGGACCGTCGGCCAGGACGGGATGTGCGGCAGTCGCCAGCTCAGCGGCGCGCGAACGTTCCAGCAGCACTGGGTGAGCGAACCGCTCGACCCGCGCGACGTCCACACCGGCGGCCGCGGCTACCTGCTCGACGGACGCGCCGGCACGGATACGGGCCTGAATCTCCTTGGGACGCAGCATGCTGGTGACCTCAATCTCGATCTGAGTTTGCCCCACCCGTGCCCCGTCACCGCGCACCGCGGACCGCAACCGGTCGTCGAGCCGCAGGGTGAACGTGTCGGCCGGGTTGTCGCTCTCGCAGATGATGTGGTTGCCATCGACGTCGAGTCCGACGACTTTGAGTTCCCGCATGGCGACCTCCTCCGAGCCGTTGCATCCGACCCGATTGGTGCGCACTTTAGTGCAGCGACCGACCGTTACCGTTTTGACACGCCGCCCGGCTCAGAGCCGTTCGACGACCCAGTCGACGCATTCGGTGAGGGCACTGACGTCGTCGGGCTCCACGGCGGGGAACATCGCGACGCGCAACTGGTTGCGGCCCAATTTGCGGTACGGCTCGGTGTCGACGATGCCGTTGGCCCGTAGCACCTTCGCGACGGCCGCGGCATCCACGTCGTCGCTGAAGTCGATGGTGCCGACCACCTGCGAACGCAGCCCCGGCTCGGCAACGAACGGCGTTGTGTACGGCCGCTCCTGGGCCCATCCGTACAGCCGCTGCGACGAGTCCGCAGTCCGCTTGACTGCCCAATCCAGCCCGCCATTGGCCAACAGCCAGTCGATCTGCTCGGCCAGCAGCACCAGCGTTCCGATCGCCGGGGTGTTGTAGGTCTGGTTCTTCAGGCTGTTCTCCACCGCGATCGGCAGCGACAAGAAATCGGGCACCCAGCGTCCGGATGCTGCGATGGTCTCGACGCGGTTCAGCGCCGCCGGGCTCAGAATCGCCAGCCACAAACCACCATCGCTGGCGAAGTTCTTCTGCGGCGCGAAGTAGTAGGCGTCGGTCTCGGTGATGTCGACCGGCAGCCCGCCGGCGCCGGAGGTGGCGTCGATGGCGACCAGCGCGTCACCCGAGCCGGTGGGACGCCGCACCGGCACCGCCACGCCGGTCGAGGTCTCGTTGTGTGCCCAGGCGATCACGTCGACCGACGGGTCGCTCTGCGGCTCTGGTGCGCTACCGGGCTCGGATTTGACGACGATCGGCTCCCCGATGAACGGATTCTTGGTGACCGCCGAAGCGAACTTCGAGCTGAACTCGCCGTAGGACAGGTGCAGCGACCGCTTGTCGATCAGTCCGAACGCCGCGGCGTCCCAGAACGCGGTGGCGCCACCGTTGCCCAGGATGACTTCGTACCCGTCGGGCACCGAGAAAAAGTCGCGCAAGCCGGTGCGTACGCGGCCGACCAGATCCTTCACCGGTGCCTGCCGGTGCGAGGTTCCGAAAAGCCCGGCGGCGCTGGTGGCAAGCGCCTGCAGCTGCTCGGGGCGCACCTTGGAGGGGCCCGACCCGAATCGGCCGTCGCCGGGTTTGATGCCGTCGGGAATTGTCAATGCCTCAGCCATGGTCACCAGGCTAATGACTCCGGCTATGTGACCCAGACCACATCACGGTCGTCGTTCGCCGCTGCACCACAGTGGCCGCGTAGGTCTAGAAAGTTTGCGATACCTCCGGTACTGTCTAGACATAAGACGTCCAAATGTAAACCTCATCAGGAGAGACCGGGGATGGCTCAGAAGATGGCTCGGACGAAGATGGTACGGCGCTGGCGCCGCAACATGGACGTCCAGGATGACCAGCAGTACGTGGACATGCTGAACACGCTGTCCGAGGGGTCGGTGCGGCGCAACTTCAACCCCTATACCGACATCGACTGGAAGTCACCCGAGTTCGCGGTCACCGACAACGACCCGCGCTGGAAACTGCCAGCGACTGATCCGTTGGGCCGCCACCCCTGGTATCAGGCGCAGTCCGACGAACGCCAGATCCAGATCGGCATGTGGCGGCAGGCGAACGTCGCCAAGGTCGGCCTGCACTTCGAATCGATCCTGATTCGCGGCCTGATGGAGTACGCCTTCTGGGTCCCGAACGGCTCGCCGGAGTATCGGTACTGCCTGCACGAAGCGGTCGAAGAGTGCAACCACACCATGATGTTCCAGGAGATGGTGAACCACATCGGGGCCGACGTGCCTGGCATGCCGCGGCTGCTGAAATGGGTTCAGCCATTGATCCCGTTGGTGGCCGGCCCGCTGCCGATCCCGTTCTGGTTCGGCATCCTGGCGGGCGAGGAGCCCATCGACCACACGCAGAAGAACGTGCTGCGCGAGGGCAAGGAGCTGCATCCGATCATGGAACGGGTGATGGCGATTCACGTCGCCGAAGAGGCTCGCCACATCTCGTTTGCCCACGAGTACCTGCGCAAGCGTGTCCCGGACCTGCCGCGCCGCAAGCGGTTCTGGCTGTCATTGTTTGTCCCGGTGACCATGCGGATTCTGTGCTCGGCGATCGTGGTTCCGCCGAAGGCTTTCTGGCGTGAGTTCGACATTCCCCGCCGGGTGCGCAAGGAGGTGTTCTTCCGCTCGCCGGAGTCGCAGCAGATGCTGCGCGACATGTTCGGCGATGTGCGGATGCTGTGTCACGACACCGGGTTGATGAACCCGGTCGCCAAGTTGATATGGCGGATCTGCAAGATCAACGGCAAGCCGTCGCGCTACCGCAGCGAACCAGCGCGCCAGCATTTGGCCGCGGTGCCGGCTGCCTGACAGTCCCGGTTGATTCATGCCGCACGTTATTACCCAGTCGTGCTGCAACGACGGGTCCTGTGTCTTCGCTTGTCCGGTGAACTGCATCCACCCCACACCGGACGAGCCGGGTTTCGCCACCTCCGAGATGCTCTACATCGACCCGGTGGCCTGCGTCGACTGCGGAGCCTGCGTGAGCGCCTGTCCGGTGGGAGCCATTGCGCCCGATAGCCGGCTGGAGCCTAAGCAACTGCCATTCATCGAGATCAACTCGTCGTTCTACCCGGAACGGCCCGCCGATGTGAAGCTGCCGCCGACTTCGAAGCTGGCCCCGGTTATTCCGGCGTCGGAGGTGCATGCCCGCGGCTGCCCGCTGACCGTGGCGATCGTCGGCTCCGGGCCGGCGGCGATGTACGCGGCCGACGAGCTGCTCAGCCAGCCCGGGGTGCGGGTCAACGTTTTCGAAAAGCTGCCTACCCCTTACGGTTTGGTCCGTGCCGGAGTGGCACCCGATCACCAAAGCACCAAGCGGGTAACTCGGCTGTTCGACCAGGTCGCCGATCGTCGAGGCTTCCAGTTCTTTCTCAACGTGGAAGTTGGCAGGCACCTGAGCCACGCAGATCTGTTGGCTCATCACCACGCCGTGGTGTATGCCGTTGGTGCGCCGAATGATCGACGACTCGACATCGGCGGGATGGGCCTCAACGGCACGGGCACCGCGACGGAGATGGTGGCGTGGTACAACGGCCATCCCGATTTCACTGATCTGCCAGTCGATTTGAGCCATGAGCGAGTAGTCATCGTCGGCAACGGCAACGTTGCGCTCGATGTCGCCCGCGTTCTCACCGCCGATCCCGATCAGCTGGCCAGCACCGATATCTCCGACCACGCGCTGGAGGTGCTACGTGCGTCGCGGGTGCGGGAGGTGGTGATCGCGGCTCGGCGCGGCCCCGCACAGTCGGCGTTCACGCTGCCGGAGCTGATCGGGTTGACCACCACCGCCGACGTGGTGCTCGACTCCGCCGACCACGAGTTGGTGCGCCGCGACCTCGCGTCCGTCTCCGACAAATCGACCAGGCAGAAACTGGAGATCCTCACCAAACTCGGCGACGCCTCAGCGGTGCCGTCGAGACCGCGGATCCGGCTGGCCTATCAGCTCACCCCGGCGCGCGTCCTCGGCGAGCAGCGCGTCAGCGGCGTGGAGTTCACGGTCACCGGCACCGACGAGGTGCGCCAATTGGACGCTGGGCTGCTCCTGACGTCAATTGGCTATCACGGCAATGCGATTCGTGACCTGCCGTTCGACGATGCCGCCGGCGTAGTGCCGAACGACGGGGGCCGCGTCGTCGATCCGGACTCGGGACAACCGGTGACCGGCGCATACGTGGCCGGGTGGATCAAACGCGGACCGACCGGGTTCATCGGCACCAACAAGTCCTGCTCTCTGCACACCGTGCAGGCGTTGGTCGCCGACTTCAACGACGGCCTGCTCGCCGATCCACAAGCCGGGCCGCGGGTCCTGGCCAGACTGGTGCACGAGCGCCGGCCCGAGGTTATCGACGCCGCGGGCTGGCACGCCATCGACGCCGCCGAGGTCGCGCGCGGCGCCGCCGACGAGCGGCCGCGCGACAAGTTCACCGCCGTCGACGACATGCTCGCGATCGCGGCGACCGCGCCCAGACCATCAGTTGGCCGACGGTTGCTCGATGCGCTGCTGGACCGGATTTCCTAGGCGAATATCAGGGCTCACCAACCGCAGCGGCGATTTCGTCCATGCTGACCTCTCGCACCGGCTGTCCGAGCGACCAGTGGTGACCGAACGGATCGGCGACCACCCCATAGCGATCGCCCCAGAACTGATCCTCCAGCGGCATCACCACCGTCGCCCCGGCGTCCAACGCGCGCTGGAATTTCGTGTCGACGTCGGTCACCGTCAGGTGGATGGTGACCGGGGTTCCACCCAATGACCTCGGGGTCATCGACGTGCCGCCGCTGGCCTCCGGGAAGTCGTCGGCCAGCATGACCAGGAACCCGTTGATGCGCAGCGCGGCATGGATCAGTTTGCCCTCGGGGCCGGGTACTCGACCCAACTCGACAGCGTCGAAAGCCTTGACGTAGAAGTCGATCGCCGCGGCGGCGTCGTCAACGACAAGGTGTGGGGACAGTGCGGGTTCGATGGTGATCGACACGATGGCCTCCTGAGTCGTCAGTGGGGTCGCCCGGACGGGCTCACCAATATTGACTCCGGCGGCGCCGCAATGTCATCGCAGCGGACTATGAGGCGTCGGGTACCTGGCCCCAGCCCTCGACGGATTCCGGGCTGCGCGGCTCCGGGCCAACATAGATGGCCGACGGGCGGACCAGCTTGCCCAGCCTCTTCTGCTCGAGAATATGAGCACACCATCCGGCGGTGCGACCGCAGGTGAACATCGCCGGCATCATGTTGGCCGGCACGCGGGCGAAGTCCAGGATCACTGCCGCCCAGAACTCGACATTGGTCTCGATCGCGCGGTCTGGCCGGCGCTCCCGCAGTTCGGACAGCGCCGCCTGCTCCACCGCCAACGCCACCTCGTAGCGCGGCGCACCCAATCGCTTCGCGGTTGCGCGCAACACCCGGGCCCGCGGATCCTCGGCACGGTAGACGCGGTGACCGAATCCCATCAGCTTTTCGCCGCGGTCCAGGATGCCCTTGACCAGTCCACGTGCGTCGTCGGTCTGCTCGACCTCTTCGAGCATGGGCAGCACCCGAGCCGGCGCGCCGCCGTGCAGCGGGCCGCTCATCGCCCCGATCGCTCCTGACAGCGCGGCGGCCACGTCCGCACCTGTCGAGGCGATCACCCGTGCGGTGAACGTCGAGGCGTTCATTCCGTGCTCGGCGGCCGACACCCAGTAGGCGTCAATGGCCTCGACGTGCCGGGGGTCCGGTTCGCCCTGCCACCGCGTCATGAAACGCGCTGTGACCGTCGAGCATTCGTCAATAACACGCTGCGGCACCGCGGGCTGGTAGATACCGCGGGCCGATTGGGCGACGTAGGACAGCGCCATCACCGAGGCCCGCGCGAGCTGGGCGCGGGCGGTGTCGTCGTCGATGTCGAGCAGTGGCTGGTATCCCCAGATCGGTGCCAGCATCGCCAGGCCTGCCTGTACGTCGACCCGCACGTCGCCGGTGTGGATCGGCAGCGGGAACGGTTCGGCCGGCGGCAGGCCGTGACCGAACTTACCGTCGACCAGCAGAGCCCA
Organism: Mycobacterium sp. NGS62; assembly: GCF_059812285.1. Lineage (NCBI taxonomy): Bacteria > Bacillati > Actinomycetota > Actinomycetes > Mycobacteriales > Mycobacteriaceae > Mycobacterium > Mycobacterium sp. NGS62. Next base: position 452,178 of record NZ_JCALCK010000003.1, on the reverse strand, counting down.
CGCATCACCGAAGGTGACCTGTCGGCTCACCAGATCTTCGATGTCCACGCCGCGATAGCGCAGGGCGCCGCCGTCCTTGTCCGGCTCGGCAATCTCGGTAGTGAATGCCACCACGCCATCGAGGCCGGCGACGAAATTCTCCGGGATCACAGTCATAGGTGAATTCTCGCACCCTGCTCCGGGCTCGTTGCTACCGGCCGGTAATCAAGCGGCGGTTAGCCGGGCGGTAGCGTTGACCGGTGGCAGGTCTAGACAACGAGCACCTGGCGGCAATGCGAGTGGAATACGGGTCAGAGAAAGACGGCAGCGGCGACCTCGACGAGAAATGGCTCGACGAGGGATGGCTTGCGTTGTTCTGCAAGTGGATCGACGACGCCGAACGCGCGGGGATTTCCGAGCCCAACGCCATGGTGTTGGCCACCGTCGAGTCCGGGAGGCCGGTCAGCCGGTCGGTGCTGTGCAAGCACGTCGACGAGGACGGCATCACCTTCTACACCAACTACGACTCGGCCAAAGGTGCCGAACTTGCCGCAACGCCCTACGCGTCGGCGACGTTCCCGTGGTATCAGCTGGGCCGGCAATTCCACATCCGCGGCCCGGTCACCAAGGTGGATCCGCAGACGACGCAGGACTACTGGTCGAAACGACCCCGCGGTTCACAGCTGGGCGCATGGGCATCGCAGCAGTCACAGCCGATCGCGTCGCGTGCCGCGCTGCTCGACCAGCTCGCCGAGGTGACCGTGCGCTTCGCCGACACCGAGGACATCCCGGTCCCGCCGGCTTGGGGTGGCTACCGCATCGCGCCCGATGTGGTCGAATTCTGGCAGGGTCGAGAAAACCGGGTGCACAACCGAATTCGCGTGATCGGCGGGCTTGTCGAACGCCTGCAGCCTTGAGGAGCCAACGCTGCGAGCGTGCGTGTTTGTACGCAACACGCCGCGCGGATGCGTGCAACTGCGCACGTTCGCCGCACAAGCGGACTTAGCCCGGTGGGGCTTATCGCCGACACCGCACCGCTGCGGACCGCGGATTTCCGCCGGCTGTGGCTGTCAGGAATCGTCACCGTGATCGGCGCGAACCTGACGATCTTCGCAGTGCCGGTGCAAATCTATGCGCTCACCCGCAATTCGGCATATGTCGGGCTTTCCGGAATTTTCGCGCTGGTTCCGCTGATCGTCTTCGGTCTGCTGGGCGGCGCCTGGGCCGACGCCATGGACCGGCGCATCCTGCTGATCATCGCCTCGTGCGGACTGGCGGTGTCCTCGCTGCTGCTGTGGTTGCAGGCTGCGGTGTCGGTCGACGACGTGTGGGTGGTGCTGGGCCTGTTGGCAGTGCAGCAGGCGTTCTATGCGGTCAACTCGCCAACCCGCTCGGCGGCCATTCCGCGAATGCTGCCCGGCCACCAACTGCCGGCCGCCAATTCGCTGAACATGACCGTGACGTCGTTCGGCGTGATCGTCGGCCCGCTGTTGGCCGGATTGATGCTGAACTGGGTTGACCTGTCGACGCTGTATCTGATTGACACGCTGACCTGTTTGGCGCCGATCTGGGCGACGCTTCGGCTGACGCCGATGCCGGTGATCGAACCGCGGGCCGCCTCGTCGCGGTGGGGTTTTAGCGCGGTGCTGGCCGGGTTTCGCTACCTCGCCGGCAACACCGTGGTGCTGATGTCCTTTGTGGTGGACCTGATCGCGATGATCCTGGGCATGCCGCGGGCGTTGTTCCCGCAGATGGCCCACGAGAGCTTCGGCGGGCCGGTCGAGGGCGGAACCGCGATGGCATTGTTGGCAGCCGCGATGGGGGTCGGCGCGGTGGCAGGCGGCGTGTTCTCCGGCTGGTTGCCACGCGTCGGGCGCCAAGGCTTGGTAACCGTCGCCGCGATCGCGGTATGGGGGATGGCGATGGTCGGCTTCGGAGTGGTCAGCGGCGCGGCACACGGTCGGGCCGGGTCGCTGCTGTGGGCGGCGCTGGCGTTTCTGGCCCTTGGCGGTGCCGCGGATATGGTGTCGGCCGCCTTCCGTTCGACGATTCTGCAAGAGGCCGCCTCCGACGACCTGCGCGGGCGCCTGCAGGGAGTGTTCATCGTGGTGGTTGCCGGCGGGCCCAGATTGGCCGACGCGGTGCACGGCGCCGCGGCCGAAATGATCGGCACATCGGCCACCGCCGCGGGCGGAGGTGCGCTGGTGGTCGCGGGTATCGTGGTCGCCGCGCTGGCCGCCCCGGCGTTCGTCCGCTACCGCGCACCGAGCGCGGCGGCGCGCCGGGGCTCTACCTGACCATCGACCCGTCGCGCACTCCGCCCCCGGGCGGGCGCGCCGTCGCAATAACGACTACCTTCAGCTATACGCAACCTAGGCAGCATCAGAAACGCGCAAAGGGGTTCTTGTGGCCGCAACCGACGACACCGCCACTCTTCGGTACCCGGGGGGTGAGTTGGACCTGGAGATCACACACGCCACCGAGGGGGCCGACGGTATTGCGCTCGGCTCGCTGCTGGCCAAGACGGGGTACACCACCTTCGACAGTGGCTTCATGAACACCGCTTCCACCAAGAGCGCGATCACCTATATCGACGGCGAGGCCGGGATCCTGCGCTACCGGGGCTACCCGATCGAGCAGCTCGCCGAGAAGTCGACGTTCATCGAGGTCAGTTATCTGCTGATCTACGGGGAATTGCCGACCAAGGACGAACTGGATCAGTTCACCCGTCGTATCCAGCGGCACACCATGTTGCACGAGGATCTGAAGCGGTTCTTCGACGGCTTCCCGCCCAACGCCCACCCGATGCCGGTGCTCTCCAGTGTGGTCAACGCGCTCTCCGCCTACTACCCGGATTCACTGGACCCGATGGACGGCGACCAGGTGGAGGTCTCCACGATCCGGTTGCTGGCCAAGCTGCCGACCATCGCCGCCTACGCGTTCAAGAAATCGGTCGGCCAGCCGTTCCTCTACCCGGACAACTCACAGACGCTGGTGGAGAACTTCCTGCGGATGACGTTCGGGTTGCCCGCTGAGCCCTACCACCCGGACCCCGAGATCGTTCGGGCGCTGGACATGTTGTTCATCCTGCACGCCGACCATGAACAGAACTGTTCGACGTCGACGGTGCGGTTGGTGGGCTCGTCGCGGGCCAACCTGTTCACCTCGATCTCGGGCGGCATCAATGCGCTGTGGGGGCCGCTGCACGGCGGCGCCAACCAGGCGGTGCTGGAGATGCTCGAGCAGATCCGCGAAAGCGACGACAACGTCGGCGAGTTCGTCCGCAAGGTCAAGAACCGCGAAGAAGGCGTCAAGCTGATGGGATTCGGCCACCGCGTCTACAAGAACTACGACCCACGGGCGCGCATCGTCAAGGAACAGGCCGACAAGATCCTCGCCAAGCTCGGCGGCGACGACGACCTGCTGAACATCGCCAAGGAACTCGAAGAGGCCGCACTGACCGACGACTACTTCGTCGAGCGCAAGCTGTACCCCAACGTCGACTTCTACACCGGGCTGATCTACCGGGCGCTGGGTTTCCCGACGCGGATGTTCACCGTGCTGTTCGCGCTTGGGCGGCTGCCGGGCTGGATCGCGCACTGGCGCGAGATGCACGACGAGGGCGACAGCAAGATCGGCCGTCCGCGCCAGATCTACACCGGCTACACCGAGCGGAATTACGCCACCATCGACGCGCGGTAGCTGACCGGCTGCCGCGGCTCCGAGGCTATGGTGGCCCGGTGACACAGAAACCAGAGATCGAATTCCCGACAGGTCCGGCGCCCGCTGAATTGGTCATCCAAGACCTGGTGGTCGGCGACGGGCCCGAAGCCGTCCCGGGCGGCACCGTCGAGGTCCACTACGTGGGGGTGGAGTACGACACCGGCGAGGAATTCGACAGTTCGTGGAGTCGCGGCGAGTCCATCGAATTCCCGCTGCGTGGCCTGATCCAGGGCTGGCAGGACGGCATCCCCGGAATGAAGGTCGGCGGCCGGCGCCAACTGGTTATCCCGCCCGCACAGGCCTATGGCCCGGCCGGTTCGGGGCACCAGCTGTCAGGTAAAACGCTGATCTTCGTCATCGACCTACTCGCCACCCGATAGCCCGCAGGCTTAGGCTTCAAATCGCCCGAACAAGAACTCGACCGTGGAGGGCCGATGGCGGATTCCGGCGAAGCACCCAAAACCCCCGAGCGGCGGGCAGCTTCGAAGTTCTACCGACGATCTCCTGGTGTCCCGTGGCTGATTGGGTTGGTCGTGATTCCGCTGCTCTTGGGAGTGATCGGCTACGGCTTGCTGGATCGAACCCGCTCGGAGACCAACGAATCGCCCGGAGCGCTGCCGACGCTGAGCCCGCCGTCGCAGCCGGGCGCCCTGCCGAATACACCGACCATTCCGCCGATAACGTTGGCGCCGGTGTCGATCATCCGGACGGGCAACGACATCACGCTGCGCGGCGAATTTCCCGATGCCAAAGCCAAGGCGGCGCTGCTGGACGCGGTGATCGCATCGGTCGGTTCGAATGCCAACGTCATCGACTATCTCGGCATCAACCCCGACGTCAACTCGCTCGATTTCTCGGATGCGGGGCCGGTTTTCAACGCGGCAGCGGCGATTCCCGATTTCAGCCTGGCCGTCGAGGGTGACACCATCACGCTAACTGGGACCGCCGCATCGGCCGATCAGGAGGATGCGGTCGAGCAGGCAGCCGAAGACGCCTGGCCCAACCTGAATCTCGTCAATGAGATGGAAACCAGCGGTCCCGTCATGCCGACCGGACCGCGCTGAGATCGCGGCCGCTGAGGAGAATCCGATATGGACTTCGTCATCCAATGGCTCTGGTACCTCTTGGCTTTCGTGGTGGGTTCGGGGGTCGCCTGGGCGATCACCGTGGTGTCGGTCAAGCGCACCAGTGAAGAGCAGGCCCTCGCGGAGATGCCCGGTTCGCGTGAGATAGGAGCGCCATGACAGACCCGAACTGGTGGTTGATGGTGCTGGCTTTCGTGCTCGGGTTGGTGCTGACCTTCGCTCTGATGATTCGGCGGGTCAAACCTGAAGTGCCGGTTGGCTCGTCGACCACCGAAGCCGAAGAGACCGAGGACTCCTAGCGTGGCGGGGGGAGCCGCAGCAGCAGCCGCGCTCCGCCTAGCGGGCTGTTCTCCAGAGACGCGGTGCCGCCATGTAATTGAGCCTGCTGAGCCACCAGCGCCAGGCCCAGACCCGAGCCCGAATGCGAGGCCGTCGAGCCGCGCGAGAACCGCTCGAACACCACCTGACGTTCCTCCTCGGGCACCCCGCTGCCGTTGTCGTCGACGGCGATTTCAACGCCGGCTCGCGAGCTGACCGCCGACAGCTGAACCCGGCTGGCGCCGCCATGTTTGACCGCGTTCGCGATCGCGTTGTCGACGGCCAGCCGCAACCCGGCCGGCAGCCCGACGATGATGCAAGTCGGCGACGGGACCAGGGAGACATCGAGATCGGGGTAGACCCGCATGGCGTCGTGGGCTGCGCGATCCAGCAACTCGGTGATGTCGACTGGCACATGATCATCCGACGTCGACAACTCACCCTGGGCCAACCGCTCCAGCGCGCTCAGGGTGGCCTCAATGCGCGACTGCGTGCGGATCACGTCGTTGAGCACTTCCTTGCGTTGGTCGTCGGGCAGATCCAGCGTCGAGAGCACCTCGAGGTTGGTGCGCATCGCGGTTAGCGGAGTGCGCAGTTCATGCGACGACACCGCCGCGAAGTCGCGGGCCGACGCCAGTGCGTCTTTGGTGCGGTCCTGCTCGTTCCAGATTCGCTGCAGCATGCCCCGCATCGCCTCGGCGATTTCCACTGCCTCGGTCGCGCCGCGGACTTTCACCTGCGGCGCTTCGTCGCCGGCGTCGATCGCCCGGGTCTGCTGGGCCAGCCGTTTGAACGGTCGTACCGCGAATGCGGCCAGCAGCCAAGCGAATACCGCTGCCGCGCCAATCGCTAAGCCACAGATCAGTATCACTCGCCGGTGCCGGTTGTTGGTGCGCAGGATGGTGTCGTCGTAGGTGGCTCCTACCTCCACCGAAACCGGTTGCGGCGCCGGGATTTCGACGGTGCGTACCCGGTAGCGCACGCCGTCGACGTAGGTGTCTGCGTACCCGACGGGCAACTCCGGCAGCGTGATGTTTGCGTTGGACGTCACTTGTGCGCCTTTGCGCACGGTGATCACCGTGTTCTGGTCATTCGGCGATCGCGGAATCTCGTCGAGGCCGCGGGGCAGGAAGGGAATTGCGAAACCTGCCGCCTCGTCGAGTCGGCGGTCCAGCCGCTCCTTGCTGTCGCCGGTGATGCCGACCCACACCACGGTGCCGACGATGAGCACTGGGATCGCCGCACCGATCGCGGTCGCGATCACCACCCGGGTACGTAGCGAGGGCGTACGGGTAAGGATCCGGGACAAGAAGTTCATGGCCGCCTGGTCACTGCATGCGCAGTACGAATCCCACTCCGCGTACGGTGTGCAGCAGCCGCGGGCCGCCGCCGGCCTCCAGCTTCCGGCGCAGGTAGCCGATGAACACATCGACCACGTTGGTGTCCGCGGCGAAGTCGTAGCCCCACACCAGCTCCAGCAGTTGAGCGCGCGACAGCACCGCGGTCTTGTGCTCGGCCAGCACCGCGAGCAGGTCGAATTCCCGTTTGGTCAGGTCGACGTCGACACCGTTGACGCGTGCCCGCCGGCCGGGGATGTCGACCTCCAGCGGGCCCACCGTGATGGTTTCCGACGAGGACGTTGCGGTGGATCCGCGGCGCCGCAGCAGCGCTTTGACCCGCGCTACCAACTCGGCCAACACGAACGGCTTGACCAGGTAATCGTCAGCGCCGGCCTCCAGGCCCATCACCCGGTCGTCGACCGAACTGCGCGCCGACAGCACACAAACCGGCACGTCGTTGTCCATGGCCCGCAGCGCGGTGACCACGCTGACGCCGTCCAGCACCGGCATGTTGATGTCGAGCACAATCGCATCCGGCCGGGTCTCAGTGGCACTGCGCAGCGCCTCGGCGCCGTCGACCGCGGTCGACACCTCGAAACCGGACAGCCGAAGGCCCCGTTCCAGCGAGGCCAGCACGTCGGAGTCGTCGTCGACGACCAAAACCCGGGGTGAGGTCGCACCAGTGTCCATGCGCCCATCTTGCCTGATCGAGACGCCGGGCTGTGGGAGGATCCGCCCGCGTCCCAGCGCGTCGATTGACCTCATCCTTTGTTGAGGTTTTACGGTCAAGCGCATGAGCATGGAATCGGTAGCGAGCCGCACGCTGTATCGCCAGATGCACGCGAGGTCGGGCGAGCTTCGCATCCTGGTGGGCCGGGGGTTGGTCGGGCGGATCTGGCGCTTCGCCGGGCACCATCATCGCAGGTTGGGTTTCTTTGTGGCGGTCAGCGTGGTCAGCGCGTTGCTGACCGTGGCGACGCCGGTGCTGGCCGGCAAGGTGGTCGACGAGATCGTCACGGGGGCGCACGCCGAGGCGGTGGTGCTGCTGGCATCGGTGATCGCGGCGGTCGCCGTCGCCGAGGCGGTGGTATCACTGCTGACCCGCTGGCTGTCGGCGCTGATCGGGGAGGGCCTGATCCTGGACCTGCGCACCGCGGTGTTCGACCACGTGCAGCGCATGCCGGTGGCGTTTTTCACCCGCACTCGCACCGGTGCACTGGTCAGTCGGCTGAGCAGCGACGTGATGGGCGCCCAGCGCGCATTCTCCGACACGCTCTCCGGCGTGGTGTCCAACCTGGTGACGCTGACGCTGACACTGGTGGTGATGGCCGGCATCTCCTGGCAGATCACCCTGTTGTCGCTGCTGCTGGTACCGCTGTTCGTCGTTCCGGCCCGGCGCATCGGCACCACGATGGCGCGGCTGAGCCGGGAACGCGCCGCCTACAACGCCACGATGAACAGCCAGATGACCGAGCGGTTCTCCGCGCCCGGCGCCACCTTGGTCAAGCTCTTCGGTCGCCCCGACCGCGAGTCGCACGAGTTCGCGCTGCGTGCCTCTCGGGTGCGCGACATCGGGGTGAAGTCCTCGATGCTGCAGTCGGTGTTCATGAACTCGCTGACGCTGATGTCGGCGTTGGCGCTGGCGCTGGTGTACGGGTTGGGCGGTGTGCTGGCCATCGGCGGCCACTTGCAGGCCGGCGCCATCGTGTCGCTGGCACTGCTGCTGACTCGGCTGTACGCTCCGCTGACCGCGTTGGTCAATGCCCGGGTGGAGATCGCGAGTGCGCTGGTCAGCTTCGAGCGGGTCTTCGAGGTGCTCGATTTGCAGCCGCTGATCAGCGAGCGGCCCGACGCCGTGCCGGTACCCGACGGCGGCATCTCGGTGCAGTTCGACGACGCGCGGTTCGCCTACCCGCCGGCGGACAAGGTGTCGCTGGCCTCGCTGGAGGAAGTGGCGACTCTCGACGATCGCGGGGGAGCGGAAGTGCTGCATGGCATTTCGTTCACCGCCGCGCCCGGACAGATGGTGGCGCTGGTGGGGTCGTCCGGCGCCGGCAAGTCGACGATCGCCGCCCTGCTGGCCCGGCTCTACGACGTCGACTCCGGCGCAGTGCGCCTGTCGGGGGTCGACGTCCGCGACCTGACCACCGCATCACTGCGCGAGTCGGTCGGGCTGGTCACCCAGGACGGTCATTTGTTTCACGAGTCCATCCGGTCCAATTTGCGGCTGGCCGCGCCGCACGCCACTGACGACCAGCTGTGGCAGGCACTGCGACGCGCGCGGGTGGCCGATGTCGTCGCCGAGATGCCCGACGCGCTGGACACTGTGGTCGGCGAACGTGGCTATCGGGTTTCCGGCGGTCAGCGGCAGCGGCTGACGATCGCCAGGCTGCTGCTGGGAAACCCGCGAGTGGTCATCCTCGACGAGGCGACGGCCTCGCTGGATTCGTCATCGGAAGCGGCTGTGCAGCAAGCGCTTTCAGAAGCCCTGGCCGGCCGGACGTCCATCGTCATCGCGCACCGGCTGTCCACCGTGCGGGCCGCCGATCAAATCCTCGTCGTGGAGGAGGGCCGGATCGTGGAGCGTGGCACCCACGAGCAGCTGCTGCGCCGTGCCGGGCGGTACGCGGAGTTGTACGAGACCCAGTTCGGCGCGGCGGATTCCGACGCGGCGGCATAAAGCGGGGCACCTCCGGATCAGCGCAGCCCGATGCGCCGGTAGCGCCGCAACCGCGCCGCCGTGCGCTCGGCGTCCGGTACCCCGCGCAGGGCATGAAGCTCGGCGGCGATCATGCGGGAGAGGCGCTGGGAGAACTCGACGGGCTCGTCGGCGGCATCGGGGTATTCGGGCACCACCACGTCGACGATCCCCGACGCCAACAAATCGGCCGACCGGATCCCTTGTGCGGCAGCCAGTTCAGCAGCATGGGCGGTGTCGCGGAAGACGATCGCGCTGGCACCTTCCGGCGGCAGCGGCGCCAGCCAGCCGTGGCGTGCGGCCAGGACCCGGTCGGCGGGCACCATCGCCAGCGCCGGCCCGCCGCTGCCCTGCCCCAACAGCACCGACACCGTTGGGGTGTCCAGCGTGACCAGATCGGATAGGCATCGGGCGATCTCACCGGCCAGCCCATCCTCTTCGGCCTCGGCCGACAGCGCCGGTCCGGCGGTGTCGATGACCAGGACCAGCGGCAGGCGCAGTTCGGCGGCCAGAGCCATGCCCCGGCGAGCCTCACGCAGCGCCGCGGGGCCCACGATCCCGCCTACGATGCGCTGCTGGCCGAGGACCACTGCAGGCTGGCCGGCGAAGCGGGCCAGCGCCAACAGCGTGGTCGCCGCCTCGCCCTGGCCCGTGCCGGACAACAGCACCAGGTCGGTGGCGCCGTGCCGCAGCAGATGCTTGACCCCGGGGCGGTCGGGGCGTCGTGATGCGACCACCGAATCCCACGCCTCGACGTCGGGCACTTCCTCGACCGGCGTCGGCGCCGGTGGCAGCTCGGGATCGTCGGCGACCACCGTCAACGTGCGGTCCAGCGTTTCTCGGAGCTCCGCGATCGGTATGACGCCGTCGATCACCCCATGGCGCAGCAGGTTCTCGGCGGTCTGGATACCGGCCGGGAACGGTTCGCCATAGAGCTGCTCGTAGACGCGTGGGCCCAAAAAGCCCACCAGCGCTCGGGGCTGGGCGAGGGTCACATGCCCCAGCGAACCCCATGACGCGAACACCCCGCCGGTTGTCGGGTGCCGCAGATACACCAGGTAGGGCAGGTTCGCTTGCTTGTGCAAGGTGACGGCCGCGGCGATCTTCACCATCTGGAGGAATGCGACGGTGCCCTCCTGCATCCGGGTTCCCCCGGAGCTCGGTGATGCCACCAGCGCCAGCCGCTCGGCGGTCGCACGCTCTACCGCGGTCGTGATTCGCTCAGCCGCGGCGACGCCGATGGAGCCACCCAGGAAGCCGAACTCGCCGATCACCACAGCCACCCGCCGACCGAACACCCGGCCCTCGCCGGTCAGTACCGACTCGTCACGCCCGGTCGCGGCCCGGGCCTTCGCCAGCTCGCGTGCGTACGACTCGTTGGTCGGCACGGTCAGCGGCGTGTCGTCCCAGCTGGTGAAGGATCCGTCGTCGAGCACGGCGTCGCGCACTTCGGCGGTCCCGATCCGGCTCACGAGGAGAGGCTAATAGTCTGGGCGAATGATCGGTGTCACCCAGGTCGAACTCGTCATGACCATCGAGTTGCAGCGACCCGAACGGCGTAACGCGCTGAACTCCCAGCTTGTCGAGGAGTTGCGCGAGGCGGTGGAGAAGGCATCGGGGGAGAACGTCCGCGCGATCGTGCTGACCGGGCAAGGCACCGTGTTCTGCGCCGGCGCGGACTTGAGCGGCGACGCGTTCGCCGCCGACTACCCGGACCGGCTCGTCGAGCTGCACAAAGTGTTGGATGCGGCGCCGATGCCGATTATCGGGGCGATCAACGGCCCGGCGATCGGCGCCGGACTGCAGCTGGCGATGCAATGCGACCTGCGGGTGGTGGCACCCGAAGCGTTCTTCCAATTTCCCACGTCGAAATACGGCCTGGCGCTGGATAACTGGAGTATCCGCCGACTGGCATCGCTGGTCGGCCATGGCCGTGCACGGGCGATGCTGCTGTCGGCGGAAAAGCTGACCGCCGACGTCGCGTTCCAGACCGGTATGGCCAACCGGATCGGAACGCTGACCGAGGCGCAAGAGTGGGCTGCCGAGATCGCGGGTTTAGCGCCGCTGGCGCTGCAGCACGCCAAGCGGGTGCTCAATGACGACGCCATCGAGGAGGCGAGTTCGGTCCACAAAGAGCTCTTCGACAAGGCGTGGGGCAGTCAGGACGTGATCGAAGCGCAGGTCGCTCGGGTGCAGAAGCGGCCACCGAAGTTCCAGGGGGCCTGACCGATGCTGCGCGGAGCGCTGCGACTGGCCGCCGGCACGGTGACGCTGGCCGGCGGCGGGTGGGTGCTGCGCGCGGTGCACGGCGCACCTGCCGCGCTCGGCGCCGGGCCGGCCAAAATTCGTGCAGTCGCCGATCGCTCACCCAATTTCCACGACGGTGTCTTCACCAACCTCGAACCGGCGTCCCTGTTCAGCATGGATCGCGAACAACAACGGCTGGTCCTGCGTGAGGTCCTCGGCGGACGCGCCGCCTCCCGGCCCCCGGCGCCGATTCCGGTGGAATCGCCGCCGGGCTGCGACAGCAACTCCAGTGCTCTGGAGGTTTGCTGGTACGGGCATGCCACCGCGGTGCTCGATATCGACGGCTATCGCGTGCTGACCGATCCGGTGTGGAGTGAGCGCTGCTCACCGTCCGATGTCGTCGGCCCGCAGCGGATGCACCCGCCGCCGGGGGAGTTGGACGGACTGCCGGCTCTCGACGCCATAGTGATCAGCCACGACCACTACGACCATCTGGACATCGACACCATCGTGGCGTTGGCCCGTAGCCAGCGGGCACCGTTTGTCGTCCCACTCGGCGTCGGCGCGCACCTGCGCGAATGGGGGATTCCCGACCAGCGCGTCATCGAGCTCGACTGGAACGAAAGCACCCAGATCGACGAGCTCACCCTGATTTGCACACCGGCGCGCCATTTCTCCGGGCGCTTCCTGAACCGCAACACCACGCTGTGGTCGTCCTGGGCGATCATCGGTCCGAGCCATCGCGCGTTTTTCGCCGGTGACTCCGGGTACACCACGAGCTTCGGGGAGATCGGCGCCGACCACGGACCGTTCGACGTCACGCTGATGCCGGTGGGTGCCTACAACAAGGCCTGGCCGGACATCCACATGAACCCCGAGGAGGCGGTCCGGGCGCACCAGGACATCGGTGGCCGACTGTTGGTGCCAATCCATTGGTGCACCTTCCGGCTGGCGCCACACCCGTGGGCCGAGCCGATCGAGCGACTGCTGGCCGCGGCCGAGGCCTCCGACGTCCGAGTGGTGGTGCCCAAGCCCGGCCAGCGCCTGGATCCGAAGCTGCCGGCGGAATTCGACCCATGGTGGCGGCTTTGAGCCGATGACCACCTCGCTGAGCGCTGGCCTGTCCGACGCCGAGGTGGCGCAGCGGGTAGCAGACGGTAAGAGCAACGACGTCCCCGCGCGCGCCACGCGCAGCGTGCCAGAGATCATCCGCGCCAACGTCTTCACCCGGATCAATGCGATTTTGAGCGTGCTGTTGGTCATCGTGTTGGCGACCGGTTCGGTGATCAATGGCATGTTCGGCTTGCTCATCGTCGCCAACAGCATCGTCGGCATGGTTCAGGAGATCCGGGCCAAGCAGACGCTGGACAAGCTCGCGATTGTCGGTCAATCAACACCGGTGGTGCGGCGGCAATCTGGGATTCGCGAGGTACTCGCCAACGAGGTGGTGCTCGACGACATCATCGAGCTGGGTCCCGGTGACCAGGTCGTCGTCGACGGTGAACTGGTGGAGGCAGCCAGCCTCGAAATCGACGAGTCGCTGCTCACCGGCGAGGCTGACGCCATCGGCAAGAGTGCCGGCGATCCGGTCATGTCCGGGAGTTTCGTCGTCGCCGGCATCGGCGCATACCGCGCCACCAAGGTGGGTCGGGAAGCCTATGCGGCCAGATTGGCCGAGGAAGCCAGCAAGTTCACGCTGGTGAAGTCCGAACTGCGCATCGGCATCAATAAAATCCTGAAGTTCATCACCTACCTATTGGTGCCCGCCGGTCTGCTGACGATCTACAGCCAACTGTTCACCACGCACGCGGGCTGGCGGGAGTCGGTGCTGCGGATGGTCGGCGCGCTGGTGCCGATGGTGCCCGAAGGGCTGGTGCTGATGACCTCGATTGCGTTCGCGGTCGGCGTCATTCGACTCGGTCAGCGGCAGTGCCTGGTGCAGGAATTGCCCGCCATCGAAGGTCTGGCCCGAGTCGACGTGGTCTGCGCGGACAAGACCGGCACGCTGACCGAAAACGGCATGCGGGTCTCGGCGGTCGTCGAGGTCGCTGATTCGAGCCGACACCGCGATCACATCACCGATGTGCTGGCTTCGCTGGCTGTCGCCGACGCCCGGCCGAATGCCAGCATGCAGGCCATCGGCAGCGCCTATAACCGGCCGCCCGGCTGGGTAGCGACCGCGATGGCGCCGTTCAAGTCGGCGACCAAGTGGAGCGGCGCCTCCTACCGCGAACACGGCAACTGGGTGATCGGTGCCCCCGATGTGCTGGCCGATCCGACGTCGGCGGTCGCCAAGCAGGCCGAACAGATCGGCGCGCGGGGGCTGCGCGTCCTGCTGCTGGGGTCCAGTGATTTATCCGTCGAGCACCCGGATGCGCCCGGCCGGGTGACGCCGGTCGCGCTGGTCGTTCTCGAGCAGAAGGTGCGCCCCGACGCCCGCAAGACACTGGAATATTTTGCCGCACAGCAGGTGTCGATCAAAGTCATTTCCGGCGACAACGCGGTGTCGGTCGGCGCGGTCGCCGACAAGCTTGGCCTGCACGGGGCAACCATGGATGCGCGACGATTGCCCACCGAGTCGGCCGAGTTGGCCGACACGCTGGAGCAGTACACCACGTTCGGCCGGGTGCGCCCCGACCAGAAGCGGGCGATCGTGCATGCGCTGCAGGCGCACGGGCACGCGGTGGCGATGACGGGCGACGGAGTCAACGATGTGCTGGCGCTCAAAGACGCCGACATCGGCGTCGCGATGGGCTCGGGCAGTCCGGCGTCGCGCGCGGTGGCACAGATCGTGTTGCTGGACAACAAGTTCGCCACGCTGCCCTACGTCGTCGGTGAGGGGCGCCGGGTGATCGGCAACATCGAGCGGGTCGCGAATCTGTTCTTGACCAAAACGGTGTACTCGGTATTGCTGGCGCTGTTGGTGGGTATTGCCGGGCTGAGTTCGAAACTATTCGGCGCCGATCCGTTGCTGTATCCCTTTCAGCCCATCCATGTGACGATCGCGGCCTGGTTCACCATCGGCGTCCCGGCGTTCATCCTGTCGCTGGCGCCCAACAACGAGCGGGCACACCCCGGCTTTGTCCGCAGAGTCATGACGTCTGCGCTGCCCTTCGGCCTCGTCGTCGGCATCGCCACCTTCATCTCGTACCTGGCCGCCTATCAGGGCCGCGCCGCCGGACCGGAGCAGCAGACCCAGGCGTCGACGGGTGCGCTGATCACGTTGCTGATGACCGCGATCTGGGTGCTGGCCGTGGTGGCGCGCCCCTATCAGTGGTGGCGGTTAGCGCTGGTAGTCGCATCGGGGCTGGCCTATGCGGTGATCCTCAGTCTGCCGCTGGCACAGGAGAAATTCCTGCTGGATCCCTCGAACCTGGTTATCACGTCGACGGCCATGGGCATCGGTGTGCTCGGTGCGGCGGCGGTCGAGGCGGTGTGGTGGATTCAGGGCTTTGCCCTGGGCGAACGCCGGCAGTTGTGGCAGTAGCGGCCCACGATACGAATAGCCGGACGATAGGCTCAGCAGCGGAAGGGAGGGACTCATGGGATTCCTGGACAAGGCCAAGGATCTGTTGTCGCAGAACGCCGACAAGGTTGATCAGGCGATCGACAAAGCAGGTGATTTCGTCGACAACAAGACGCAAGGCAAATACAAGGACACCGTCGACAAGGTGCAGGACGCTGCCAAAAAGGCCGTCGACAAAGGCGACCCGCAGAATTAGTCATGGCAAAACTTTCCGGCTCCATCGACGTACCCCTGCCGCCCGAACAGGCCTGGGGACATGCCTCCGACCTCTCCCGCTTCAAGGATTGGCTGACCATCCACCGGGTCTGGCGCAGCAAACTTCCTGAGACCCTGGAAAAGGGCACGGTCATCGAGTCGATCGTCGAAGTCAAGGGCATGCCCAACCGGATCAAATGGACGATCGTGCATTACAAGCCACCGGAGGCCATGACCCTCAACGGCCAGGGCGTCGGCGGCGTGAAGGTCAAGCTGCTCGCCAAAGTCAAACCCAAGGGTGACGGCTCGGTCGTGAGTTTCGATGTGCATCTGGGCGGTCCGGCACTGTTCGGTCCAATCGGGATGGTGGTCGCGGGTGCACTCAAGGGCGATATCCGCGAGTCATTGCAGAAGTTCGTCACGGTGTTCGCCCCGGCGTGAGCCGGTTGGATGCGCGCCGCGATGAGTTTCGGCGCCAGCGGTAGTCGGTACTGGTGAACCCCGTACGGGGCTAGACCGCACCGAAGGAGACCATCGTGCCCATTCGTCACGGCGCGCCGCTGGGCGCGCCCACCTGGATCGACCTGATGTCGTCAGACCTGGATCGCGCCCAAGACTTCTATGGCGCGGTGTTCGGCTGGTCCTTCGAATCGGCGGGCCCCGAATACGGCGGTTACATCAACGTCACCACCGCCGGGCGGCCGGTTGCCGGGCTGATGGCCAACAATCCGGAATCGCAGGGCCCTGACGCCTGGACCACTTACTTTCACACGGCTGACGTCAACGCCACCGTGGCCGCGTTGACTGCAGCCGGCGGCTCGTCGTGCCTTGGGCCGATGGAGATACCGGCCAAGGGAACGATGAGCATGGCCATCGACCCGTCCGGTGCAGCGTTTGGCTTGTGGCAGCCGGCGGAGCACGTCGGTTTCGAGGTGGTCGGTGAAGCCGGCGCACCGGTCTGGCACCAGCTGACGACACGTGACTACGGCGCCGCAGTCGACTTCTACCGCGAGATACTCTGTTGGCGGACCGAGCAGATCTCCGACACCGATGAATTCCGTTACACCACGGCATGGTTCGGCGATCAGCAGTTGCTCGGGCTGATGGACGGCAGCAGCTGTCTGCCCGACGGCGTCCCGTCCCACTGGACGACGTTCTTCGGCGCCGAGGATGTCGACAAGACGCTGCAGGTGATCGCCGACAACGGCGGCACGGTCCTGCAGGCCGCCGAGGACACCCCCTATGGGCGGCTGGCTGCGGCGACCGACCCCACGGGTGCGGTGTTCAACCTGTCCTCGCTGCAGGATTAATCTGCGCCGAGACCAAAATCGGCGTAGTCGAAACCGGGCACAACGACGCAGCTGACCAGGCTGGGCTCGTCGTCGCGCGGTCGAGCCCGCTGCCAGTACCGCGGCGGCACCAGCAGCTGGGGTTGCTCACCGGCCAGGATGTCGCTACCGAGCACATGTGTTGTGCTGCTGTGTCGTTCGACTCCGATGTCGAGCAGCAGCGGACTGCCGCGATGATGCAGCCACAATTCGGCGCTGCGCACCGTGTGCCATGCGGACTGCTGGCCCGGCATCAGCAGCAGCAAGATCGCTGTTCCGGCGCTGCGGGGCCCGGTGTAGTCCGGTGGTAGTGCAGATTGTCCGACCGTGACGTCGCTGCGCCAGGTCTGCCGGAACCAGCCGCCCTCGGGGTTGGGCGTCAGGTCCAGCTGGCGTGCCCAATCGGGCAACTCGGTCATGCATCTAGCCTAAAGTGCGCGCTACTGTCGCAGTATGTCCCGCCGCCTGCATCCCGGTTGGCTGGTTGCGCTGTTCGCGGCGGTGGTATCGATCAGCACATGGCTGCCGTGGTTGGCGACGGGTGTCAACGGCGGCGGCCGGGCGAACGCCATCGGTGGCAGCATGGGAAGCCTGGACCTGCCGCGCGGGTTCGGGACGGGACAGCTGATCGTCTTGCTCTCGTCGACGCTGCTGGTGGCCGGCGCGATGGTCGGCCGCGGCCTGTCGGTCAAGTTGGCATCGGTTGCCGCGCTGATCCTTTCGCTGTTGATTGTGGCGTTGACGATGTGGTACTACGACGTGAATGTCAGTCCGCCGGTATCGGCGGCCTACGGCTTGTATGTCGGTTTCGTCGGCGCTGCGGGCGCGGTCATGTGTTCAGTGTGGGCATTGGCGTCGTCGTTCTACCGCGCCCGGAGGCTTCGACCGCGCTGATCTGTGCACCTGCCAGCCGCTGGGCACACTGGTCGCAGTTCAACTCGCCGGTGAACGCCGCGCCGCAAGCGCGGTGGGTCAGCAGCACCGCCGGACCCTCGGGTGCGTGAAACCACTGCTGCCCGTATTGCAGTGCGGTGATCAGCACCGGGAAGAAGGCTCGTCCCTTTTCGGTGAGTTGGTAGCGAGCGTTGTGCGGGCCGTCCTGCCGCGACGTCGTCAGCACACCGGTTGCGCAGAATGTCTGGAGTCGGCCGGCCAGCAGGGTGGGCGGCGCCCCGAGCTGGCACTGAAAGTCGGTGTAGCGGGTGGCTCCCAAGAATGTGCACACCAATAATGCTGCCGACCAACGGTTTCCGAATACGCTCATGGTCTCGGGAAACAGTCCCGCCTGAGCCTGTCCGCTGCCGGCAGCCGTTCGGCGACGGGTCACCGCCTCGGGCACCGACCGCGGCCACGAGCCGCTGGGCCCCCAGCGGACCGCCAGCTGCTTCTCAGTCACTACCTCGGCGCATGACCGGCACATCAACAACGGCGCGAAATCAGCGCCGCAGACGTGGTGGCGCATGTCGGGAAGCCGAGGGGTGTGCTCGGGAGCCCAGCGTCGCTCCCACTCCCAAATCGACAGCAGCACCGGCCACAACGACCGGCCGCGTTCGGTGAGCCGATATTCGGCGCGGACCGGACGCGTCTGGTAGTCCATCCGGTTCAACAGCCCGCTCTGCGTCAGCGTCCGCAGCCGGTTGGTGAGAACCGAATTGGAGATTGGCAATCGCGCCATGAACTCGCCGTAGCGGGTCGCTCCCAATAGCGCCTGCTGGATGATCAGCAGCGTCCATTCGTCGCCGAGCAACCCCAGGATCCGGCCCACCGCGTTGGTGCCTCCGGGAGTTAGTGCGGTCGGCACCTACAGTCCGATCGCTTCGGCTGCCGAGTCGACGGAATCCCAGCGCCGCAGCTGCGGCCCGGGCGCCCACGTGGAATGGGTACCACTGGAAATGCGCTCCGGCAGCAGGAGTTTGCATACCGGCCCATCGCTGAGCTGTGCGGCATCGAACACCAAACAGTAGGAGGCATTGGCGGTCATATCGGTGATCAGCGTGACCAAATAGCCGTCGTCTTCACTGCCACCACCTGGGCGCGGCGCCATCGCGGTTTCGCTTCCGAAGATGCCGTCACCAAACGCATAGCGCTGCTCGCGGCCGGTGAGCACGTCGTGTTTGACCAGCCCGTCGAACAGGAACCAGCCGGGCTTACCGGTGGCGGCGTAGACATGGCGGTAGTCGCGGGCGGCGTAGTCGGCATTGATCATGCCGAATTCGGTGATGGTCTCCGACAGCTGTTCTTCTCGCACTGAGCCGGTCACCAGGTTGAGCCGCCACCGGTGCAGCCGTGCCTGCATGCGATCGAGGGCCAGGAAGCGGAAGGCCCGTTGCCATTTGGTGCCGGTGCCGGTGTCGGCCGGCTCGGGGTCGGCCTGGAAGAAGCCGTCCAGCACAATGTCGTCGCCGTCTTCGTAGGCGTTGACGAAATGCAGCACGAACGTGGGCTCGGCTTCGAACCATCGAATGTCAGCAGTCTGTCCACGGCGCGGCAGCACCCCGAACCGCGACGGCATCTCGCGATGGAACCGCGCCACGTGGAGGTCGCGGGCCAGCAGCTCGGGCTCCCAGAACAGCGGAAAATCGTTGAGGATGAGATAGTTTTCGGTGAATGCCATGTCGTGGGGCAGCCGCGGGCCCGGTAACGGAACATCGACATAGTGCACCAGGTTGTTGTCCGCGTCGACGACCCCGTAGTGCATGTACGGTGCGCGCTTGCCGTAGTTGAAGAACAGAAGTTCGCCGGTCTTGGCGTCGACCTTGGGATGTGCCGACACTCCCCAGTCGAACGGAAAATGGCCGTTCCACTGTGCTTTACCCAGGGTTTCGGCGGAGTATGGGTCGGCCCGATACAGATCACCACACTGGTAAAAGCTGGTCAGCGCAGTTCCCCGGTGCACGATGACGTCGGTGCTCGACGCGTCCTTCATTCTGCCCCGGGCGCCCCACCCGTCGTCGCGTCGGGCCAGCGTCGGCGGCTCGGCCAGGCCTGGCCACAACGGTCCGCCGGCGTCGTTTTCGGCTAGGAAGCCATCGGTGCGGATGAAGCGGTTGCGGTAGAAGGCCTTTCCGTCGCGGAAGCCGACGACGTGCAGCATCCCGTCGCCGTCGAACGGGTGATATGTCTTCAGCGCCGGATGCAACGGATTTTCGGTGTTGCGCAGATAAACACCGTCGAGATCGGCGGGGATTTCACCCTCGACAGCGGTGAGGTCGTCGGCATCCCATTCGGTGCTCTGGGGCCGCCACGGGCCCGTCCGGTACGGGTGGTCGTCGTCCTCGGGCAGCGTGGAAAGGAATTTGCCGACGATCTCGACGTCCACGTGATCAGCCTGCTGCCGCACTGACGACGAAGCTGACCGTGGTCGCGGTGCTACCGCCAAAGTTCAAGGTGGCGAAGGTTTTCGCGTTCTCGACCTGATAATCGCCGGCTGTCCCGCTGACCTGCTTGGCCGCGTCGACGAGCATCCGTATCCCGGATGCGCCGACGGGATGTCCGCCGCCGATCAGCCCGCCGCTGGGATTGACCGGCAGTCGGCCGCCGATTTCGAGTTCGCCGTTTTCGATGGCCTTCCACGACTCGCCGGGTCCGGCCAGGCCGATGTGGTCGATGGCCAGGTATTCGCTCGGTGTGAAGCAGTCGTGCACCTCGATGCCATCGAGGTCCTCGAGCGATACCGCAGCGCGGCCGAACGCATCCAGTGCGGCCGCCCGTACATGCGGTAGCACGTAGGGGTTTTCGGCTGCATGGACCAGCTTTTGCCGCAGGCCCAGCCCAACGGTGCGATGCCCCCATCCGACGATGCGGCCGAGGGGACGCGCGTTGGGATGCGCACGCAGGTAGCGATCGGTGACCAGAACCAGTCCTGCTCCGCCGTCGGTCATCTGGCTGCAGTCGAACCGTCGCAGCCGGCCCTCGATGACGGGATTGCTGGCGTCGTCGTCGCTGATCGGGTCGGGGACCGTCCAATCGCGGGTTTGCGCATTGGGGTTTCGGCGCGCGTTGGCGAAGTTGAGTTCTGCGATCGCGCGCAGATGGGTGTCGTCCAAGCCGTAGCGGCGGTCATACTCGTCGGCGACCTGAGCGAACATCGACGGCCACAGAAACTTCGCCCCGGCCCCTTCGTGTCCGGTCCAGGCGGCGGCGCCCAGGTGCTGGGCGGCGACGTCGCCGGGGACGGTCTTCTCCAACTCGACGCCGATGACCAGCGCCGTGTCGTAATTTCCCGCGCGCAGATCGGCGATCGCCGTCAGCGTCGCCACGCTGCCCGATGCGCAGGCGGCTTCGTGCCGGGAGGCCGGCACGTCCCACAGCGACTCGCACACGCTGGCCGGCATCGCGCCGAGGTGAGCCTGTGCGGCAAACATCTCCCCGAATGCGTTGCCGACGTGGACCACGCCGATTTCGGACCCATCCACCCTGGCCGCAGCGAGCGTGGCGTCGACAACTTCGCTGGTCAGGTCAGCAAAGTCGCGACCTTCCTTGGTGAGGTTGCGTGCGAAGTCGCTTTGGTAGCCACCGAGAATCCACAGGCCCGGGTCCATGCCCGCACGTTACTACAACTAAGAGAGTGACGTAAGCCCGTTGACGGACACCGGGCGCGCTGGGGTGGCGGAGGAGACGGTCTCGTCGGCTCTCGGCTGAACCGACGAGACCTGAGCGGATGCGCCGGTCGACCGACATACCCGCCTGTTGCAAGAACATTGCCGCTGGCGGCGATTGACAAACATGGCCGCCGGTGGCTGGCCGGGACCACGCTGCAGGTCATCGACCCTCGTGATGACCCCCGCTGGCCGCCTTCAGGCCCGATAGTGCTGTGGCAGAAAGCTTTTGGGTTCCGGCCGGGTGCGCACCCGTTGCGGCCACCAAAACCAGCGGCCCAGCAGTGCGGCGATCGACGGCGTCATAAACGAGCGCACCACCAACGTGTCGAACAACAGGCCCAGGCCGATCGTGGTGCCGACCTGGCCGAGGCCGCGCAACTCGCTGACCACCATCGAGGACATCGTGAACGCGAACACCAGGCCGGCCGAGGTGACCACGGAGCCGCTGCCGCCCATCGCCCGGATGATGCCGGTGTTCAGTCCGGCGTGAATCTCCTCTTTGAACCGCGCCACCAGCAGCAGGTTGTAGTCCGACCCCACCGCCAACAGGATGATGAGCGCCATCGGCAGCACCCACCAATCCAGTTCGAGTCCGATGAGGTGCTGCCAGATCAGCACCGACAGGCCGAAGGCACTGCCCAGCGACAGTGTCACGGTGCCCACGATGACCGCGGCGGCGATGACGCTTCGGGTGATGATCAACATGATGATGAAAATCAGGCACAGCGACGCGATCCCGACGATGAGCAGGTCATAGCTGGTGCCCGTGGCGAGGTCCTTGTACATGGCCGCTGCACCACCGAGGTAAATTTTGGAGCCTTCTAACGGGGTGCCTTTGATGGCCTCGTGCACGGCATGTTTGACCGGCTCGACGCGCGAGATGCCCTCCGTTGACATCGGTTCGCCTTCGTGGGAGATGATCATCCGCACCGCATGGCCATCGGGGGACAGGAACATCTTGAGGCCGCGTTTGAAATCGGGGTTGTCGAACGCTTCGGGGGGCAAATAGAAAGAGTCGTCGTTTTTGGCCTCGTCGAAGGCGTGGCCCATCGCCGACTGGTTCTTCATCATTTCTGCCATCTGATCCTGCAGCCCACCCATGGTCTGCTGCATGGTCAGCTGCATGACCCGCATGCTTTTCATGGTTTCGATCATCGGCGGCATCACCGTGAGCATCTGCGGGATCAGCGTGTCGAGGCGGTCCATGTCGGGCATCAGATTCTGAATGTCATCGGTCATGATGTCGACGCTGTCGAAGGCTTCCAACACCGAGCGCAGCGACCAGCAGATCGGAATGTCGAAACAGTGCTTTTCCCAATAGAAGTAACTGCGGAACGGGCGCCACATGTCTTCGAAATCGGCCATGTGCACCCGCAAGTCCTGGATATGGGCTTCCATGTCATGCATCTTGGTGACCATGCTGTGAGTGGTCTCGGCCATGCCCCGGGTGATCTCGAGCATCTGTTCCATGCTGGTGATGGTGCGCGCCATGTCCTCACCCATCACCAACATGTCTTTCATGCGATCTTGCATGTACTGCATGTTCAGTTGCTGAGTGGTGCCCTGCATGCTGATCGCAAACGGGATCGACGCGTGATTGATCGGGGTCCCCAGGGGCCGGGTGATGGCCTGCACCCGCCCGATGCCTGAAGTGCGAAAGACGGCCTTGGCCACCTTGTCGATCACCAAAAAGTCGGCCGGGTTGCGCATGTCGTGGTCGGTTTCGACCAGCAACAGATCCGGGTTCATCCGGGCCTGGGAGAAATGCCGGTCCGCGGCCGCATACCCCTCATTGGCCGGGATATCGGCCGGCAGGTATTTGCGATCGTTATAGCCGGCTTTGTAGCCGGGCAACGTGATCAGCCCGACCAGTGCGACGGCTATCGTCGCGACCAACACCGGCCCCGGCCAGCGCACGACGGCCGCGCCGATTTTGCGCCAACCCCGAATCCGCATGGCCCGCTTGGGTTCCAGCAGACCGAACCGACTGCCGATCACCACGACAGCGGCACCCAGGGTCATCGCGGCGGCGACAGTCACGAGCATCCCGATGGCCAACGGGACGCCGAGGGTTTGGAAGTAGGGCATCCGGGTGAAGCGCAGGCAGAACGTTGCGCCGGCGATCGTCAGCCCCGAGCCCAAGATCACATGGCTGGTTCCGCGATACATCGTGTAGAACGCGTTCTCCCGATCCTCGCCGGCGCTCCGCGCTTCTTGATATCGGCCGATCAGGAAGATCGCGTAGTCGGTCGACGCGGCGATCGCCAACATCACCAGCAGATTGGTCGCGAAGGTCGAAAGCCCAATGAGATTGTGGTAGGCCAGGAATGCCACGAAGCCGCGGGTGGCCGCGAGGTTCAAGAAGACCGTCGCCAGCATTAACAGCACCGTGATGACCGACCGGTAGAAGTACAGCAGCATGCTGGTGATCACCAGGAAGGTGAGCCCGGTGATCAACTGGAGGCTGCGGTCCCCGGCAATGTTCTGGTCAGCCTGCAGTGGGGCATCGCCGGTCACGTAGGCGTCGACGCCGGGCGGCGCGGGCGTCTTCTTGATGATGTCCTGGACGGCCTTGACCGATTCGTTGGCCAGGCTCTCACCTTGGTTGCCGGCGAGATAGACCTGGACGTAGGCAGCCAGACCGTCGGGGCTTTGCGAACCCGCCGCGGTCAGCGGATCGCTCCAGAAGTCCTGGACGTTCTGGACGTGTTTGGTGTCTGCCCGCAGTTGGGCGACCAATTGGTTGTAGTACTCATGGGCCGCGTCGCCCAGTGGCTGCTGACCCTCCAGCACGATCATCGCCGAACTGTCGGAATCGAACTCTTTGAAGACCTTGCCGACGCGCTTGATCGCGATCATCGACGGCGCGTCCTGGGGATTCATCGACACCGTGCGCATCTGTCCCACGACTTCTAACTGGGGGACGACGACATTGAGCAGCACCGTGACCGCCACCCACGCCAGGATCACCGGCACCGCCAGCCGGTGGATCCACAGCGGCAACCGCTCCCGCACCGCCTGGACCGGGGCAGGCAGGGCGTCAGTCGGCGCCTCGGTCACGTCGGCGCTCATGCGGGCTTCACCAAGCAGAAAGTCTGGGCGTTCACGCCGCTCGAGATCCTCTCTTCGTTGAACATCACCCGAGGTAGTACACGGCGATTAGTGCCCCAGGCAGGATTCGAACCTGCGACCTACCGCTTAGGAGGCGGTTGCTCTATCCCCTGAGCTACTGGGGCGGATCGGCTGGCAGCTTACCGCCAGTGCTCAGCGCAGCTCTGCAATCACCTTGGCGAAGCCGTCGGCGTGGTTCTCCTGCACGGTGAACGACGTCAGCCCGTAGGTGTCGCGGAATCCGCGCAACTTGTCGGCCATGTCGCGCGGGGATCCGCTCAACACGGCGGGCAGCGCCAATATCTCCTCGTCCGACAGCGTCGGCGCATACCTACGGGTCAAGGACAGATCGGGCATCCCCGAGTTATCAGTCGGCACTGCGGTGATCGCCAGGTTCAACTCGAGCTGCTCGAATCGGTCACCGGCAGCGGCGCGAACGAAATCGATGCGCTCGGCCAGCGGATCGTCGACCGCACCCGGGTTCGCCCCGGTCAGCCCGATGATGTCGGCGTGCCGGGCCGCCACTGTCAGCAATCGATCACCGTTGCCGGCGATCAGGATCGGCACGCTCGACAGGTGCTTCTTGAGGTACGCGGTGACGTGCTCGAGGTAGTCGACACGACGTCCGGCGCTGGGGTAGGGCAGCTCGGCGGCTTCGAATTCCTCACGCGCATAACCGGCGCCGAGCCCGGCCTCGAACCGTCCGTCGCTGAGCAGATCGACTGCGCCGACGTCGCGGGCCAGCAGGGCCGGCTTGTAAAAGCACGCATTGAGCACATAGGTGCCCAGCCGGACCGTCGTGGTGGCCGCAGCGATCGCGGTCAGCGCGGGAAACGGCGCCGGCGCACCGAGGTGATCGGGCAGATGCAGCACATCAAACCCGTAACCCTCCAACCGTCGCGCCTTATCGATCAGTGCGGCGCGGGACTTGACCGCATGGATACCGATCGAAAAACGAAAGTCGTTGCCCACCAAAAATCTCCGTTCTATTTCCAGGAGCGAGCCGCCGCCACCAGCCCCTGCACCAGAGCCGAGGTTACCGGTGACAACCCGTCCTCAGCCGGCAGCGGGCTGCGCGGGCTGAGGCCCCTGACCCGCGGAGGCAATTCCAGCTGCGTCCCGCTGCGACGTGTGCGGTTGACCGGGTTGTCTGGATGCAGGCCACGCAACTCCAGGGGAATCTTGTCGAGGTCGGTGATTACCTGATAGCCGGGCAGATCGATGTGCCCGGCCACGTGGGTGGCCAGTGCGCGGTTGCGGCCACCGGCCAGTAGCTGGGTGCTGCGCCCGATTCGCCCATAGCCATGCAGCGACACCGTGACGTCGACGTGATCGAGGAACTTCGCGAGACGAGCCGACTCGCCGGTGCAGAAGCGTGCCGATGACAGGTGGTGGGGGTAATGGTCGGGATGACGCACCAGATATACCGATGCGTCGGCCGCCTCGGCAGCACGTTCGGCGATCACATCGGTCATCTGTTCCAGCCCGCCGCCATGAATGGCGAGAAAGCCGAAACGTGACCGCAGCCGACTGTCCTCGATCACCCCGCTATCCGAGAGCAGTTCTGAAAATGTTTGCGGTGCAGGTGAATTCGGGGCAGTTAGCGGTCGGTGCCAGTGGGCGGGATCCCACCGGCGCAGGAAGTCGATCCAACGCTGCGGGAGCTGGTGGTGGAGCGCACCGTCGATGATGCGCTCGAGGTAACCAGGCCGCGGCGCACCCGGATTGACGCGATGGTCGATGTAGACCCAGGCGGGTGACGGCCCGTTGTCGGTGTGAACGGCCAGCCGGTCGCGCCGATAGCGGACTGGCACACCTTCGGCACTGTCCAGGGTGGCCAGGTCATGATCGGAGATCTGCCAGATGACGCCGTGCACCGCAGTGTCGGCAAACGGTTCGACGGTGGCCACGCCGCGTTGATTGATCAGCCAGTCGTGATTGCGCAACACCGCTGGGCGTGGGTCTGCGGCCTCGGGACACCGCCGCGCCATCTGCTCAACGCACAGGTTCGACCCGTACGCGAAGTAGGCATGACGCCGGTCGGGCATCAGCCCTTCACGGTCAGATAGATAAGGACCACATTAAGCACACTAATCAGCACGCCGACCGCCCAGCCAACAGCGGTGGTGAGGCGGTGGTTGACGTCGACACCCATCATGGTGCGGTTGCTGGTCAGGCGAACCAGGGGAAGCAGCGCAAAGGGGATGCCGAACGACAGCACGACCTGTGACAACACCAGCGTGCGGGTGGGATCCAAACCGCACGCCAAGATCACCAACGCGGGCGTCAGCGTGACCAGCCGGCGGGCCAGCATCGGCACCGAGCGGTGCAGCAAACCCTGCATGATCATCGCGCCGGCATAGGCGCCCACCGATGACGAGGCCAACCCAGAGGCCAGCAGCCCGATCGCGAAGAACACTGCGATCGTCGGGTTGACGGTGTCGCGGACGGCAGCGTAGGCGTCCTCGATGGAACCGGTATGGCGGCCCTGCATGTTGAGCGCAGCCACGAGCAGCATCGCCCCGTTCACGCCGCCGGCGACAACCATCGCCAGCCCGACGTCCCACCGGGTGACTCGCAACAGTCGGCGTCGGCGAGGTCCGGGATCGGGATGCCCGTGGCGGTCGCGGGCCAGCCCGGAATGCAGATAGACAGCGTGCGGCATGACCGTGGCACCGAGCATGGCGGCGGCCAGCAGCACGCTTTCGGTGCCGCGGAACTGTGGCAGCAGGCCGCCGACCACCTCGTCGGGCGGCGGTGTGGCGACGAAGAAGCTGGCCGTGAAGCCGATCGCGATGACCACCAGCATCCCGGTGATGACATGCTCGAAGAGCCGTTGACCGCGGCGATCTTGTATCCCCAGCAGCAGCAACGACACCACGCCGGTGATCAGCCCGCCGAGCAGCATCGGTAGGCGGAACAGGATGTGCAGCGCGACGGCTCCGCCGATCACTTCGGCGACGTCGGTGGCCATCGCCACGACTTCGGCTTGCACCCAGTAGGTCAGCCGGGCCGGGCGGTTCAGCTGCCCCCCGACTGCCTCCGGCAGCGTGCACCCGGTGACTAGGCCGAGCTTGGCGGACAGATACTGCACCAGCCCCGCCATGACGTTCGCAGCGACGATGACCCACAGCAACAGGAAGCCGAACTGCGCTCCGGCGCTGACGTTGGCCGCCACGTTGCCCGGATCGACATAGGCGATGGCGGCGACGAACGCCGGCCCGAGCAGATACCAACCCGTTGTGCGCTGGGTCTGGGTGTCGTGCGCCACCTAACTCACTTTCGGCATGCGAATAAGAAAGTTAGGGTAGCCGAAACATTCAGCCTGCCGTGTAGAGGCCCCGTCCCGTGACCAGCGGCAGATCCAGGGTGGTCCGGATGCCGGGCGGTGCGGCCACCACCGCGGGGATTGCATTGACGACTCGCATCGCGGTGGCGACCAGGCCGGCATGGTTGTGGTCGCCGTTGCGGCTGCTCAAGCAGACATCCACGGCGTATGACGGCTCGCCGGTGATCTCGATGCGGTAGCAGCCGCCCGGCTGGGCGGGCTGCGGCCAATCGGGGCACAGATCGTCGCGGAGCCGGGTGACGTGTTCGAGGACGACCGCGGGCGATCCGTCGACCATCCCGAGCACCTCGAACCGCAGCGCCGCCGCGCTGCCCTTGGCGATGTGCCCCGCGGCGATCTCGAAGTCCTCCGGCGCGGGTTGGCGCTCGTATCGCTCGGTGACCTCGTCGAGTTCGACGCCCAGCCCCGCGGCAAGCTGACGCACCACCGATCCCCAGGCGAGGCTGAGCACACCGGGCTGCAGGAGCATCGGGGTCTCGTCGATCGGCTTGCCAAACCCCATAACGTCGACCATCACGGTCGCACTGTCATAGGTGGCGTAGTCGACGATCTCCATGCACCGCACCTGTTGAATGTTCTGGCAGGTGCCGGCCAGCGCCAGCGGCAGCAGGTCATTGGCGAAGCCTGGGTCGATGCCGTTGACGTACAGACTCGAATTACCTTCCCGAGCAGCATCTTCCAACGGCGTGAGCATCTCTTGGGGAAGAACCTGCCATGGATACTGCAGGAACACTGCGCTGCTGCCGACGACGTTGATGCCGGCGGCCAGGATTCGTCGGTAGTCCTCGAGCGCTTCGGCGATTCGGTTGTCGGCCATAGCGGTGTAAACCGCGCACTCCGGCCCGGTGGCCAGCACCTCGTCCAAGTCGGTGGTGGCGGTGACACCGGTCGAGACATCAAGGCCGGCAAGCTCGCCGGCGTCCTTACCGGCTTTTGCCTCCGACGACACCCACACGCCGGTGAGGTCGAACTGTGGATTGGTGATTAATGCCCTCAAGGCGTGGATCCCGACATTGCCGGTGCCGATTTGAGCGACGCGAATCGTCATGTCACAGGTCCGGGATAGGTAGGTCGAGGTTGGGGAAGGTGATTCCGCCGTCGACTTCGAGTACCTTGCCGGTCAGATAGGCGCCGGCGGGAGAGGCCAAATATACTGCTGCGGCCGCGATCTCGTCCGGCTCACCGAGGCGGCGTAGCGGCGTCGCCTTTTCCATCGGTGCGCGCAGTTCGTCGTTGGAGGCGACGATGTCTAGCGCCGAGGTGGCGATCGAGCCGGGGGCGATGGCGTTGACCCGGATCCGCGGGCACAAATCCAGCGCAGCCAGCCGTGTGTAGTGGGCGAGGGCGGCTTTAGCGGTGCCGTAGGCGGCGAAGCCGCGTCCGGCCACCCGCCCCATCGTCGAGGTGATGTTGATGATGCTGCCGCCGTCGGCGTGCTCAAGCATCAAGGGCACCGCTGCAGCAGTCAATGCATGAGCGGTGCCGACGTTGAACGTGAATGCGTCTTTGAGGTCTTTGGTCGAGGTGCTCAACAGCGCGTTGGGCATCGTGCCGCCGACATTGTTGACGACGACATCCAACCGACCGAAGGCCTCGACGGCCTTGTTGGCCAGTTCCGCGGTCACCTCCGGATGGGCCAGATCCCCGGTGACGACGTGGGCGCGTCGGCCGGCGGCGCGGACCTTTTCTGCGACGGCCTCTAGTTCAGCTGGAGTCCGCGAGGCGATGACGACGTCGGCGCCGACGTCGGCGAAAGCGAGGGCGATGGCTGCGCCAAGGCCGCGGCCGGCGCCGGTCACCACGGCGACTTTGTCGTCAAGCCGGAAATTGTCGAGTATCACGGCCGTCACCGTAACAGGCGCCGGTCGTCGCGGAACCGCATTTTTGAAACACGTTCTAGTGGCCGTGCACCGCGTTCAATGGCTGTAGCGCCACGCGTGTCAATTCACCGGCGTTCTATCGTCGACGTCCGTTGACGCGCGTATCCTTACGTCTGGTAAATGGTAAGGAGTTGTCATGGACGTTGCCGCCAAACTGACGTCGAAGGGTCAGATGACGGTCCCCAAGGCAGTGCGGGATGCGCTGGGCTTGAAGGAAGGCGACCAGGTGATCTTCCGGGTGGAAGGCAGTCGAGCGGTGCTGGCCCGTACGCCGCACTTTCTCACGCTTGCCGAAACGTTCCGCGTACCGGCGGCGAACCGCAATGTCGCCTGGGACGAGGTGATCCGCCGTACCAGAGCCGCTCGAACTGCCGACCGCCGTTGACCGCGATCATTGATACCAACGTCCTTATCCGCCACCTCACCGGCGATCCGCCTGAGATGGCGGCGCGGGCGACTGCTTACCTCGGGACCGAGCGCGAGTTACTGCTGACCGACCTCATCATCGCCGAGACGGTGTACGTGTTGGAGTCCTTCTACCAAGCGCCACGCGAACAAGTCGCTGAAGCGATGAGGTCGCTCATCGCATTCGATTCCATTGTTTGCGTGGACCCGGCGCTTCTTTTGCGGTCAATCGAGGTCTACGAGACTGACCGGATTGATTTCGCGGAGGCATACCTCGTCGCGTGTGCGGAAAGTACCGGGGTCATCAAGATCGCCTCTTTCGACCGGGCGATTGACCGCAGCAAGACGATCGAACGGGTTGAACCACCGCCAATCTGACCCGAGAAGTGCCGACGCCGCGATCATGACCCGAACGCGCTGCGGGAAGGGGGTAGGTGACCGACTTGTCGCTCTCCCGTTAGGACTTGGACCCTGACTTAGCCGGAGTCTTCTTGGCCGACGACTTCTTAGCCGCAGTCCTTTTGGCGGGCGTCTTCTTAGCCGGCGCCTTTTTGGCTGCACTTTTCTTCGCCGGCGCCTTCTTGGCCGGAGCCTTTCCGTCACCGGACCGCGCCTTCACACTGGCCTCCAGCTTGGCCAGCAGATCGGAGACGTCCTCGGTCTCGTCCAGCTCCTTGGGTTGCTCCTCGGTGGTAAACGCCTCGCCGCCTTCGAGTTTGGCTTGGACCAGCTCGTGCAGCTGCTCCTGGTAGTCGTCGTGGTAGCGGTCCGGATTGAATTCATCGGCCATCGACTCCACTACCTGCCCGGCCATCTTCAGTTCGGCAGGCTTGATGTCGACCTTCTTGTCCAGCACTGGGAAATCGGGGTCGCGAATCTCGTCGGGCCACAGCAAGGTGTGGATCACCATCACGTCGCGCTTGCTGAAATCCTTGACCCGCAACGCCGCAAGCCGGGTCTTGTTGCGCAGCGCGAAATGCACGATCGCGACCCGATCAGTCTCGGCCAGCGTCTTGGCCAGCAGCACATAGGACTTCGCCGACTTTGAATCCGGCTCCAAAAAGTAGCTACGGTCATACATCATCGGATCCAGGTCGCTGGCCGGAACGAACTCCAGCACCTCGATCTCGCGGCTGCGCTCCTCGGGCAGCGTCGCGATGTCGTCGTCGGTGATCACCACCATCTGGCCATCGTCGGATTGATATGCCCGCGCGATATCGCGGTACTCGACGACCTCGCCGCACACCTCGCACACCCGCTTGTAGCGGATGCGGCCGTTATCTTTGGCATGCACCTGATGGAACTTGATGTCGTGGTCTTCGGTGGCGCTGTACACCTTGACCGGAACGTTCACCAGGCCGAAGGCGATGGAACCCTTCCAGATGGAACGCATACCCGACAGTATGCCCACCCCAGCAACCGGGTAAGCGCGTAACACGGGCGTTAGCATCCGGTTGGCTCGCCCGGCGGCCTGCGTCCGGTCACTTGCCAGGCTTCGACGTGCCCGGCTCCTTTGACCTCGATGATCCCCAGGGCCTTGCAATCGAATTCGTCGCAGACGAGTTCGAAGGTGTTGCGAGTGATCTGGATGATGCCGCTTTGGCCGTGCGATTCCATCCGGCTTGCCATGTTGACGGTCTCGCCCCAGAGGTCGTAGCTGAACTTCTTGCGGCCGATAACACCGGCGACGATCGGTCCGGAGTTGACGCCGATGCGGAACGCGAGTTTTCGCCCGCCAAACGTGCGCCGGCCGATCTCGGCCTGCATGTCGAGTGCGAAGTCGACGAGGGCCTGCGCGTGATCGGCGCGCGGGCGCGGCACACCGGCGGCGACCATGTAGCAGTCGCCGATCGTCTTGATCTTCTCTAGGCCGTATTTGTCGACGAGGGCGTCGAAGCACTGGAACACCTCGTTGAGCAGGTCGACCAAGTGCAGCGGCGCCATGGTCGCTGCCATCGGGGTGAACTCGACGATGTCGGCGAACAAGATGCTGGCGCTGTCGTAGTCGGCGGCGACCGCGCGCGGTTCGGTCTTCAGCGCCTCGGAGATCTCCTTCGGCAGGATGTTGAGCAGCAGCATTTCCGATGTTTCCTGGAAGAAGTTGCGGCGGCCGACGAAGTAGTACAGCAGGCCGAACACGACCGTGATCACGGTTCCGACGTTGAGCACGAAGAACCAGGTGACGAAGGCCTCGGGCAAGGCCGCGGGCGTCAGACGCGGCTGCAGCAGTGCGGTTATGACCAGCAGCGCGACGAAGCCCACGATCCAGCGCAGCGTGCGCCGGAGTTCTTCCAGCAGAAGCGATCCCACCGGACAAAGTGCGGCCCAGACGATCACGACGCTGGATTGACGGAAGCCGCCCAGCGCGAGCGTCACCAGCCACGGCAGGATCAACACCAGCAGCAGCTGGGTGAAGCGGTAGAACGCCAGATTGCGCGTCCAGGCAAAAAAGCCGGTGTTCACCACCGTGACGACCGAATAGAACGCCGGAATCGCCGCAGCGAGTGGGGCGTGCACCAGCAGGTAGATTGCGCTCCACGACACTGTGAACGGCAACGTTCCCGCGAACAGTATGACCGCGAGACGCTTTTGCAACGCTGTTTCATTGGTGTCGGTCGGCATAGCGCCGATGCGTGACAGCAGACCAACGCGCATCGGCATACCCTCGCCTTCTCGGGTAACCGATACGGTAACCGGCAGCGGCGCTCGCTAGCGCAATTCAGTCGCGTTGGGTTGCCGCGCCATCTCTGGCGGCTCGATCGGGCAGGTCAGCGCCGGCCCGGGCGATTGTCAACGCCGACAACAATGCGCCTGCCTGCAGTATGGCGGTCAGCGCATCAGGCCCGATTCGGCGCAATTCGTCGCGGCGATCAGCGCCGAGCAGACCCATCGTCCAGAGCGCATCAATGAGGCCGACCATGAACGCGTCACCGGCGCCGACGGTGTCGACCACCTGCACGGCCTTGGCCGGGACCCGCACCTCGCCACCGGCGCAGAACCCCGCAGCGCCTCGCTCAGCCATGGTCATCGCGACGATCGAAGGCCCCGACGCCAGCCAGCTCCGGGCAACCACGTCGGGCGGGCGGTCGGGATCGATCCAACGCAGATCCTCCTCGCTGACCTTGACGACATCACTGCGCTCGACGAGACGCTCGATCCGTTCACGGGCCAGGTCGCGGTCGACAATCAACGCCGGCCGCACGTTGGGATCGAAGGTCACCGTGGCCGACACGCGATACGTGTCGACGAGCGCCGCGACCGCCAGGCAACCCGGCTCGTGTACCGCGGCGATCGATCCGGTGTGGACGACGAGTGGGGGAGTCACTTCCGGTGTGCCCGACAGCTCCCACGCTAGATCGAATACGTAGTCGGCCGACCCCTTCTCGTCCACCGTGACCCGTGCGGTCGGTGTTCGCGCGGCCGTGGCGCTTCCTGGGACCAGTTGCGTCCCAGCCATCTTCAGGTGCTCCGCGATGCGCTGGCCGTATACGTCGTCACCGATATGAGTCAGCAGATCGACGCCACGATCCAGCCGGCCTAGTCCGACGGCGACATTGAGCGGGCTGCCGCCGACGTGCTCACCGGGCCCGACGATATCGATCAAGGACTCGCCGATCACCAGCGCGCGGCTCACTGCAGCAGCTCCTCCAGCGTCGCCCGAGCTCCCTTGCGATGCAACGAATCCAGCGCCCAGCGGTATGCCGCGACGAAGCGGGGCTGGCAGACCAGATCCCCGAACAAGACGGTGTCGATGAACGCGGTGGGATTCTCGTGTTGTGACTGGGCAATCGGCACCAGCGAGTCGGCCAGCTGGTCCACCACGTCGATCGGCGCACCACGCTCGTCGACGCCCTCCGCATAGCGGGCCCAGCTGGCCACCGTTGCCGCCGCCAGCCGCACCGGCCCCTCGTTGGCCAAATTGTCACAGATGACGGGAAACAGCCATTTCGGAATGCGATCCGACGAGTAGGCGCACAGCCGGGCAACAGTGTCGCTCACGCCTGAGTTGGCGAACCGCTCGATCAGTGTGCGGCTGTAGTCGTGCAGATCGATGCCGGGTACCGGCGCCAATGTCGGGATGGCCTCGGAATCAAAGTAGCGGCGCAGAAATTCGCTGAACAACGGATCACGTGCTGCGTCGTGAACGAACTCGAAGCCGCACAGGTGCGCGAAGTAGCACAGGCTTTGATGACCCGCGTTGAGCAGTCGCAGTTTCATCATTTCGTAGGGGACGACATCGTCGACCATCAGCACGCCCGCCTCTTCCAACGGCGGCCTGCCGTCACCGAAGCAATCTTCGATGACCCACGCGGCGAACTCCTCGGTCAGCACCGGCCACCGGTCGGCGACACCGAGGTCACGCTGGATCGCCGCGGTCATCTCCGGCGTGGTGTAGGGGGTGATCCGGTCCACCATCGAACTCGGGAACCGGGCATGTTCCGCCACCCACTCGGCCAGCTCCGGATCCCGCCGCTCGGCATTCGCGAGCACGACCCGCCGCGCGACCAAACCATTGCTCTCGATGTTGTCGCAGGACAGAATTGTCGGTGCGGCGATCCCGCGGTCACGGCGCTTGGCCAGAGCCTCGGTGATCAAGGCGAACGCGGGTCCTTCGGGATCGCGGTAACCACCCTCGGTGATGGTCAGCGAAATGATCCGGGTCGATGCTGCGGCCAGCACCTCGAGCGCTGCCTCCGGATCGTCCGGAGCGTAGCGATAGTCGATGATCGAGCCGATTACCTGTGCGTCCCTACGTCCGTCGGGGCTTTCTTGAACCAGCGTGTAGAGCCCGTCCTGGTCACGCAGGACGTCGCGCATTGGCCAGTCGGAGGGCAGTACGCCCACTCCGCAGATGCCCCACTCCTGCGCCAGGCCTTGCTGCAGCAACCGGTCGATGTAGAAGGCCTGGTGCGCGCGGTGAAAGTGACCGGCCCCGATGTGCGCGATACCGACGCTGATGCTGCTGCGGTCATAGTTCGGCGTCGCGATCGGCAGCTTTGTCAGCGCTGCATTGTTGAGGTTCGTCACGTTAGGCATGGTTGCCCAACTCCTAAGCGGTGAAACTTCCACCTGTCACGGGCGACAACATGAGGACATCAGCGAGAGCCTGCCACGAGTCGGTAATCGCGACCGCGCCAGCTTCAATCAATTCCTCACTGCGGCAAGGGCGTTCGTCATCTGATACGAACATCAGGTTACCGACGGTGAGGTAGCCGGCTGCAACCGCGGAGGTGACACCGGCCACGGAATCTTCGATGGCCAGACCCTCGTGCGCCTCGACGTCCATCACCTGGCCGGCATGCAGATACACCGCGGGGTCGGGCTTGCTGGTCGGCACCGGAAGGGAGTCTTCTGCACTGAAGCGCAGTGCCGCCGGCATGAGCGGATCGAGGTCGGTGGCGGCGAAGCAGGCATCCAGCCGCTTGGTCGCACTGGAACTGACCGCTGCCAGCGCATACCGCGACGCCAGCGCCTGCAAGGGAACCAGCACTTGCGGATCTGGCGTGAGGGTGGCAGCCAAGTGTGCGGTGACCTGTTCGCGTTCTTGACGCACCCATTGCTCGAGTTCGTCAGGATCGACGGACACTCCGGACTGCACGGCCAGGTCGAGCGCGGTGCTGCGGAAGTTCTTTCCGACAGCCTGCTTGCGCAGTTGCTCTGCGGTGAAGGGAGCCGGTACGTCGAATCTGGCCAGGAACCGATTGATCACCTCAACCGAGGCCGCGAATGCCGGTTTCTCCGAAGGGAAAAGGTTGTCGTCGGCGTCGCAGAGCAAGGTGGTGATTGGTGTCGGGTCGAATTGGCGGACGAACGTCAGCGGCAGGTTCATTGCAACACCAACTCCCGCGTATTATCCCGTAACGCTCGGCGCAGTGTGGGGATCACACCATGCTCGTCGATGTCGGTAATCATCTCGCCCAGCCGCTCCGTAAAACCAGGAATCACCCGTAATTCGGCGAAGATCTCGTGCCCCAGCAGCGGATCAGGGTTGTTCCCGCCGCAAGTCGCCAAGTTGGTCAGCAGTTCAGCCTGCGGATCTTCGATGCGAATTGTGCGACCCGTGAGGTCGTAGCCGCGCACATACCGGGCCCACCCGGCCACCGCCAACAGCAGCAGAGTGTGCGGTCTGCCCTGCTCCATCGCCTCCTGCAGAGACGGCAGCAGGAACGACGCGATCTTCTCTGATCCCCGACGCGCGAGTCGCGACAACTGGTCGCTCATCCGGGGATTGCTAAGCCGAGTGAGCAACGTGGCCCGATAGCCGGGGGTGTTCATCCCGGGCACCGCCGGTAGCAGTGGCTGAATTTCGTTGCGCAAGAGCTGCTCGACGTAATCGACGATGACGGGGTTACGCATCGCCGCGTCGGTGCGTTGGTAGCCGGCCAGTGTGGCCAAACACCCGATCGCGATATGAGTTCCGTTGAGCAGACGGGTCTTGACCAGCTTGTGGTCGCTGACATCCGTCACGAACTGGGCGCCGACCGCATCGAGCGGCGGGCGGCCGTAGCTGAAGGTGTCCTCGATGACCCATTGGCTATGCGGTTCGGTCAGCACCGGCCACTTGTCGGCGATGCCGAATGTCTGCTCAACGAATTGGCGCTCCGAGTTTGACGTCGCAGGGGTGATGCGGTCGACCATGGTCGACGGGAATGCGACATTTCTGTCAATCCAGCGGGCGAGCTCGGCGTCTTTCAATGCGGCGAATGAGACCAGTGCAGTCCGCGCCGCTTGGGTGTTGTCGGGAATGTTGTCACAGCAGAGCACCGTGAACGGGGCGATGCCGGCGCGGCGGCGCCGGTCAAGCGCCTCGGCCAGGTAGCCCCACGCGGTGACATAGCAATCCGAGCCGGCGACAAGGTCGGCGCGCACGTCGGGGCTGGCAGCGTCGAATTCGCCGGTCACCGGATCCAGGAAGTACCCGTTGCCGGTAATTGTCAGGCTGACGATGCGGGTTTGAGGATCAGTTAGCGCGGCACGGACCGCATCGCCGTCGTTCGGTGCGTAGTGGTAGGCGGCGATTGAGCCGACCACGCGGGCCGTTTGGTGGTCATGGCCGCGCTGCACGACGGTATAGAGGCCGTCCTGGGCGGACAGCAAGTCCTTGACGTCGCGCGAGCGAAGACTGACGCCGGTGACGCCCCATTCATCGGAAATACCCGAGCGTGCAAGGTCGTCGAAGTAGACGGCCTGGTGCGCACGGTGAAAGTTGCCTGCTCCGATATGAACGACGCCTGGCTGAAGGGCCGACCTGTCGTAGGTCGGCACGTCGATCCGTGACGAATGCAGTGGCAATGTGGCGTCACTCAGCGGAACCCCAGTGGTGTGGCCCTGGGTGACGACTTCTGTAAGAGAGTTTGCGTAACCCATAGGTCGCCGAACGTACCCGTCGTGGCGGAAATCGTTAAGCGAGCAAGGCATCGTCGCACCCGACATTGCTGCCCTCAGCAGCCGATTAACTGGCATGGTGAAATAGGCCACACAGCGTAGGTTGGCTGCTATGGCGCCGCGGGTGAAGCTGACCAATCCCGACAAGGTGCTCTATCCCGCCACCGGCACCACTAAAGCCGAAGTGTTCGACTATTACACCGGCATCGCCGAGGTGATGGTGCCGCACATCGCCGGTCGCGCGGCCACCCGCAAGCGCTGGCCCAATGGTGTCGACGAGCCGTCATTCTTTGAAAAGCAGCTGGCGTCGTCGGCGCCCGACTGGCTGCCTCGCGGAAGTGTGGTGCACAAGTCGGGAACGACGACCTATCCGATCATCGACAGCTCGACCGGATTGGCCTGGATCGCACAGCAGGCTGCGCTGGAAGTCCACGTGCCGCAGTGGCGCTTCGCCGCGGAGTGGACACGCAGGGGGGAAGAACTCAAGCCCGGGCCTGCAACGCGATTGGTGTTCGACCTCGATCCCGGTGAAGGCGTGACCATGGCCCAACTCGCCGAGGTGGCCCGCGCGGTGCGCGACGTGATCGCCGATATCGGCCTCACGGCGTTCCCCCTCACCAGCGGCAGCAAGGGACTGCATCTCTATGCCCCGCTGGACAAGCCGGTGAGCAGCCGCGGAGCCGTGGTAGTAGCCAAACGTATTGCGCAGCAGCTGGAGAAGTCGATGCCGAAGCTGGTCACCGCGACGATGACCAAGAGCTTGCGGGCCGGCAAGGTGTTCCTGGATTGGAGCCAGAACAACGGCTCCAAGACCACGATCGCGCCGTATTCGCTGCGCGGCCGCGATCATCCCACGGTCGCGGCGCCGCGCAGCTGGGAGGAACTCGGCGACAAGAAACTTCGCCAGCTCCGATACGACGAGGTGCTGGCACGGGTCGAGCGCGACGGCGATCTGCTGGCGCCGCTGGACGCCGACATCACCCCGGACCGACTGACCAAATACCGCAGTATGCGCGACGCGTCGAAAACACCGGAGCCGGTGCCCAGCGAGAAGCCGGCTGTCGGACAGGGCAATACCTTTGTCATCCAGGAGCACCACGCCCGTCGGCTGCATTACGACTTTCGGTTGGAGCGCGACGGTGTGCTGGTGTCCTGGGCGGTACCCAAGAACTTGCCTGATACCCCGTCGGTCAATCATCTGGCGGTGCACACCGAGGACCATCCGCTGGAGTACGCCACCTTCGAGGGCACGATCCCCAAAGGCGAGTACGGCGGCGGCAAGGTGATCATCTGGGACGCCGGCACCTACGAGACCGAGAAGTTTCGCGACGATGAAGTCATCGTCACACTGCACGGCAGCCGAATCTCGGGTCGCTACGCCCTGATTCAAACCAACGGCGATCAGTGGCTGGCGCACCGGATGAAAGACCAGAAGGCCTTCGAACTCGACGAGCTGAGCCCGATGCTCGCCACCGAGGGCTCGGTGGCCAATCTGAAGGCGTCGCAGTGGGCGTTCGAAGGCAAGTGGGACGGCTACCGGTTACTCGTCGACGCTGACCACGGCACCGTTCGGCTGCGATCACGCCGTGGACGCGAAGTCACCAAGGAATATCCTCAATTACATTCACTGGCAGCCGATTTCACAGACCATCGGATGGTCCTGGACGGGGAAGTTGTCGCGCTTGACGAAGACGGCGTGCCGAGTTTCTCCGAAATGCAGAACCGGGTCCGCGCCACCCGCATCCAATATTGGGCATTCGACCTGTTGTATCTGGACGGTCGGTCGCTGCTGCGCGCCAAATACCGCGATCGCCGCCGCCTGCTGGAAACGCTGGCCACCGGCACCAATCTCATCGTTCCAGACTTGCTGCCCGGCGATGGTGATCACGCGCTGGAATATTCGCGCAAACATCGCTGGGAGGGCGTCGTCGCCAAAAAGCACGATTCCACCTACCAGCCGGGCCGTCGCTCGTCGTCGTGGATCAAAGACAAGCACTGGAACACCCAGGAAGTCGTCATCGGCGGCTGGCGTGCCGGCGAGGGCGGACGCACCAGCGGCATCGGTTCCCTGCTGATGGGCATACCCGCCGACGACGGGCTGCACTTCGCCGGGAAGGTCGGCACCGGTTTCACCGAACACGCCCTGACCAATCTGAAGAAAACGTTGGCGCCGCTGCGCACCGACGAAACTCCGTTCAACACACGGCTTCCCACTCGCGACGCCAAAGGC
Source organism: Mycobacterium sp. NGS62 (assembly GCF_059812285.1). Taxonomy (NCBI): domain Bacteria; kingdom Bacillati; phylum Actinomycetota; class Actinomycetes; order Mycobacteriales; family Mycobacteriaceae; genus Mycobacterium; species Mycobacterium sp. NGS62. Next base: position 412,777 of record NZ_JCALCK010000003.1, on the reverse strand, counting down.
GTGACGTTCGTCGAGCCGACGCTGGTCGGGGAGGTCCGCTACAGCGAATGGACATCGGACGGTCGGCTGCGTCAACCCAGCTGGCGCGGTCTGCGGCCCGACAAGTCACCGGACGAGGTGGTGCGGGAATGACTACCCGACGGTGCGCAGCGCAGCCTCGACGCTCGAGCGGACCGTAAGCAGGTCCTGCAGTTTGGCCGCCGCGGTCATGCGGTGCACGATCGCGGACTGGCTCACCACAACCAACTCGGTTCCGCGCCGCCGGCACTCCGCCGCCTCGTCCGCCAGGGTCCGCAGTCCGCCCCAGGAGATGAAGTCCAGCTGGCTGATGTCAGCGACCACTGGCCCCGGCGAGCTGACGTGGGCGGCTGCCTCCAGCGTCGCTCGGCGCCAGACCGGCAAGGTGTAGGCGTCTACTTCACCGCTGGCGTGGACGATCACGGCAGAACCGTGGTGTGCGAAGTTGACCTGCAGCCGGGCGGCGGTATCCGATAGTTCTTCGATGACAGTGCACATAAGGCAGCTCCAGAATGCTCTGGTGTGATTTGGCGCTGCCCTGCCCTGTCGAAGACAGACTGATCTTGCATTTCTAGCACGAACACGGTGGTCTGTCTAAAGCGATGTCTCGGGAGGTGCAGCGTGGACGATCAGGTGTATTCGCTGGCACACGAGCTGGCTGAGGTCGGCCGGCTGAGCGAGGACGAGAACGTGACCATGGTGCTCGAGCGGCTGGTGGGGCGTGCGGTGCGCACCATTCCGGGGTGTGACCACGTGACGATCACCGTCGGCGTCGAGGAAAAGCTGGAGACGGTTGCCGGTGGCGAGGCCACGTCGCTGTGCCACTCGCTGTCCGAAGCAACTCCGTGGCCTGGACCGATCCTCGAAGCAGTGCGCTATCGCGAGCCGCGCCGGGTCGACGACGCGGACACCGAGCAGCGTTGGCCGGGCTTTGCCGACCGGATGCGCGAAGCCGGTTTCCAGAGCTGCCTGGCGCTGCCGATGCCGGTGCGACGCCAGCCGCTGGTGGGGTTCACCTTGTTTTCCCGCCGCCCGCATAAGTTCACCGATCAGGCACTGGACTTGGTGTTGTTGTTCGCCCTGCACGCCGGCACCGCGTTTGACAATGCGTCGTTGTACGACGACGCCCGCCAGCTGATCGAGCACTTGCACGGTGCCCTGGCGACCCGCGAAGCCATCGGCCAGGCGCAGGGCATCTTGATGCGGCGATTCTCCTGCGACGCCAACACGGCATTCGGGCAGTTGCGCCGAATATCTCAGGACCGGAATATCAAACTGCGCGAAGTGGCGGCCAATATGGTCGACGCGCAAAAGCACGGGAAGCTGGATTCCTTCCTGCCGGATCGGCTCAACAACCGCGCAACGGCGCAATAGCGGGCGAATCAACATGCGGTGGGTGACCTATCGAGATGACGACGACGAACGCACCGGGTTGCTCTGCGGTGATGCGATCCACGTGATGCCGCCGGGCGCGACGTTGCTCGAGCTGATCGGGCGAGGCGCCGCCGGATTGCACGAAGCGGGCCAGGCGGTGTTGCGGTCGCCGCACACCGTGGTGCGGTTGAACGAGGTGACGCTGCTGGCGCCGATCCCGCGCCCGCCGTCGATCCGGGATTCGCTGTGCTTTTTGGACCACATGCGCAACTGTCAGGCCGCGATGGGCGGCGGCCGGGTACTCAAAGACACCTGGTACCGCATCCCGGCGTTCTACTTCGCCTGTCCGTCGACGGTTCTTGGACCGTATGAAGACGCTCCCACGGCGCCCGGGAGTGCCTGGCAAGACTTCGAATTGGAGATCGCGGCAGTAATCGGCAGCGCAGGCAAAGACTTGTCGGTCGACGAGGCGGAGCAGGCGATCATCGGCTACATGATCTTCAACGACTGGTCGGCGCGCGACCTGCAGCAGTTGGAAGGCCAACTGGGCATCGGTCAGGCCAAGGGCAAAGACAGCGGCGTGACATTAGGCCCCTACCTGGTCACAGCCGACGAACTGCAGCCCTACCGCCGCGACGGCAAACTCAGCCTTGACGTCGCCGCAATGGTCAACGACACGGTGATCGGTTCGGGCTCGACAGGCTCGATGGACTGGAGCTTCGGTGAAGTGATCTCCTACGCCTCGCGCGGCGTAACCCTGGTTCCCGGTGATGTTTTCGGCTCCGGCACCGTTCCGACGTGTACTCTCGTCGAGCATCTCGACCCGGCGAACCCAGAATCGTTCCCCGGCTGGTTGCACGACGGCGATGTCGTCACGCTGAAAGTCCAGGGGCTCGGCGAAACTCGCCAAACCGTCCGCCACACCCCCGCACCGCACCGACTGCCGCCACGGCCCAACCCGCAGGCCACGGCCAGCACACGCGTCAACCGGGCGCCCGCGAAGGTGCCCTATACCCGCGGACTGCACGAAGTCGCGCCGCGGGTGTGGGCATGGACGCTGCCGGACGGCGGATACGGCTGGAGCAACGCCGGATTGGTTGCCGGCAGCGGCGCATCGCTGCTCGTCGACACTCTCTTCGACCTGCCGCTGACTCGCGAAATGCTGGCCGCGATGAAGCCGGTCACCGATGAGGCGCCGATCACCGACGCGCTGATCACCCATTCCAACGGCGACCACACCCACGGCAACCAACTGCTGTACCACTCGGTGCGGATCATCGCCGCCAAGGGCACCGCCGAGGAGATCGCACACGGGATGGCCCCCGAAATGCTGGCGATGACCCAAACCGCCGACCTGGGTCCGATCGCAACACGGTATCTGCGAGACCGCTTCGGGCCCTTCGACTTCAGCGGAATCCGGCTGAGGAATGCCGACCAGACCTTCGACGACGAGCTCACCGTCGAGGTCGGCGGACGTGAAGTGCGGCTGCTGAACCTGGGACCTGCCCACACCGCAGCCGACTCGGTCGTGCATGTGCCCGACGCCGGCGTGCTGTTCGCCGGTGATCTGCTGTTCATCGGCTGCACGCCGATCGTGTGGGCGGGTCCGATCACCAACTGGGTGGCGGCTTGCGACGCGATGATCGCCCTAGACCCGGCGATGGTCGTCCCGGGCCACGGGCCGGTCACCGACCTCGACGGTATCCGCGCAGTGCGCGGGTATCTCGTTCACGTCAACGAGCAGGCCGAGGCGGCGTGGCGCAACGGCTTGCCGTTCGCGGAGGCGGCGGACGCCATTGACCTCGGCGAGTACGCGACCTGGCTGGACGCCGAACGCCTCGTCGTCAACGTCTATCAACGCTATCGCGAACTCGACCCGGGCACACCGGAATTGGAGGCGATGGCACTACTGGCCATGCAGGCCGAGTGGTTCGCCAAACACAGCTGACTCAGCACTGCGTGGCAGTACGGATCCGGCGTTGTCGATGCTCGGCACGGTCTTTGTCAGCGGCCCTGGCTACCGGGTTGTCCGCGCGGGCTTGCGTCAGCGGTGTTGCATCCAGCCAGAAACCATGCGCGCCCAGGAGCGTTTGGTCGGCGGAGTAGAACGGCGCACCGACCATGACGACGTCCTGCGTGTGATGGCGGGTGTCGATGATGCGGTGGTGCGAGCTGAACGGGTGATGCTTGCGGCGCGCATCGTAGAGCGTGGCCGCCACCCTCTGATAGTCGTCGAGGTGAACATGCGAGAGCAACAGCAGGGTAGTCGGCACGGTGGTGCCGGGTTTATAGCCGTGCATCCGCTCGACCTGCGGCGACCAGACCCACCGGTCGTCGTCGAAGTAGAACCGGAACCAGCCCAGCTGCGCTGACCAATCACCGGCGAGTGGCTGAGCGATCTGGTGCGGTTGCTTGCCGACACCATTGTCCAAGTGCAGATATGTCGTGTCCATCAGGACCCCCCTGGTCGACGCGCATGATGAGGCAGAGCGCTACGAAGACATCGCTTGTGGCTCAGCGATTGGCCCCTGTGTACCCGGTTGCTCGACGAGTTACCCCTCTTGCCTACGGTTCCGGTATGGCTGCTGTGGAATTGGAACGCCTCGAGGACGACATCGCCTGCATCACACTGAACCGGCCGGAACGCCTCAACGCGATCGACGGGTCACTGCTCGACGGTGTAGACGACGCGCTGGACCAACTCAGCGCGGGCGAGTACCGGGCGGCGATCCTGACCGGTGCCGGACGCGGCTTTTGCGCCGGCGCCGACCTCAGCGGCACGGGCGAGCCCTGGACAGCGCCGGCAGTGGCCGACTTCAAGACCAGCTACGACGGCCAAGTCCGGCTTGCTGATCAACTGACTCGGCTCTACGAATTGCCGATCCCGGTGATCGCCGCGGTCAACGGGGCGGCCGTCGGCGGCGGATTGGCCTACGCGCTACATTGCGACATCCGGATCGCATCCGATCAGGCCCGGTTCGGGTCCGTCTTCATCAAAGCCGGATTCTCCTCGATGGACATGGGCACCAGTTATCTGCTGCCCAAGATCGTCGGGGCAGGCGTGGCCCGTGAACTGATGTTGACCGGCCGAATCATCGATGCGGCCGAGGCATATCGGATCACTTTGGTCCACCAGGTGGTGGCGCCAGACGAGCTGACCGATGCAGCGCTGGGCATGGCGCGCTCGATCGCCGCGAACAATGCCTACGGGGTGTGGCAGACCAAGATCGGGCTGAACGCCGCCCTGGACGCACCCAGCTTGCGGCACGCCAAGGAAATCGAGAACCGCACCCAGATCATCAGTGGCTTCACCAACAATCCGGTCGAGGCAGCCAGGGCACACCGCGAGAAGCGGACCGCGAATTGGGATCCGCTGTAACAGTCAGACTTTCGCTATCACTTTCTCAGCGAACTTCTCCAGGTTGCGGATCTTGGCATCCAGCGGCTCGGTGTCGGGTCCCTTGATGTAGGGGACGCGGAAGCCGACGATGACGTCGGTGACACCCTTGTCCTCCAACCGTTTGATGCCGTCGACGGTGAACCCATCGGCCGAGATCGCATGGATCTCAAACGGACCGTCGTTGCCTTGTTCGTCGCGAAACCGCTTGAGCCGCACAATCAACTCGTCGAGGTCCGCCGAGTCACCGCCGCCGTGCATCCAGCCGTCAGCGCGTGCCGCCCGCCGCAGGGCGGCATCGGCGTGCCCGCCGATCAGGATCGGGATCGGCTTGGTGGGTGCCGGGGTCATCTTGGTCTTGGGGATGTCGTAGAACTCGCCGTGGAATTCGAAGTAGTCGCCGGTGGTGAGTCCGCGCACGATCTCGATGCATTCGTCAATGCGCTTGCCGCGCTTGGCGAACGGGACACCCATCAACTCGTAATCGTCGGGCCACGGGCTGGTGCCCACACCCAGACCTACCCGGTTGCCGATCAGCGCCGCCAGCGAGCCGGCCTGCTTGGCCACCAGAGCCGGCGGCCGGATCGGTAGCTTGAGCACGAAGAAGTTGAACCTCAGTATCGTCGTCACCGCACCCAGCGCGGCGGTCAGCACGAACGTCTCGATGAACGCCTTGCCGTCCAGGAACTCGCGGTTGCCGTCGGGCGTATACGGGTACGTCGAGTCGGACTCGTAGGGATAGGCGATGCTGTCCGGAATGGTCATGCTGGCATATCCGGCTGCCTCGGCCGCCTTTGCCAACGGGATGTAAAACGTCGGATCGGTCATCGCCTCGGCATAGCTGAACCGCACACCGCCTCCAGTCCTGGGATTCGTAAGACGCCAACCGAATACTAGGTTGCCTCGTTTGCCGGACGGCGGGAAAATGACTGGATCGCGATCGAAGTAAGCGATCGGAGCTAACATCAGCATGATGGCGAGCCACCGGGGTGACCTTCTCCGTGAAGTCGCGGATCTGGTTCAGGTCCTTCAAGAGCAGCGGACCGATGTTGACGCGCTGCTCGATGATCTCACGGAAAGCGCTGTCAAATCCGTACCCGGAGCGCAATATGCCGGCATCACGATCGCATCCCGTGACGGCAAAGTACGCACGGCGTCGGCGACGGGCCCATATCCGGTGTTGCTCGACGAGATCCAGCAGCACCATGATCAGGGCCCGTGTCTGTCGGCGGCCTGGGAACAGCACATGATCCGGATCAAGGACCTGGCGCTGGAACAGCGTTGGCCGGCATATTGCCGCGAGGCTGCCCAGGAAACGCCAATCCGGTCGATCATGTCGTTTCAGTTGTTCGCCAACCACCAGACGATGGGAGCGTTGAACTTCTACGCGGAGCAGCCCGATGTGTTCGACGACGACGCAGCCGAGCTCGGGTTGGTCGTAGCCACGCACACCGCCTTGGCCTGGAATCTGATGCGCCGGGACGAGCAGTTCCGCAGCGCGTTGGCGTCGCGCGACATCATCGGCCAGGCCAAGGGCATGATCATGGAGCGGTTCACGATTGACGCGGTGCAGGCATTCGAATTGCTCAAGCGACTGTCGCAGAGTTCGAACACCCCCCTGGTCGCGGTGGCCCGCCAACTCGTCGAGTCAGAACACCCCAGCCCATGACGGCAACCGAGCAGGAGCCGTCACATCGGGATCGTGCGGCGGCACGCGCCGAGGCGGCACGACGGCGGGCCGGCGAGCTGCAAAAGCGCAGAGCAGAGCTCGCGTCGGGTTTGCCGGCCGACGGCGACACTGCCGAGCAGGCGCGGCTACACGCCGAGGAGTCACTGGAACGAGCCAGACGTGCGCATCGGGACGCCGCGGAAAGACACCTCGAGGCGAGCGCGGCACACCGGCGCGCCGCCGCGGCACACGAGCAGGCCGCCATGCTCGCCGGTGATGGCAGCGGCGAGGCCCATCAGGACGCGGCCGAAGTACACCGCACCGCGGCGGCGGCCCACGACGACGCAGCCGTCGAGCAGCAGCACTTGGAGTAGCTCGTCAGGAACTGAGCCGGGCCCACGGTGGCAGCGGCACCGTGAGCAGCTCCGCTGCACCAGGCGCGGTGGTGAGAGCCAGCAGGGCTGATGCCAGCCGCTCCGGAGGTAAGACGAAATCGGCGCAGCCGGTCGCGATCGCATTGGCGGGCATACTCGGTGCCCGCGCCGTGGCCGGGTCCTGCACGAGCACCCGCCCGCCGCCCCGCTTGACCGCACAACATCCGTTGGCTCCGTCGGTCAGCGACCCGGTCAGGATGACGGCGACGGTGGGCGTGGTCTGCGCCGAACTGATCAGCAACGCGTTGCCCGGCCAGGTGCCGTCGGTGTGGTCGGCAAGTAACCACCGGCCCGTGTCATCGATCGTCGCAGTGGTCTCGGCCGGCATCACGGTGATGCCGAATTGATCGGCTGCACAACCGGCTTCGGCGCCCCGGACCGGCAGGTTCGTGCGACGGGCCAGAATCGGGACAAGCAGATCAGCGGCCTGGGTGCGGCGGCGGTGTTGCACTACAGCGATCGGGACGGAATAGGTCGCCGGGAGCCCGGCCAGGACGGTTGTAAGCGCTTGTATCCCGCCCAGCGAGGCGACGACGACGACACGCCCGAAGTTCAACGTCGTAGCGCAGTGGGCCGGAATCATCTCCATCAGAGTAGTCGCTATGTCTGGTTCCCGACATAATCGCTGTCAGATCGGGTACCCGCCGGAAGTAACCAATCGAGGGTGGCGCCCATGACCGAGGACGACGTTCGGCGCAATGCGATTCTGGCCCAACTGCCCGAACCCGAATTCGCCCAGTTGAAGCCGCACCTGCGGCTGGAGCAGAGCGAGATCAAACGCCCGGCCTACCAGCCGGGAAAGCCGATCACCGACATCTTTTTTCCGCTGACCTCGGTGTACTCGCTGGTGGCGGTGGCCGATGGGAAGGTCCAGCTCGAGGTCGCCACCATTGGTCACGAGGGAATGGTGGGGCTGCCGGTATACCTCGGCGCCACCAGTAGTCCGCAGTCGGCGTTTTGCCAGGTTCCGGGCGACACAGCGGTGATTGGCGTCGAAGAGTTTCGGCGGGGCCTCAGCCGCGACGGTCAACTGCACGCCCTGCTGAACCGCTTCACGCAGGCGACGATGGTGCAGGTCTCCCAGAACGTGGTCTGCAACCGCAGTCATGCCACCGAGGCTCGGATGGCCCGCTGGTTGCTGACCACAGGAGACCGGGTTGGGCGTGACGAGTTCTCGCTCACCCAGGAGTTCCTCGCCCAGATGCTGGGCGTACACCGGCCCACCGTTTCGGATACCGCGCAACGAATTCAGGCTCAGCAACTCATCCGCTACCGGCGCGGCGTCATCAGCATCGTCGACCGCGATGGGTTGGAGCGAACGGCATGCGAGTGCTACCACATCGTCAAGGCCGAATTCGACGACTTGCGCAACCACCGCGGTAATTCGTGAACCGGCCGTGTCAGGATTGCGCGTCCATCAACAGCAGCGCGCCGTTGACGCCGCCCTCGGCGGCTTGAAAGCCGGTGCAGGTTATTCGGACTTGCGTGGGTCGGCCGCGGCGATTGACCGCCTCGACCACCGACTCGCCCGGATTGTCCGGGTCCACGAAAGCGTTGCCGATCAACGGCCGCACAGTGTCCATCGGCAGTCCGATGTCGAGGCTGGTCAGGACCTGACCCGTGGTCTCGTCGGTGCGCAGGCCCCAGAGCTCCTCGCAGCCGCGGTTCCACACCACCACCCGCATCTCTCGATCGACCACCACCATGCCGAGATGAACCGAATTGACCAGGGAGTCCAGGAAAGTACGGGCGTCGTCGAGTTCGACGCTGCGTTCGCGCAGCGCATCGTTGATGGTGTGCAGCTCGTCGTTGGTGGACTGCAGCTCCTCGTTCATCGTTTCGAGTTCTTCGTTGGTGGACTGCAGTTCTTCGTTGGTGGTCTCGAGCTCCTCGACCGTCGACTGCAGTTCTTCGTTGGTGGTTTCGAGTTCTTCGTTGGTGGACTGCAGTTCCTCGTAGGCGGCCTCGAGCTGACGATTGGTTTGGACCACCTTGTCCAACAGCGCCCGGGTAGCGGTGACGTCGAAGAAGACGATCGATACGCCCAGTAGCCCGTTTTCGGCGTCGACCAGCGGATTGACGTGGATCTCGAACCACACGGTTTCCATGCCCGGCCGTTGCCATTTGACGTCGGGGATCCGCGCCGACCGGCGCTCGACCTTCGCTTGTTCCAAATAGGCGCGCAACTCCACCGGGCGATAGGAGACCTCCAGGTCGCGCAGTAGGCGGCCGATGTCGCGGGCCGACAGCCCGAACATGGTCTCGGCTTGCTGGTTGATCATCGCCACGGTGTCTTCGCCGGTCACCACCAGCTGCGCAACGGGGTTCGCGCGAAAAGCCAAGTCCCGCACGGTGGTCAGGCCCGGCAGTTCTCCGCGCCGGTCATACATCGTGGTCGCCGGGTCGTATCGGTCCAGTCCGCTGTGTGATCCCGGTGCTTTCTTGAAGATCCGATGTTTGAGGTTCAGCGGAGCGAACCGGTCCGCATGGCTCAACAACATCTCGGCATGTCCGAGAAACAGGGTGCCCTGTGCAGCCAGCGCGAAATGCAAGCGTCCCAGGACATTTCGTTGGGTTTCCGCATTCATGTACATCAACGTGTTGCGGCACACCAGCAGGTCCACCCGGGAGATGGGCGCGTCCTTGACCAGGTCGTTTCGGCCGAAGATCACCGCTCGGCGCAGATCTTTGTGAAAGGTGTAGCGGCCGTTGAGTTGTTCGAAATACTTGCCCAGGAACTTCTCCGGTACCGACTCGATGGCTTTGGCATCGTAGCTGGCAGCTCGAGCCTCGGTCAGCGCCTCCTCGTCGACATCGGTCGCATAGATCTTCACCCGCTGCCGGAAGTTGTCGGCTCCGAGGGTTTCGGCCAGCAGCATTGCCAGCGTGTAGGCCTCCTGACCGGAGGCGCAGCCGGCGCTCCAGACCCGGATCGGGTCGTCGGGGCCGCGCTCGGCAAGAATTCGCGGGATGACATCGGTCGCGATGTATTCCCAGGCGTCCGGGTCGCGGAAAAACGCCGTGACGTTGATCAGGATGGTGTTGAACAGCGCCGAGAATTCGTCGGAACTGGCCTGCAGCACGTCGAGATACTCTTCGAAGGTTTCATGGCCAGACTGGGCCATCCGGTGACGCACCCGCCGCATCAATGTGGCGCGTTTGTATCCGGTGAAGTCGAACCCCCGTGAATCCCGCAGGTAGCGCAGCAGTGCTTCGAATGATTCGTCGGTCTTCGTGTCCATCTGGTCCCGTCTGCCGATAAAGCGTGGCGAACCTGAACACTACTCGGCACGTGGCCTGCCCGGCCCGCATCGTCGCGGGCGGCGCTTAGAGCTGGTTTTCCGGACCCACCACCGCCCACACCGTCTTTCCCGACGGAGTCGGAATGCTGCCCCACGCGCGGGAGACCGCGGCGACGATGGCCAGGCCCGACACTCGCTCGCCGCCGCGAAACGGGTCCTCGCGTCGGACGGCCGGTGTGGAGCTGCAATCTTGCACCGAGACCGTGACCGCGGTGCCGTTGGCTTCCAGCACTAGGACCGGCGCGCTGACGGTGTGTTGCAACACGTTCTCGACGAGCACGTTCACCACCACGGTGGCTACCGGAACCAGTTCGATCTGCGACCAGGCGGCCAGATAATCGCCGACCAGTTCGCGCGCCCGCCGCAAACTGGCGAGCGAAGCGGGCAACTCCACTTGAGCCCGCCGCCTGGACCGCTGCCCATCGGCGGGCAGAGCGTTCAACGCTGCTTCGACGCAGGCGTGTACCGGCACGTAGCGCGTCACACCGGCCTGCGAGATGGTGGTTCGTCGGCCAGTGTCCGCACACACCAGAACGATTGGAACATCCGGCCAGGTGGACACATGCCAGCGCGCGCTGGTGAACACCGACCACGCGGAGGGCGCCGGAACGTCGAGCGCGTTGACGTCGACGAGGACCACCGGCGGCTCGTCCAGCGCCGCCTTGATGATGGTGTCGCGCAGTTTCAGGTAGGTCGTGCTATCCAGGACACCGTCGACGGTGAGCAGACAGGCCGTCCCCACGATGTCAGCGGAAACGGCCAGCTCACTGGTGTGCCTAGCCACTGGTCTCATCCTGTTTGCTGTACGCGTCCGATAGCCGGCTGCCCAGGACCGACATCGCATGCTCTGCTTCGTCGGCGATTGCTTGATACCGCTCGCTGAGCATTCCCGGATTGACCTGGTCGGCCAGCCGGCGGGACAGCTTGGCTTTCTCCTGCAGGCTGCGCATGGCAATCCACATCGCGCTCTCGACCTCGTCGTCGCGGGCCCGCAGCAACGAGTCAGCTGTCCACGCGTGACCGACATGGCAGCGGTAATTTCCTTCGCTGACCGCGATCAGCGAACCATTGCAATCCGGGCACGTGTAGCCGGACGGCGGTCCCAAGGACTCGGTGTCGAATTCGGTCGAGAATCGCCGGGCCATGGCGATTCGGTTTTCCAACTCCATGCGCGCGTCGGACTCCATCTCGCGCTCCTCGAATACTCGATCGGCCAACTGCTTGAGCAGCCCGCCCACTTCGGCGGCAGCCACCTCGTGATCAATCACCCCGGCGTCGATGGCGTTCAGTGGCATGGCGGGAAACAACGCATCGGAGGGGGCTTGGGCGATGGTGGCGCCGCCGCGAGACCGGATGGCGGCCGCTCCTAGCGTACCGTCATCGAGTACACCGGACAGCAGCACGCCGACTCCGCGTTGGCTGTAGGCCAGCGCCACCGACCTGAACAACGCGTTGATCGCGGGGCGGTGACCGTTCTCGGTGGGTCCCTCTGACAAGGCAATTCGGTTGTCGTGCACCAGCAAATGTCGATTTGGCACCGCGACCGAGATGGTCCCGGATTCCAAGGGCGCGCCATCGACAGCCTGTATCGCCGGCAATGGGCCGTTGCGGTCCAGGATGCGGGCCAAAACGCTGGGCGCGCCGGCGGGCATGTGCAGGGCCACCAACACCGCATAGGGTAGGTCGGGCGGCAGGCCGGCGGCAAACTGGGTGAGTGCTTCCACCCCGCCGGCTGAGGCGCCGACCGCGACCACGTTGAGGGTGTTGTTTTCGACTGCCATAGCGCTCCCCACCGTTTTGGGGTTACCCACAGACATTCAGAGACAACCCTGTTATCGGGGGATCTGACCAGACTACGCGCGTCTACCGGGGATGAGCGAGTTCGATGTCCGCCAACGGGAATGGTGGCGCGCCCACGCCCGCGATCGAGTAGCCACCCTGCGGTGTTTCTTCGGTGATGCGTGCGGACACGCTGCGTTCGCCGACCGCCAGGGTCACCGTCCGTGTGTGTCTGAGAAGTGGCGGCAATTGGTCGAGAATGGTTCCCTGCCAATGGTATTGACCGTCGATCGGATCCATGTGGCCGGTCAGGTGGACGCGTACCTCGCGGTCGGCGCCGGCAACTGTCAGCGTCGCGGGGCCGGCATAGGTCTCGTCGTGGAGCTGCATGCCGGATGACAGGTCGAATGCCGATGCTGTGAGGCAATACCGTGGACGGCCCATGTTGACGTGTTCGTTGAAGGTCTGCGCGCTGCTGCGGCGCACCTCGATGCGGGTACTGCCGCCGCGGTTCATCAATTGCAGGCATTCCGTGACGTGGCGCCCAGTCTCGGGTGCGATGGCCAGGAAGTAGTTGGGAAACCCGTGCATAGCGACGCCGAGGTAGGGCTCCATGCCGTCCTGCCACGCTTGTTGAATGCTGAGCCCGTCGGCCCCGACCAGCGTGTCTTTCGGAAGTTGCGGGGAAACCGTGAAACCGGTGCCGTAGATGATCGCGTCCACGTCATGGTGGGCACCGTCACAGGTGCGGATGCCCGACGCGGTGATCACGTCAATGGGCGAACGCACCGGTTCGACCGACGTGTGCCGGCGCCGCCATCGCCGGCGGCGCGTGCGGACGATCCGCCGCGGTGGATGGGGGAAAACCTCGACCGACGCCGCAGATGTGGCCAGCCGGCTGATCCAGCGCCCGGCGGCGGAGTCGGCGCCGATTATCGCCACCCGTTTGCCGTCCGGGTCGAATTGAGTATTGCCTGCAGCCGCCGCGAATGCCTGTCCGCCAAAGTCGTTGCGCCCGGGCAGGTCCGGAATCCACGGGATAAACGGCGACGCGCAGGCTACGACAACCCGGCCGTCGTACGTCTCGCCGCCACTGGTGGTCAGTGTCCAGGTGGCGGTGTCGTCGTCGAATACCGAGCTGACTACTTGACTGTCGACGAGCGTGAAATCGGCGATACCGGCGTTGCGCAGTTTCGCGGCGGCCGTTGCGTCACCGACGACGATCTTGTCGATCACAGGAAGTTGCTGCGCGTCCATCCGCGGCGCGCGATCCGGCCCATCAGGCCCACTTCGGTCAGAAACGCCGCCAACGGGGCGAAGCCGGCGACCTGAATCTCGTGACGGTGCGGGCTGTTTCGCGCGGTGATCCGCGCCCGTCGCGCGTCCAGGCCTGCCCTCGCGTAGGGAACCGGGTTGGTGAACAGGTAACGGAAGAACCACCCGCCCAGGCCGTTGACGTTGGCAACCAGCCACCGGTTGAGCCGCCCCATGTGCGGCACCCGCTTGCGCAGTCCGTCGCGCGCGAACTGGATGTGGCGGGCTTCCTCGGTAACGTGAATTCGCATCAGCCGCTGGATCATCGGCTGCAACTCGGGGTCGTCCATCATCTGCCGCTGCAGTGAGTCGAAAATCTCTTCGCCGATCAACGCCGCCACCCACAGCACCGGTCCGCGGAAGAACAGCGGCAGGATGTTGATCACCATCCGCTGGTAGGACCGGGGACGCACCGGCCTGGCACCCACCCGCTCGATGGCCTTGCCGAACATCACCATGTGGCGGGTTTCGTCACCCAGTTCGGTGAGCGCGTAGTGCGAGGACCGGGTGGTCGGATCCGCGTGAATGAGCTTGCGCAGCAAGGCCTGGTTGAGCATGTTCTCAAACCAGATGCCCGCCGACAGCGTGTTGACCAGTTCCTGGCGGGACAGCTCGATGCGCTGGGCGCGAGTCATCTCCTCCCACATCGGCGTGCCGTAGAGCGACACGATTTTCGGCGGAAGGTAGAACTTGTCCGGGTCCAGCGGGGCGTCCCAGTCGATGTCGACCACGGGCGCATAGGACTTCTTGACCGAGCCTTTGAGCAGCCGCTCGGAGAATTCCTCGCGACCGGGCCCCTTGACGGCAGTAGTCATCGTCGACGTCCCTTCATCAGCTGCTCCGACGGTAGGAAGAACCGGCCCAAGATGTCAATACCTACGGTACCGGGTACTTACGGTCTCGGCTATTCATTGCGGCTAGGCTTTCCCGGCAATGAGCCATCGACGCATTCATGTCATCGGGATCGGCGCGGGAGATCCCGGTTATCTGACGATGCAGGCGATCGAGGCACTCAACGACACTCAAGTGTTCTTCGCAATGGACAAGGGTTCTGCCAAAAGCGATCTGGTGGGGTTGCGTCGAGAGATCTGCGCACGGTTCATCCGCGAGCCGGGGTATCGATTCGTCGAGTTACCCGACCCCACGCGTTCCGCGGACGGTGATTACCGGGGCGCGGTGTCGGACTGGCACGCGGCTCGCGCGCGGCTCTGGTCGGCCGCGATCGCCGACGAACTCGGTCCCGGCGACGTGGGTGCATTGCTGGCCTGGGGTGACCCGTCGCTCTACGACAGCACGCTGCGCATCCTGGACACGGTCGCTGCCGAGGTCGACATCACCTACGACGTCATCCCGGGCATCACCGCCGTGCAGGCGCTGACGGCACGACACCGCATTCCGCTCAACGACGTCGGCGAACCCGTGCTGATCACCACCGGCCGACAGCTTCGCGCTCATGGGCTGTCCGGGGCGGCGGTCGTCATGCTCGACGGTGACTGCTCGTTTCTCGGCTGTCCGCCAGCCACCCGGATCTGGTGGGGTGCCTATCTGGGCACGGAAGATGAGCTGCTGGTGGCGGGCACGGTCGGCGAGGACGGCGAGCGGATCGCGTCGCTGCGCGCCGCGGCTCGGGCCCGCCACGGCTGGATTATGGATACCTATTTATTGCGCACTGCGGAGTAGGTTCCTCGCCATGGGTCCATTTCTGTTTCGTGCTGCGGTGACCGGCTTCGCGTTGTGGGTAGTCACGCTTGTCGTCGACGGGATCAGGTTCGTCGGTGGCGGAACACCGATGCAGCGGATCGGGATCGTCTTCATCGTCGCGGTGATCTTCGGCCTGGTCAACGCGATCATCAAACCGATCGTGCAGATCCTGTCGATTCCGCTGTACATCCTGACGCTCGGGTTGATCCACATCGTGATCAATGCGTTGATGCTGTGGATCACCGCCGGAATCACCGAGCACACCACGCACTGGGGCTTGCAAATCGACCACTTCTGGTGGACCGCCATCTGGGCTGCGATCGTGTTGTCGATCGTGAGCTGGCTGCTGTCCCTGGTGGTGCGCGACGCCCGGCGCATCACTCGGGTGTGACCGGCACACTGGACGCATGCCTGAACTTCCCGAGGTCGAAGCGCTCGCGGACTACCTGCGCCAACACGCCGTCGGCTTGACGATCGGCCGGGTCGATGTCGTGGCGTTTTCGGTGCTCAAGACCTTCGACCCGCCGGTGGGCACGCTGCCCGGCCAACCCGTCACCGGGGCGCACCGCTGGGGCAAATACCTGGGCCTGCAGGTCGGCGACCTGTTTCTGATCGCGCACCTGTCCCGGGCGGGCTGGTTGCGCTGGTCCGACAAGTTGGCCGGTGCGCCGCTGCGGCCGGGCAAGGGCCCGATCGCGCTGCGGGTTCATCTCGGGGTGCCCGGCGAAGCGCCCGGGTTCGACCTCACCGAGGCCGGCACCCAGAAACGGTTGGCGGTGTGGCTCGTCGATGACCCGATGGCAGTGCCGGGGATCAGCGTGCTCGGGCCGGACGCACTGCAGGTCGGCGTCGAGGAGCTGGCCGAGTTGCTGGCGGGCAACACCGGCCGGATCAAGACCGTCATCACCGATCAGAAGGTGATCGCCGGCATCGGCAATGCCTACAGCGACGAAATCCTGCACGTCGCCAAGATCTCGCCGTTCGCCACCGCCGGCAAACTCTCGGACGGTCAACTGGCTGCACTGCACGAGGCGATGGTGTCGGTGCTCACCGACGCGGTGTCCCGCTCGGTCGGCCAACAGGCCGCGACGTTGAAGGGCGAGAAGCGTTCCGGGCTGCGGGTGCATGCGCGCACCGGGATGCCGTGCCCGGTGTGCGGGGACACCGTGCGCGAAGTGTCGTTTGCGGACAAGTCGTTTCAGTACTGCCCGACCTGCCAGACCGGCGGCAAGGTGTTGGCCGACCGGCGGATGTCGCGGCTCTTGAAATAATTGCGCTGCGCCAGCGTCGACTTGTTGCGTGGCCCACCAGTGATTTGGCCCGACAACTCGACGTTCGAGGGGCACCCATTAGGGTGTTGCAATGCCTCGACAGAAGATCCTCATCACCGGCGCAAGCTCGGGCCTGGGCGCCGGGATGGCCCGCGCTTTTGCCGCCAAGGGCCGCGACCTGGCGCTGTGCGCCCGTCGCACCGACCGGCTGGACGAGCTCAAAGCCGAACTGACCCAACAACATCCGGGCATCACGGTGGCTGTCGCCGCGCTGGACGTCAACGACCACGAGCAGGTCCCCAAAGTATTCGGCGAGCTGTCCGACGAGCTCGGCGGCATCGACCGCATCATCGTCAACGCCGGCATCGGTAAGGGCGCGCCGCTGGGCTCGGGCAAGCTGTGGGCCAACAAGGCGACCATCGAGACCAACCTGGTGGCAGCGCTCGTGCAGATCGAAACCGCGCTGGAGATGTTCAAGCAAACCGGCTCGGGGCACCTGGTGCTGATCTCGTCGGTGCTCGGCAACAAGGGGGTGCCCGGCGTCAAGGCGGCCTATGCGGCCAGCAAGGCCGGGGTGACGTCGCTGGGCGAATCACTGCGCGCCGAGTACGGCAAGGGCCCGATCAGGGTCACCGTGTTGGAGCCCGGCTACATCGAGTCGGAGATGACGGCTAAGTCGGCGAGCACCATGTTGATGGTCGACAACGAGACCGGGGTGAAGGCAATGGTCGCCGCCATCGAACGCGAGTCTGGCCGCGCCGTCGTCCCGGCCTGGCCGTGGGCACCGCTGGTTCAATTGATGCGAGTGTTGCCGCCGCAGCTGACCAACCGTTTCGCTTAGCTGGCGAGCAGACCCCACTACGGGACTGGCGTGTAATGCGCTGCGTCGGTGGTGAATTCGGGCTTACCGTAGGTCGCCAGCCGAAGCTTGAGGAGTCCGATGACATATGCGTCGGTGATTTCTCGAAGCACGGGGATGCGGCTGGCCTGACTCACGGCGGTGAAACGCCCGATGATGAACGGCGCGGTGAGGGCGACGCGCATGAGGTCGGTCGGCCCCATCGATACGCCCATGGCTTCGGCGATGTCGCGGTCACCACCGCAGAACGTGCGGACGAACGTGAGCTTGGAAAAGCTCTTCTCGACTGCCTCGGCGCACCGGTCGAATAGCGTGGTGTCGGGGCGCAGATAGGCCGCCATGGTGCCGCTGACCAGTTCGCGGCAGATGTCGTCGAATCCGTCGCGCAGCAGCGCCGAGCGTGCGTGCATGACGTGCATGATGTCGGCGGGTTCGGAGGGCAGGAGTTCGGGCGGCAGACCGAGCAGAAAGCAGCGATACCTGGCGAATTCGACGGCGGCGCGCTCTTGCGTGGTGAACTTCGTCCGGCCCTGCTGACGCGCCTTGCGGGCCAACAGGTATTGGCCAATCATTCCCGCGGGCATCTGGTCGACCTGCGGTATCGGCATGCCGTAGATGCCGACATCCCACTTGTCGGATTTCTTCAGCGCGTTGTAGCGGACCATCGAGTGCATCAACCGGACCATCGCGGCGGCTTCGAAGCCCGGGCCATAACGGTCCAGCGCGCCGGGCAGGGTGGTGACGGCGAAGAAACTGGCCGTCTCGTTGACTCGCCGGGCGGCCCGCTTGCCCGAGAGCGCACCGGTCAGGGCCATCGGCAGCGCGGCATAGGTGTTGGTGAAGGTCGCGATGAAGGCCCCGCGCGTGATGAAGGGGGCCAGCAGCGCCGCGGGGATGCGCTCCTGCCGGGCGCCTTCGCGTACCTGGTCGAAGTCGATCCACTCCGGGGTGGCCTCCATCGCGGCGATGAACGATGCGAGCTCGGGCGGCGCCTCGGGCACCGCGTCGATGCCCTCGCGGCACGCCCTTTTGAGCATGTCGATCAGCTGTGTGACGCTGTGCGTGGCCATCAGCGCCGCGTAGGGATCGGCGACGACGTCGCCGAGCAGGGTGGCCGTGCTGATCAATTCCAGAACGCGGTCGTCTTCCAGGATCGGTGCGCGGTCGGCGACCCAGGTGGGCAGGGCCGAGTCGACGTCCGGCTCGGTCGCCAGGCGATCCGGCTGCTGCTCGAAGTCGAAGTCTCCATAAAGGTCGGGCTGCAAATCGCGCTGGCTTCGGACTCGCTTCGCGAGTTCGGGGTAGTACGTGACCATCACTGCCTCCGGCTAACTAACACTTAGTGAGTAATACTCACAAGTTGTTAGTTATGCTGTCAAGTGTGACTGTGACCAGCCCGAAGCGGCGCATGACCGCCGAGGGGCGGCGCGCGCAGATCCTCGACGTCGCCCACGCGATCGTCGACGCCGAAGGGTTTCACGCGGCAACGCCGAACCGCATCGCGGAGCAGGCCGGCATCAATCGGTCGTTGATCTATCAGAAGTTTGGCGACCTGGCGGGGCTGTTCGTCGAGTTGATCGACCGTGAGGCAGCACGCGCCGGCGCGCAGTTCACCGAAGCGATCTCCGGATTGGATGTTGCCGGCGAAGATCAGTCGCTGGTGCTCGCGTTCGATGGTGTGCTGGCCGCCGTGGACGCCCACCCGGCGACGTGGCGGCTGTTTTTGTTCCCACCGCAGGGCGCGCCGCCGGAGTTATATGCCCGGCTGGCTCAATCCGAGGCCGTCGTACGTGAGTTCTTTGTCAAGGAATTGCTGCGCATCAATCCCCATCTGCATGACCCCGAATACACCGCTCGGATCCTGCACGCTTCTGGCCGCGAGCTGTTGCAGCTGCACCTCAGCGATCCGCACACCGCGACCGTGGAACGGCTGCGCACCTTCGTACGGAGATTCGGTTCCGAGGTTGTGGTCCCGTCGCGGTGACGAAATGTCAGGCCGTACGGCCTCTTTCGGTGCGGTAGCGGCGCACCAGCGCGTCGGTCGAGCTGTCCGACTGCTTATCCGGCGAGGCGTCGTCGGCCAGCACCGGCAACAGCTCCTTGGCCTGAGTCTTGCCCAACTCCACACCCCACTGGTCGAAGGAGTCGATGCCCCACACCACCCCCTCGGTGAACACCTGGTGCTCGTAGAGCGCGATCAACTGCCCGAGCACCGATGGGGTGAGCCGGCTCGCCAGAATCGACGTGGTCGGCCGGTTGCCGGGCATGACTTTGTGCGGCACCACCTCCGGTGGTGTTCCCTCGGCCGCGATCTCGTCGGCGGTCTTGCCGAACGCCAACACCTGGGTTTGGGCGAAGAAGTTGCTCATCAACAAGTCGTGCATGCTGCCGTCGCCGTCGGCGGTCGGCAAATCGTCGAGCGGTTGGGAAAACCCGATGAAATCCGCGGGCACCAACCGGGTGCCCTGGTGTAACAATTGGTAGAAGGCGTGTTGCCCGTTGGTTCCCGGCTCGCCCCAATAGATTTCGCCGGTGTCGGTGACGACGGGCGTGCCGTCGGCGCGGGTCGACTTGCCGTTGGACTCCATGGTCAGCTGCTGCAGATAGGCCGCGAAGCGCGCCAGGTCGTTGGAATACGGCAACACCGCCCGCGACTGCGCATCGAAGAAGTTGGAGTACCACAGCTCGATCAAGCCGAGCAGCGCCGGCGCATTGGATTCCAGTGGAGCGGTCTTGAAATGCTCGTCGACGATGTGGAATCCGGACAGGAAGTCGGCGAAGGCTTCTCGGCCGATTGCGGCCATCACCGACAGCCCGATCGCCGAATCGACCGAATACCGTCCGCCGACCCAGTCCCAGAAGCCGAACATGTTGTCGGTGTCGATGCCGAAGTCCGACACACGTTCCTTATTTGTGGACACCGCGACGAAATGCTGTGCCACCGCGTCGTCGCCGAGCGCATCGGTCAGCCAGCGCCGCGCCGCGGTCGCGTTAGTCAGTGTCTCCAGGGTGGAAAACGTCTTGGAGGCAACGATGAAAAGTGTTGTGGCCGGGTCCAAATCAGCCAATGTCGCGACAAGGTCGGCCGGATCGACGTTGGAGACGAACCGCGCCGAGATGCCCGCGTCGGCGTAGTGGCGCAGCGCCTGGTACACCATCACCGGTCCGAGGTCCGAGCCGCCGATGCCGATGTTGACCACCGTGCTGATCCGTTTACCGGTCGCACCGGTCCACTCGCCGCTGCGCAGCCGGTCGGTGAAATCACCCATCGCGTCGAGCACGGCGTGCACGTCTTCGACGACGTTCTGCCCGTCGACGGTCAGTTTGGCGTCACGCGGCAGCCGCAGCGCGGTGTGCAGCACCGCCCGGTTTTCCGATGTGTTGATGTGCTTGCCAGCGAACATCTCGTCGCGGCGCTGCTCGAGTCCGGCCGCCCGGGCCAGGTCGGCCAGCAGGGTGAGCGTCTCGCGGGTGACGCGGTGCTTGCTGTAGTCGATATAGAGGTCACCGACGGTGACCGTCAGTTCGCGGCCACGGTCGGGGTCGTCGGCGAAGAGCTCGCGCAGGTGGCGGTCTTTGATCTGGTCGTGGTGTCCGCGCAGCGCTTTCCAGGCCGGAGTGGCGGTGATGTCAGGGATAGCGGCAATCATATTTCGACCCTAGTCGGGCCGGTCAAGGCGTGACTCGGTCAACTGTTGGCGAGCACGCGGGCAAACAGCACGTTGTTCTCCTTGTGAACGTGCATGTGTAAGTCGGATTCGATTTCTTCCAGGCCCGCCAGCATGGCCGTGTAGGTGGGACAAGCGTCAGGCGGAACGGTGTAACCGCTGGTGAGTTGCCGCAACTCGGCGAGCAGCTCACCGGCGCGGTCATGTTGCTTCATATTCTCGTTCAACGCGGCGTGCAGCTCCTGCGAGATGGGACCGCCGGCCCCGTTGCGCGCAAGGATTTCCGGGAACAATGCCGTCTCCTCGGTGCGCAGGTGCGGCTCGACCTTATGGCGTAGCTCGTCGAATGCTTCTCGCACCCGGGCCAACTCGGCGTGGTTTGGGCCATGGACCGTTGCCACCTTGTCCACCAGTGCCGACATCCGCGGAAACTCCTCCCAGAGGAACCGGTGGTGGCTGGCGAGAATGTGCTCGATCAATGCCGGATCATCGAGATCTGCCCAACCGGCCCGCGGGCCGGGCTCTTCGGCGTTCAACGCGGCGAGGAGTTCACCCGCATCGATCTGTGCTGCGGTACACGCGTCACCCAGCGGCCGTTGGCCGTTACAGCAGTAATCGATACCGAAGCGTTCCAGAATCCGAGTGCGGGAGGGATCCGCGGTAACGATGTCGCCAACGATGGTGTCGGAGGTGTAGCTGGCCATCGGAACTTCCTTCGCTCGTCGCAACGCTCCGCCGATTCAAGAGCCCGACGGGGCGCATCAAAAAGCTTAGGATTTGGCGGCGTTAATTCTTAGGGGCCCGACCGGTGACATGACCCACAGGCATGAGATGACTAAAGCCTCTAGTGGCCGAGCCGTCCGCGGCCCATCCGCAGCAGCAGCATGGCCAGGTCCTTGCCGTCGGGACCGAGCTCGCTGTACCGCTCGATGACTTTCATCTCGCGACTGTGCACCAAGCGCGTCCCGCCGGAGGCCATCCGGACTTTGCCGATCGCCTGGGAGACCTCGGTGCGACGCTTGACCGCGGCCAGGATCTCGGCATCCAGGCGGTCGATCTCATGCCGCAGCTCATCGATATCGGAAAGCTGCTCGGTGTCTGTAGTCATGGGTTGTGACTCCGCATTCTCGCTGTTGGTGGCTTCTGATCTCATCCGTGTCCGGGCCTCACACAACAGACGAGCCCCGGATCGCAGATGCGGACCGCGGGGCTCTGGGAAGCAGCTAGACCACGGGCACCGCTGTCCGGTACCCGTAGAAAAATCGATGCTGCGTGTAGAGCACGAATTGAAGTGTGCCACTAACGGTCGTGCCAGCGCAAAAGGTGTCACCGAACGGCGGTAAGTTTGGACGCATATGACCGCGCACGTTGCCGACGCCGAAGCAGACCAACTCCTCGACGGGCTCAACCCGCAGCAGCGCCAGGCCGTGCTGCACGAAGGTTCGCCGTTGCTGATCGTCGCGGGCGCAGGATCCGGCAAGACCGCCGTCTTGACGCGACGGATCGCCTACCTGATGGCCGCCCGCGACGTCGGCCCTGGTCAGGTTCTGGCCATCACCTTCACCAACAAGGCCGCCGCCGAGATGCGCGAGCGGGTGATCCAGCTGGTCGGCCCGCGCGCCCGCTCGATGTGGGTGTCGACGTTCCATTCGACCTGCGTGCGGATCCTGCGCAACCAGGCCGCGCTGGTCCCCGGCCTGAATTCCAACTTCTCGATCTACGATGCCGACGATTCGCGGCGGCTGCTGCAGATGATCGGCAAGGACATGGGGCTGGACATCAAGCGGTATTCGCCGCGGCTGCTGGCCAACGCCATCTCCAACCTGAAAAATGAGCTGATCGACCCGCAACGGGCGCTGTCGGATCTCTCCGAGGAATCCGACGACCTGGCCCGCACCGTGGCCGCCGTCTACTCCGAATACCAGCACCGGCTGCGGGCGGCCAATGCGCTGGACTTCGACGATTTAATCGGGGAGACCGTCGCAGTGCTGCAAGCCTTCCCGCAGATCGCTCAGCATTACCGCAGGCGGTTCCGGCACATCCTGGTCGACGAATACCAGGACACCAACCACGCGCAATACGTGCTGGTGCGTGAACTCGCCGGACACGGTACCGACGACGACGTGCCGCCCGCAGAGCTTTGCGTAGTCGGCGACGCCGACCAGTCGATCTACGCCTTCCGCGGTGCCACGATCCGCAATATCGAAGATTTCGAACGCGACTACCCGAACGCCACAACGATTCTGCTGGAACAGAATTACCGCTCGACGCAGAACATCCTGTCAGCGGCGAACTCGGTGATCGCGCGGAACGCCGGGCGCCGCGAGAAGCGGCTGTGGACCGACGCCGGCGAGGGCGAGCTGATCGTCGGCTATGTCGCCGACAACGAACACGACGAGGCACGCTTTGTCGCCGAGGAAATCGACGCGCTGGCGCAGAACGGTGAGATCACCTACAACGATGTGGCGGTTTTCTACCGGACCAACAACTCGTCGCGGTCACTCGAAGAGGTGTTCATCCGGGCCGGGATCCCGTACAAAGTCGTTGGCGGAGTGCGGTTTTACGAGCGCAGAGAGATCCGCGACATCGTCGCCTACCTGCGGGTGCTGGACAACCCGGGCGACGCGGTGAGCCTGCGCCGTATTCTCAACACACCGCGCCGGGGGATCGGTGACCGCGCCGAGGCCTGTGTGGCTGTGTACGCCGAGAACACCGGGGCTACTTTTGCCGACGCGCTGCAGGCCGCCGCGGACGGCAAAGTTCCGATGCTCAATTCCCGTGCGGTCAATGCGATCAAGGGCTTTGTCGACATGCTCGACGAGCTGCGGGGCCACCTTGATGGTGATCTGGGCGAGCTGGTCGAGGCGGTGCTGGACCGCACCGGCTACCGCACGGAGCTGGAATCCTCCAGCGACCCACAAGATCTTGCCCGACTGGACAACCTCAACGAACTCGTCAGCGTCGCACACGAGTTCGCGACCGATTTGGCCAACGCCGCGGCACTCGAGGATGCTCCCGACGACGAAGACGTGCCCGACACCGGTGTGCTGGCGCAATTTCTGGAACGGGTTTCGCTGGTCGCCGATGCCGACGAGATCCCCGAACATACCGCCGGCGTGGTGACGTTGATGACGCTGCATACCGCCAAAGGGCTGGAGTTTCCGGTCGTGTTCGTGACCGGGTGGGAGGACGGGATGTTCCCGCATATGCGGGCATTGGGCGATCCAACCGAGCTCTGCGAGGAGCGGCGGCTGGCTTATGTCGGTATCACCCGGGCACGGCAGCGGCTTTATCTGAGCCGGGCAAAGGTCCGCTCGTCGTGGGGACAGCCGATGCTCAACCCCGAGTCGCGGTTCTTGCGCGAGATCCCGGAGGACCTCATCGACTGGCGGCGCACCGACCCCGCGCCGACGTTCAGCGCACCGGTGAGCGGCGCCGGCCGGTTCGGGCCGGCGAGGCCGTCACCGGCCCGCGCGTCGTCGAGCAAACGCCCGCCGCTGGTGTTGCAGCCCGGTGACCGGGTATCGCACGACAAGTACGGATTGGGCCGGGTGGAGGAAGTCTCCGGGGTCGGGGAATCGGCGATGTCGCTGATCGACTTCGGCAGCTCGGGCCGAGTCAAGCTGATGCACAACCACGCCCCGGTCACCAAGCTTTAAGCCCGCGCGGGCTAACGCTGAGGCAGCCAGCGTTTGGTTTCCGGGTGCATTGCCAACACCGCGCTGGCGACCGGCAGCACCCACAGCGTGTGCACAATCCACGCGACGTGCGCGCCGGCGATGAAGATGCCGAGATACGTCAGCACCGCGACCACGGCGCCGGCCACGATGAGGTGGCGGCCGAGCGTCCGCCGCCGCAACAGCATGATCACGCCCGACACGGTGGCCAGCGCGAACACCAAGGCGAGAAACGCGACCGCGACGCAAAACAACCGATCGGATTGCCACCAGCCCGCGATCAATTCGGTGGCCACCACCGACGTGGCCCAGCCGCTGACGATGCTGACGGCGGCAGCTGCGATGGCTACCCGGCTGGCTGGTACCTCCCCAGTCTGGGTGCCGGCGCCGGGGCGCTGGGCGGGGTAGCCGCTGGGGGTCGGGGGTTGGCGCGGGATGTGGGTGGTGCGGGCATCGTCTGCTATCGCCGGGAGCGGCGTGGTGGGCGCTCGGCGGATGATGCGAGTCCGGGGCGCTTCGTCGTGGGATGTTGTCACCTCAGGCCTTCCTGTGGTGTCCTCGGGTGGCGGTGTGGCCGTGGCGGCGTTCGCAGCGTCGCCGTCGCGAACAGGACCATCAGATCGATGGTAGGCGCACTATCGCCGGATCGGCTTGGCCACCGGCTTGGCCACCGATCAACCGGCGAAGCTGCCGAGGCTGAGGCCCCGCTTGGCTAGCCACGGCACCGGGTCCACCCGGTCCGAGCCGCCCAGCAACACCTCGAAATGCAGGTGCGGTCCGGTGGAATTGCCGCGGTTGCCCATCGTGGCAATCTGATCGCCGGCCATCACCCGTTCACCGACACTGACGGTGGTGGTGTTGACGTGACCGTAGAGCGTCACCGTCCCGTCGGCGTGGCGCAGTTTGACCCATTGTCCGTAGCCGGCAGTTGGGCCGGCGTCGATGACGATCCCGTCGGACACCGCCACGATCGGGGTCCCGATCGAGTTCGCGATGTCGATACCGGCGTGCAGCACTCCCCACCGGTAGCCGAAATTGGAGGTGAATAGGCCCTTGGTCGGCATGACGTACAGCGGCTGCTGCAGTCGGGCCTCGCGTTGTGCGCGTTCGGCCGCAAACGCGACGCCCTTGGCCAATTCCGCGTTGTGCACCGCTGCGCTGGCAGCAGGTTGCACGGTGACCATTTGCATGCCCCGCGGCGAGGTGGTGATCGGCCCGCCGTTGATCGCTGAGGCGTCGGCGGCCAGGACGGTTTCGGCGTTGGCAGTGTCGGACGGATGCGTCGCAGAGTGCGCGGCCGCAGCAGCGGCCCCGGCGGCCATCGCGGTGATCAACACCCGGCCGCGCACCGCACTGCTCGGCTGCTTGCGGTGCTGCCCGCGCCGCCAGGGCTGGTCGGTGCCGTCGATTCCATTGGGATGACTGCGTAGCTCGAACCGGTGGCGGTCGGTGCGGGCCTCGTCCGGCGTCGACCGGTGCCTGCTGGGGCGGGCCAGTTGTAGCGGGATCAGATCGTCGGTGTCGTCGAGGTCGTCCAACTCGGGTGCCCGCAGCACCGCTGCTTCGGTGTCGAAGACGCTGTTGTCACAGAAGTCCAGGTCATCGAGGTTGTCGAGTTCCCCGAACTCGTTGAACGGGATGATGTCGGTGACTTCGTTGCGGTCGAAATCTGACCAGCGGTCGCTTGATCCGCGGGAGTCTCCTAAGGCAGGAGACCGGGCGGAAAGGTGCTGGGTCAACCTGGAATGTCCCTCGGGTCGTAACCATAACGTTATCTGGACCCTGAGACGTTAACCGCAGACCGGCAGAGCTGGCAATCCCGCGCCAAAGATCCGCCCGGGATTGTGACTTGAATCACGCAACCCGCGCGGTGAGATCTACCACATCGGCGGATGCCGACGATGGAACCTTCCGGCCCTGTCGATACAGTTCCCGCAAGCGGGGTTCGGGAAACCCGACCCGTGGACACAAAGGCCGACACATAGAAGTGAGCCCATGGATCTTTTCGAATACCAGGCGAAGGAATTGTTCGCCAAGCACAACGTGCCCACCACGCCCGGCCGGGTCACCGCCGACGCCGACGACGCGAAAGCGATCGCGCAGGAAATTGGTCGCCCGGTGATGGTCAAAGCGCAAGTCAAGACCGGTGGTCGCGGTAAGGCCGGCGGCGTGAAGTACGCCGCGACGCCCGAGGACGCCTACACCCACGCCAACAACATCCTCGGTCTGGACATCAAGGGCCACATCGTGAAGAAGTTGCTGGTCTCGGAGGCCAGCGATATTGCCGAGGAGTACTACATCTCCTTCCTGCTCGACCGGGCCAACCGCACCTACCTGGCGATGTGCTCGGTGGAGGGCGGTATGGAGATCGAGGAAGTGGCCGCGACCAAGCCCGAGCGGCTGGCCAAGGTGCCCGTCGACGCGGTCAAGGGCGTCGATCTGGCGTTCGCACGCTCGATCGCCGAGCAGGGTCATCTGCCGGCCGAGGTTCTCGATGCCGCCGCAGTCACTATCCAGAAGCTCTGGGAGTGTTTCGTCGCCGAGGACGCCACCCTGGTCGAGGTCAACCCGCTGGTGCGCACCCCCGACGATCAGATCCTGGCGCTGGACGGCAAGGTGACGCTCGACGGCAACGCCGACTT
Organism: Mycobacterium sp. NGS62; assembly: GCF_059812285.1. Taxonomy (NCBI): domain Bacteria; kingdom Bacillati; phylum Actinomycetota; class Actinomycetes; order Mycobacteriales; family Mycobacteriaceae; genus Mycobacterium; species Mycobacterium sp. NGS62. The sequence goes on along the minus strand of NZ_JCALCK010000003.1, from coordinate 385,672 downwards.
CCGCCAGCCCGGGCATGCTGAGTTCGAGGACCGCGACGCCACTGACCCGCTGGAGCTGAAGGCCAAGGAGCACGACCTCAACTACGTCAAGCTGGACGGACAGATTGGGATCATCGGAAACGGCGCCGGCTTGGTGATGTCGACGCTGGACGTAGCCGCTTATGCCGGCGAGAAGCACGGCGGCGTGAAGCCGGCGAACTTCCTGGACATCGGCGGCGGCGCGTCCGCTGAGGTGATGGCGGCCGGCCTGGACGTCATCCTGGGTGACCCGCAGGTCAAGAGCGTGTTCGTCAATGTCTTCGGTGGGATCACCGCATGCGATGCGGTGGCCAGTGGCATCGTGTCGGCGCTGCAGATGCTGGGTAACGCCGCCACCAAGCCGCTGGTGGTTCGGCTCGACGGCAACAACGTCGAGGAGGGCCGGCGCATCCTGGCCGAGGCCAACCACCCGCTGGTGACGCTGGTGGCCACGATGGATGAGGCCGCCGACAAAGCCGCCGAGCTGGCGAGCTGAAAGGACCACACGACATGGCTATCTTTTTGACCGCAGACAACAAGGTCATCGTTCAGGGCATCACCGGCAGCGAGGCCACCGTGCACACGGCCCGGATGCTGCGGGCCGGCACCCAGATCGTCGGTGGTGTCAACGCCCGTAAGGCCGGCACCACCGTCACCCATGAGGACAAAGGCGGCAGGGTCATCAAGCTGCCGGTCTTCGGCTGTGTCGCGGAGGCCATGAAAGAGACCGGCGCCGACGTCTCGATCATCTTCGTGCCGCCCAAGTTCGCCAAGGACGCGATCATCGAGGCCGTCGACGCCGAGATTCCGCTGCTGGTCGTCATCACCGAGGGAATTCCGGTGCAGGACAGCGCATATGCCTGGGCCTATAACGTGAGCAAGGGCAACAAGACCCGGATCATCGGCCCGAACTGTCCCGGGATCATCACCCCCGGCCAGGCGTTGGTTGGGATCACGCCGGCCAACATCAGTGGGCCCGGTCCGATCGGCCTGGTGTCGAAGTCGGGCACGTTGACCTATCAGATGATGTTCGAGCTGCGTGACTTCGGGTTTTCCACCGCGATCGGCATCGGCGGCGACCCGGTGATCGGCACCACTCACATCGACGCCATCGAGGCGTTCGAGAAGGATCCGGAGACCAAGGTCATCGTGATGATCGGCGAGATCGGCGGCGACGCCGAGGAACGCGCCGCCGACTACATCAAGGCCAACGTCTCCAAGCCCGTCGTCGGCTACGTCGCCGGGTTTACCGCACCCGAGGGCAAGACGATGGGGCACGCCGGTGCCATCGTGTCCGGTTCGTCGGGCACCGCGGCCGCCAAGAAGGAAGCCCTGGAGGCGGCCGGCGTCAAGGTCGGAAAAACGCCATCCGAGACCGCGGCGCTGGCCCGGCAGATCCTGCAGAGTATGTAGGTCCGGTTGACTATCGACCCGCGGACTCCCGTCGTCGTCGGTGTCGGGCAAGCCGCCGAACGGATCGACGACTCGTACTACCGCGCGATGTCAGCCGTGGAGCTGGCCGCCGCCGGGGCCCGCGCCGCGCTGGACGATTGCGGCGCCGACGTCGCCAAGGTGGCCGCGGCGATCGACACCGTCGCGGGCGTGCGCCAGTTCGAGATCTCCGGACCGGCTCAGCCGGTGTTGGGCAAGTCGAACAACTACCCACGCTCGGTGGCCAATCGGATCGGCGCCGACCCGGCCCGGGCGATTCTGGAGGTGGTGGGCGGGCAAGGCCCGCAGCACCTGATCACCGAATTGGCCGGCGGGATCGCCGCCGGCCAGGCCGAGGTCGTGTTGATCTTCGGGTCGGACGCGACGTCGACGACGCGCTACTTCGCCTCGGCCGACAACCGCCCGGATTTCACCGAAACGGTCGAGGGCTCGTTGGAAGACCGCGGCTACGGCATCGAGGGACTCATTAGCCGCTACACGGTGGTGCACGGCTTGGTGGATGCGCCCACTCAGTATGCGTTGCTGGAGAATGCGCGACGGGCCAGGACGGGACTGGGACCGGCCGACTATTTGCGACGAATGGGTGAGTTGTTCGCGCCGTTTTCCAATGTCGCTGCCGACAATCCGTTCGCCGCTGCGCCGGTGCAGCGCGATGTCGAGGAACTGATCACCGTCACCGAGAGCAACCGGATGATCTCCGAGCCGTATCCGCGGCTGCTCGTCGCCCGTGACCAGGTCAACCAGGGTGCGGCCGCACTGTTGATGTCGGTGGAGGCCGCGCGCAAACTCGGTGTGCCCGAAGAGAACTGGGTCTACCTGCACGGCCATGCCGATATGGAAGAACAGAGCCTGCTGGATCGGCCCGATCTCGGGCATGCCCCGTCGGCGGTGATGGCGGTGCGCGAAGCGCTGGCGGTCGCCGGCATCGGCATCGACGACATCGCCACGTTCGATTTGTACAGCTGCTTCCCGGTGCCGGTATTCAACATCTGCGACGGGATAGGCATTGCACCCGACGATCCGCGCGGGCTGACCCTCACCGGCGGCCTGCCGTTCTTCGGCGGGGCCGGCAACAACTACTCGATGCACGGTGTGGCCGAGACCGTCGCGCAGATGCGCAGTCGGCCAGGGCAATTCGGTCTGGTCGGCGCCAATGGCGGCATCATGAGCAAGTACTCGGTCGGGGTCTACTCGACCACCCCGGTGGGATGGAAGACCGATGGCAGCGCGCAGCTGCAGGCACAGATCGCCGCAGCGCCCACGGTGGCGGTGACCGAGCAGGCCGAGGGGGCCGGCACCGTCGAGACCTACACGGTCCGGCGCGACAAGGGCCGGTTGACCGGGATCGTCATCGGCCGCTTAACCGCCAACGACAGCCGGTTTTTGGCCACCACCGAGGACGACGACTTGATCGCGCTGCTCACCGACGGCGACCCGCTCGGACAGTCGGTTTCGGTGCGCGCGTTCGATTACGGCAATCGCTGCACACTCGCCTAACTCTTTTCCGCGAGCGTGCATGTTCCCGGGATTCGCCGCGGCGTGTCGACCGGGGACACGCACGCTCGCACTAAACGGAAGCGGCCAGCTTCCCGGCCAACCGCTCTACGTAGGCGGCCACCTCGTCTTCGGAACGGTCCGGCAAGCCGAACAGCACCTCGGTGACGCCCAGTTCGGCCCAGTGGGCCAACTTCTCGGGCACCGGCTTGAAGTCCAGCGCCACAATCTGCGGCGCCCCGTCGCGGCCCGCGGCCGCCCAGGTGTCCTGCAACAGCTTCACCGGCTCGTCGATGTCGAAGTCCCGTGGGGTGGTGATCCAGCCGTCGGCGCTGCGCGCGATCCACTTGAAGTTCTTCTCAGTGCCAGCCGCACCCACCAGCACCGGGATATGCGACTGCACCGGCTTGGGCCAGGCCCAACTGGGCCCGAAGTTGACGAACTCACCCTGATAGGCGGCTTCCTCCTCGGTCCACAACGCCCGCATCGCCTCGAGGTACTCGCGCAGCATCGTGCGGCGCCGGCCGGGCGGCACACCATGGTCGGCGAGTTCGTCGGTGTTCCAGCCGAATCCCACGCCGAGGCTCACCCGGCCGCCGGACAGATGGTCCAGGGTGGCAATAGATTTGGCCAGCGTGATCGGATCGTGTTCCACCGGCAGCGCCACCGCTGTGGACAACCGGACCCGTGAAGTGACCGCGCACGCCGCGCCCAAACTCACCCACGGATCCAATGTGCGCATGTAGCGGTCGTCGGGCAACGACTCGTCGCCGGTGGTCGGGTGTGCCGCCTCGCGCTTGATCGGGATGTGCGTGTGTTCCGGGACGTAGAAGGTGTGGAAGCCATGATTTTCAGCGAGGGTGGCGGCCGCGGCCGGGGAGATACCACGGTCACTGGTGAATAGCACAAGCCCGTAATCCATGCCTGAATTAGAACGTGTTCCAATCCAGCGGGCAACCGCGGGGGTGACAGATTGACACGCGAGGGGCGCAGCGCCTTCACCAGTCGGTGCGCTAGCGTGGATGATCGAATCGCGTCGCAACGCCGCGCCAGCCGTCACGGCGTTCATGGAGCGGTCCGACGTAGCGCCGCGGGGAGCGGCGCGTGGCAGTTACAAGCGCCGCACGACAGTGGGGCCGGAACAGCACTGGAAGCACAGGAGAAGCCATGACCTACTCGCCCGGCAGTCCCGGATATCCGCCCGCTCAGTCACAGGGCTCCTACGGGGCATCCACACCGTCGTTCACGAAATCCGATGACCACGCGAGCAGTTTGGGCCTTTACCTGACCATCGCGGTGGCGGCCCTCGGCTTGGCGAGCTACTTGGCGAGCTTCGGCACGATGTTCAATGTCGACTCCGACGTCGGTCCGGCTGTACCGGTTTCCGGCGACATCGGAATCGGGATCCTCGCGGCGCTGGTGGCCGCGCTGCTCGCCGCTGTCAGTTTGGTGCCCAAGGCCAAGAACTACGCGGCGGTGGTCGCGGCGATTGCGGTGTTGGGCGCGCTCACGGCGATCAAAGAGACGCTCAGCACGCCGAGCGGTGTGTCGGCCGCCTGGGCGCTGTGGTTCATCCTGGCCTGCGGCGTGATCCAGGCGATCGTCGCGGTCGTCGCGCTCCTGCTGGAAGCGGGCGTCATCACCCCGCCTGCGCCGCGACCCAAGTACGACCAGTACGGCGGTCACTACGGCCAGTACGGCGGACAGTCCGGTTACTACGGCCAGCAGCAGGGCCACTACCAGCAGCAGCACAGCCCGCAGTCGCCCCAGGGCTACGGATCGCAGTACGGCGGCTACCCGTCGTCGCCGTCGACCGGCGGTTTCAGCACAGTTGGCCAGCAGACCGGCCCGCAACAGCAGCAGCAGTCTTCGCAGCAGGGCTCCCAACACGGGCCGGCCACGCCGCCCACGGGCTTCCCCAGCTACGGCCAACCGCCGTCGAGCGGTTCGGGGTCCCAGAGTTCAAGTCAGGGGAGCTCCGGCAGCCAAAGCGGTTCGGGACAGAGCCAGCAGTCGTACGGTCAGGGACAGCAACCGCAGTCTCCGTCATCAGGCCCGTCTCAGTCCTGACGGGCGCAGCGGGTCGCCACCGGGAGTATGTGGTGATCGACAGCGCGACGACGACGAGCGCAGCTGGTTAGCAACGTGCGCGAAGAGTGACGTGGGTGGCTGACAATCCAGCGGCGGGCGCCCGCCAGGCCCGTGACCTGTTGCGGGTGGCGTTCGGCCCGGCTGTGATGGCACTGGTCATCATCGCCGCGGTGACGTTGCTGCAGTTGCTGATGGCCAACAGCGACATGACGGGCGCGTTGGGCGCCATCGCGAGCATGTGGCTGGGCGTTCACCAGGTGCCGATCTCGATCGGCGGCCGTGAACTCGGTGTGATGCCGTTGTTGCCGGTGCTGCTGATGGTGTGGGGTGCTGCCCGCACCACGGCGCAAGCCACGGCCGGCACGGCGTCGTGGTTCGTTATCCGCTGGATAGTGGCGTCAGCGCTGGGCGGGCCGCTGCTGATCGCGGCAATCTCGTTGGCCGTCATCCACGATGCCGCCTCGGTGATCACCGAACTGCAAACGCCGAGCGCGCTGCGGGCGTTCGTAAGCGTGCTGGTGGTGCACGGCATCGGCGCGACGATCGGGGTCGGTTCCCGGGTGGGCCGCCGGGCCTTGGCTGTTTCGTCGTTGCCCCACTGGCTGTTTGATTCGCTGCGCGGCGCGGTCGCGGGCATGCTGGCGTTGCTGGGTCTATCCGGGGTGGTGACGGCCGGCTCGCTGATCGTGCACTGGGGAACGATGCACGACCTTTATGCGATCACCGATTCGATATTCGGCCAGTTCAGTCTGACCGCGCTGTCGGTGTTGTATGTGCCCAACGTCATCGTCGGGACCGCCGCAGTCGCGGTCGGATCCAGTGTCCATCTGGGATTCGCGACGTTCAGCTCGTTCACCGTGTTCGGTGGCGACATCCCCGCCCTGCCGGTTCTGGCTGCGGCTCCCACCCCGCCGTTGGGGCCGGCGTGGGTCGCGCTGCTGATCATTGGTGCATCCTCCGGCGTGGCGGTCGGCCAGCAATGCGCACGCCGCCCGCTTCCGGCGTTGGCGGCAGTGGCCAAGTTGTTGGTTGCAGCTGTGCTCGCGGCGCTGACGATGGCACTGCTGGGTTACGCGGGCAGTGGGCAGTTGGGCAACTTCGGCGCTGTCGGCGTCGACCAGGCCACCTTCGCCGTCGCGGTATTCCTCTGGTTTGCGATCGTGGGATTGATCACGGTGGTGATGGCCGGCGGGGTCAGCCGCCGGCCCCGCAAGCCCAAAACCGTACCGTCTACCGCCGAGCCCGACGACCGGCCTCGGAGACCCAAAACCGTACCGCCTGCCGCCGAGCCCGACGACCGACCAGACCTGCCGGACCAGGCGCAGGTTGATTCCGTCGTCGAATCCGCCGCCGACGAGCCCGAAACACCGACCGATACGGGCGACCTGCCGCCAGACCCGGCCTGAGGCTCGGTTGTCCAGCTACGCTCAGCCTGTGCAGCAACCACTCCATGTGCCTCCCAGCGCGCCGGCACGGCTGGTGGTTCTGGCGTCGGGTACCGGTTCGCTGCTCGAGTCACTGCTCGGCGCCGCCGTCGGAAACTACCCCGCCCGAGTGGTCGCTGTCGGGGTGGATCGTGCGTGCCGGGCCGCCGAGGTCGCCACCGCAGCGGCGCTGCCGATCTTCACCGCCCGGCTCAAGGACTGCCCGGACCGTGACGCTTGGGACGCCGCGCTCACCGAAGCCACCAAAGCGCATTCGCCCGACCTGATCATCTCCGCCGGATTCATGAAGATCCTTGGACCGCAGTTTCTTTCACGGTTTTCGGGCCGCATCGTCAACTCGCACCCGACCCTGCTGCCGGCGTTTCCCGGTGCGCACGGGGTCGCCGACGCGCTGGACTACGGGGTGAAGATCACCGGCTGTACGGTGCACCTGGTCGACGCCGGCACCGACACCGGGCCGATACTTGCTCAGCAAGCCGTTGCGGTGCTCGACGGTGACGACGAGCAGACCCTGCACGAGAGAATCAAGGTGACCGAGCGGCAGCTGTTGGTGGACGTGGTGGCCGCGGTGGCAACCGGCGGCGTGACGTGGAGCGGACGAAAGGCGATTATCGGGTGAGCAACGACGGGAGACGGCCGGTCCGTCGCGCATTGATCAGCGTCTACGACAAGACAGGACTGATCGACCTGGCCCGCGGTCTGCACGCCGCCGGCGTCGACATCGTCTCGACCGGCTCGACGGCGAAAACGATTGCAGACAAGGGTATTCCGGTCACACCGGTGGAGGATGTCACTGGCTTTCCGGAGGTGTTGGACGGCCGGGTCAAAACCCTGCACCCGCATGTGCATGCCGGGTTGCTCGCCGACCTGCGCAAGCCGGAGCACGTCGCGGCCCTCGAGCAGCTTGGGATCGCCGCCTTCGAGCTGGTGGTGGTCAATCTGTATCCGTTCGGCGAGACGGTGGACTCCGGTGCCGGCGTCGACGAATGCGTCGAACAGATCGATATCGGCGGACCGTCAATGGTGCGGGCCGCAGCCAAGAATCATCCCAGCGTCGCAGTAGTCGTCGACCCCCTCGGCTATGACGGCGTGCTCGCCGCGGTGACCAACGGCGGATTCACTCTCGCCGAGCGGAAGAAGTTGGCGTCCTTGGCATTCCGGCATACCGCCGACTACGACATCGCGGTCGCCAGCTGGATGGAGTCGACGCTGGCGCCTGAGCGGCCACAGACGTCTTTCCCGGAGTGGTTCGCCGGGTCGTGGCGGCGCTCGACATTGCTGCGGTACGGCGAGAACCCGCATCAGCAGGCGGCGCTCTACACCGATGACGGTGGCTGGCCCGGGCTGGCGCAAGCCGACCAGCTGCACGGAAAAGAGATGTCCTACAACAACTTCACCGACGCTGATGCCGCCTGGCGGGCGGCGTTCGACCATGAGCAGACCTGTGTAGCGATTATCAAACACGCCAACCCGTGCGGGATCGCGATTTCCTCGGTTTCGGTCGCCGACGCGCATCGCAAAGCCCATGAGTGCGACCCACTCAGCGCGTTCGGTGGAGTGATCGCGGCCAACACCGAAGTCAGCGTCGAGATGGCCGAATTCGTCAGCACCATTTTCACGGAAGTGATTGTGGCGCCGGCCTATGCGCCCGGTGCCGTCGACGTGCTGGCGCGCAAGAAGAACATCCGGGTGCTGGTAGCTTCCGAGCCGCTTGGCGGCGGCACCGAGGTGCGGCAGGTCAGCGGCGGACTGCTGATGCAGCAACGTGACCGCCTCGACGCGGCGGGGGACAACCCGGCCAACTGGACGCTGGCAGCCGGCTCGCCGGCCGGCCCAGCAACGTTGGAAGACTTAGTGTTTGCGTGGCGTACCTGTCGCGCGGTGAAGTCCAATGCGATCGTGGTCGCCGCCGACGGGGCCACGATCGGTGTGGGTATGGGTCAGGTCAACCGCGTCGACGCGGCCCGGTTGGCTGTCGAGCGCGGCGGGGAGCGGGTGCAGGGTGCGGTCGCAGCTTCCGACGCGTTCTTCCCGTTCCCGGACGGGCTGGAGACGCTGGCCGCCGCAGGGGTCACGGCGATCGTCCATCCTGGCGGCTCGGTTCGCGACGACGAGGTGACCGCCGCCGCGGCCAAAGCCGGCGTGACGCTGTATCTGACTGGCGCGCGGCACTTCGCGCACTAGCTTGGCCGCCGGCTGGCCACTTATGACACACGAATCGCCAAAACCCGTGCAATAACTGGCCACTCGGCGCGGGGGGCGGGGGCTTAGGCGCTGGCTTCGTCCGGGACGGTCGTCACGTAGCGGATGAATCCGGCGACCTCTTCGACCGCGCGGCGGGCGTCGGGGTTGACGTCGAAGCTGAGCTGGAACATGTGCATGGACTTGTGCCACTCCTGCAGCCACACCGGCACCTCGGCTGCCCGCAACCGCTCGGCCAGGGTCCGGGCGTCGTTGAGCAGCATCTCGTGGGTGCCGACTTGCAGCAGGCACGGGCCGAGCCCGCGCAGGTCTGCTTCCGGCGGCATTACCGGTAGCGGGCGGGTGCCGTTGACGGTGGCGAACACGTCGTAGATGAACTTGACCGTCATGAACGGAAACATCACGTCGCGGTGGTTCTTGAGGGCGCGGTATTTCAACTCCATGTCCGACGACGTCAGCGGTGACAGCAGCGCCTGCCCGGCCGGCACCGGCAGCCCGGCGTCCCTGGCCGCCAGCGCGGTCTGGGCGGCCATCAATCCGCCGGCCGAATCTCCGGCCACCACAACGTGTTCCGCGGAAAATCCGCGGGATAGCACGTACCGGTAGGCGTCGAGCCCGTCAGACACCGCGTCTTCAATGCCAACCTGCGGGGCCAGCCGATAGCCCACATTGAACACCTGGGCGCCGGTGGCAGCTGACAGCTTGCTGACGAAGCGGCGGTGTGAATTCAGGCCCAGGGTGACCAGCGCCGAGCCGTGGAAGTAGACGATGACCCGCTCAGAGCCCCGTGCCGAGTCAGCGACGACCCACTCGGCCGAGCAGTGCGGCAGCCGCACCGCAGTGACTTCGGTGTCCGGCAGCGGCGGAATCACCCGCAGCGGCTTGTCGATGACGTCGAGGCGGGCGCGCTGCAGCGCATCCGGGCGGAAGCGGTTGACGATCATGCCCACGACAGTCATGACCGTCAGCACTGGCCGGACGAAGATCGCCGTCAACAGGGCAAGCAGGCTCTGCTGCCAGCAGGCCGGCCCGAAGTGCGCGGTCGCGGGACGATCACGCCAATCCAGCAGGTTCACGGGACCAAGGGTATCGGGTAGCTGGGGAGGTCCGACAAAACGGCGGGATTCGACGTGCCATGTCGCTCGTCGCGGCGCCGTCGTAGCGTGGAGTGGTGACCGCACCGACCCATCTGCCCCGCACCGTCGGCGAACTGCGCGCCGGCGGGCACCGCGAGCGGGGAGTCAAACAGGAAATACGGGAAAATCTGCTCACCGCGCTGGCCGAGGGTGACGACATCTGGCCGGGGATCCTGGGCTTTGACGACACCGTGTTGCCGCAGCTGGAACGCGCGCTGATCGCCGGCCATGACTTCGTCCTGCTCGGCGAACGTGGCCAGGGCAAGACGCGGCTGCTACGGGCGCTGGTGGGGTTGCTCGACGAGTGGACACCGGTGATCGGGGACGCCGAACTCGGTGAGCATCCGTACTCGCCGATCACCCCGGAGTCGATCCGGCGCGCCGCCACCCTGGGCGACGACCTGCCGGTGGAGTGGCGACACCGCAGCGAGCGCTACACCGAGAAGCTGGCCACCCCGGACACCAGCGTGGCCGACCTGGTCGGCGACATCGACCCGATCAAGGTCGCCGAGGGACGCAGCCTCGGTGACCCCGAGACCATCGCCTACGGCCTGATCCCCCGGGCGCACCGCGGCATTGTCGCGGTCAACGAGCTGCCCGACCTGGCCGAGCGCATCCAGGTGTCGATGCTCAACGTGATGGAGGAGCGCGACATCCAAGTGCGTGGCTACACGCTGCGGCTGCCGCTGGATGTACTGGTGGTGGCCAGCGCCAACCCGGAGGACTACACCAACCGCGGCCGGATCATCACCCCGCTCAAGGACCGGTTCGGCGCGGAGATCCGCACGCACTATCCGCTGGAGCTCGACGCCGAAGTGGGCGTCATCGTGCAGGAGGCGCACCTGAGTGCCCAGGTGCCCGACCATCTGACGCAGGTGATCGCGCGGTTCGCCCGCTACCTGCGCGAATCCCACTCGGTCGATCAGCGCTCCGGCGTCTCGGCGCGGTTCGCGATCGCGGCGGCCGAGACAGTGGCTGCCGCCGCTCGCCATCGCGGCGCGGTGCTGGGTGAGACGGACCCGGTGGCCCGGGTGGTGGATCTCGGCACGGTGATCGACGTGCTGCGCGGCAAATTGGAGTTCGAGTCCGGCGAGGAAGGCCGCGAACAGGCCGTGCTGGAACACCTGTTGCGCCGCGCCACCGCCGACACCGCGTCGCGCGCGCTCGGCGGCATCGACGTCGGCCCGTTGGTGGCCGCGGTCGAGGGTGGTTCGGCGGTGACGACGGGTGAGCGGGTGTCGGCCAAGAACGTGTTAGCGGCGCTGCCCGATTTGCCGGTGATCGACGCGGTCGCCAAGCGGCTGGGCGCGGAATCCGAGGGTGAGCGTGCCGCAGCGCTCGAATTGGCCTTGGAGGCATTGTATTTGGCCAAGCGCATCGATAAGGCATCCGGCGAAGGCGAAACCGTCTATGGCTAGAGGCCATTCGTCGCGGTACTCGGCCTACACCGGTGGGCCGGACCCCCTTGCTCCGCCGGTGGACCTGCGCGAGGCGCTGGAGCAGATCGGGCAAGACGTGATGGCAGGCACCTCGCCACGCCGGGCGTTGTCCGAGCTGCTGCGGCGGGGCACCAAGAATCTGCCTGGGGCCGACCGGCTGGCTGCCGAAGCCAACCGACGCCGACGGGACTTGTTGCGCCAGAACAATTTAGACGGCACATTGCAGGAGATCAAGAAGCTTCTCGACGAGGCGGTGCTGGCCGAGCGCAAAGCATTGGCCCGCGCCCTCGACGACGACGCACGCTTCGGCGAGCTGCAGCTCGAGGCGCTTTCGCCGTCGCCGGCGAAAGCCGTCCAAGAGCTCTCCGAGTACAACTGGCGCAGCGGTGAGGCTCGCGAAAAGTACGAGCAGATCAAGGATCTGCTCGGCCGTGAGATGCTCGACCAGCGCTTCGCCGGGATGAAGCAGGCATTGGAGGGCGCTACCGACGAGGACCGTCAGCGCGTCACCGAGATGCTCGACGACCTGAACAACCTGCTCGACAAGCACGCCCGGGGCGCGGACACCCAGCAGGATTTTCAAGACTTCATGAACAAGCACGGCGAGTTCTTCCCGGAGAACCCGCGCAACGTCGATGAGCTGCTCGACTCGCTGGCCAAGCGGGCCGCCGCCGCGCAGCGGTTCCGCAACAGTCTCAGCGCGGAGCAGCGTGCCGAGTTGGATGCGTTGGCGCAGCAGGCATTCGGATCGCCGGCATTGATGCAGGCGCTGGACCGGCTGGACATGCACCTGCAGGCAGCCCGTCCGGGCGAGGACTGGACTGGGTCGTCGGAGTTCTCCGGCGACAACCCACTGGGCATGGGGGAGGGCGCGCAGGCGTTGGCCGACATTGCCGAGCTGGAACAACTGGCCGAGCAGCTGTCGCAGAGCTACCCGGGCGCGACGATGGACGATGTCGACCTCGATGCGCTGGCCCGCCAGCTCGGCGACCAGTCGGCCATCGACGCGCAAACGCTCGCCGAGCTGGAACGCGCGCTGGTCAACCAGGGCTTCTTCGATCGCGGTTCGGACGGCCAGTGGCGGCTCTCGCCCAAGGCGATGCGGCGACTGGGCGAGACAGCGTTACGCGATGTGGCAGAACAGCTTTCCAGCCGGCGCGGCGAGCGGGATCACCGGCGTGCCGGCGCGGCCGGCGAACTGACCGGCGCGACCCGGCCGTGGCAGTTCGGTGACACCGAGCCGTGGAATGTCACCCGCACGCTGACCAACGCGGTGCTGCGGCAAGCCGGCACCGCAACCGCCGATGGGCCGATCCGGATCACCGTGGACGACGTCGAGGTCTCCGAGACCGAGACCCGCACGCAAGCCGCGGTCGCGCTGCTGGTCGACACCTCGTTTTCGATGGTGATGGAGAACCGGTGGTTGCCGATGAAGCGAACGGCACTGGCGCTCAACCATCTGGTCGGCACTCGGTTCCGCTCGGATGCGTTGCAGATCATCGCCTTTGGCCGCTACGCACGAACGATGACTCCGGCCGAGCTGATGGGCCTGGAGGGTGTCTATGAGCAGGGCACCAACCTGCACCACGCATTGGCGCTGGCCGGTCAGCATCTGCGCCGCCATCCCAACGCGCAGCCGGTCGTGCTGGTGGTCACCGACGGCGAGCCGACCGCCCATCTGGAGGGAATCGACGGGGAGGGCGCGGCAGTATTTTTCGACTATCCGCCCCACCCGCGGACCATCGCCCACACCGTGCGCGGATTCGACGACTTGGCCCGGCTGGGCGCGCAGGTGACGATCTTCCGACTGGGCAGCGATCCTGGCTTGGCCCGGTTCATCGACCAGGTGGCGCGACGGGTGGAGGGCCGGGTCGTGGTGCCCGACCTCGACGGGCTGGGCGCCGCAGTGGTGGGTGACTACCTACGGTCCAGGCGACGGCGGTAACCCTGCTCAGCACTAGCGCTGAGCTTTACGGTTCTTCCGCTTGATGCCCACACCGCCCCACAGCGAGAAGCCGCGAACCTTGACCGTCGGGGCACCGGGTGATCCGTCGCCGCTGACCTTCTGATCGAATCCACCCATCACGCCGTGCCCGTGGATATCGACGTTGACTTCCGGCGGCAACAGGATTGTTTGCCCGCCCATGATCGAGTAGGCGCGGATCTCCACCTCGGTGGAGGTGAAGTCGGCGTAGCGCAGATCGACCACTCCACCGCCCCACAGCGCGAACGTCGTCAACTTCTTGGGCACGTTCCACCGGCCGCGGCGCTCGAACGCGCTCATGATCGCCAGCAGCAGCGTGGACGGCGCGGGTTGGCAATCGCCGCCTCGGCACGGACTCACCGACGATCCGACTAAGTCGGAGTGCAGGCGGTCCAATTCTGCGTATGTCTTGGCCGCGTACGCCTTGGTGAGCCGATCTTCGTAGTCGCTCATCTGCAGCCGACCCTGAGCTGCGGCTTCGGTGAGCAACTGGGCGACCTGGATGCGGTCGGTTTCAGCGGCGCGCGGCAGACCGCTCCGCTCGCCGCGCGCGCCTGGCTGCGCTGAATTGCTCATCACTTATGAGCCTACGACGAAGAATTTTTGCTGCAAGGCAACTTCGCCAAAGTGGCTTGGCGCGGTCGCGGGCCGCTCAGCTGCCCGCATCGTCGTTGGTCGCCCACCGGGGCGGGCGTTTCTGCAGGAAGGCGAGCATGCCTTCGCGGGCTTCCTCGGAGACGAACAGTTGTGCGGAGTCCGTCGTAAGCCGCTCGGCGTCGCGGTCGAAGCCCGCCAGAACACCAGCCGTGGTCAGCGCCTTTGATGCGGCCAGGCCCTGCGGAGACCCCAGCGCCACAGTGGCGACGAGCGACGCCACCGCGGCGTCGACGTCGTCGACGGCCATCGTGACCAACCCGATCGCGGCAGCTTCGCCGGCGTCGAACTTCTCGCCGGTCAGGTAGTACCGGGCCGCGGCACGCGCCGACATTTTCGGCAGCAATGTCAGCGAGATGATCGCCGGCGCGACCCCGATCCGGGCTTCGGTCAGCGCGAACGTGCTGCGCGGCCCGGCCACCGCGATGTCGCAAGCGCCTACCAAGCCGAAGCCGCCGGCCCGGACGTGGCCGTCGATCGCCCCGATCACCGGCAGAGGTGACGCCACGATCGCGCGTAGCAGCGCCGTGAGTTCGCGGGCCCGATCGGCGGCCGCGTCGAATGCCGATAGTGGCGACCCGCTTCGCCCGGCTTCGCCGCGCTCGCGATCGCCACGGGGATCGCCGCCGGACGCCTGGCTCAGATCCGCGCCGGCACAAAACGTCCCGCCGGTGTGGCCGAGCACTATCGCCCGTATTGCCGGATCGGCCTCGGCCTCGCGCAGGCCCTCGTGCAACTGGTTGACCAGCGCCGTCGACAACGCGTTGCGGTTGTGTGGAGAGTTCAGCGTCAGCCGCGCGACGTGCCCGTCGGCGGCATACTCGACCAGCCTGTCCATCAGTACGAGCGCGGCAGACCCAGCGACGTCTGCGCGACGAAGTTGAGCACCATTTCCCGGCTCACCGGCGCGATCCGCGACAACCGCGATGCGGTCAGCGCCGCGGCGATGCCGTATTCCTTGGTCAGCCCGTTGCCGCCCAGCGACTGCACGGCCTGGTCGACTGCTCGCGTCGACGCCTCGCCGGCGGCGTATTTGGCCATATTGGCCGATTCGGCCGCGCCGATGTCGTCGCCGCTGTCGTAAAGGGTCGCGGCCTTCTGCATCATCAGCTTGGCCAGCTCGATCTCAATGTGGTTCTGCGCCAATGGATGTGAGAGCCCCTGGTGTGCCCCGATCGGGGTGCCCCACACCTTGCGGGTCTTGACGTAGTCAGCGGCCTTGTTGATCGCGAATCGGCCCATGCCCACTGCGCTGGCCGCGCCCATGATCCGCTCCGGGTTCAGCCCGGCGAACAGTTGAGCGATCGCGGCGTCTTCGGATCCCACCAACGCATCGGACGGCAACCGCACCTCGTCGATGAACACCTGAAATTGACGTTCGGGGCTGATCAGTTCCATCTCGATCGGGGTGTAGTTGAAGCCGGGTGCGTCGGTGGGCACCACGAACAGCGCCGGACGCAGCTTGCCGGTTTTGGTTTCCTCGGTGCGCCCGACGACCAGCACCAGCTGGGCCTGGTCGACGCCGGAGATGAAAACCTTCTGCCCGGACAGAATCCAGTCGCTGCCGTCACGACGCGCGGTGGTGGTGATCTTGTGCGAGTTGGATCCGGCGTCCGGCTCGGTGATGGCGAACGCCATCGTGATCGACCCGTCGGCGATGCCCGGCAGCCAGCATTGCTTCTGCTCGTCGGTGCCGAACTTGGCGATGATGGTGCCGTTGATTGCCGGCGACACCACCATCATCAGCAGCGCGCAGCCGTGGGTCGCCATCTCTTCCATCACCAGCGACAGCTCGTACATCCCGGCGCCGCCGCCGCCGTACTGCTCGGGCAGGTTGACCCCGAGGAAGCCGAGTTTGCCTGCCTCGTTCCACAATTCGTCGGTGTGCTGCTGGGCGCGGGCCTTCTCCAGGTAGTAGTCCTGGCCGTAGTTGGCCGTCATCGCCGCCACCGCCTGGCGTAGCGCCTGGCGTTCCTCGCTCTCGATGAAGCTGGTGTCGGTCACGATTGCGGGTCTCCTTCTGGGTTTTCGGTTGCGTCGACGCGCGCCAAGACGGCACCCACCTCGACCTGCTGGCCAGGCTGGACATCGAGTTCGGCGAGCACGCCGTCGGTGGGAGAGGTGATGGTGTGTTCCATCTTCATGGCTTCCAGCCAGATCAGTGGCTGTCCTTCGGTCACGGGGTCGCCGACTTGGGCACCGACCCGAATGACGTTGCCCGGCATCGGTGCAACCAGTGAGCCCTGCTCGACGGCCGAGCCGGGCTCGGGAAAGCGCGGCAGCGCGACCAGGTGCACCGGCCCGTGCGGCGAGTCGACATAGACGTCATCGCCGTAGCGGGCGACAGCAAAATTGCGCGCCACCCCTGCTCTGTCAGCCAGCACGACCTCATGCGGGGTGGACGAGATCAGATGCACCTCGTCGGCGAGCTCCAAACCGATTCTGCTGAACCGGTATTCAATTCGGTGCTCCTCGCCGCTGTCATCGAGGTAGGACTTGGCCTGGTGGCCCGACGCCAGGTTGCGCCAGCCGCTGGGAATCGAGCCGAGAACCACCGCCGTCGAGCGGTTGTGCGCAGCGTCGGCAAGAGCGGCCGCCACAGCAGACAGCCGAATGCCCATCGCATCGGCCAGTGGTGCCGACAGCTCGTCCAGGCCGTGAGTGTCGAAAAACGCTGTGTCAGTGGCACCGTCGAGGAACGCCGGATGGCGCAGCACGTTGACCAGCAGATCGCGGTTGGTGCGTACCCCGTGCAGGTGGGCGCGGGCCAGTGCGTCGGCGAGCACCAGCGCGGCCTGGCGGCGGGTCGGAGCGTAGGAGATGACCTTGGCCAACATCGGGTCGTAGTGGATGGACACCACCGACCCGTCGACAATCCCGGAATCCAGCCGGATCCCGGTGCGCGAGCCGAGCGTCTCGAATTCGGCCCGGGTGCCGGCGACGTCGATGCGCTGCACCTCACCGGCTTGCGGCTGCCAGCCCCGGGCCGGATCTTCGGCGTAGAGCCGCGCTTCAATCGAATGTCCTCGCGCAGCAGGGGGTTCCGCGTCCAGGCGGAAACCGTCGGCCACCGCGAGCTGAAGTTCGACCAGGTCGAGGCCGGTCGTCTCCTCGGTGACCGGGTGTTCGACCTGTAGTCGGGTGTTCATTTCCAGGAAGTAGAACTCGCCCTCGTCGTCAGCCAAGAACTCGACGGTTCCGGCGCCGGTATAGCCGATCGCCTCGGCAGCCAGCCGGGCGGCGTCGAAAAGCTTGGCGCGCATACCCGGCGTGCGATCGACCAGCGGTGAGGGTGCCTCCTCGATGATCTTCTGATGCCGGCGCTGGATCGAGCATTCGCGTTCACCCACAGCCCATACGGTGCCGTGGGCGTCGGCGAGCACTTGGACCTCGACGTGGTGTCCGGTCGGCAGGTAGCGCTCGCAGAACACCGTAGGGTCGCCGAACGCCGATTGCGCTTCCCGGCTGGCGGCCGCGACTTGGTCTCGGAGGTCTGCCAGGTCGTTGACCACCCGCATACCGCGTCCGCCGCCACCTGCCGATGCTTTGACCAGCACCGGCAGCTGCTGCGGCGTCACGGTGTCCGGGTCGAGCTCGTCGAGGACCGGCACTCCCGCGGCGGCCATCATCTTCTTAGCCTCGATCTTGGATCCCATCGCCTGTACCGCCGCCACCGGCGGCCCGATCCAGGTCAGACCGGCGTTCTGCACAGCGGTCGCGAAATCTGCGTTCTCCGACAGGAACCCGTAACCGGGATGGACTGCATCGGCGCCGGCGGCGCGGGCCGCCGCGATCAGCGCATCGACGGACAGGTAGTCGTTGGTCTTGGGCAGCCGCACCTTTGCGTCGGCCTGCCAGACGTGCGGTGCGTTGGCATCGGGGTCGGTGTAGACGGCGACGGTGCTCAGGCCCAGTCGACGGCAGGTGGCGAACACCCGCCGCGCGATCTCGCCGCGGTTTGCCACCAATACTCGGGTAATCATGGGCATCACATCCGGAAGACGCCGAAGTTCGACGTCCCCTTGATCGGGCCATTGGCGATGGCGGACAAACATATTCCCAACACCGTGCGGGTGTCGCGCGGGTCGATCACTCCGTCGTCGTACAGCATCCCGGATAGCACCATGGGCAGCGACTCGGCTTCGATCTGGCCCTCGACGGCGGCCCGCATCGCGGCGTCGGCCTGTTCGTCGACCTGCTGGCCGCGGGCTTCGGCGGCGGCCCGGCTCACGATCGACAGCACCCCGGCCAGTTGGGCGCCGCCCATCACCGCCGATTTGGCGCTGGGCCAAGCGAACAGGAATCTCGGGTCGTAAGCCCGACCGCACATCCCGTAGTGCCCGGCACCGTACGACGCGCCGATCAGCAGCGAAATGTGCGGCACCGTCGAGTTCGACACGGCATTGATCATCATCGAGCCGTGCTTGATCATTCCGCCCTCTTCATAGTCCTTGCCCACCATGTAGCCGGTGGTGTTGTGCAAGAACAGCAATGGCGTGTCGGAGCGGTTGGCCAGCTGGATGAACTGGGTGGCCTTCTGCGACTCCTCGGAAAACAACACGCCTCGGGCATTGGCCAGGATGCCCAGCGGGTACCCGTGGAGTTGCGCCCAGCCCGTCACCAGCGACGAGCCGTACATCGGCTTGAACTCGTCGAATTCGGAGCCGTCGACAATGCGGGCGATCACTTCCCGCGGATCGAACGGGATGCGCAGGTCCGACGGGACGATACCGATCAGCTCTTCGGGGTCGAACAACGGCTCGGTCACCGGCTTCGGCGCGGGACCCTGCTTGACCCAGTTCAGCCGCGCCACGATGCGGCGACCGAGCCGAATCGCGTCGAGCTCGTCGACGGCGAAATAGTCTGCCAATCCCGAAATGCGGGCATGCATTTCGGCGCCGCCCAGTGACTCGTCGTCGGATTCCTCGCCGGTGGCCATCTTGACCAGCGGCGGGCCGGCCAGAAAGACCTTCGAGCGCTCTTTGATCATCACCACGTGATCGGACATACCGGGGATGTAGGCCCCGCCCGCGGTGGAGTTGCCGAAAACCAAGGCAATCGTCGGTATTCCGGCGGCCGAGAGGCGGGTCAAGTCGCGGAACATCTGCCCGCCCGGGATGAAGATCTCCTTCTGGGTGGGCAGGTCCGCGCCGCCGGACTCCACCAGCGAGATGACCGGCAGCCGGTTCTGGAACGCGATCTGGTTGGCCCGGAGTATCTTTCGCAGTGTCCACGGGTTGCTGGTGCCACCTTTGACGGTGGGGTCATTGGCGACGATCATGCACTCCACCCCGGAGACCGCGCCGATGCCGACCACCAGGCTGGCCCCGATCTGGAAGTTGCTTCCCCACGCCGCCAGCGGGCTCAACTCGAGAAACGGCGAATCCGGGTCGACGAGCAGCTCGATGCGTTCCCGCGCGGTGAGCTTGCCCCGGGCATGGTGGCGCTCGACGTATTTCGCCCCGCCGCCGCCCAGCGCTTTGGCGAGTTCAGCGTCGATCTCGTCCAGCTTGGTGGACAACGACGCCGCCGCCTCGGTGTACGTGGGTGCGGAGGGATCCAGTATTGACTGAAGGACCGTCATGATTGGTATCCAAGGGTTTTGGCTGCCAGTGCGGTCAGGATTTCGGTGGTTCCGCCGCCAATGCCGATAATTCGCATATCGCGATATTGGCGTTCGATTTCGGACTCGGCCATGTATCCCATCCCGCCGAACAGTTGGACGGCTTGGTGGGCGACCCATTCGCCGGCTTCCACCGCGGTGTTCTTGGCGAAGCACACCTGCGCGATCAGGTTGGTCTCACCGGCGAGCTGACGTTCCACCACATTGCGGGTATAGACGCGGGCCACGTCGATACGACGGGCCATCTCGGCGAGCGTGTTCTGTACGGTCTGCCGCGAGATCAGCGGCCGGCCGAAGGTTTCCCGGTCGCGACACCATTGAAGCGTCAGCTCCAGGCAGCGCTGTGCGCTCGAATAAGCTTGCGCGGCAAGCCCTACGCGTTCGGACACGAATGCCAGGGCGATCTGGGCGAAGCCGCTGTTCTCGACGGCCACCAGGTTGGCCGCCGGCACCCGTGCGTCAACATAGGACAGCTCCGCGGTGTCCGAGGAGCGCCAGCCCATCTTGTCCAGCTTGCGGGTGACGTCAAAACCCGGCGTGCCTTTTTCCACCACCAACAGCGACACTCCCGCGGCGCCCGGACCGCCGGTGCGCACCGCAGACACCACGTAGTCGGCCCGAACCCCGGAGGTGATGTAGGTCTTGGCGCCGTTGACGATGTAGTCATCGCCGTCCCGGACCGCGGCGGTCCGTAGGTGCCCGACGTCAGAACCGCCGCCGGGCTCGGTGATGGCCAGCGCGCCGATCTTCTCACCGCGCAGCGTGGGGCGCACGAATGTGTCGATGAGCCGCTGATCGCCCGACGCGATCATGTGCGGTACCGCGATCCCACAGGTGAACAGCGACGCGAACACCCCGCCGGGCACGCCGGCCTCGTGCAGTTCTTCGCAGATGATCAGTGAGTCGGCGCCGTCGCCGCCGCCACCGCCGACCGCTTCGGGGAATCCCGCTCCCAGCAGCCCGGCCTCTCCGGCGTGGCGGTGCAGGTCGCGCGGCAGCTCGCCGACCCGCTCCCACTCGTCGACGTGCGGCAGGATCTCCCGCTCGGCGAACGAGCGGACGGTCTTACGCAGTTGGTCGCGCTCGGGTGTGGTCCAGATGTTCACAGCAGCCTTTCTGGAATCTCGACATGGCGGCTGCGCAACCATTCGCCCAGCCCCTTGGCCTGCGGATCGAAACGAGCCTGGTAGGCGACGCCCTGACCGAGGATGTCGTCGATGACGAAGTTCACCGCGCGCAGGTTGGGCAGCACGTGCCGGGTGACCGGCAGATCGGCCGTTTCGGGCAGCAATTCCCGCAGCTTGTCGACGGTCAACGTGTGGGCCAGCCAGCGCCACTGCTCATCGGTACGCACCCATACCCCGACGTTGGCCGACCCGCCCTTGTCGCCGCTGCGCGCGCCCGCCACGACACCCAGCGGCAGTCGGCGGGCCGGCCCCGCCGGCAGTGGCTCGGGCAACTCAGGCGGATCGGCCGGAGCCAACTCGAGAGTCTCAGTGGCGCAGGGAATCTCGAGCCGGCTGCCATCAGCGTGCACTGCGACGTGCGGCACCTTGGTCGCTTCTACGTAACCGGCCGTGAACACGCCGTAGACCTGACCTTCTCCGGGCGGGGCGGTCACCGTGAACCCGGGATAGCTGGCCAACGCGAGCTCAACTGCGGCCGAAGAGAATTGGCGTCCGACGTTCGCCGGGTCGGGATCGCGGACCACGCAGCGCAGCAGCGCGCTGGCAGCTTCCTCGGTGTCGGCATCGGCGTGGTCGGTGCGGGCCAGCGTCCACTCCAGCTCCGCGGGCTTGACCGGGAGCCCGGCCTCCAGCTGCCGTCGCACCAGCGCGGCTTTGGCCTCGATGTCCAGCCCGGTCAGCACGAACGTCATCGCGTTGCGGAATCCGCCGATGCTGTTCAGCGACACTTTCAGCGTCGACGGTGGCGGCTCGCCGGCCACATCGCTGATCCGCACCCGGTCCGGGCCGTCTTCGGACAACGCGACGGTGTCCATCCGGGCGGTGACGTCCGGGTTGGCGTAGCGGGCGCCGGTGACTTCGTAGAGCAGTTGGGCGGTCACCGTGTCGACGCTGACCAGCCCTCCCGTGCCGGGATGCTTGGTGATCACCGAGGAGCCGTCGGGGAAAATCTCGGCCAGCGGGAAGCCGGCATAGGTCAGGTCGGGCACCTCGGTGAAGAACGAATAGTTGCCGCCGGTGGCCTGGATGCCGCATTCGATGACGTGGCCGGCCACCACCGCTCCGGCCAACTGGTTGTAGTCGCTGCGCGTCCAGCCGAAATGCGCAGCCGCGGGACCCACGATCACCGACGCGTCGGTGACCCGCCCGGTGACGACCACGTCGGCGCCGCTGTGCAGGCAGTCGACGATGCCCCAGGCGCCCAGGTACGCGTTGGCAGTCAGTGGCGTGCCCAGCCCGAGCTCGTCGGCGCGCGGCTGCAGGTCATCGCCCTCGACGTGTGCCACCCGCGTCGGGAGCCCCAGCCGCCCGGCCAGTTCCCGCACCGCGTCAGCCAGGCCGGCAGGGTTGAGGCCGCCGGCGTTGGCCACGATCCGTACGCCGCGGTCGTGGGCCAGCCCCAGGCACTCCTCGAGTTGGGTGAGGAAAGTCTTGGCGTAGCCGCGCTCGGGATGCTTCATCCGGTCCCGACCCAGGATCAGCATGGTCAGTTCGGCCAGATAGTCACCGGTCAGGTAGTCCAAGTCGCCGCCGGTGAGCATCTCGCGCATCGCCGAAAGCCGGTCGCCGTAGAACCCCGAGCAGTTCCCGATTCGGACCGCAGGGCTCATGGGTGCCGCTCCTCCTCATCGCTTCGCTCTGCATCGTCGCTGGCACGCATCACGCGCGTCCTCCCTCCCCGGCGACTAAGGAGCCAACGTACCAACCAACCGGTAGGTGGCCTGATTCGAACTTTAGTAGCAGCATGAACGCGCCCGCGCATCGACTAACCGTCAGAGCAAATCCGGGGTTTTTACAACCGCGAGTTGCAATAATTTGTCACGTGTGCAGGAGGGATCCTCCGCTGCCGCAGCCCTGGGAGGACGCTCTATCCGCGTGGGTAACGTGGCTGCGTGTTGCGGGGAAACGTGAAGCCACCATCCGGCTGCGCTCCGATCACCTGCGCTCTATCGCCCGTCGCTCGGGTACCACTCATCCCCGCGAGCTAACCCTGAACAAGCTCGTCATCCTCTGCAGCGAACGACCCTGGTCGGCCGAACACCGCAAAAGCGTGCGCTCATCGCTGGTCAGCTTCTACGACTGGGCCATGAAAACCGGAATCACCGAGACCAATCCGGCGGCAGCCATGCCGAAGGTGGCTTCCGAGCCGCCACGGCCCCGGCCCACGCCCGACGAGATCTGGGCCGAGTTGCTCGCAGCCGCCCCTGCGCGGGAACGGCTCATGGCCCGGCTGGCAGGTGAGGCTGGACTCCGACGTGCCGAGGTCGCCGCCGTTCATTGCGATGATCTTCTCCACGATGGGCATGGTTGGGCGCTCCTGGTCCGCGGCAAGGGCGGTCGGCAGCGGGTCGTCGGCCTGACTGATTCGCTGGCCGCGCAGATCCGCACCTACCAACAGGCCCGCGGATATCTCTTCCCCGGCCAGGTCGACGGCCACATCAGCCCTGGATGGGTGGGCACGATCATCAGCCGTCTGATGCCACCGGGCTGGACGCTGCACAAGCTGCGCCACCGCTATGCCTCACGCGGGTATGCCGGGACGAAAGACTTACGGGCGGTCCAAGAGGCGCTTGGACACGCCTCGGTCGCGACGACGCAGCGTTACACCGCGGTCTCGCGCCGCGATGTGCGGTCGGTATCGGAAGCAGCAGGACAACCATGAACGATTCGTGCGGTGTGCTCGTTGAGCGCGACTACATTGGCGTCATGGACGGTGGCGATGACACCGCATCCGTGCCGGGGGCGGACGACGGCGACGAAACGCAGGCTGCCGCGCGTGAAGACGTTACCGAGTTGATCGAAACCGGGACGGGGCCGACACCGGATCTGGCGTGGTCGGTTTCCGATGACGATGACAGCGAGCTCGAGCACCGAAATGGTGGCCGGGCGCGTTGGCTTGCCGCCGGCGCGGCGCTGCTGGTGGCTGTGGCGGCTATGGGGGTCTCAGTGTTTTTCTGGCAGCGTGACAGCGCGCAACCAGAGCGACCCGCTCCGGCTACGAGTGCTGCGCCTGGCAAACCTGCACCGCCGCCGCCGTCGATCGCCGCACCGCCAACCGCGGCGCCCCCGCCGCCCATCGTGGCGATCCCACCGCCCCCGCCCCCTGATAAGGACACGCAGTATTTCGCCACCCTCGCGGCGCACGGCATGACATCATCCGATCCGCAGAACAGTCTCCGCGCCGCCCATCAGGTATGTGCTCTGTTCGACCAGGGCTATAGCCGCGGCGAGGTTGTCGCGGCCGTACTGAACGGCAGCCGCCACAACGAGAATGCGAATTGGGCCGCGGAAGCCGAATACGTCGATATCGCGACCAGTATCTATTGCCCACAACGCAATTGAGAGAGATAGGCATGAAGCTCGTTGCAGGACTCATCATCTGCGCACTGTCCCTCGCAGTCCCGGTTGCGCACGCTGACAGCGCTGATGATCAGTTCGTTGCGGCGTTGGATGCCCACCATGTGCCCGGGGATCGTGGCGTATTGATCGGTGTCGCGCATGAGACATGTGATCTGCGGAACCTGCCGCGGATCGCGTGGGGTGGTATGCCGCCGCTGGCGGCGGGGATGATCAAGGTTCGTGAGGAGTTGTTGGCGCAGAACGTGACGCCCGGGTTGCCGATGATTGATTTCAAGAATGCTGCGCGGGATGCGTATTGCCCGGATCTTGATCAGCAGATACCGAACCTGGCATAAGGGCGGAGGAAGATCGTAATGGCATTGTTTACCACCAGCGGCAACAGGATGACGGATCAAGCTGCGGACCAGGCCGCGCGTGACGCGCTGGATTCGTACTATGCCGCGAAGCGCGAGAATCCCGATATGGTCCCGTACTGCGGGCCGCAGGACATCCTGAGCCGATTCCTCGCTGGCGAAATTGTCACCGCATTGGACATGCTCACCGATCAATCGTTGTGGACCGTCCAAGCGGTGCTGCCAGAACAGTTGAATCGGCTCCGTTGGATGATGTCCAACTCCTTACGTCAGGAAGTGCAGCAATGAAATCATTTCGCTTTACCGTCATGGTGAAGGCCGACTCGCGTGAAGAGGCCGAGGAGATCCTGCGTGGCAGCATTGAGGGAGTTTCGCACCCCGTCGACCAGAGCACCATCATCGTTGAGCCAGTCGACGACTAGCCGCCTGACTGGACGACAAAAAACGATGCTATCGGCATTCGACAGGAGTAACGGATGAGCAGGGCTTACATGGCGGTTGCACTGACAGCCGCGCCCGAGATTCCAAAATCCGCGCACTGGTGGCGACTCCCGCTGTCCGTTACGCGGCCAGTCGGCCACGACAACCTTTATACGGTCGAGGTTGACGACTCGGACAATCCCAAACTTGCGACGTGGACGTTCAACGACGGTGCTGACGAGGACATCACCCCGCTCGCGATTCGCGGCAGTACCGAGACCGACAATTGCAGGTTTAGCTTCTTGGTGACCAATTCTCGCTACTACCTCGACGTTCTTAGTGTCGAACGTCCGACCGCATCAGACTTGTGGATGGAACTGACACAACCCGGTTCACACTGGCATCCCGACGACGGCAAGATTCCGCCCGACGAATACGGCGCAGAGCTGATCCGGCAGTCGGTGCTTTTCCGCGAGGGCATCCGGCAGCCCGACACAACGCAACATGCACGACGGCACGCACTCCGGTTGGCGCTACGTTTGATGGCGACCGACGTATCGGCTATGTCGTAAAAAACACCGCTGACTGCCCTCCTGGCAAGCCAGATTCGGCCAGGGCATCGGCTGGTATCGCACCGTTGCGGAAGCGAAGCGAGCCGTTGAGGAGCACGTCGCCGGTCCCGCCGCACAACTCCTCAAGGCGACATAGGGATGGGCACTTCCACACTAATCGAAGGTGGCGCGTACGCGCATTATTTCACCGACTGTCCGTGCTGTGGGCGGCAACTCAGCGTAACATGCCGCATCCAAGGCAATTTGGCACAGGTCAAAGCCGAGCACTGGGGAAAATCGGATGTGCTACCCGAGTTGAAGCACGATTCGGTGACTGTTCAATTACCCGCCGATCTGAGCGACCTACTCAGTGACGCCGAGCGTAGGCAATTGAACGCCGATCTGGCCGAGATGGCGCGCAAGCGCAGGATTACATAAGGAGAACTTATGGGCGACTATTACGCCTCGCTATTCAGCGATGATGGCCGCATCGTCGCAACCTCACCCGTCGATGAGGATGGCGCCGTCACCTTCACGTTACCCCGCTGCGGTCGCGCCTATGTCGCATTCGGTACCGCGTATGTATGCGGGCTGAAGTTAGGGCATGATGGACACCACCAGCACGGCGAACTGCACTGGGAATGAAGGAAAACCCCCTCTGGTCGGAGCTCGGCTTCGGTGAGCTCAACGGACCAGAGGGGTTGGTTTCAGGGGTGAGATTCGTCGGGTAGTTCGGGTGGCATCTCGAAACCCGGATCTATCTCCGCGATTCGTGACCATGCTTTGCGGTCCCAGATCACATGCTGGGTCGCCCACGCTTCCAGTTGGTTGAGCCGCCGGAACCGCATGTTGGAAAGCTGCCGTTCACTTTCGATTTCACGCCGCAACAAATCGATTTGGTTGGACCACCACTCTT
The DNA here is from genome assembly GCF_059812285.1 of Mycobacterium sp. NGS62. Lineage (NCBI taxonomy): Bacteria > Bacillati > Actinomycetota > Actinomycetes > Mycobacteriales > Mycobacteriaceae > Mycobacterium > Mycobacterium sp. NGS62. The sequence continues at coordinate 359,347 of NZ_JCALCK010000003.1, read as the reverse complement.
CTCGCCGCTGCTCCCGATCCTCCTGCAGGTTCGCGGCTTCCTGGACCAGGGTGTTGCGTGTGTTCTCGTCGAGGCGGTATTCGTGCTGGAGTTCTTGTTCGGTGCGCAGATTCTCCAGCTCCTTCTTCCGCTTGTTCTGCTTGTAATACGCTGCGCCCCACAGGATCGCAGTCAGCGGGGAGCTCGACGCGAACAACGTCAGCACCAGGTCGTCGGCTTTCACCGCCGCCACCGCGCATTGATGTGTTGACGGATGGTTTTCTCCAACTTGCGGTGCTCAGCCTCGAACTTCATCAGGATCGGCAGGGTCCTGTTGATGCGCCGGATTTCCATCAGAAACCGCAGGAACTGAAAGAACATGCCGAGGGCGTTGAAGCCGATCAGGAAGACGCCGGCTGCGCTGGCCCAGTCGTGGGCGTGGGTGGCGATGATGTCGGCGTAAGCGATTAGTCCGGCCATGACCGCTGGTATGCCGCAGATACCGACGCGGTAGCAGCGGCGCAAGTCAAGGACCGGCAACTGCGGCTTGCCCACCAATTGCCGGACAACACGGTTGGCTTGGCGCCATAGGTCGAATGGTGTGCCCATCGCGATGCCGTACAAGCACACCGCTGACCCAACGAACAGGCAGACCAGCAGCGCCCGCTGGGCGGTGGTGTCGAGGGTCAGCAGGACCGGGTCGACGGTTGATCCAGACAGCGCCCCAACCGATGTGGAGGCGATGACGCCGGCATGTGTGCACGAGTACAGCGGTTCGTGGTCGAGCCGCTTAGGCCCGAGCACGAAGCGGGTCAGCCCATCGAGGAATCTATCGGCATTCACCCCGGTAACTCACAGGTCATCAAGCCAGTGTTCGTTGCTCTTGAGGAACGTCGCAGCTGTCGTCAACACGGCGATAGCGACGTCGACGTAGTGTTTGTCCTGGCCGGGCAGAAAGTTCAGCAGTGGTGTGACCTCGTTGATGATGATCAGCAGTGAGCCGATCGCGGCGATCAAGCCCTTGTAGTAGCCCTGCAGTTTCTGGACGAACGTCACCGGGCCTTCGGTCTCTGCGACCACCTTCACCGGCACCTTCGCCACCGCGGTGTCGCCGAGGAGCGACGCGACCTTGGGGGCTTGATTCTTGTCGATGTGAACGATTTTCTTAGCCATGGTCAGTTGTCCTCTCGTAACGGGTTGGCGTTTGTTTGTCAGGCCGCGCTGGGCACGGCCGGAACGAGCACCGGTGGCGCAGTTACCGCTCCGCCGGAGTTGATGTAGTTGGTGGTCCAGGTCTCGACGACCCACTGCGCGTAGAGGATTGAGTCGAGCCAGTTGTAGGCGAAGTGATCGGCGTTGGGCCCTTTCAGGGCGAAGGTGAGTCCGTTGTAGATTTCCTCGACCATCGCCACCGGGGTTGCTAGTGCCTCGGCGATTTCGATGAAGTCGATGAAGGTGCCCGTCTGGATGAAGTCGTAGATCAGCAGGCCGACGCGGCCGGGCGCGGCTTCGCGGCGCCAGGGATCATCGCCTGTCGGGCAGTTGGTGTAGAGCTCGGTGTGGCCGTCGTCGTCGCCGAGCCAGACGTAGTCCATCCACCAGTCGGGCGTTTGGTCGGCGGTGAGGCAGTCGGGGCCGGCGATTCCGCCCGTGGTGACGCCGTCGAGTTTGCCTGGCAGGCCCCACCGGGCGCGAATGTTGCCATTCGCCTTGCCTGGACACCTGCAGGGGTTGCCGTAGGTGTTGACGCCGATCCAATCATTGAGCCGATGATGCAGTCGCCCAGCAGGATTCAGTGTCTCGTCGCGCCACAAGTGCGATCCGAGAATGGCCGATTGGCTGTACCACCACCCGAAGATCGGGCCAGTCGGATAGACCGGGTCACCGGGGTCGATGGGCGGGGCGCCGCCGAGCAGCGCCACCGCCGAGTCGACGCCCATCTGCACCGATGTCCCCATCCACGGGTTGTTGATGCTGGCCGGGTAATTGCCGACCGGCTGGACGACAACCCGGTCCGGGTACTTCTGCTTGACGTACTGTGCGGCGCCGAAGGGCTGCGGAGACATCTGATTCCACATGTCGACGCCGGTGCCTTGGGCGGTCAGGATGGTGATCTTTGGCGGCGGCAGGAACCCGGAACGGATCTTCCAGGCGTAGTTGATGATCCCGCTGATCGCCAGGCCCGGGTTGACAGCGGTGTTCGCGCCGTATGCGGTCTGCATCCGGGTCACGAAGTCGACCATCGTCTGGTCGTAGGTCTGCGCTGCCGTGCCTCCCGCGGTGACACTCGCCTGAAGGGGAGCGGCCGTCTTGGCGAACTTTCGGAGGAAGAACTGCTTGAGGGCCAGGACGATGGGATCGACGTCGCCGAGCCCCAATCCGATCCACTGGCCGTTGTTGTCGGTAGCCATCAGCGGGCCGCCTTCCGTGCTGTGCGCTTGGCGGTGGCCTTGCGCGTCGTCTTCGTCGGTTTCGGAGTGGGTTTGATGCCCCACCGCTGGGCAGCCAGCGCGTCGACCAGATACAGCGGTGTGCCGGCGTCGACTTTCTGCTGCAATTCAGCGAGCGCGTCGGGATCGCCGGCCAGCTGCGGCCAGCCGATTCCGTAGCCGGTATCGGGATCGATTGGGCCGCACATCTGCTCGTAAACCAGCACCGTGTAGTCCGGCGCCGCGGCCGCCGGCGATGTATCTGGTGTGGGGGAAGCGGTGCCGGCGTATTTGGCGACCGCCGCGGCGAACACGTCCCAGGGGAAGTTGTCGCCGACGTCGGTGTGCGTGTTGCCGTCTTTGAGGTACTGCGTGCAGTACCGGTGATCACTGATCCCGGGCGGCGGCGAACTGTATGGCGGAGCAATGACCTTCGGGGTGATGCCGTACTTGTCGCAATCCTGCACACACAAATACGCGGCCACGTCGATGGCCTTGGCCTGGGTCATCCACTGTTCACGCGACCAGGCGGCGTCGGTCCCGGCGAAGCACAGGTTGATCGAGCGCAGGTTCGAGTTGCCGACCGCCCAGCACGCCAAGTCGGTGTCCACCATGTCGACCACCGTGACGCCGCCGTCACTGGCCTGGCGGACCGCGTAGTGGTAGCTGACGGGGTTGTCGGTGCCGGTGGTGGAGATGCAGAAGTTCGACAGGTCCAGGGCCGCGTTGTCGTCGGTTTCCGAGCCCTCCTGCGTGTGCAGCAGGAACAGGTCAATGGTGGTGTTCTGGCGGTCTTCGTTGTTGTCGCACCAGTTCGGGAACTCGTTGAAGTCGGGGCGGTTCGGGTCAACGGGAGTGGTCACGGTGCCTCCGGAGCTGATCTGGTTGTAGAGCGTTTGGGCGTCGGCCATGCGCTGGTCGTAGCGGTCGGGGTAGGCGGACTGCTGGACCGCCTGCGCATAGGAGCCGGGGCTGTTGGCGGTGTTGTTGTAGTCGAGGTTGGCGAGCCGCGAAAAGAACAGCTGCGCTGACTTGTATGGGTCCATGCAGGTGGCGGCGTCGCCCCACCACCATCCGTTACCTGAGTCGACGACCTGCTGCTGGAACAGGCCGACCGAATGCCCGTCGGAGCCAACGGCCTCGTGCGGGATGCTCATCGACTCGGGCACGGCCGCGTTGGCGTACATCGTCCAGTTGGATTCGACGTAGACGGTGGCGAATCCGATGACGATCCCACGCGGGGTGATGCCGAGATCGCGGCCGGCTTGCAGGACTGCAGGGGCGTACTGTGCGGCGGTCACGGTTGGGTTTGGAACCAGCCGATAGCCCACTGCTTGGCGGTTTTACCTTCAGTGGTGCCCATTTCGGGTGCGTTGATTCCGTACAGGCGCAGCGTGATGTGGATGGCGACGTCGAGACCGAGGTCTATCCCGACGTGCATGGTGTCGCCGTCGACGATGCCGAGCGGGTCGCGCGCACTGTCGAGCCCCCAGGCGGTGTAGGTGTACATCAGCCGGTCTTTCCGTGGAGCACGGTGACGTCGCCTTGCATGTCTAAAAGCTTCTGCACATCATCGAATGTGATAGCGAAATAGCCGCCGGGTTTACAGCCAGGCCAGTCGTCTTGATCGCCCCAGCTGTTGCGATAGATGAAGACTTCTTCTGTCCAATCTATCCCCGCACCCTCATATTCGTGACCGCCTGCGATGTTTGAATCACGCAGTGGCCCAATGGAAACTAGTCCGTTGGTTGGGGTGAACATTGTCTTGGTCCAGATGGTGCCTTGGATAAATGGGGTTTGTTCTGCAGCTGTCTGGGCTGCGGAGAAGGAGAATGTGTGGGTGTATGAGTCGAGGTAACCTAGTGCGATGCCTGCTTTGGCTCCGCTGACGCCGTCAGAGCCGGTGTCTGTGGGGGGATAGTTCTGCGGGTCGGAGTCGTAAGTCGTTGCCGTGGAGTAGATGTGGATGGCGTCGGCTTCGTAGAACTTGCGGTTGTGGTGGGTCAGTTTTCGGGTTTTCGTCATCAACGACGTGTTGAGGACGCCAGCGACGGCGTTGCCGACGCAGCTTCCGAGTGATCCTTGGTTCAGCGGGATATATGGCGATTTCCAGAACGTGGACTTATGTGATGGTGTGGCGTTGCGCGGCACGAATTCGTAGTCCAGTGAGCGGGAGTCGTGGCGGACGTGGCGGCCTAGCCGTGGGTCGGCTTGTTCGAAGCGGTGGACGTCGATTGTGTGCATGGCGAAGCTGGCCCCTTTCAAGGGTGTTCATGGGGGGTTGTTGGCGGCGGGGTTACCAGCCGGCTTGGTTGCGTTCGCGGATGAGTGCGTCGCGTTCGGCGCGGAGTTGTTCGCGTTCGCAGATGAGGGTGGTGATGGCGGTGCGGAGGGTTTCGAGTGCTTGCAAGGCGTCGGCGGCGGCTGTGTCTACCACGCGAATTCCTGTCGGCCGTCGAGTATTTCGATGGTGAGGATGAGGGCGGCGCCACCAAGTGCGATGCCGACCAGTGCGCCCGCTGTGAGGGCGAGAGCTAAAGCCATCTACGTGACCTTCCGCTCGGTTAGCTCGCTGTTCCGGTGAGGTCGATGGCGGTGACGGAGTAGGTTCCGGTGGAGCTGAAGGTGGAGTCTCCGGTCAGGGGGAATTCTCCGTAGCAGGTGCCGCCGCTGTTCGCGGACCATAGGGTGATGCTGTAGACGGGTCCGTTGTTGGCGCCGCCGGAGAAGTTGATTTGGGATGCGAGGCCGAAGCTGCCTGCGCCGGTGGGTGTTCCCCAGTTGACGGGTTGGCGGGGGGCGGTGGTGATGTTGCTGGTATAGCTGGCGCCTGCGGCTGCGGAGTGTAGTTGGCCGTAGGGTGCGGCTGCGCGGATGGCGTTGGCGCCGACGACCATTGCGGCGTTGTTGAGAGGCATCGTGTGTCTTTCTGGTTAGGCGGTTTGGTACATGTTGGTGAACTGGGCGGCGGGCACGACGCTGGCGATCGCATTGTTTTCGATCACGATGTAATCGTTGATGCCGGCGAATTGGGAAACGTTTTTCGTGGAGTTCTGGATTTGCAGTCGCCACACTTGGTTTGTTCCGTCGGGTGTGGAGAGTGTGATGCTGCCTGAGTAGCCGCCTGCGGCAATGTATTTCAGGGCGGCGAGCATGTCGTCTGCTGAGGTGAGTTGGTATGCCTGGATGGTTTCGGTTTTACGTGTGACTGTGACGAGACCGGCCATTGTTTCCTGGTTTCCCTTCGATTCCTTTAGACCCATTCCAAGAGGACGTATCCGCCGCCGCCGCCGCCGCCTGCACCTGCTGTGCCGCCTGTTCGGGCGGCGCCGCCGCCGCCGCCGCCGCCGCCGTATTTGCCGCCTGCGCCGCCGTTACCCGCGGCGGCGTAGTTGTTGCCGCCGCCGCCGCCGCCGCCTGCGCCGCCGTTACCGGGCGCGGCATCAGATGGTGTTCCGCCTGCGCCGCCGCCGGCGGCGCCGCCTGCACCGCCCGACACGGTGCTGGAACTGCCGCCAGCATTACCGGCAGTCACGTTGTTGGCGACGCAGCCTCCTGCGCCGCCGCAGCCGACATTGTTGCTGGTGTCGCTTGTTCCGGCAGTGTTTGAGTTGCCGCCGGCCGTGCCGCTATGTGTCGGGGCGGTGATTCCCGAAGCGCCGGCAGTCCCGCCCGATCCGCCGCTACCACCCGAGGATGCTGCTGCGCCGGCGTTTCCGCCGCCAGCCGACAGTGACACCGCCCCCGATGAGAACATTGATGCTGTACCTGCCGCGTTAACGCCGCCAGTCCCGACAACGGTAGAGTATGTTGACCCGAGCGACGCGGTCGGCACAAACACACGGTCGACTCGGGCGCCGCCGCCGCCGCCGCCGCCGCCGGGCTGGTTCGCGGTGGTCACTTGACCGTTGCCGCCCGCACCGCCGGCACCGATCAACGTCACCCATACGCCCGACGTTCCGACCGGAAGCGGCTGGTTGCTGCGGGTGGTGTTTTCCTCGTTGAACGGGGTGAACGCGGGCCGCACCCCGGTCGCGCTCGACGACCAGCCATATCCGCCGCTGCTGTGCCCGGCGTGTGGCGTGACTCCCGATGCGCTCGACAGCCAGCCGTAGTTCCCCGACCCGGCGCCGCGGTGCGGGGCGGCGGCCGCCGTCGACGACCAGCCATAGCTACCGGAGCCGTGTCCGACCCGGGCCACCCCGCCGACCGCATCGACGGTGGCCCAGCCGTAACTCCCGGAGGTGATGCCGCCGTGCCCGATGGCGCCTGCCGCCGCCGCATCCCACTCGAAGGTCGATGCGGTGTTCACCCCGACCGGGTCGGTGCGCACCCACCAGCCGGGCTGCGGCGGAATCACCGCCCCCGGCTCAGTCACCGCACCTTCAACCAGTTAGCCGCGGCCAGTGCGGCGATCTGCTCGTCCACATAGGCTTTCAGCTCGTCGAGCACCTGATCCTTGTTGACGCCGTGACGGGCGGTGATCTCAGCGACCCGGGCGGCGCGGCGCGCCTTGATCCGATCCCCCAAATTGCCGACCGGCGGCGTCTCGTCGCTCATTGATCCATCGCCAGCCACTGATCCACACTCGGCGGCAACACCGAATGGACACCCTGGAACGGTGCAAACAGCGCGTATTTGTTGTACAGGCCACCGAATCCCCACCCGCGGTATGCCGTTCCGACCTGTGACGCGCTGCCCGACTCGGTGAAACTCGAGATCGTCTGGGAGCCGATCTTCGCGGTGAACTTCCGCAGCGCCGCGGTGGGGGCGTCTCCGCAGTACAAGGTGATGGTGCTGCCGTTTCCGGGCACTGCGCAGGTTCCGCTGTCCATCACCGTCTCAACCCCCGCCACGGCGCGGATCACCTGGTAGGTTCCGTCGCCACCGATCTTGAGCAGGATGTAGTTCTCCCAGTCCGACGAGATGCGGCCAAACAGATACAGGTAGGCGGTCGCCTTGTCGTTAGAGTCCGGTGGGGAGTTGATCACGCACTGCACCAGCTGATAATCGGTCTCCGACACCGAATCGGTCCCGATCCAGTTGAACCGGCAATCATTGATGCCGGTGTGGGCGTAGCCGGCGGTCTCCACGAAGGCCGCAGTCAATCCGTTGGCCTGATACGTGCCGAACCCCGCTTGGCTATACACCCCACCCCAGTTCGCGTTGGCAGTGAGTTGCCCGGTCCAGTTGAAATCATCCCCCGCCAACGCGCCCGTATGCCCCTCAGCTTCCAGCGCGGCCAGCCGTGAATTCACCGACGACAACGACGACGCCGTGTTCGCGAGCGCGACCGCGGCAGCGTTCTGCGAAAACCCGGTTCCTTGAACGCCGTAGAGTTTGGTGACGATGTTGTCGACGGTTTCCCCGGTGAACGGAACACATTCCGAGCCGATCAGCGACAGCTTCAAAAACACTGCCGCATCAAACTTCACAGTGCCGGCGGTCGCATTCTGCTTGGCCTGCAACCGGAACCGCAGCTGATCCACCCCGGTCTCCACGGTGTAAGTGCCCGCAACCCCCACCCAACCACTCGAAGCCGCGGCCGGTGACGGCACCGTGTACACCTCATACCAGCCGATATCGGTGTACACATTCTGGCCGCTACCCGCGGGGTCTTTCATCAGCCGATACTTTTCAACCGCCAACACCAGAGGACTGTCACCGGTGTAGGTCAGGCCCGACCACCTGATCTCGCAGGCCACTTCGATCTCTTCACCAGCCACCACAGGGATTTCGCTGGACACCAGCGGCGGCTGCGTACCGTCACAGGTGACCGATGCGCAACCCAGCACCGCGGTGCCCGGGGAGCCGTCGGTGCCATCCCACGTCCAGTGGGCGTCGCCGACGACAGTGGTTGATGCGCTGAAATCGTCGGAGACGAGCAGGTTTTGCTGCTGCAGCGCCACCGACTGCGCAGTGGACAGTGACTGATTCCCGAAATGCAAAGCTGTGTTACGCCGCAACGCGCGGGCTCCCGCGTCGAACAGGTCGTTGCCGTTCGCGTTGAACTTGAAGCGGCCACTGAGCAGAAAATGCGCGTTGGAAGCGATCGACTGAGCCGAGGCAACGACACTGTCCGGTGTCGTGGCCGACACATCACCCGAGCCGGTGCCGATGCTGCACAACGCCCCCAGAAACGACGTCAAACCGTTCAGCGCGTCAATGAACTGGTTACCCGACGACGAGCCGCCCATCGACAGCAGGCCACCGGTGAACGGGTGCGAATTGACCGCATTGGAGGTGTCCTGCACACCGGCGAGCACGCTTTGCGGCGACGTCCCCAATCCCACCGTGGCGCGCAGTTTCCGGATTCCGTCGATGGTTTCACCGAGGTCGCCGCCGGCCGCCCGCAGTTGGCGGGCCATGTTGAGCACTTCGCTCGCTGACCCGCCACCGAGTGCCATCCCGCACAGTGTGTCGGAGAAAATCTGCAATCCCGACAGAATGTTGCCGGTCTGCCCCGGGACGCCGCTGCTGTTGGTGCCATCCCCCATCGTGTTCAACCCGGCCATGAACGGGTTCTGATTGTTCTGCGTGACCGGGTTGCAGATGTCGAGGAACGACGGGACTTTGAAGTAGTCGGAGCCGTCGTCGACCGCGGCGGTGGGGTCGCCGGCCATGGTGTTGTTCGGCGAGTGGGTGAGCTTGGCGTTCTGGCGGAACGCCTGAACTGAGCGCGGCACTTTAGCTGGCGGTGTAGAGGGGGGTGATGGTGACGGTGGTCTGCACTTGGGCGACCTGCGGGGTGATCGGCACCCAGTCGACCATGTTGGTGCCGCTAGAAGCGGAGCACATGATCATGTAGTTGTAGGTGCCGGGACCGACGTTGAATGTGACCGGTGATCCGATCGCGGTCGAACCTGAGATGACCCAGTCGGTTTCCTGCCGGGTGTAGACGGGGGAGCCGCCGGTGGCTTCGTTGGCGGGGCTGTTGGTGTTGCCGGGATTGCCGGTGGCCAGCCCTATCCAGTTGCCGAGCCCGGTGACGTAGGTGACGACCAGGTCGTTGGTGTTGTCGACGTTTGCCACAATTGGCTCCTTATTGCTTCTTTGGTGGGGTGAGTCGTCGGGTGATGTTTTCGTGCGCGGCCGCCAGCGCTTTGTGGTCGCGCACCACCCCGCACAGGGCATCGTCGGGCAGTGTGATGCCGTGATCGGCCAGCGTGTTGATGACATGCCCCATCGCCAAACGGCGGGCGGCGTAGGCGTTGCGCACCGAAACCCGTTTCCCTTCAGGCACTCTGCCGACCACAGCCATTACCTTGAACGAATCGTTGTACTTGTAGATCCGTTCCTCGTATTCGTCGCACCACCCGAATGCGGTCGCGGTGGTGTTCATGAAGTCGTTCATCGTGCGCCAGTCGTCGCGCATGTCCTCGACGAGCGCGATCAACTCTGCCTTGGTCAGCCCATCGAGACTTGCCATGCCGTCAGTCCTGTCGTCGTCGACAGCGGCCCGGTGATCGCTGTGGTGATCGCCCCGACACTGGTGACCGGGCAGGCCAGCACGAAAAGCTGGTTGTTGTCGGGGTTGAACTTGACTTTCGACGCCATGCCCTTGGTCGTCAGGTTGACGTAGAGAGTTCCGGCGTTGCCGGTGTGGTTGGCGGGCACCAACGCCACCGAGTTAGCGGGCGTCATCGCGGTGGACGCGCCGCTGGTGTTCGACGATGTGGCCGGCACGGAGGTTTGCGGGGTGATGGTCACGGTGGCGCCCAGCGCGTTGCCGTACCCGGACGCGACCAGCTGGCCGGTCTGCGGATCCCCCAACAAAACTTCGACGCCGACCATGTTGTTGCCGAACGCCACCCCGATCCCGCCGGCGAGCTGCAAATGCCCCCACACCAATGGTTTCCACGGCCACGCATTCGGCGGAACCTGAAACGTGCACACGGTGTGCGCGGCTGATGCCACACCCGAATACGCCTGGAACGACGACTCGGGCACGGTGTAGGGCATCGGCGACATCGCGCCGACACTCATCGGCTGATACACCGGCAAGCCCTCGTGGTAGCGGCCGTTGAAGCCCAACACCTGCCCGATCTCAGGCGGTGTGGATTCGTCCACGTCGGGGCAGCCGGCCAACGTGGCCGACGGACCCGGAGGGCCTTGCGGCACCGCTAAATAGAACGTCCACTGCGGGTTGGATATCGTGCCGGTGTTCTCCACATACGACGGCATATCCGGGTCCAGCAGAATCACTTCCGGCGTGACCACCGGAACCGGGCCGATCGGTCCTTGCGTCCCGAACGGCAACACCCGAAAATACGAACCCCACCACACGTAGGCTGCCGCGGACACCACGTTTTCGTTCTGGTCGAGTTGTTCGACGAGCCAATACTTTCCGAAATCGCTGTTGTTCAGGGTGTCCGGCAGGTCGGCGGGGCTGTCGTAGACGTCGGGTTGGAAGTCCAGCACGAACTGCGGCGCCCCCGTCGGACCGGTTTTACCGATCAGTCCCGGTACCACCGCTGTGGCCTCGTCGGCGTTGACGTTGACCGTGATCCGGTTCAGGTTCGGTGTCGACCCGTCGGTGACGACGGCGTAGATGTGCAGGTTGGCTGCCACGCTTTGCAGGTAGACAACCGAACCGATAGGGGCAGTCACAATTCAGGGCTCCTTATTGCGGCGTCGCGACGAGGCCGGTCAGTTTGGTGCGCGTCGTCAACGCCCCGTACTGCGGCGGCGACAACTGGTCCTGGGCGGTCATGGGGCACGCCATCACGAACAGCGACGACCCCGAAGCGTTGAAGTCGAACCGGGCCCGCCGGCCCGCTGCTTTGCCCTCGTTGACCAACACCACATACAACGTGGCTTCGTTGCCGGTGTGGTTGGCGGGCACCGCGCCGACGTCGTTCCACGGCGTCATCGCGATACTGTCCGACCCTTCCGGTGATTGCGGCCCGTCTGGTCCTTCGGGGTATTGCGGGTAGGAGCAGTGCGGGATCACCGTCACCACCCCGCGCGGCGCGTTGCCGAACCCGCGAGCAACCGGTGTGCCGACTTCGGGGTCCGGGTCACCCAGCAACACCAGAATGCCGATCTCGTCGGGCAGGATCTGAAACCACTTGTTGCCGTGCATTTCGATCTGCCCCCACACCAACGGCTTCCACGGGAACGGGCACGGCGGAATAGGGAATGTCACGATCATCACCGGGTGGTCGAACGACACCCCGGAGTAGCTTGAGAACGCCGACGACGGCACGATGTAGGGCTGCGGGATGATGTCGCCGACGCTGGCGGCCGCCCACACCGGCAGCGTGTCACCGTTGTGGTCGATGGTGTCGCCGTTGTGTGCCAGGAACTGGCCGGTCAGCGGTGGCCGCTCGTGGGACACGTCGGGCATGTTGAACAGCGGGTACGATTCACCCATCGGCCCTTCGGGGATCGACAGGTTGAACGTCTGCAGATACGGATCGACGGTGGTGCCGCCACCGGTCCAGGTCATCGTTGACGTGTTGTCCGGCTCAAGCAGGTTCACGTAGGGCCGGATCACCCCGTACGGTCCCGGTGGGCCTTGCACACCGAACGGCAGGATCCGGTATTCGGTGCCGAACCAGATGTAGGCCGCCGACAAGATCACACCGTTGGCATCGGATTGGGTGATCAGCCAATACTTGCCGATATCAGCCGGCGTGTTCGTCAGGTCGAACGGCAAATCCTTGGGATCAGTGTAGATATCGGGCATCGGCATCAGCGGGAACTGCGGCAGCCCGGGCGCCCCCGTCGGGCCTTGCAGCGGCTCCAAGTTGATCTCGGTGGGGCCCGGGCCGATATCGAGGGTGATGGACAGTGTTCCGTCGGCGTTCTGCGAAACGACTGCGGTGTTCTGCTGGTCGGCGAGCGCGTGACGCAGATACTCGAGCGTGTTGATCTGCGGGGCGGTCATGGCCGTCTAATTTCCGGTGTCAGGGTCCACATTTCGTCTGCCTCCGACGGCGTGTCTGGGGGTTTCTCGGCGCACACGATCGACCAGGTCGGTGACGCCACGATCGCCGCCCATATCTGCCGCATCACCGCAGCCTGGTCACGCAGATCCTCGCGTTGGGCGATCTTTTCCCGGATCACCTGCTTGACGATGCCTTTCAGCTCCGCGCGCTGCTCATCAGATAGTTGCGGCATCTTGCGCGGAAACGGGCTGCCGCTCTTGCTATCCAAAGAAGGTGCCTTCCCCGAGATAGGCGCCGACGAGCGCGTAGACGCCTTGCAGGGTTTGCGCGGCCATCGCCAAAGGGTCGTGCTTGTTGCGGTCATCGCCGACCGACACGAAAAGGAAATTGGGTGTGGTGCGGTCGTACTGCCACTGCACCGCAGCCATCTGGTCAACGAAGATGATGCCATCCATCTCGAACCCGACACGTTCCCCGAGAGAGAAGTCCACACCGTACACCCATGGGTGGCCGTTGAGTGCTTTGGATTGGAATCCGTAGTAGGCGGCGGTTTTCCATTTCGCCTCAGCCAGATTCAGCCATGCGGCAAGTGTGTAGGCGCTGGAAGTACCACGCTCGATGTATTCCTGGTACGCCAGTTCGCCGGAGTGCAGTTCACGGACCGGGGAAGTGTAGCGCTCCCACGCGAACAGGATGTTGTCGAGTTCCCCGTTGTAGAGGTTGTCCAGTCCTGGGGTGGCCGGTATCTGCTGGTTGAGGGTGACGGGTGCGAACGCGCCGGCGGCCCCGGCAAGCGTTGGCACCATCGATAATTCAGCCAGGGCATAGCGGATACCGAAGGTCTGGAGCTCATTGATAATGCTGGGCGAACGCCCCCCAGTCATCATCGTCACCGGGGGGCCTTTGTGCAGGTTCACTTCGCGATGCACCATGCCGGTGAACTGGCCCTCACGCCAAATCACATTCGGCGGTGGGATCTTCACACCCAGAAGGCTGGAGAAGAACATGTTGATCTGCGTGGTGTCGATGACGGTTTCACCGTCCAGAACCTGCATCGACTGCTGATCCAAAATCACTTCGGTGATCATGTCGTCGAGCGTGATCCCGATCAGCTCAAGCAAACCGTCCAGCGCTGTTCCGGTGGGACCGATGCGGCCCGACTTGTCCTGGCAGTCCAGGATGACGCAGTTACGGGTTGGTCGCGCGAGGTTGGAGATGTTGCCCTGGGCCTGCTGATATAACTCCTCCACGCTCAACCCTGTGATTGCGGCGAGCTCGTCAGCGCTGCCGGTTTCCAGCAGATCCGACAACGCCGTATGCGGACTGTCTTTGTCAGTGGTCAGCCAGGTGTAGGCGCGCACGATACAGCCGGCGTTGAACAGCAAATCCTGTGTGGTGGAATGCCAGTCCGTCCATGTCGCGGCCAGCACGGTCCACATTGACGTGTCGGTGATGGGATCGACGAACGCGCACTGGATCGGCCAGGACAGCGGGTTGAAGTTCTTCCAGTTGTTCGGGTCGAGGTAGTACAGCCACGCGCCCGGGTTGAAGATGTTCGTGATGATGTTCAGCCCGGGAAAGAACAATCGGGCAAGGTTGATCATGCCGGTGATGAAAAACACCGAGCGCATTGGCCCGGGCAGGATCCACATCCGCGGGAACTGGAATTCCGGCGGGAAGAACGGCGCCGCACCGTAAAGCAGATGTTTCATGTGCTCGCGGTGCGACAACGCCAGGAACGTGATCGTGCTCGTGCCATCTTCGTTGTTCACCAACGAGATTTCCTTGATTTTGCCGCCCCACCGCACCCGCCAGTCCTGCTGCGTCGGTATCGGATCGATCAGCAGGTGCAGGTCTTCGGAGATGGTGGTTCCGTTAACTACATAGTCTTCGATCCAGTGGTCGTAGCGGATGACGACGGTGGCTTGGCCGCTGTCGGCCATCAGTTCTTCGACGCTGGCTGATACTTCGCCGGTGATTTCGGCGACCACGTTCAGGTTCTTGTCCGCGAGCCGGATCAGCGGCTGCTGGTTAGCGGCCTGGCGGATGATGTCGCGCATCCCGTCGAGGTAGCGGTAACACGCCATCGGGTCTTTCGCCGGGTCGGGGCAGCCATGGGAGCCGACCGTGCCCAACACCGGGTCGACGCTTGAGTTGAACGACAGCTCTTTAGCTTTCATGTTGAGCTGCGCCAGTTCGACGTTGCTGGGTGTGCCGAACAGGTGGGACAGGTCAGTCATCTCGAGCGCTTGTACCTTTGCGGCAGCATGACGGTGATGGTGGCGTTCGGGTTGGTGTGCGCGACGTTGAACTGCACAATCGTTTCCGGCGGGACGTTGTAGATGAAGCGGATATATCCCCGCTGCCACCAATGCTTCGCGCTGGGTTTCTGATTGGTCAGGAAGAAGTTCAGCACGTTCGACGCTTTCGCCAACTGGTAGTAGTCGCTGTCGAACGCGTCGTTAGCGGCGGTGAGGGTGCGTTCGTGCGGGTCTGAGTCGATGAGCCCGGGACCGTCGGAATCGAGCAGTTTCGGTGGGGTCACCATGCGTGAGGAGTTATTGTCCTGCACCATGCAATCGCCCCCGCCGGGCGCGTTAACCAAATACTGGACGTAGGTTTGCATGTCGGCCTGATTGGCTAACGTGATGGTGCCGGTGTAGTAGCCAGCTTTGTTCTTGGTCAGTCCTTGGGCTGACCACGTGTCGAACAGGGTGGGTTTGGAGAACCAGGGGCGTTGGCAGATCCAGATGAGATCCCATTGCGCGGCGTTGTTTCCGTACGCTTGCGGATCCATGCTTTGGGTGGTGTCAACGGTCTTGTATGGCCGCACCGGAACCCACCGCCAGCCGCCCCAGCGGGTGAAGATGCCCAGCCAGCCGTCCTTGGTTTCGTCTTGCCCTTCCCACCAGCGGTTGTCGCACAGCAGGTATTGGTATTCGCTGGGGGCCGCGATGACAATGCGCAGGTTGATCATGCGTTTGGTGTAGTTGGTGCGTTGAATCGTTGCGCCCCACTGGAAAGCGGACTCCAAGACGACCTGCTCAAAGGGAAGCTGGTGTTCGCCTTGCAGGTTCTGCCCGAGCCACACGCCTTCGTTGCCGGCCAGAGACCCCGATAGATGGGTGATGTTCCCGTTGGGGGCCAGGTGCACGACGGTGGTGTCCAGTCCGCGTAACGGGAGGGGCACGGCGTAGAAGTTCTGGTAGTTGGCCAGGACGTCGGGGCGCATGTATTGGGCGGTGTTGCCCAGCGGGACAGGGTTGATGGGTGCTGTCATGGTTTACGGCACCCCTGAAAGTATGGTCTGGGTTCGGCCCGATGATCCTGGGACGGTGGCGTTTTGCTGCCAATGGAACTGCTGTACGAGGTCGGAGGTGTTGCCGACGGTGTTTCCTGTGACGTTCATAGAGTTGTCGATGTGCAGGTTTTGTGGTCCGGTGCCGGTTGCGGCGCCGACGCCGATCGATCCGCCGGCGGGTTTGGCGGCCGCCGAAATCGCGGCGGGGCTTGGAATCAGGCCGCCAAGCCCTCCGAGTAGTCCACCGCCCCCACCGGGCATCCCTGGTATGCCCATTGGTCCGGCGCCGCTCATGTTGCGGGCCATCCCGAACAGGGTGTTGGCGACACGACCGCCGAGCTTCACCGCACCCCAGTCCAGTGGGGATTTGCCACCGAACACGCTGCCATCCAGACCGAACATCTGCAGCACACCGCTGACCAAGCCCTGGCCGAGCTGCTGACCCTGATTCTGAAACGGGCTTCCGCCGCTCGTGCCGCCGGCAGCTTGCGTGACGTAGATCGGATCGTGCTCGGTACCGACCGGCATGTTGCCGCCCATACCTGACATGCCGCCAGACATGGCGCCTGGCATACGAGACATGGCCCAGTGGACGTGATCGGTATGCTCGGCGTTAAGCCCTGGGCCGTAAACGTCTCCGAATTTGGCGTTTTTGATCTCGCGGCTACGGTCGAAACCTGCACCGCCATAGATCAATTCGAGTGTGTCTTGCGAGTAGTTTTGTGCGACCCAGTTCGCGAGTGCCGACATCTGTTGCGGGGTGCCGTGGAAGTCGAAACCGTAGCCGCTCTTGACTGTTGAGCCACCCAGTCCGCGGTGATGCCAGCCACCGTCGTAGTCGTGTGCGGCGTTCTCCCACGATCCGGTGCCTAGGGTGTTGGGGATGCCGAAGTTCTGTTGCACCCAGGTCCGGATGGAGTTTTCGTCCGGTGGTGCGATCGTCGGGTTACCGGCGGCGGCGCCGAAGTCCGACATTCCGCCAGATGATGCTGCGAAGCTGCTAGCGATACTTGGCGTGCCACCGCCGCCGACGCTCCTACCGCCCCCACCACTACCGCTGCCGCTCTGGGTCCACCACGTCTGAGCCCACCGCTGCGGCCGTTGACTGACCGGTACGCGATTCGCAACCGTAATCTGCTGGTCCCGAGTAGCCATGTCGGGGCGCGGCGCAAACTCGGTGCCGCCGAAATCTCTCCACGTAGGCAGATCAAACTGCAACCCCCCGTAATGCCCGGTGCCGCCAGTGTCCGCGTTGGCCCAATTGCCGCTGGATTCGGCTTGCGCTAGCGCATCCCAGTTCGTTCCGCCGGACGACGCAGCGGCCGGCGCGGCGACCGGCGCCAGGCCCGAAGCCGATGATCCGGATGCCTGCGGATACCAGCTCTTGTCGAAATTCGACGCGCCGCCACTACCGCTACTCCCCGGCGCGCCGCCGGTATCCATCGGCGCAAATGGCGCCGGCGCGCCCGCGCTAGGACCACCTGTGAGGGTGCTTGGCAGCGATGGCAGAAAACTGCCGCCATCAGCCGGATTCGGTGGGACACTCGGCGTCGGTGCAGGCGGCTGGTCCCAATGCTGAGCACCAGGCGCGTGCAAACCAAAATGCTCCAGAAACCTTTCGCCAAAACCATAACCTGGCGCCTTCTCAATATAAGGCTCAAGGAAATCCGCGAGCTGCTTGCCGAGAACAACGGCGGCGCCAAGCGGACCGGCCAGCGCGGCAATAGATTCGCCGACCTTGCCGAACTTTCCTGGTAGTCCACTGGCGATGTCTGCAAATCCGTGTATCTGGTCCTTTGCGCCACTCATCTTGCTCACGGTGTCTTGCAGCGGGCTAGACCAGCCGGAGATGTCGACCCCGAACGCCTTGCCTAGATCGTCGATATGTCCCAGCGAAGCGGAGACCGCGCTCAGCGCGCCTTGAACATCGCCGCCTCGCAGCGAAGTAAGTGCATCGTGGACACTCGTGATTCCCTCACGGGCCCGCCCCGAAGCGCCGATCCAAACCTGACCCCAGTTCTGAGCAGTCTCGATCGCGCCGGACACACCAGGGATCGACCGAAGTGCATCACCAAGATTGCGGCCAAGCGCAGTTCCCACCTCGGTGCCGAGTCCCTCGGCGAAATCCTCAAGGATCGACGACGATGACTTGAAATTGTCTGAAAGTGCTTTGCCACCATCAGATCCGGCTTTGGCGAACGTGTCATGGATGGCCGTGCCGATACCAGAAAACGTGTCCTTGGCTTTCGAACCAGCCTGCGACAAATCATCGGTGATCGACTTGCCGATATCCTTAACCGCTTCACCGAAGCGGCCCTTGGCTTCCTTACCGGCCTCCTCCAGCGCCGGACCCACACCCTCCGTGGAGGGTACGACTGGAACCCAGAGCGTCGCCAGATTGATATCGCCGTCAGCCATCACGCTCCCTTGAGACGCGCTTTACGCCGCGCCTCGAATTCGTCAATAGTCATGGAGTCAAACGCCAGCCTGTTGGTGTTCGGATCACGAATGTCGGGCATCTTGCCCGGCCGCACATCAGCCACGCCCGGGCGGGAGAACCGCTGCGGCAACGACACCAGCCCGGCCTGGTATTCACTCATCGTCGCCAGCAGATGATCGGTGGTCGTCCAACCCTTGTTGATCGAGTGATAGACCGCGGTCCCGGGCTGGGCGCCCACGATGATCGAAACAATTTCGCTGGCAGTCAATTTGGGGGTGAACATGTCGGCTGCATGAAACCCTGGTCCCAGATCCAGAAGGTCTCGCTGGAGGGCGTGCCAGTGGAAGCCGATGACGCCGACCAGCGTCAGGATTCCGGGGGTAGCCCTACTTCTGGTTCTTCCGCGCTGCGGAACCAGCTTTGGAAGAACTCTTTGCGTTCCTTGTCGGGCAGATCGAGCACTCGTTCGGCCATCTCGTCGCTGACCTTGGCGCGCTCCATGAACGCGAACGTCTGGTATGGCTCGTTCAGCCTGCGGATCCGCCACAGGAACTTGACCGGGTTCACACCGTCTACGGTTTCCCACAACGCTGCTGCGCTGGGGAAGGTGATCGGTTCGCCGCCGGCCTTCGGGATGTAGGTGAAGCCTGGAGCTTTCACCTCAGGCGCGGGCGTCTCATCGGGCCCGGTGTCTTCCTTCCCGTTCGTTGCCGGCTTGGGCTTCGTGGCTGTCGTCATGCCGCGAGGATCCCGTCATCGCTGATCTGATAGACGAAGTTGCCGTTGTTGTCCGGGAACGCCTCCAGCGTGACCGGGTAGACGGCCAGCGTCTTGTGTGTGAGCTGGTAGTGGCCCACCTGAGTGACGCGGGCGTTGGGCAGCGCGAGCCGTATCGTCGCCTGCTGATAGAACGCCTCGATTGTCCAGGTGGAGTTGACGTTCAAGGTGGCGTTCATCGTCACCTTGGTGATCGTGCCCGTCGTCGATGTTGCCGGCGTCACCGTCACGTTGCCGTCCGAGTGCACCGCTTTGAGTACGTCAGGATCGAGCACTTGGTACAGCTTGAACGTGAACGTGGTCGCGTAGTGCTGCTGCAATGATGCGACCAGTTGGCCGCCCCACGCGAATTGCTTGGTGTTGGGCCGGTCGATGTTCAGCGTGACACCGTCGTCGTCGATGTAGCCCAGCGAAATGTTCGCCGGATCGAGCTCGGTGGTGGTGTCGGTGGGCAGCGCGGTGCCTAGCGGCGCGCGCCAGAATCCACCCTGAATGTTGGGTGATGGTGCCGCGATCTGAGCGACATCGATGCCACCAGTCATAGCTTGTACCTTTTCTCCTTGTGGTTATGGGTTCCACGGTTGTCCTGCCACGCGCCAAGTCACCATTGACCTGTAGCGCGGCAAGATCACATCGGGGTCTGTAAGGCGGTGCGCGACAACAATTCCGAATACACCGACCACGTACCAGTCGACGTCATCGGCGGTGACGGTTTGCCCGCGCGCCGCTGACATGAGCGCGATCGCCTTGTTGGTAATGTCGTTGGCCTGGTCCTCATCGGGGCTGTAGCCATGCAGGATGCACTGCATGTCGTACTGAAAGCGGTTGACTTTAGATCCTCCGCCGGCCTCGACGCGGAGGAAGCCGTTGACGGTGTCGGCGTCGTCCTCGGGGTCCGGCAGCCGTGTGCCTATCCGCGTCGGTGTCATCGGGATCTTCAGATACTGAACGCCCAGCACTTCGATCTTCGGCGGTAAGAGGACCGGGTCAACGGTCGGACCGAAAGTCATTGACCGCTCACTGATCCGATCGCCTTCAACAGCACCGAATGACCACCCTCAACCCGCAACCCGGTCTTACCGACCGGCCGCACATACGCCCGCGGGCGTTGCGTGCCTGGATCGTCCTGCACCGTCACCGCGAAGTTCGGGCCGTGCTCCTTTTTGGTGTTCGGCGGCGTCGGATCCATCGCATTCGCCGCATCACACAGTTGATTGGCAAGTGCGGTGATCTTGGCGACCACGCCCGGTGAGTGGCGCAGCTGCCGCATCTGCTCATCGGTCATCCCGGGCCACTGCGGATCATCAGGCACGGCTTACTCCACCCTTCGGATGTGGATCTCCCCGGCCAGAAGCGATGCGTAGCGCTGCCAGGTGAATCCGGCTGACCATGAGATCGGTTGGTTCTGGACCTGGTAGGCCAGCCACTCGTCCCCGTCGAACGCCAACACCCGATCGAGCTTGTTGTACAGCTGCGCGTCGGAACCGGGTACGAGCATCACCAGATCGGCGATCGTGCGGGATAGGAAGTCGACGCTGATCGGGTCCGGGTGCGGATCGGCCCAGTGCAGCCGATAGAAACCGATTACCTGCCGCTCCACGGGGTCCGCGAGTGCTCCGGTCGGGTTGCCGCGCGCATCGGTGTCACCGTCGAACGTGTAGACCTGGTGCTTGACGGTGATCGTGGCAGGCAGAACCGACAACTCCATGAGTCAGAACCTGACGAGTGTGTACGGGCCCAGCCGGCGCCGCTGCTCATCAGTCAGCACAATCCCCAGCGCGCCAAGGCTGATCGTCTGCGGGCCCGCCGCGATCTGAGTGGCTACACCCGAGGGCAACTCCATCGCCCGGCTGGCCAACTCCAACCCGACCGCTTTCACCGTGGCCGGCAACTCCGGATAGCCATGCGTGTACGTCACATCCGCGTGCTGGGCCAGCGGGCTTGGATATTCCCGGAACGGCTCATCAGACTCCAGCGGCCACAACGGCCACTGAAAGAACTGCGTGCGCTGCCGCTTGATGTAGCCGGCCTGATGCCAGTGGTAACTCGTCGGGTCAAGCTGCAGGCCGCGCAACGTAATCGATGCCACATCAGTCACATACAGCGACGGCAGCATGATCGTGCCATCCGGCTTGACCTCAACCGAATCAGTCACCGTGATCGACGGCGCAATGTGCCACTGGCAGAAGTTGCGGATCGTTTCACCGGCAGCCGCCAGGAAAAACGTCGGATCGCTGGACTGAAACGGCGTCAGATCATCAGCCGAAAGCAGATCCGGCGCCACCGGGTTCGTCATGGCTGGCTGATCTCGATCTGCGTCATCTCGCTGAACACCGCAGGCACACCCTCGCCTGCATCGCCGCGGAACTTCGTCACCGGCCGATACACGTAGCGGTCAGTGTCCGGTGGGATATCGGCCGGGACGAACGGCTCATTACTCACTCTTGGACTTGCTCTTTGTCCGCGCCGTCGACTTCTTCGCCGGAGCCTTCTTCTCCGGTTCGATCACCTTCGACGTCGTCACATCGTCGTCGGGCATCCTGATCTCGCTCTGCGACATGTGCTGTTTCGGGGCGTTGCTTTTCGCGGCTGACACCTCGATGTCGACGCCGTCGGGCGCCGGAACGTGCGTCGAAGCCCGCTCCATTTCGTAGTCGGAGATTTTCTCGGTGTGACCCATCGTTTCTCCTCATGGGTTGGTGAAGTCAGGCCGGGCCCGCGATGGGCGCGCGGGCCCGGCCTGACTTCGAATGGGAGCTGTGGACTTACGCCGCGTCCTGCAGCTGGATCAGCTCGAAAAGCTCGGGACGCTCGACCACAAGGCCGATGCGCTCCTCGCCGCGGGCCGTCCAAAGGTTCTGTTCAAAATCCGTCCCGTTGGTGTTGGTGACGTCGACCCGTAGACCGCCGCGGCGTAGCACGTAGTTGTACTCGCCGAAGTCGCCGACCAGAACCAAGCCCTCGGGCATGGCAGGTGTGGTGACCACGCGCTTGCCCCAGAGCTCGAACACACCGGTCGATCCGGGGGTTTGCTCGCCTTGCGGGTAGCCGTAGTTGCGGCCGAAGAACGAGCCACCGAGGTACTGGCCGTTCTGGTCGACGGCTTTCCTGATGGTCAGGAAGTCGAGCGGGTTCATCACGACGGCGTCGGGTTCGAAGAACGTCAGCCGGCGGATGTCGACCAGCGCATCCAAGATGCCTTCGGCGATTTGGATTCCGGTCGGCGCGGTGCCGCTGGAACCGGTGCCGACGACCGCGCGGCCGGGCGTGACCGACGCGACCGTGTCGACGCCAGCGCCGACACCTGGGGTTCCGGAGGTCGGAACGACCAGGTTGGTGACCGCGCTGACGGTCTGCGGCGCGGTGAATCCGCCCGTGCGGTTCAGCAGCCCGTTGACGCCGGGCATGCCGACACCGGCAAGGATTTCGATCTCTTCCTTGCGCTGAACACCTTGGACCAGGCGCTGTTGGATCAGCGACCAGACGTAGCCGGCGTCCTGGATCAGCTCGTCGGTGACCCGCTCGAGGTTGGCGATCTTGCCGACCTGCTCGGTGTAGCGAGTCAGCGAGTGAGTCGAGGTCGGCTTGGTTTGGCCTTCCCAGGTGGCTGCGGCGTTGTTGTTCCACGTCGCCTCACGCACGTAGGTGAACACCGGCGAGTCCACCGCGTAGCTGGGGATCAGCGACGCGATGACGTTCTCGTAGAACCGCAGCTCGACGATGCCGGGCTGGAACTCGGGCACGACGAACGGACCCGCAGTACCACCGAGGAAGTAGTCCCCGGCGCCCAGCGGTGAGGGCACGGTGGTGCCGGTCGTCTGCTCACCGGAAAGCCCGGTGACACCTTGGGCTTTCATCCGCGCTTCGTCGCGCGCGCTCTTGAAGCCGAACTCGAACGCCACCTGTTCGCGGTGCCGAGTTTCGGTGGCCGCGGCTTCTTTGATGCGCGCGAACCCTTCCTGGTATTGCTTGAAATGGGTGGGTGTTTCGGCGGCCGGGGGCTGGCCGTCGTCGTTCGGGCCGGCCGATCCGGTGAACCCGAGCGCACGCTGGTAGGCCTTCTGGGCTGTGGCCAGCTTCTCGTTGTCCTTCTCGGCGGTGTCCAGGAACGACTTGAACTCGTCGACCGAGATCTCGCCCTTCTCGAACAGTGCGGTCTTTTCTTTGACTGCGGCGCGCAGCTCTTCGTTCTGCTGCGCCAATGCACCCTTAGTGGGCATGGGATTACTCCTTGAAAGTGGTTTTGTTCATCAGGAATTGGAGAGCCCGCGATTTTTGCGCTAGGGCTTCTTTTGCCACATGGTCTGCGGATTCGTCGGCGGCGTCGGCGGCCTTGTCGGCGGTCGTTGCGGTCGATTCCTCGGTGGATTCCTGCGGCGATCCAGCCTCATGGCTGGAAGTCTCGTTGATCCACTTCAGGACAGTTCCATCCTGAAGTTCTTCATCGGTGAACAGCTTTGAGTGCGTACCCACATGGGCGAGCACGGCATGTGGTTCTTTAGAACCCAGAACCTGAATAGCCGATGCACCCTCGCCAAGCTCGTATCTCTTGTTGGCGCCGTCTGCGGTGCCGGGATCGGCTTCGATCTCGTTGCGACACTGCGCACCTAGATGGCAGGCGGCGTCGTGCATGGCCTGAACCATCTGGTCGTGCTTGACATCAGGGTCGTTGCCGCTGGCCCCGAACCCGCCTTCACCGGCCTTGTCGCTGAGCAGCTCGATGAGGTTCAGGGCGTCCGGTACTGGGTTGGGCTTGGCCGATTTCGATGCCAACACCTTCGCCTCGGGATTGGCGGGGACGGCGACGAAAGCGGCGTTCAGTAGCTCGCGTTCGGACTTGCCGTCCTTCTGCGCTTTACGCTCGGTGTAGGTGACGGATACCGAGTTGATGTGGCCTTCGTTGACGAGCTGTCGCACCATCTGCGCGTATTCGGTCCCGGCGTAGGTGCCCTTGCCGACTAGCTTGTTGCCCTCGAGACGCGGCACCGCGCTGCCGACGGTCTTTTCGAGGCTGCGGACATGATCGCCGTCGATGTGGATGCGCTCGGGCAACGGCTGCTTCCACTCGTCAGCCCAGAGATTTTCGTCGTCGCGATCGCGGGTCTCGGTCGACAAAATGACCTCGAACTCGCCGTTGGGATGGTCGGATTCGACCGGAGTGACTGTCGCACTCTTGGTGATCACGTCCATTTAGAGTTGCCTTTCGATGAGGTAGGCGCACGCCTGGCGGATGAATTCCTCATCAGCTGGGTGCTTTTCGAGCAGCATCCGCACTGCCTGCTGAAGCGATTTGCCGCTGCCGACGTAGCCGCCGATGTCACGGATGTACTTCTGAGCGGCCGCCGAGGGTGCCGGCACGTCGGTGCCGCCCGAGCCGTTGAGCGCGGGCACATGCGTCAACTCACCGGCATCGACATCCGGTGCGGCGCCGCCGTCGCTGTCCACGTTCGGGTTCGCGCCCAGCGGCACTAAAGCCTGGTTCGCATACAGCTTGTCGGCGTCAGGACCAGCGTCGTTGAGATCGAACAACTGACGCGCCTCGGCCGGCTTGTAGACACCGGCCGACACCAGCTTGGCCATCGCCTCAGCGCGCTGCTCGAACGCTCCCCGCAGCACCTCGGCGACGGCGAACTTCATCACCTTCGGCCCGTAAAACTCCCGCCCCACTTGCCAATTCACACAGGACTCGATGAACTCCACCCGCGGCGCCATGCTGTCCCGATACAGCGAGCGCATGTTCTCGGTCACGTTCGAAAATGTGGCGTGATCCAGGATCTGGATCGCGGTCGGCGGCAGGTCCATCACCGCGGCGACCTCTTCACGCGAGAGCTTGCGGCCCTCGATGTAGGCCATCTCTTCGGCGTTGAGCTGCATCGCCGTGAATGTGACACCGTCCTCAAGCACCGGCACGCGACCCCAGTTCCCTGTGCCTTGATGCTCGGACTGAAACGCCATCTTGAGCCGTTCGCGGCCAAGCGTGCCGAGCTCGCGTTCACTGGTGAGCACACCGGATGGTCGGGCGCCGTTTTTCCACGCCGATGCCATCGCCCGCCGGCTGGAGTCCTCGTTGTAGAGCGTCAGCCGCAACGGTTCCAGCCGCGACATGCCGCGCATCACGTTGTCGGGGTTGAACAACCGGAAACAGACCACGTCGTTTCGGCTGAACACCTCACCCGGGCGTCCCATGAACCGGTAGGCCTCTTCACCGCCGGTGTCGCGGAAGATCTGCACCAGCGACGGATGCATGGGCACGAAGCCGGTGATCCGGTTACCGCGGCCCTCCCGTAGCTTGATCCAGTAGGTTTCGCCGTAGACCTCGATCGTTGAGGTCGTCCATGCCCAGAACGAGTACGAATCCAAATGGGGGCAGGGGTCGGCCATCAGCTCCGCGAACGGCCCATCCAAATCGAGTTCCTGCCCCGACGACGGAGACTCGTCCCACACATTCACGCCCAGCCGAGCGATGCTGCTGGAGACCTTGTTGACCGCGGTGTAAACCCACGGCTGCGTGCGATACAACTGCCCATACGACGCGAACGCTGTCTCTAGCGTCATGCCCAGCTTGGGCACGTAGTACGACGGCCAGAACTGCGGCGCGGTCTCCGCGAAAGCCTGGGGGGCCAACGGCATGTTGGTCCCGTTCTCCAAGATCGGCATTACGTCGGCAGTTCCTGCAAGAAGACGTGGATACGGTCGACGTACTGGCGTCCCTTGATCGGCTGCGCGGTCTCACCCGGCGCCGGCCACGTCTCACACTGCTCGAGCACGAAAGTGGCGTCGTCGTAGTCGGCCAGGCGCCCCGTGAAGACGGCGTCGCTGTCGATGAAGTTGACCGCTACGCGGCGCCGCAGCGCCTTGTCGAGCACAGACTTGTGTGTGAACAAACGGTTTCCTTCACAAGACGAGGACGTCGGCGCCGTCGGCGCCCGAATAGATCGATGGTCGGTCGTCGGGCAGATGCCCCAACCCCCACACCGCGCCCAGCGTGGCCATCAGCGGTGCGGTGTCGCTCGGTGACTTGCCGGCGTCGATGATCCAGCCACCACCGGACTGCACCCGGATCGCTGCCGACGTCGCCGCCATATCCAAACCGGGATGCGGCAAATGACGCACTTGCTTGTCGCGCACCGCGTCGAACATCTGGCCATGCGCCGCAGACACGTCGGCGGCGCCCCACTTCTCCAGCGGCAGCCCGGCCGCCTCTATCTCATCCAGAAGCGACAAAGATGGTGTCCCCGTGCCCGACCGCAGGACGACCACCGCATAGCCGTCACGGTTGGCCTGCAGCCACGGAACCACCCAATCTGAGCCCTGCTGGTCCGCCCAAATCCCAACCACTGGCTCACTGCTGTCGTCGAGCGCCGCCCGAGCCACATAGCTTCGCTCCCGGTTACGGTGGCTGTCCGAAACCTCGACACAAATGGCCGACTTGGCGCCCTGCGCCGGCCGCGCAGCCGCATCCTGGGTGTCCGCCCACGTCCCCTCGGGAAACGGTCCACCATCGGCCAGGGACACCCAGCGGCACATGCACTCCATGTCGAACACATGCGGCGGCGACGTGCGCAGCGCCGCGCCTAACGCCCGCTCAGTGATGCAGTTCTCCGTTGTCTCGACGTGGTTGAGCGACGGATTAGCCTGCGCCCACGCGACCCGGTCGCCGCGCGTTGCGGCCGGCGGTGCTGACCACTCGAACCAGCCCAGCGAACTACCGGACTCGTCGATCTCCAGACCGTCCTCGACCTCGCCGAGCACTTCAGCGTCGGCGTCGCCGTCCGGCCAGCCCAGATCGCGATGAGCACAGGCCCGCAGATACCGCAGCACCACGCTCAATGAGTCGCCGGCGTTGGAGAACGCCCACGCTTGCGCTTTCGGCCGCGCGTTCATCGTGTTCGTCACCGACGCCCACGAATCCCACGACTGATGCTCACGCAGCTCGTCCAACAGGATCAGATCACCGGTGAAACCACGGCCGCCGCGGCGGCTCGCAGCCGCCACCCGATACTCACAACCCGTGATCAACGTGAGCACCTTCGGGTGACCGCGCTTGACGTCCTCGATCAGCGGCGCCAGCTCATCGTTCTCCACCGCCCATTCGACGGCCTCAGCCCACGACTTCTCCGAGCGCGTCAAATCCTGCGCGGTGCCGATCACCGTGCGCGAATCCAGCGCGTAGATGTGCCACAACGCCAGGATCAGCATCACCAGCGTCTTGCCGTTCTGACGCGCAACCTCGCACACCACCGTGCGGAAGCGGTACAGGCCGTCGTCGTCGAGCTCCAGGGCGTGTAGCAGCAGCCACTTCTGCCAGGGGAACAGCTTGACCTCGAGCACTTCCTCCGCGAACGCGATACACGCGAAGCCGTGGGTCGTCTCGGGGGTGAGTTCGCGGCGCGGCGGCGTGAAGATCCGCGGCGTCTCGATGCCAAGGACGGTCATCCTGTGGCCGAGCCGGGCTTCGTCATCGCCCGCACCGACGCCAACCGCGACTTCCGCGCATCAGCACCCTTGTGCAGCGCATCCAACGTCGCACGCAGCTCTTTCGACGCGCCGGGATGCTGCACCACAGCATTCGGGTTGTCCAATACCCTGGCCAGCGCCAACGCCGCCGCCTTCAAACCAGGACGTAGTTCAGCCATCGCTAGGCCCTCGAGCTCGGACTCCACCGCGGTCTCGACGCGGCCGGCCTGGACAACAGCGCCTGACACAGGCTGTGCTAGCGACACGACCGGCGCGGGCACCGACCGAACCGGGCCACCTTTCGCGAGTCGCGAGCGGCGTTCCCGCTGGTAATCACGGTTAGCCGCTTTGCAGGGATCACAGCGGCAACCGTCAATGTATGTTCTGCGCGTTCCATGTTTAGCTGGCATGGTTGTCTCGAAAGTTGTTGTGTCTCAACGCGATGCACGACACGCGCATCGGTTCAAATAGGTTCATTTACAACGCTTTTCAGCGTCATGATTTGACGTTAAAGCGTTGTCGTGCAATAGGTTTGGCGCCTTTCGACGGCCTGCTGATCTTGATGTTTTGAAGTTAGCTACACAGCAAACACCCCAGCGAGCAAACTAACCGACTGCAATACCAGCCACATCTTCGCAGGTCAACGACTATTCAACGCCAACACAGCAAACGGCGATCTTGTTTGCTGGTGGCTGAAGCTTTGCTGTACAGCTAACATTCCACTAGCATATAACCGCAGGTCAGGGTCGTTTCGGCGTCAACCGGCAACATTCCAACGCAGAGTGACCGTGCTACATCGTGTTTGCTGTGCGAAAAATTGCCGCAGCCGAAGGCTCGTCCGTTTCGGGGTTTGCTGGGATTTGCATCCCCCCTGGTCAGAACCGTTTTTGACCGTGTGGGCCGTTTGCTGAATCATGATCAATCAAGATCGCACGGTCGATCCTAGCAAACATCCAATCCTGTTGCAACACAATGCATTTCACGCATGGTCACCATACCGTCGGCGCCCAATTCGCTTGTGTTGCAACACGTTTGGTGTGTGAGATCCTATGTGCTGCTGGGCTTTTCGCGCCGCGGCTGTGGTTGCATGTTGCGTGTGCGATTCGCCAGTTGGAGGGTTCGTATACCAGGTGCGGATGGGTGGATGTCGGTCGTACGTGGTCGAGTTCGGGTCCGTGTTTGGTGCGGCCTGGTGTCGTGTAGTCGATGGGTTCGCCGCATAGCCAACAGGGTGCGTTGATTGCGCGGCAGCGTGCGATGAAGTCTTTGCTCATCTTGCGGTAGCGCCGGCCGCTGCGTAGCTCGCTCATCGGGCGTATGCGGTGGGGTCGTAGGTCAGGCGCTGCAGTGCTGGGTCTGTGAGGTCCACAGTGCTGGCGTCGGTGGGTGCTGTGAAGGCGAAGTTGGTGATGGTTCGACCGGCGCTGGCGTAGACGACGTTGCTGAAGGACACGTCGTAGATGAGTTGGTCGAGGCCGAGGATGGGGCTGTTGGCCAGCAGCTGCAGGTCGGGGGTGTCTTCGCGGTTGATGGTTTGCAGTTCGCCTTGCAGGATGCGTCCGGTGATGGGGGCGATGGCCAGGCCGGTGTTGGCGCTGGTGTCGTTGCCGAGGTCGAGGTTGGGGACGTAGACGACGGTGCCGGGTTTGAGCCTAGGTGTGAAGGTGACGAATGCGCTGATGACGACGAATTGGGGAGTGTTGGTGTTGCCGCTGGTGGATGGGGCTTCGATGTCGTACCAGTGGCCGGTGGTGGTGAAGTAGATGAGTTCGTTGGGGGTGGTCATGCCCCTCGACCTTCCAGGCTTTCAGCTGGCCACTGGACGCCGCAGCCGCATGTGTGCCAATCGTCGTCGTGTCCACGCTCGCTGATGCAGAGGTGCTCTGAGGATCCCCATGACAGGCATCTAGATTCGACTGCTGGCGGATCAGCAGGTCTGGTGGTCATGGGTAGGTCCAGCCGGTGGTGGGGGCCCAGCGTGCGGCGGTGACGTTGTGTTCCCAGGTGTTGCCGTCGTCGTCTTCGTTGACGGTGAGGATCGGTGCGCTGTTGATGGTGATGCGGGTGTCGGAGTCGACGATCATCGCAGGCGGGGCTATTCGGGGCGCTCAGCGCTTTTCTCAGTGTCCTGAGTGGCCGCGGGCTTGGTGTGGGGTGGTTCGGGTGTCAGTGAGC
This sequence comes from Mycobacterium sp. NGS62, assembly GCF_059812285.1. Lineage (NCBI taxonomy): Bacteria > Bacillati > Actinomycetota > Actinomycetes > Mycobacteriales > Mycobacteriaceae > Mycobacterium > Mycobacterium sp. NGS62. Next base: position 329,896 of record NZ_JCALCK010000003.1, on the reverse strand, counting down.
CGTAGACGGCGATTTGGTCGGTGTCTTGGTCGATGCTGTAGCTGTAGACACGCTGGAGGAACACGATTTTGCCGTTGACGCGGACCTCGAGCTGCGTGGGGCCTGGTGGTGTGGCTGTAGCTGGGGGTGAGGATTTACGTCGGGGCGGCATCCGTGTTTCTTTCAGTTGGCAAATGGTCTGGAATGTGAGAACCCCCAGGTCTGAATCGTGTTCAGGCATGGGGGTTGCACAGTCAATTCGAAGTATGCCCTGGTCAGTGGGGTGCGTGCAAGTGATGGGATTCGCGGTGTGTCGTGGTGCCAGCTAATCACTGGGGTCAGCGCAGTCGTTGACGGTGGACCGGGCGGCCCGCGTGGTCCGCGGGCTCTGCTGCGTGTTCGGAAGCGGTGGACTCGGTGCGTTGGCGTAGTCGGCGGGCGCGTCGGAGGCTGTAGACGGCTGGGTCGCCGCGGCGGATGCGGAACTTGACGATCTTGCCGTCGTGGATCCAGCCGCGTGGCTGGATGCGCCCTTGTTTGATCCAGTCGTAGAACTTGACGCGTGAGATGGGTTCTCCGAGGTTGTCGAGTACCTCGAGGAGTTTGGGTTCGGGTAGGAGGTCTCGGTCGACGGCGGTTTTGAGTCGGTTTTTTTCGACGTCGATGGGTTGTTTGCAGGTTGGGCATGTCACTGTGCGGTCGTCGATGTCGGCGTAGAGGATGGTGGCGCATTCGATGGGTTCGCCGTGGTGGTTGTAGTTGCGGATGGTTGGGCAGGGGCCGGCGAAGTGGCGTTCGTGGCGGTTGATGGCGCCGATGAGTTGGCCGCCTTTTTGGTCGCTGCCGACGAGTTTGTTGATGTCGTGGTAGAGCTGGTGGCGGCCGTGTTTGTTGGCGAGGTTGAGGCGGGCGATGGCGCCGACGTTGACTCGTAGCCAGCGGGCTAGGTGTTTGGTTGTGACGGTGGACAGTCCGGGTGGCGTTCTGCCGGTGTGGCGCTGGGCGATGGTTTCGACCCAGCGGAGTAGAAGCTTTCGGACGTTGCGGGCGGTTTCGGCGGCGTCGAAGTCGATGATGTCGAGTTCGTTGGGTCTGCGGGTTCGGCCGACGGTGCCGTGTGGGATGCGGTCGAGTTTTTGGATTCGGGCGTCAAGTTCGTCGAGGAGCCAGGGGATTTCGTCGAGCATGTTGGCGAGTTGGATTTGGCAGTTGTCGCAGAGGTAGAGCTGGGTGCGGGATTTGCAGTGCTGGCATTGGATCATCAGTCGGGCCACCTTCCGACCATGAGGTCGTCGGGGCCTTGGCCGTCTACGAAGTGGGCGTCGAACAGCTCCCAGGTTGTGCGGTGACCGTCGTAGTCACAGTGGGCGAAGATGCGTTGGTCGTCGACGGTAGCGCTGTGTGTTCCGCCGCGCGGGCCGGGCCGGGGGCCTGATTCCAGCAATTGTCGGATGTAGTCGCCTGTGACGATCATGAGGTGCTGGAGTCCGCGGGTGGGGTCGGCTTGTTGAAGATGCCCCAATCGCATTCATACCAGTGTCGGCAGGTGCGTTCGTACCCGATTGGCTTCGGTGTGGGGCAGTCGCAGTCGCCTTCGGTGCGGTACCGGATTTCGATGCTCATGCGGCACGCCAGTAGCTCAGGCGCCAGGCGTGGGCAACTCATGTGGCATCCACGCGGATTTCCACTCCGGGTGTTTCGCCGATTTCGGCGAGGCGTTTGTAGGCGTGGAGGTTGACGACTAGGGCGTCGTCGGTGATGAGGATGCCGGTGATGGCGTCGAGGCAGGCCCGGGTGAGTTTGTCGATGTCGGGTCGTTTCGACGCTGGCGGTGTGGATCGTTTCGGGGCGCTTTTAGGTCTGGGCATGACGAAGTTCAGCAGGACAGAGACAGCGGTGGTGGCGATTGTTGCGCCGTTGTCGAGCATGGCGTTGTGCGCGGCGATTGCGACGCGTTCACGCCACGGGCCGACGTCTTTGGATGATTCGACGAGTATTCCGCGACCGACGTGGCGTTTGGACCCCTGGGGTCTGGGGTTGCCTGGGACGAAGAATTCGACGGAGGTGGCGATCTGGGGTGCGGTCATTGGACTTGCTCTGCTCTGGAGTAGCCGCGCGCGCGGGAGTTGTGGGCGCCGAAGTTCAGCTGCCAAATCTCGCCGGTGTGCAGTTCGATGGTGGCGTACCAGGCGGTGTCGTCGAGAGCTTCGAAGTGGATGGCTTTGACGTCGGTGGCGACGAAGTCGTCGAGGGTTCCGTCTTCGTCTAGACCGATGCGGGGGTTGGCGGTCACTGTGCCACCGCCAGGCGGCGGACTGCGAGCGCGAGCAGTTCGAACGGCGCGTATTCCGGTTGTTCTGTTGCAAGTTGGTTGGTGTGTTCGCGGATGGTATGAGCTAGGCCGAGCATGCCGATAGGTCCGTGGTAACGCGGTTGGGCGCCGAGCTCGTTGATCAGTGCGTCCAGGATGTCGCTGTTGGCGGCTTCAAGTTGGTCAGCGTAGGCGAGCAGGTCGGGAGTGATGCGGGGGCAAGTCATTGGTTGTCGCCTTTAGGCTTGGTGAGCGCGGCTCGGCAGGCTGCGATGCCGCGCTTGTGGGTTTCGGTGCGGTCGACGTGGTCGCAGATCAGTCCGTTGGGTCGGTAGCCGTCTTCGTCGCAGAGTGTGCATTTTGCCGTGGCGGCTTGGCGTGCAATTGGATCGGTGCGGCGGTACTCGGCGCAGGCCTCGTTGTAGGCGCGTTCGCGTTCGGCTTGGCGTTGGGCGTAGCCGGGGTCGAGTTCAGGCATCGTTGATCGACTTTCCGACGGCGAAGCCCGCCCGGTTGGTGATTGCTTGCAGGGTGGCGCAGTCGAGTTCGGCGTCACGGCGGTTTTCGCGTGCCTGGCGTTCGGCGTCGGATTCGCGTTCGGTTCGGTCGCGGCGGATCTCGCGGGCGAAGGCGATGATCTCCGCCGGTTCGGGTGCGTCAGCATGGGTGAGCGCGCGTTTCTTGACCGCGGCGATCAAATCGGTGAGCTCGAGTCGGTATTCGCTGAACAGGTCGGCCCACACTGAGGCTGTCGCGAGGGTTGCCTGTTCGTCGTCCATTCGGGGGGCGGTACGCCGGTGGCAGGCAGCGACGATGGTCATGACTTCGATTGCATCGGCTCGGCTGGTCATTGGAGTTCCTTGGGTGGGTTGTGGTTTGCGAGTTGGGCGTTTTCGCGGGCGCGTTCGGCTTGGGCGAGTTCGGCGTAGGAGCGAAGCTTGCTGCCGCTGTTGGGGTCTCGGGTGTGGCCGTTGCGGCGTTTGATGACATCGGCGGCGAGCGACGGCAGGATTCCGGGGCCGATGCCGGTTTTGGTGGCCCAGTCGCGGAGGGCTTGTTCGACGACGTCGGTGGGTGTGCCCTCGCGCAGGAGTGTGCCAGCGGTTATTCGCAGCGCGGTTTGCGTTGCCGAGTTGATTTCGCTGGGGATGGTTTTGCGGACGAGGTCGGCTGCTGGTGTGGCGGCGATTGCGTCGCGCGCGTTGCTTTCTGTAGCTGACTCAGGAACGTAACCAAAGTTCTCTGTCTTAGTCTCTGTCTCAGTCTGACGGGCGCGCGCGCGTCCGCGGGGGTTGCGACCGTCCGGGCGGACATCCGTCGTTTGTCCGCTGATTGTCCGCCTGGACAAATTAACGTTTCCGCTGTTCGTGGCCGGTTTGTTCGAACTACGTGCGATTCGTTTGCGTTCCGCTTCAGCCTCCCGGTAAGCCTTAACCTCGCCGGACGTACGCTGCCACTTCGTCCAACGTGTGAATCGGATGTCGCCTACGTGTTCGCCATCTACCCATAACGGTTCGGGTCGTGTCGCCATGAGCGCCGCGCGGATTGTGGGGGTGCAACCGAGTTCGCGGAGCTTCTCAGCCGACACATAACCGTCGCTGAGTTTCTTTGCTGAGTAGGAGCCGGCGAGGGTCCATACGCCGATAGCGGCGGCGCGGATTTTGCGTGGGATCGATAGGACTTCAGATGAGTCGTAGAAGTCCAGATCGACGTTGAAGCCAGGGGGTCTGCGGTCAGCCATCAGTCGATCTCCCCGGACGCGGGCTTGATCTGTCGCTGGACCGCGTAAGCTCGGTGGACGTAGGTGTCGCGTTCAGTGATCTGCTCAGCTGTCAGAGGTGGAACGTCGGGGTTGTGACGCAGCATCGGCCCGAACACACGCCGGCAGTCGCCGCAAGGCTCTCCGACGGCGGCAACAGGGTTGGGGCAGCCAGGAACCACACACGTCGACAACATGGTGAGTTGGCCGGTCATGATGCGGCCTCGAACAGCTCCAGCTGCGCAGTGAACGTGTGGCCGTCATGGCATTGGCAACCGCATACCGAGCGGTGCGACGGCCGGACGACCTGGAGAATCCCGACGCCTTCCAACGTGGCGCAGATGCCGTCCAGGAACGCGCCTTGCCACGGCTTGGTGCCGCGCCGGCCGCCCTTCGGAGGGACCGTGATGTAGCACTCAGGCATCCATATGCCGCCCTCACACGCCCCGCCGGGCGCGTAGGGGCATTGGTTGTGTCGGCCGCCGGTACAGTAGCCGGTGGGTCCGTAGTTGCGACAGGGCTTCACAGTCCCCGCCGTTCCAGGATGGCGACGACGCGCCGCCGCATGTCGCTGTACGGGTAGCGCTGGGTGAGCTCCCGGATTTCGTCGACTGCGGCCTGGAGCGTTTCGACGCGCTGCGCTTGGGCGGCGATGTCATCAGCGGCGGACAGGATCTTGTCGACGGTCATCCGCGGACTTTCGGGAGCGGCAGATGATCGGTGTCTGGCTCAACCCGCGCTTGGTAGACCACCCGGCCGAGCGGCTCGGAGGTTTCCCACGGGTGCCGGCAATCCACCCCCGGCGCCACATGACAGATCGGGCAGTTGTGGTTGAGCGCCGCGACAACCCTCGGGTCGCCGCGGTCACCCAACCAATCCAAACCAGCCACCGCGACTAGTCGGCGATCATCCGGATTTCTTCGGCCATCTCACGCTGCCGCCGAATCTCGTAATCACCGGGCGCGATACCCATATAGCCGTGCTCCGGATGACCCAGGTACGCGGTCGAACCTTCGGGCACCGACAGCACGGCGACCCGCAGATCACGCGTGGACGTCGCGGCGACGACATCGCAGAAGACCGGGCCGTCGGCGGCATAGATAGCGTGGGTGTTGCCACCGTTCTCCCCGCGGACTACCGGGGTCCCAGTTTGCGGCACAGGGGTTTTCGCTTGTAGCCGGTCGGGGCGAACCAGAACGTCGCCCTGACGCTGCACACCAGCCAGCACCGGGATCTCGACATCGAAATCCTGCTCAGTGAGCACCTGCACGCCGGTGGCGTCCATCAGCTCCGTGGTAGTTGCCATATCTCCGTGTTTCCTTTCTTGGTTTCCGGCTCGCTAGGTTGCGCGTGCCAGTTGTTTGTATTCCGATTCGGACAGGCCGAACGTCCATGCCGCGGCTGACAGGGCGGTGTCGAACTCGACGGGAGTTGTTAGTCCGAAGGTGTGGCGGCGGCCGTCACGTTCTGATGTTGCGTTCACGGCGACCAGCACGCGCACCGGAAGGTCCAGCACATTGGCAGGTACGTCGAACAGTCTCAGCGTCTGCCCGGGGTTGCCGGGATCGTCGACTTGATCAACCAGCTCGAGGCCAGCGGTGTCGACGAATTGGTCCCAGCCCATGCGTTCGATTGCGCAGCGGCGGACCTCGGTGTTGCGTTCGTTCATGATCCGGTCGATGTCCCAACCGGTTTCGATCAGATCAGCCGGTACGCGTGTGCCGTGCCAGGAATAGACTCCCCAGCCGTCGGGCCACATAATGGCTGGACCGGTTTCGCAGTGCAGCCGTGTTCGACCGCCAGCCGATTCAAGGTGTAGCTCACTGGGCAGGTCACACACCATGACGAAGGCGCGCGTGGGCCACCAGTAGCCAGCCGACATAGCATCTTCGCACGCGCGTGCTCTGTCCCAAATATCTTGATCGAGTTGTAGTTCGACGACATCGCGGAAGTAAGCGACAAATGCATTCCAGTCGGCCCAGCCATGTCGCGAGAAGTAACGCGACCAGGAGTCCCCGACCGAGGCCCTGACCGAGTCCCTGACCGAGTCCCAGACCGAGTCCCCGACCGAGGCCCAGACCGAGTCCCTGACCGAGGCCCCGACCGAGTCCCAGACCGAGTCCCCGACCGAGGCCCCGACCGAGTCCCAGACCGAGGCCCCGACCGAGGCCCCGACCGAGGCCCCGACCGAGGCCCCGACCGAGTCCCTGACCGAGTCCCCGACCGAGTCCCAGACCGAGTCCCCGACCGAGGCCCCGACCGAGGCCCCGACCGAGTCCCTGACCGAGTCCCAGACCGAGTCCCAGACCGAGTCCCCGACCGAGGCCCCGACCGAGGCCCCGACCGAGGCCCCTTTCCTTTTAGCGAGTTCGTCGAGGATTTGCCCGGCGATTGGAGCCGCGAATGCACCGACAATCGGTGATGAGACTCGGACAACGACGCCGGGCCATGGAATGCTGGCGTATTCGTAGCACTTGCGTGCGCCGGCTTCCCATACGGCCCATTCTTCTTCGGTGAGTGGTGTTGTGCGGCAGCCGTATTCGATCCATTCCTGGGCGAAGGATGCCATTCGTTCGCGTTGTGCGGCGGTGAGCTCGGTGAGTTTCTTTGGCATGGGGTACTCCTTGACTTCCCCGATGTTGGCGGTCATGATTCGCTGACCGCCGCGGCGACTGGCAGCAGTGGGTCGATACTCGGTTCGGTCAGGCCTTCACCTGGGAGTACTGTCGCCGGTATCGCTGCGCCAAGCCAGAATGGCCCGATCTGCACAACTTGTGGTCGTCGGTCAGGCGAGCGGAAGAACCGCATCGGCGCTTTGCGGCGTTTCGCGACCGCGGTGAGCGGTGCGAGAACGCGCGCGGTCCACTGCGTTTCGGGGCCATCCTCGTAGTTCGAGGTGGGATCTGCGTCGCCGTCGAGCACCTTGCGCACGGTGGCAAGAGGGAACTTCGATTCGTGGTCGGCGTGGAAGGTGAATTCGGTGTCGGTGTCGAAAAGTGCTGGCGTCTCGCGGAGGGTGACGACATAGCCGGGGTGCTCTGCCTTCTCGTCGCCGGACGGTTCGCCATCAGGAATCACTTCGACGACCTCGACGTCGACAGTATGTTCCTTGCCGCGCGTCACAATCAGTTGCTTGCAGATGGTGATAACCGTTTTGATTGAGTCGACAGGCCACGCGCTCGGGATGATCTGGCCATCGACGCAGATCCATGAGTGGCCGATGACGAACCGGTCTGTGCTGGTGGCTGCCAGCAGATCGGTGAGTCCGGGTTCGTCGCCGTGGGCGGCGCGGTGTGTGGCGATGTGGACTGCGGCTGTCGCCATGCCGGCTGAGTCTGGGTCGGTGTCGGCGGTTTGCAACGCGTCGGTGAGCAGTTCGACGAGGCAGGTGCTGGCGATGGTGGCGGTCACGACGACGGCTCCTGTTCTGTTGCGTGTTCTGTTGCGCTGGTGGTTGATTCGGCTGCGAGGGTGGCGGCGTTGAGGATTTCTCGCACTTTGTCGTCGATGTTGGCTGCGTTGCCGGCGCCGTCGTGGCCGTCGAGCCAGTTCTGCAGTGTCTCGATCAGCTTCGACGCCTCGGAGACCATCAGGTGGGCGCTGGTGTCGAGTTCGTAGCCGAGGATGTGGCTGGTGACGGCGAGCCGGTCGTCGCGGTCGTCGATCTTTGCGTCGCGGAAAAGTGCGTGCATCTTCCGGTTTTGCGCGGCGGATGCTTCTGGCTCGGGCTCGCCCGGCGCGGTCTGCTGTGGCTGCGGATCCGGATCGGACGGCGACGGTGGCGGTGCGGGTTCGGTCGGTTCCGGTGGCGGTGGGATGTCGTCGCGTTGCGGCCGTGCGCCGGCAGCGGCTTGCTGCGCAGTGCGGGGCTTGATCCCGGCGCGTGCGACCGGCTGTGCGGCCCCCTTGCGTGGCTTACGTTCCTTGACCGCGGACGCTTGCTCGGCCACCGACGGGGCGGGCGCTTCGGGCACTGTCTCGGGTACGGGCGTGAGCGGCGCAGAGGCGTCGATTTCGCGGCGGGGTGGTTCGATCGCGATCGTTCCCGGCGTGCCATCGCCGAGCATCGCCGGGGCCTGGCCGCCGAGCAGCTGCGCGGGGGAGACCTCTATGTCGAGGACCGGGACGGCGAACCGTTTGGTGGTTTGGCCGGCGCGCTTGATCATTCGCTGCTCGAGTCGGAGTCGGGCGGGCAGCATCTGGCCGCGCCCAGCGGCGAGTTGCACGATCTCGACGGCGCCTTGGAGTTCGACGGCGGCGTAGTAGCCGCTGGTGTCGATGCGCCAGACGCCGAGGCCCGGCAGGTCGCGGAGCATGACGGATAGCCGGGTGTGGATGGTGCACTCGCGCTTGTCGGGGTCGCAGACGCAAGGGCCCTCGCTGAGGGATTCGTTGCGGCCGTCGCAGCGGCGCTGGCAGCCGCCACCGGACCACAGTTCGAACCATTGACTGAACGCCATATCCGAGGGCGGCACAATCACGTTCAGCGCGTCGGTCTCAGTGATGACTTCCCACTGGTTGCCGGCGGGTGCTTCCCACTCGGATGGGCTGCCGCCGTAGAGGACCGCGGCCTGCTGGATACGGTTGCGATCGGGGCTGGTGAGCCGAAAGGTCGTCAGCTTCGCGGGCCGGGTCTTTCTGCTGCCGTTGCCGACTGGTACTTGTTGGCCGATACGGATACGGCCCACTTCGGCGAGACGCCGTTGAAGGTCGATGATCATGCTGAGACCTCCCCGTGCACCAATTCGTTGGCTTGGACAGTGATTGGGTGTGCGAGGTAGGACGCGGCGGCATCCAGGATGAATGCGCGATCACGCGCGTGCTTCAAGAGTTGGTTGCAACTCCAGCACAACAAACCGCGCACAATGCCTGTCGCGTGGTCGTGGTCGACGTGGAGTTTAAGTCCGCCGAATTTGCGGCAGATAGCGCAGCGGCCGTCCTGAAATTCGAGCAGTTCAAGAAATTCGTCCTTGGTCAACCCGTAGACGCGCACACGATCGGTGAGTCGATTGTGCGCGTAATTCTTCTTGCGCCAGGCTTTTAGCCGCTCACTAGCGGCGGTACGACGCCGGGTGCGTGACTCGGCTTGGTGCACTTCACAATAGCGTCGGCCTCGACCAGCACCTTTCGGTTCTGCGCAACCATCCCACTTGCACATCATGACTGCACCTCGACAAGTGGATGTCCCATGATGTTCTTCGATGTCTCTTGGACCCATCGAAAGTTCTCCAGGCAGTACAGCGCCGCAGTGTGCACCTCTTGGTCGCAGTTCATCGGATATGCCTCGCATGACTCGGGCGTAATCTGTATGACCAGTCCGGTGTCCACTTCGGGGACCGGCACGGCCAATTCGCGTTCGGCCGCGCCGAGCAGGTAGTAACGGCGGCGCCACTTCTCATATCGGCGGGGACGCCAGACCGCCGCAAAGTCCGCCCATCGGTAGAACGCCAGCTGCAATCCGACCTGCTCGGGGTACGGAGTTTTCGGTCGGCCTTGACCATCGACCGAACCGCGTGAGGTCTTGTAATCAGTGATGAACCGGCATCCATCGATGGTGAGAAACGCATCGGCTTGCCCGGCGTATCCGTATTCGGGGCAGTAGACGCACACCTCGGTGGCCTGGTATTCCGGGGTGAAGCGCTGCAGCCAACCGTCGAACTGGTTGAGCATTCGTCCGACAACGTTGGTCTCGTGGTCGATGTCGCACTGCGGGCCGCCCTCGTGCGCGACGAGATCGGCAACGAAGTCACGATCGGGCCGCTTCCCGGTGAGCGCGTATGTGTCACACACCTTGTGTGTGACAGTTCCCAAAGCGGTTGCACTAAGCAGGGTTTTCGGCATGCGGAATCTTGCGTCCCTCAACCACTTTACAGCTTCCCGCCGACCGCGATCCTCAAGCATTGCTTGCCACGTGGCGAGGTTGTCGATGGCGGCGTTGGCGGTTTGTTCGGCTGCCCAGTAGAGCAGTGCGGGTTTGTCGAGTACGCCGATGATGGTGGTGACTGACCACAAGCGGAGGTCGTCGTCTTCGGGGCTCGCGACGTCGACGGCTTCTTGCCCGAGTTCGGCGGTCGTCATGATGCGAACACCTTTGTGCGGCGGCGTTGTTCGAGTTCGCGGCGTTGCCGTTCGGACATGCCGCCCCAAACTCCGTAGCGCTCACCGTTGTTCAGCGCGTATTCGAGGCATTCGGTGCGGACATCGCATTGGGCGCAGATGCGTTTGGCTTCGCGGGAGAGGTCGAGTTCGCCTTTGTTCGGAAAGAACAGTTCGGGTGAGACTTCGGTGCATAACGCGTTTTCGCGCCACTCGTCATCTGTGCGGAGCAGGGCCAGCGCATGGCTGGCTTGTGGGCGGCCGGGTAGTGCGCTCATCGGGTGACGGCCCAGGCGAGGACGATCAGCATGGCGGCGTAGCTGATGACGGTGAGGATGAGGGCTTGAGCTTGACGGCGGGTCATCGCATCGGCACCGAGTAGTAGAGAGCGAAGCCCAGCAGGAATCCGAACGTGCTGGCGTAAACCCACCACGGGACACCGCGCCGCGGCTTGGGGCGCCGCGGGCTCGGTGGGGAATTGTGCGGCGCGGGCGGCGAGCTCGCGCGCATCATCGGGTGTCCACACGAGTCGTAGCGGCGCCGCGTTCATGACACCACCTCGACGACAATGCGCGTCGGCCACTGCGCCAGCAAGTCGGCTATCGGATCGGGCCAGGGCCGCTGCAACTCCAGCAGCTGCGCCGCCGTCATACCCATGGCGTGGATGGCTTGGCGTTGCAGCTCGCCAGCGGCCAGGAAATGTGGCGCGCTGTGATGTTGTGCGGCGGTGGCGAATAGGCGATCGCTCAGTTCAGCGAGTTGCGCGGTGTCGCCATCATGCTGGGGGTAGAGGACGCCGTCCGGGGTGGGGAGTGTGGGTAGGTGCAGCCATTTGCGGATGTGGTCAGCTATTCTCTGCTGTGACACGGGAACTGTTCTCCTTTGTCGTTGGCCCGCATCGCACACAACGGTGCGGGCCGCTTTTTGTTATGGGCGGGTGAGTTCTGAGGCGAGGGTGAGACGGTCGGCGAGCATGCGGTTACCGTCGGGGTTGAGGCAGGTGATGCCGTCGGCCCAGGCGCGCACGCTACGCGCGGCGGCTGCTAGGTCGTGGCGGCCGTCGAGTGGGTGCCCCGGGGCTGGCGCGTCGGGGGGGCCGCTGACATCAGCCCCGGGGCGTTCCCCCGTCACGGGGCCGCGAGCCGGTGCGGCCTCACCGGTGACGAGGGAGTGCTGGTAGTACAGGAGGTTTCGGATGTCTTCGACGATGGCTGCTATGCGCGCGATGGTCGAATCGTCGTCGCCGCCCAGTGAGCAATCCGGATCCGCCAGGTATTTGGCTGCGGCTTCCTCATCGAAATCAGACAAGCTCGGCTGAGTTTCGATCGGCCACAGGTAGTTGATCGCGGCACCGAGGAGACGAAGTAGCGTCATGATTCCCACCTACGATGACTTCCCTCGGGCACATCATGGAGCGTTAGCTGCGTCGATCCTCTACGCGCCCACTCCCTTTCCTGCATTAGAAACAGGTCGTCGAGCTTGATCGGTGGCGGACAGTGGTGCTGCGCGATGATCTTGCGGTAGTTGCGGCAAGCCAGTTCGTAGAAGCTCACAGCGACGAAAAGCACGGTGATTGAGCCGTTTCGCATGTCGCCGCCGATACACCAGATGACGAGGTTGAGGATTGCTGCCGCGGCGTAAACCGGTAGGACTATCCAGGTGATCACGGTCGTACCGCCTGCATGTAGAGGGCGGCGAGGATGTCGACCCAGCGGATCGCGTCGTCGCGGGAACAGATGTGCGCGTTGTGTGGCTGGGTGAGGTCCAGAGTGTCGGCGACGAGCTTGGAGACGTAAAGGTGCCAGTCGTTGAGGCGGGCCAGTTTGAATGAGCCGCAGATTTCGATGTCGTCGGCGGTGACGGCGATGACGCGTTGGCCGTGGCTGTTGTCGTCGCCGACGATGCGGTAGCCGGCTGCGCGCGGCTCAGCCGTCATCACGCGGTGGCCTCTTGGGTCAGTAGGGCTTCGACGTCGCCGCGGCGGAAGAGGTATGCACCGTTGTCGCCGGGTAGTTTTCCAGCGGTCTTGATCAAGTCTTTTTCGGCCATGCGGACGACTGTTCGACCGGATTTACCGAGGATGAGACCTGCTTGAGTGCTAGTGAGAAGTTCATCACTGTGGCTCACCGCATCATCATGCGTCATTGACTCATGACGGTCAAGCGTTACTTAGAGACGACTGTGCGCGTGTCGCGAAGTATTGACGCATGACGGACAAATGCACATACTGTGGTTATGACTCACCAAGTTAACTTCAAGAGGGTGCCCCCGGTTACCCTCGGCTGGCGTCTTCGCATGGCACTTAGCGATGCTGGGCTAAGCCACACGGAGCTGATGAGCAAATTCGAAGTGAGCCGCCAAACCGTCTCGCGTTGGTGCAACGACGTCGGCACGCCACCCAAGAGATTCATTCTCGAGCAGATCGCCGCGATGTGCGATGTCTCCGAGCAATGGCTGATCGATGGCCGCGATATGAACCCTGAACCACCGCCCCCTACGCCGGGTCGGCCTAGCCCGCAACCGACCCGCAGCAAACTCCACCGCACAGGCAGCGCGCACGACGATCCCGGAACCTCGCAACCGGTAGGTTAGCCGTTGGGGCAGGCAATACGTCAAGGATGCCCGCCCGATCACCCGATTTGGGTGCTCAACAGGTCACCGACTATTCTGAGGAGCAATCGTCGCTGTCGATCTGTTTGCGCGGCGACCCCCCTACCAGGAGTAAGGCTCGATTATGGCTGTGCCCAAGCGCAGGATGTCGCGTGCGAACACCCGAAGCCGGCGCGCCCAGTGGAAGGCCGCCAAGCCCGAACTCGTCGGCGTGACGGTGGCCGGTCAACGGCATAAGGTGCCGCGTCGGCTGCTCAAGGCCGCCCGGCTCGGTCTCATCGACCTCGACCGGCGCTGACTTAGCCCGTCGAGTGTGACGCGGCTGCGCGCATTGCAGTAAGGCCGCGGACCTCTTAGGTCGCTCTCAGGCGATTGGTTAAAACTGGTGGCCGTGCGGATTCTTGTCGTCGACGACGATCGTGCGGTGCGTGAGTCGCTGCGGCGCTCGCTGTCGTTCAACGGCTACTCGGTGACGCTGGCTCAAGACGGCGTCGAGGCGCTCGACATGATCACCACCGACCGGCCCGACGCCGTGGTGCTGGACGTCATGATGCCGCGGCTGGATGGTCTGGAAGTGTGCCGTCAGTTGCGCAGCACCGGCGATGATCTGCCCATCCTGGTGTTGACCGCCCGCGACGCGATCTCCGAGCGGGTAGCCGGCCTGGATGCCGGCGCCGACGACTATCTACCGAAGCCGTTCGCGCTTGAAGAGTTGCTGGCCCGGATGCGGGCGCTGTTGCGCCGCACCCAGCCCGAGGATTCCGCCGAGTCGGTGGCTATGACGTTCTCCGATCTGACTCTCGACCCGGCGACCCGTGAAGTCACTCGCGGGCAACGCCAGATCAGCCTGACCCGCACCGAATTCGCGCTGTTGGAGATGCTGATCGCCAACCCGCGGCGCGTGCTCACCCGCAGTCGCATCCTCGAGGAAGTATGGGGCTTCGACTTTCCCACCTCGGGCAACGCGCTGGAGGTCTACGTCGGGTATCTGCGCCGTAAAACCGAAGCCGACGGCGAGCCGCGGTTGATCCACACCGTTCGCGGAGTGGGTTACGTGCTCCGCGAAACGCCTCCCTGATGTCTATGTTCGGCAGGCGCGCTCCGCTGCGAGCGACCCCCTCGTTGTCGTTGCGATGGCGGGTGATGCTCCTGGCGATGTCGATGGTCGCGATGGTGGTCGTGTTAATGGCCGTCGCGGTGTACGCGGTGATTTCGGCAGCGCTCTACAAAGACATCGACGACCAACTGCAGAGCCGGGCGCAACTGCTGATCGCAAGCGGGTCGCTGTCCGCCGACCCCGGCAAAGCCATTGAGGGTACTGCATATTCGGATGTCAACGCGATGTTGATCAATCCGGGCCGATCGATCTACACCGCTAACCAGGAAGGCCAGACGCTGCCGGTCGGCAACCCGGAAAAGGCAGTCATCCGCGGTGACTTGTTCATGTCCCGGCGCACGGCGGCCGATCAGCGGGTGCTGGCCATTCACCTGCCAAACGGCGCGTCGCTCCTGATCTCCAAGAGCCTGGCGCCCACCGATGCGGTCATGATGAAACTGCGCTGGGTGCTGCTGATTGTCGGCGGGGTGGGCGTCGTGGTGGCCGCGGTGGCCGGGGGCATGGTCACCCGCGCCGGGCTGCGCCCGGTAGGCCGGCTCACCGAGGCCGCCGAGCGGGTGGCCCGTACCGACGACCTACGACCCATCCCGGTATTCGGCAGCGACGAGTTGGCCAGGCTGACCGAGGCATTCAACCTGATGTTGCGGGCACTGGCCGAGTCGCGGGAGCGGCAGGCCCAGCTGGTCACAGATGCCGGTCATGAACTGCGGACGCCGCTGACGTCGCTGCGCACCAACGTCGAGTTGCTGATGGCGTCGATGCAGCCCGGCGCACCGCGGTTGCCGGAGCAGGAAATGATCGACCTGCGCGCCGATGTGATCGCCCAGATCGAGGAATTGTCCACGCTGATAGGCGATTTGGTGGACTTGACCAGAGACGATGCCGGTGAGGTCGTGCACGAGCCGGTCGACATGGGTGAGGTCATCGACCGCAGCCTGGAGCGGGTCCGGCGGCGTCGCAACGACATCGACTTCGAGGCACAGGTGATCGGGTGGCAGGTCTACGGTGACCTTGCCGGCCTGTCCCGCGCGGTGCTCAATCTGATGGACAACGCCGCCAAATGGAGTCCGTCGGGCGGACGGGTCACCGTCCGGATGACCCAACTGGATCCCGCGCATGCCGAGCTGGTGGTCGCCGACAACGGCCCGGGCATTCCGCCGGAGGAACGCCAACTGGTGTTCGAACGGTTCTTCCGTTCCGCGGCCGCGCGGGCGATGCCCGGTTCCGGCCTGGGACTGGCGATCGTCAAGCAGGTGGTGCTCAAACACGGTGGAGCGCTGCGCGTAGAGGACACCGTGCCCGGCGGCCAGCCGCCGGGGACCTCGATATACGTGTTGCTGCCCGGACGTCCGCTGCCGGTTATGCCCTATCCGGAGCCGGATGTTAGCGCGGGCCAAAATGGGGGAAACTCTGAAGGCCCAGCGAACGTTGTCTCAGTGGAATCTCAGTCCACGCAGGCAAGGTAGTTGCAGTTACCGTTGAGCCCGAACTGATCTTTAGAAGGAAGAGCGACCTAGCGCATGACGAATCACCCGAGGTATTCGCCACCACAGCAGCCCGGATACCGCCCGGTGTCCGATCAGCATGCGGCGCCAGCCTATTCCGTTCCGGGCCAGCAGCAAACGTATGGCCAGCAATACGACTGGCGTTACGCCCAGCAGCAGGGCTACCGCCAGCCCTACCCGCCGTTCGGTGCCGGCCAGCCCGGCCCGGCCACCCCCCCGCCGATCATTCCATCCCAAAAGCGTTCGCGCGCAGGCCTATTAGCTGCCGGCGCGCTGGCTATTGCAGTGGTTTCGGCGGGCATCGGTGGTGCGGCGGCGTCGGTGGTCGAACACAGCGGACACGGCGGCGCCCACAGCACCACGACCATCCGGGGCGGGCCCGCGCCCAGCGTGCCGGCCGCTAACTTGCCGGCAGGCAGCGTGGAGCAGGTGGCCACCAAGGTTGTTCCCAGCGTGGTGATGCTGGAGACGGATCTGGGGCGCCAGTCCGAAGAGGGGTCGGGCATCATCTTGTCGGCTGACGGGCTGATCCTGACCAATAACCACGTCGTCGCCGCTGCCGGCAAGGGCGCCCGTGGCGAGACGCCCCCTGGCGAGGCGCCGAAAACGACGGTGACCTTTTCCGACGGGCGCACCGCATCGTTTACCGTGGTCGGGGCGGATCCCACCACCGATATCGCAGTGGTGCGGGTACAAGACGTCTCCGGGTTGGCCCCGATCAGCATCGGCTCGTCGGCTGACCTGCGCGTCGGTCAGCCGGTGATCGCGGTCGGGTCACCGCTGGGCCTGGAGGGCACGGTCACCACCGGGATCGTCAGCGCGCTGAACCGTCCGGTGTCGACCACCGGGGACACCGGCAACCAGAACACGGTGCTGGACGCCATCCAGACCGATGCGGCGATCAACCCTGGCAACTCCGGCGGCGCCCTGGTCAACATGAATGGTGATCTGATCGGTGTCAACTCGGCGATCGCCACCCTCGGCGGCGACTCCGCCGATGCGCAGAGCGGTTCGATCGGTCTCGGCTTCGCGATTCCGATCGACCAGGCCAAGCGGATAGCCGACGAGCTGATCCGCAGCGGCACGGCCTCCCACGCGTCGCTGGGTGTCCAGGTCATGAACGACAAGGGCGCCCACGGCGCCAAGGTTGTCGACGTGGTGCCCGGTGGTGCGGCGGCAGCCGCGGGCCTGCCCAGCGGGGTAGTGGTCACCAAGGTCAACGACCGCACGATCAACAGTGCCGACGGTCTGGTGGCCGCGGTGCGGTCCAAGGCGCCGGGGGACAAGGTGACCCTGACGTTTTTGGATCCGTCGGGTGACACCCGGACAGTGCAGGTCACTTTGGGCAAGGCGGATCGGTGATGAGAGTCGCCGCGCCCGGGTCAGATCACGGATATACGGTTGCAGCCATGGAACAGCGTGCGGACTTGGTAGGCCGGGCACTTGTCGTCGTGGTCGACGACCGCACGGCGCACGGGGATGAAGAGGACCACAGCGGACCGCTGGTCACCGAGTTGCTCACGGAGGCCGGGTTCGTCGTCGACGGTGTGGTGGCCGTCGCGGCCGACGAAGTGGAGATCCGCAACGCGCTGAACACCGCCGTGATCGGCGGGGTGGATTTGGTGGTGTCGGTCGGCGGTACCGGCGTGACCCCACGTGACGTCGCTCCGGAGGCAACTCGGGAGATCCTCGATCGCGAACTCCTCGGTATCGCCGAAGCGATTCGCGCCTCCGGATTGTCGGCGGGCGTCGTCGAGGCCGGGTTGTCGCGCGGTCTGGCCGGCATCTCGGGCAGCACGTTGGTGGTTAACCTTGCCGGCTCGCGATCTGCAGTGCGCGACGGGATGGCGACACTGAACCCGCTGGCGGCGCAGATCATCGGTCAGCTGTCGAGTCTGGAGATATGAGCGAAACCACAGACGAGCGCGATCCGGACGATGTTCGGGACGCCGAAGAGCGCGAGCGCTGGCTTCAGGAGAACGTGCCGCCCCATCACAATTGATGGTCACGGCGCGGTCAATCCTCGATGACTAATTGCGCGCAACGCCCACAATCGCCTCTTCTGCGTCATACGGTTTTTTCGGGCGGCCTCGCGTCGCTCCGATGATTCCTGTGACGGGAGGTTGGCTCTGGTGTTCAAAGGTTTCAGAGATTTCGTGATGCGCGGTGACGTGATCACCGTGGCCGTCGGCTTGGTGGTGGCTCTGGCGTTCTCAAATCTGGTCAAGGCCTTCACCGACAGCGTGATCAATCCGCTCGTCGCTGCCGCGCAGCCCAATGCAACCCTGGGGTTGGGTGTGCAACTCGGCGACCCCGGAAACAAGGCGACGTTCATCGACTTCGGTGCCTTCATTTCGGCGATCATCTATTTCATCGTCTTCATGGCAGTGGTGTACTTCGTGATTGTCTTGCCGTACAAGCACATTCAGAAACGCCGCGGAGTCACGGTGTTCGGAGACGAGCCCGCCACCAAGGCTTGCCCGCAGTGCATGTCGGACATCCCCGAGGCCGCGCAGAAGTGCAAGTACTGCGCCAGCGAGCAGCCGGCGGCCGCCTGACACCTCCCACGCGCTCAATGCAGGGTCAGTGTCACGGTCTGAACCAGCGCAGCGCCGGCCACCGCGGTGGCCGCGGCGGCCGGTAGCGCCACCAGCACCACCCGGTCGTCGGACGGCGCTTTCTGCTTAGCGGAAACCAGGACGACGATGGCGTCGCTGGCGATGAGCCGAGGATTGCTGTGCGAGTCGGTGACGCCGTCGTTAGGTGCGGCCACGATGTCGACGACGTCCCCGGGTCGCACCAGGTCGATCAGTGCGCTGTCGGCCGGATGCAGCGGCACCATCCGCGCCTGCGGCCCCGCGGTGGACTCGGCCAGCCGGCTGTTCAGCACCCGCACGTCGGTGAGCACCTCTCCCCGACGCGCAGGCCCGGCCAACGTCGCACCGACAACTGTTCCCAGGTTGTCTTGTGAGCCGTCGGGAATCGTTGCCGCCAAACGTTTTTCGAGCTTAACATCTTCAGTGGTCAACTCCGCACCCGGTCTGAGGTCGCGCACCGCGACCACCACCTCGGTGCGGTCGCCGTCAGGATCGGGCCGAAACGCCGCGACACCGGCCAACACGACGAGCCCGCCGGCCGCGATCCGCCGGGCCAGCACCGTTCGCGTCCAGTCCGGGCGTATCCACTGCGAGACGCGGTCTGCCAGCGACGGATTCAGCGATTCGCCCATGGCGCCACGCTAAGCGGGCCGGACGTTGAGTGTGGTCGAGAAAAACCCGGTTGTGGATAACTGTCAGCTGGCCGCGGCAGACTTCGCGGAGTCCGATGTCTTTGACGTCGACGAGCTGGTTGACGTCTCTTTGCCACCGCTCGACGAGGACTTGTCGCTGGAACTCGACTTGTCGCTGGAACTCGACGAGGACTCGGACTTGCTGGAGCCATTGGTCGAACTCTTCGTCGACTCGCGGCTGTCGGTGCGGTAGAAACCGCTGCCTTTGAACACCACGCCGACGGAATTGAACACCTTGCGCAGCCGGCCGGAGCACTCCCGGCAGGTCGTCAGGGCGTCGTCGGTGAAGGCCTGAACCACGTCGAAGCGGTTGCCGCACTCAGTGCACGCGTAGCTGTAAGTCGGCACAGAAACCTCCGGGGTATCAGATTCGTTAGCACTCTACCGTGTCAAGTGCTAGAACCGCCATCGGCGCGGCATGATTCCCGACTGGTGTCCAGAGCGAGAAACCCGCCCTGCGGCGTGAGCGCATGGGTCATCCGCACGTCGTGGGGCTCGCAGGGCAGCTCGTCGCGGAGTTCGTCATCGCGGACCACCGCGACCACACGTGCCTGCGAATCGCGGTGTTGCAGCGAGCGGTCGTAGAACCCGCCACCACGGCCCAGCCGCACTCCCGCGCGATCGACCGCCAGCGCCGGAACCAGCACCAGAGCAGCTTCCCCCAGGGCCGCGGGCGGCAGCCACGGCTCGGCGGGTTCGAGCAGTCCGAACCGTCCCGCCACCAGCCGCCCCGGTTGGTACTCGCCCCACTGCAACGCCAACGGCGTGTCGTCGCCGGCAGTGCGGGCAACGGGCAGCAGCACTCGTCCGGCTCGGCGCAGCAACACGTTCAGCATGTCGATCGACCCGGGTTCGGCGCCGACCGGGGCATAGGCGCAGACCGTGCTGTCGCTGCTCACGCCCGAATTCAGCCCGCTCAAATGCTCGTTCAGCGCCCGCGCCTCGTCGGCGCGGACGTCGTCGGCAACCGAGCGCCGGGCGGCCAACAGCTGTTGTCGCAATGCGGCTTTGCCGGCGGTGCCCATGGCATCAACGATGACAGCCCGACCTTCCGGCGCGCCACATCCTCACATGGTTATCGTGTGAACGATGTCACGCGCACAGATCCGCGTTCCGCGCACGGCAATTGTTCCGGCTGCCGGCCTGGGCACCCGCTTCCTGCCTGCCACCAAGACGGTGCCCAAGGAGCTGCTGCCCGTGGTCGATACTCCGGGCATCGAGCTGGTCGCCGCCGAGGCAGCTGATGCCGGCGCCGAACGGCTGGTGATCATCACGTCGGAGGGCAAGGACGGCGTCGTCGCGCATTTCGTCGAAGACCTGGTGCTCGAAGGAACCCTGGAGGCCCGCGGCAAAAAGGCGATGCTGGCCAAGGTGCGGCGGGCGCCGGGGCTGATCAAGGTCGAGTCCGTGGTGCAGGCCGAGCCGCTGGGACTGGGGCATGCGATCGCCTGCGTGGAGTCGACGCTCTCGGACGACGAGGACGCGGTGGCCGTGTTGCTCCCCGACGACCTGGTGCTACCGACGGGCGTGCTGGAAACCATGTCCAAGGTGCGGGCCGAGCAAGGCGGCACGGTGTTGTGCGCCATCGAGGTCAGCCGTGAAGAGATCAGCGCCTATGGGGTGTTCGATGTCGAGCCGGTTCCCGGGGCCGACAAAGACGTCCTCAAGGTCAACGGCATGGTGGAAAAGCCCAAGCCCGAGAATGCTCCGTCGATGTTTGCGGCGGCCGGCCGCTACGTCCTGGACCGCGCGGTGTTCGATGCGTTGCGTCGCATCGACCGCGGCGCGGGCGGCGAGGTGCAGCTCACCGATGCGATCGCGTTGCTGATCACCGAAGGGCATCCGGTCCACGTCGTCGTGCATCGCGGCTCTCGACACGACCTGGGAAATCCCGGCGGCTACCTCAAGGCTGCGGTTGACTTTGCGTTGGACCGCGCTGACTATGGCCCGGACTTGCGGCGGTGGTTGGTGGCGCGATTGGGCCTGCCCGAGGGATAGCCCCGGGCAATCGGGTCGGGCCTGACTGGCAGAGACTCGACGGCAGAAAGGCGCGCTGTGCGTTCGGTGGAAGAGCAGCAGGCCCGGGTGTCGGCTGCCGCGGTGGCACCGAGACCGGTGCGCGTGGCGATCGCCGAGGCGCAGGGACTGATGTGCGCCGAAGAGGTAGTGACCGAGCGCCCGCTGCCCGGCTTCGACCAAGCCGCGATCGACGGCTATGCGGTACGCAGCGTCGACGTGCTCGGCGTCGGTGATACCGATAACGGTCACGACGAGGACGCCCGCGGCGACGTGACGCTCCCGGTGATGGCGGCCATCGAGGCCGGCGCGCGCACGCCCAGCCGGCTGCAGCCGCGGCAGGCCGCGCGGGTGCAGACCGGGGCCCCGTTGCCGACCTTGGCCGACGCGGTGTTGCCGTTGCGCTGGACCGACGGCGGGGAGTCGCGGGTGCGGGTGCTGCGCGGTGTGCGCTCGGGGGCCTACGTGCGGCGCACCGGCGACGATGTGCAACCAGGCGACGTCGCGGTCCGGGCCGGGACGATCATCGGCGCCGCCCAGGTCGGGCTGCTGGCCGCGGTCGGGCGGGAGCGGGTGCTGGTGCATCCGCGGCCCCGGTTGTCGGTGATGGCCGTCGGCGGTGAGCTGGTCGACATCTCGCGCACTCCGGGCAACGGGCAGGTCTACGACGTCAACTCTTATGCCCTGGCGGCGGCCGGTCGCGACGCGGGCGCGGAGGTGAACCGAGTCGGGATCGTCAACAACGATCCCGGCGAACTGCGCGATGTCGTCGAAGGCCAGATCAACCGCGCTGAGATTTTGGTGATCGCCGGCGCGGTGGGCGGCGCGGCCGCCGAGGCGGTGCGCTCGGTGCTGTGCCGGCTCGGCGAGATGGAAGTCACCCGGGTCGCGATGCACCCCGGATCTGTACAAGGTTTCGGTCAGTTGGGCCGCGAAGGAATACCGACTTTCCTGTTGCCGGCCAATCCGGTCAGTGCGCTGGTGGTCTTCGAGGTGATGGTCCGCCCGTTGATCCGGTTGTCGCTGGGCAAGCGGCAGCCGATGCGGCGGGTCGTACAGGCCCGGACGCTGTCACCGATCACCTCGGTGCCGGGGCGCAAAGGCTATCTGCGCGGCCAGTTGATGCGGGACCAGGACACCGGTGAATACCTGGTCCAGGCGCTGGGTGGCGCACCGGGCGCCTCGTCGCACCTGTTGGCGACGCTGGCGGAAGCCAACTGCCTGGTCGTGGTTCCCGGCGAGGCCGAGCAGATTCGAACCGGCGAGATCGTCGATGTTGCGTTCCTGGCTCAACGTGGCTGAGACACGGCGGCAGTCCCTCGTGAACCTGTGGCGTTCCGGCTCCCAGCATCCCGGCTGGCCGATGGTGGTTGGCCCGCTGCGAGTGGCGGCCGGGGTGATCCGGCTGCGTCCGGTGCGGATGCGCGACGCCGCGCAATGGAGCCGTATCCGATTGGCCGATCGTGCCCACTTGGAACCATGGGAGCCCAGCACCGAGGCGGATTGGTCTGTACGGCATGGGGTTTCGTCGTGGCCGGCGGTGTGTTCGAGCCTGCGCTCGGAAGCTCGCAAAGGCCGCATGCTGCCCTATGTGATTGAGCTGGACGGGCAGTTTTGTGGACAGCTGACCATCGGCAACGTCACGCACGGCGCGTTGCGCTCGGCGTGGATCGGCTACTGGGTGTCCAGTAAGGCGACCGGCGCCGGTGTCGCCACCGGGGCGCTGGCGCTGGGGCTTGACCACTGCTTCGGCCCGGTGGGGCTGCATCGTGTGGAGGCCACTGTGCGCCCGGAGAACGTGGCGAGCCGGGCAGTGCTGGCCAAGGTCGGCTTCCGCGAGGAGGGACTTCTGCGGCGGTATCTCCAGGTTGACGGTGCCTGGCGCGACCATGTGCTGGTAGCGCTCACCGCCGAAGAGGTGTACGGATCGGTGACGTCGACCCTGGTGCGCGGGGGGCACGCCGGGTGGGCTTAGTCCGCTCGGCTCCCGCACCAAACTTTGCCACCAATGTGTTACAGATGTGACATTTGTGGCGTTTGGTGCTTGTCACAGCCAAATTACAGGTGTGTAATTGTGCTCGGCGCGCTTTACAGGCCGCGCTGGCTACCGGCCCATTCTGGCGTGGAAAGGACAGGTCACCATGCCAAGCATCCCGCAATCTCTGCTGTGGATTTCGCTAGTAGTGCTCTGGTTGTTCGTGCTGGTCCCGATGCTGGTCAGCAAACGCGACGCCGTGCGACGGACCAGCGATGTGGCATTGGCGACCCGTGTGCTCAACAGTGGCACGGCCGCGCGCCTGCTCAGGCGCGGCGGGCCGGCGGCGGGCCATCGCAGTGACCCCGATTGGCAGCCCGAGGAAGACGCGTTCGACGACCTCGATGACGACGTGGACGAGTCGCCGACGGCGGAAATTGTTGTCGCGGCGCCGGCGGCTGTGGTTGTCGAAGCCGAATCCGAACTGGTGGAGACCGAGGTCTCCGAGGACGACGTTGTAGTCGACGAGGAAGACGAGCCCGTCGTCGCGGACGCGATCGCCGAATACGACGACGACGAGGACGGCCAGGACGACGAGTACGAATACGTCGCCGACACCTCCGGAATACCGGTGGCCGAGGAGCCGGAAACCAGAGCGACCGCGGCGATCTCGCGGCGACACGGCTACGACGCGAGGAAGGCCGCGGCGGTCAGCGCCCGCAAGTACGCCTTCCGTAAGCGGATGCTGGTGGCGATGGCGCTGATGCTGGCGGCCTCGGCTGCCGCGGCGTTCATGTTGACGCCGTCGGCGTGGTGGGTCTGCGGATCGACCGGCGCAGTGACGATGCTGTATTTGGCGTATCTGCGCCGCCAGACCCGCATCGAGGCACGGGTGCGGCGCCGGCGGACGCAGCGGATGGCGCGGTCGCGGCTCGGCGTCGAGAACACCTACGACCGGGAATTCGACGTGGTGCCGTCGCGGCTACGACGCCCGGGCGCGGTCGTGCTGGAGATCGACGACGAGGACCCGATCTTCGAGCATCTCGACTATGCGCCTTACGCGCGTGATTACGGCTGGCACCGCGATCTGCCGCGAGCGGTCGGCCAGTAACAATTCGGCCAGTCGATTGGCGACTGGTAGCCTGCTAGCGGTCAGGGGCTATGGCGCAGTTGGTAGCGCGACTCGTTCGCATCGAGTAGGTCAGGGGTTCGATTCCCCTTAGCTCCACCGAGTTTCAGCAGTTCAGGGCGCATACGGGCCGTTAGGGAACTTCAATCGTCCGCAGCGCGTGATGCACTGTGGAATTGAGTTGCGGCCTTAACGAATGGGTTGCACGCTTGGGCCACGTCCTCCTAAAACGTGCCTCACGCTCTAATAGGCCCCCACAGAGAGCAATGCGATATTCAGTCCGGATTTGTTGGAACGGTTCGACGCCGCAACGGGTCCTAAAACGACACCGTGGAGGCCCTCGTCGTAGGTGGAGGTGCGTCGGCCCGAGCGCCTCGAGACGGCGCAGCCGTCACGCCCGAGCGGTTTAAGATGCCGGCCCCAGGGCCGCCCGGTCGATTTCACATAGCCTGACATCGTATTATTGACACATATCATCCGATAAAGGATCATATGTGTATGACTGACATAACCTCGCATGTCGCATCCGAGATCCTGGGTGTGTCGACGCGTGAAGTGCGTCGGTTGGCTGCTGAAGGCCGGATTCAGGGTTCGCGTTACATGGGCAGGACTTTGGTGCTCGACGCAGCGGAAGTGCATCGGCTAGCGCGCGGTCGTAGACGCCAGGGAAGGCCCTGGTCAGAGAGAGTCGTTTGGGCAGCTCTCAACCTTTTGTCGGGGAAAGA
Source organism: Mycobacterium sp. NGS62 (assembly GCF_059812285.1). Lineage (NCBI taxonomy): Bacteria > Bacillati > Actinomycetota > Actinomycetes > Mycobacteriales > Mycobacteriaceae > Mycobacterium > Mycobacterium sp. NGS62. The sequence continues at coordinate 305,385 of NZ_JCALCK010000003.1, read as the reverse complement.
GGCGGGTTGGCTGTCGTCGCCGGAGCGAACGCGATTAATGCATCGACTTCGGCGGGTCACGGTCGAAGACCTTGACCACCTTGCGGCGCATCGCGCCTGGGTAAGGCGTTTTCGCGGTCGGGAATCCATGCTCGATGACCTTGGGTCGTACGTAATTCCCACGGGTAGCTCAGCTTTGAATGACGCACAGCTGGGGATATTGGGACTGACCAGGGCGACACGACATCTCGACGGCTATATACCGCTGTCGGAGTTGGAAATCCTGCAGGAAAAATTCGGGCTGGTCGAGGATCCTTCGGGAAACGTGACCCTACGGGGCGTGAGCGTCGAGGATGCGTTTGAAGACGGCATCACTCCCCGTGCGGCAGTCTTTTTGGATCTGGCAGGCTCTCTTAATACACGAGAAAGCGTCGCGGGATTGCAAGAAGCAGGCGCTCTGATTGCCGCTGTGGCGGCATAGCGCCCATGGCGACTCCCCCTGACCGTCCGCAATGGTCGATACCGATGCCGGCGGGCGGTTGGGGTCCTCCGTGGCCGCAAGCAGTCGAGTTGGTTGGGGTCATTCCAGGCGATCGATGGACGCTAATTGGCGGCCTCATGGTTCAGTTGCATGTTGCCCATGCGGGCCTTGCCGTTCAGAGAACGACAACGGACATTGACATGATCCTGCATATCGAGACCGGTGCAATCACCTTCCCCGACGCGAGGAAGGCTCTTGAGGGCCTCGGCTACGAAATGCAACTTCCACTTCGGAAAGCGAACCCAGTACATCGATTTGCGCGCGGGCACGCTGATCGCGTTGACGTGATGGTTGCGGATCATCTCGCGCCAGATTATGTACCGAAAGTGCTCGGGCACCAGGTATTCCAAGTTCCGGGCGGTACCTCGGCACTACGAAACACTGTGGACTGTACGATTGAGCGCGAAGGCGAGAACAACCTAACGTTCAGTATTCCTGATGCGCTTGGCGCATTGGTCTTGAAAAGTGCTGCCTACAAGGAGGACTCGCGTGACCGTGATCGGCACGTGGACGATGCCGCATTGTTGTCATGCACAGTCGAAGATCCGTCGCGTGAGGTTGAACGGCTCGAACGTGGCAGTGACAGAGGTCGAATACAGCTACTTGCCGCAGAGCTGAAAGATCCAAGCCACCGGTCGTGGCAATTAATTCCCGAAGAAATACGCGAATACGGAAGGAATGCTCTCACGATAATGAGCCGACGTCCGTCGCCCACTAAACAACCGCGGCGTATGGGCGTAACTAAGGGATGACGTCAGTCGCTATGAATGGCCAGGCCCCTAGCGCCTCCCTGATGATCCGTTGTTACTTTCGACCCCCGTTGGCTGCGCGTCTTCGAGACTCGTTCATCAGGTGAAGGCGGGAGACACGAAACGCTGCAGCACCTGTTGTTCCGCGCGACGGCTTGCGATCGGCCAGTAGGCCAGCGACAGCACCACCCGGACGATCCACTGCGCCGCTTGCGGATCGTCGTCGGTGATTCCGGTGAGCTCGGCGGCAAGGTGACTGAGCACCGGCGATGAATGCAACTCGTCTAGATCCGGGCGGCTGCCTGGAGTTGCCATCAGGCGCCGTAGCGGGTCAGACCTGATCTGCTGGAGCGCTACGGTGACAGCGGTGATGACCCGCTCCGGACCACTCAGCCCATCGACGGCACGCCGAACCGTCTCAATGATCCGCGCTGAAAGGCGGATCAGCACAGCGTCGCGGATTTGAGCTTTGCCTCCCGCGTAGCGATAGATGGTGGCTCGTGAACAGTGGACCCGGTTGGCCAAGGTGTCGATGTCGAACGCATCCAGGCCTTCTCGTATTACGAGATCGGTGGCAGCAGCGTAAATGCGATCGGCCGCTGCCGCTCGGCGGTCGCCACCGACAACCCAGTCATCGCGAACCATCGCCGCCCACCTCCGTGCGCCATGAAGTACATGTGTTCTCAAGTCTGAGACAATCCTGCCACTATGTCTCAGCCATTTCTACTGGTAGCTCGGCTCTGATGAGACAGCCCTAACGCGAGCCCTGCACCGCGGTTCGCAACTTCATGGACTCCGATTGACGCGGTACGCCGTTGTCGCTCAGCGTTGAGGAATGACATCGCTGGACGGTGGCCTCGGCCTCGCGCTGTTTGACGACCAATTCATCCAGAACCCGCACCAGCTCTACGAGCAGATGCACGAGACCGGGCATGTCCATCGGATCGGAGCGTCGGGCTTTTACGCCGTGAGTAGTTGGGACGCCGTCAACGAGGCGGTTACGCGCTGCGACGACTTCTCGTCCAACCTGACCGCGACGATGATGTATCAGCCCGGAAGCTCCGTCACCGCGTTCCACGTCGGGGAACTTGGCGGACCCTCCCAGGCATTGGCCACTGCTGACGAACCTGCCCACTCGGTGCATCGGAAGTTACTGCTGCCGCAACTCGCAGCCAAGCGCATCCGCGCCTTCGAACCGTTCATCGCCGATACCGCCGCTGAGATCTGGAATACCCGTGCGGAGCACGGACGTATCGAATGGATGAGCGCGATGGCGAACCGGCTACCGATGATGATCGTCGGCAGAATCATCGGGGGGGTTCCCGCCGCCGATGTCGACAAGCTCATCCAATGGGGTTACTCGGCGACCCAAGTAGTCGAAGGACTGGTCTCCCAGGAACAGCTGGATGCCGCGGCCGCCGCCGTGATGGAACTCAGCGGCTACATCACCGAACAGTTCCAGCAGGCGGTGGCCAATCCACACGACAATCTGCTGGGCGACCTCGCCAACGCCTGCGCCGCCGGCGAACTGGACGACTTGGCGGCGGTGGCCATGATGATCATCCTCTTCAGTGCAGGCGGCGAATCTACGGCTTCTCTGATCGGTTCTGCCGCATGGGTTCTGGCGACGCAACCGGACATCCAGTGGCAGGTGCGCGATCAACCCGAACAGCTCGGGATGTTTCTCGAAGAGGTGCTGCGCTATGAACCACCTTTTCGGGGTCACTACCGACATGTCGTCAACGACACCGAACTGTGCGGCGTCGAACTGCCCGCGGGCTCGCGACTCCTGCTGCTGTGGGGAGCGGCCAACCGCGACCCGTCACACTTCGACGATCCCGGTCAGTTTCGACTTGACCGGCCTGCGGGGAAGGGGCACATCAGTTTCGGCAAGGGGATCCACTTCTGCGTCGGCGCGGCGCTCGCCCGACTGGAGGCGAGAATCGTGCTCGCGCAGCTCCTCGAACGGACGTCGAATATCGCGGCCGCCGATGTCGGGACGTGGCTCCCGAGTCTTCTGGTGCGACGCCTGGAGCGCCTACAGCTTGCGTATGACTGAGGCTGCGCGACGGGTCAGGGATGGGCGACGAGGTACGTTTCGTTGTGCAGTCCGGCGGTGAGTTCGTCGACATTAAACGGTCGATCGAGGCGAGCGCGGAGTGTCGTGGGATCGACGAGAAGGTTGATTTCAGCGGTCTGGCGCGCAACCAGGCGTCCGATCAGTGGATAGACCCGACGCATGATCGCTCGCTCAGCGGTAGTGCATCGTGAGGCGCAGTAGCCGACGTGACCTACTTCGTCGATGAGGATTTCGCTGTAGAGGCGCTCGACGCGTTCGCAGACTTCCGGCTCGTCGGCGAATAGTTCGAGACCGGCGCGGCGCAGTTCGTCGAACATCACGCACCCGGCCATCTCGGCCGCGCCGACGAACAAGATCCCAAGCCGCTCAGGGAGAAAGACGCCAGTCTTGACGAATTGGCGCATCACGAACGGCGGCGGGACCACTTGGAACGTCAGGTCGAAAACGTCCAACACGTATGCGAGAAGCCGGGTGTGGTAATGCTCTTCGAGTTCGAGATACACCCGCTCGGGCGGCAGGTCCTCGTTGCTGTTCATTCCGTAGGTTTCGCCAAGCCCTACGCCGAACCGCTCAGCTTGGTTCAGTTTGGCGGTGGCCAACAGGAACAGCATCTTGCGGTCCAAGCCCGGTTCGGGTTTTCGACGGCGCAGGTTGCGCAGGAAGGTCGCGCGGTCTGCGGGATGGCCCGAACGTACCGGATGGGTTTCAAGGTGCCTGAAGAACTGTTCGCGGTTTTCCAAGCGTCTATTGAGCAGGTCAGCTTCTCCGTCGCGCCTGCGCAGGAAGTCCCGGTAGCCCTCGATACCTGTGGTGGTCATCGTGTCTCCATTCCTTTGACGATCGTTGTCACATAACGGCTCAGCACGGCATCCGCCGTCGCAGAGTCCTGTACGCCAGCTGCGAGTAGCGCGAAGAGTCCGGCCAGGAAGAACACGCCAAGTTCATTGGCGTGCGCATCCGAGGGAACCCGTCCCACTTGTTGCGCTGCGGTGATCGCCCCGATCACGAACTGCGCCAACGGGTGCTCTGCCACTTCGTCTTCCACGGGCCGCGTCGATGAGAAGTGCAAACCCAACATGTCGCGAAAGACGACGGGTCCCAAGCGGCGTTCTGCTGCCAGGACGTGACGCACCAGCTGTAGAAGTACTGACATCAAGTCGTCGTCGTCGGTCAACGCGTCGCGCAGTTCGGTGACGATCTGGGCCTGTTCGTTTCGTTCCAGTTCGACGAGGACGTGTTCCTTGGTCGGGAAGTGGAAGTAAAACGTTCCGCGCACCACGCCGGCCGTGTTGGCGATGGCAGTGACGTCTGCGGCCGCCAAGCCCGAGCGGCCGATTTCGGCCAGCGCGGCGTCGAACAGACGCGCCCGGGTTTCGAGCCGTCGGGCTTCTCTTACGCCACCAGCCGGTGAACTTGATTCCGGGGCGGCGTGCAGCGACCGCATCTGGGCACCGTATACCCGTCGCTGACGGCCGTCAATGACGGCCGTCAATGAAAAGCGACTACGCGGGCAGTGACGACAGCGCCTCGACGATTTCGTCGGTGGAGTAATTGGGAATGTTGACTTCTAGGGCCGCATGCATCTCCGTATCGGAGTAGCTCGCGGTCGCGTCCTTGACCACGGTGACTTGGTAGCCCAGTTCAGCGCCGTACCGCACCGTCGCCTCGAGGCAGGTATGCGCGATGAGCCCCATCATGATCAGCTGATGAATGCCGTGCCTTTTGAGGAGAAGATCCAGATCGGTGTTGGCGAAACCGCTGGAGCACCAATGTTCTTGGACAACAATATCGGACGGACGGGGTTCGAACTCCTCGCGGATCTGACCACCCCAAGTCCCGTATTCGAAGCTTTTTCGCGACCACGCTGCTTTCTGAATCGGTGCAATGTACGCCCAGTCCTCGTAATCGCCAGGGCGATACCGGTGATGAAGCGCATAGAAGACGCGGATGTCAGCGGTGCGCGCGGCTTCGAGGACTTGACTCATGTGCGGCACGCACTGGTTAGCTTCAGCAACACCCCGGAGGCGATCCCATACTTTGCCGCCCTCGGAAATGAAATCGTTGTACGGATCAATCACGACCAGCGCGGTGCGGTCCCTGTTATAGATCACGGCGTCATCATCCTCTACGGCACGCCTCGTCATCCGCTGACGCGGCCCCGGCGTGAGTGCAGGTAAGTGGCGATACCTCGGACAATCCCGCGCGCAGCATAAATCGCCGCCAAGATCGACAACACGATGAGCGCGACAAACGTCACCAGCCAGTTGTCGCGGCTGTGGCTGACGTTCCACCACACGAAAGTGAACAGTACGGCGCAGACAAAGACCACGATGTCGCGCCAATTGCCCTGGTACGACGTTGCCAAGTCTCGGATCTCGCGGTTGCGGTCGACACTGGTAACCAGATCGTCAATGCGCATGTTGATGACGCGTTGCAACTCGACGCGTCGCTCGTCATCTTCCGGCGGCAGCAGTTTGAGCAATTCCAGATCGCTTTTGATGCTGGCACGAAGATCAGGTGGGCGCAGGTTGCCGGCCACCAGGCCGAGCAGCGCACCCCCGACGACGGGAGCGCCGGCCAGAGCCATTGCGGTGATTCCGGGCATGAGATCTCCTTAGTCGGCCAGCATTACGCGGGTTTAGTTGCCGTCACGAATTGCAGCGCCCGCTGAGTCTGCTGCTCGACGTCGACCAGCCCGGCCGTGGTGAAAAAGTCGACGAACTCGTCGCGGTCGAACATGCGCACCCCGATCACGCGGGCGCCCGCCCCCAAGGCATTCCGGAGCGGTGCTACTTGCCCGGCATAGCTGGTGAGGATTGCGATCCGTCCGCCCGGCCGCAACACTCGCAGCATCTCCTCGGCGACTCGAAACGGTTCGGGCATCAAGTACAGCGCACCGAAACAACAGACAGCGTCGAACGTTTCGTCAGCGAACGGCAACGTGCGGGCATCGCCGCGGACATAGCAGGTGCCCGGCCCGCGGTTGTCGAGCACCGCGCGGCTCAGCATCGGCTCGGAGATGTCGAACCCCACGGCAAGGCCACCGGCGGGCAGTCGCCTCGCCAGTTCACCGGTGAAATTGCCTGGGCCGCAGGCAACGTCGAGCAGCCTAGTCGCCGAGGACAACTGCAACGCCGCGGCCGCGCGGCGTTGCTCGGCGCCGGTGGTGATCCCGCTGGCGACATAGAACGACACCGGCCGCCACAGTCGTTCATACACCGTCGCGACCAAGGGGCTGTTCATCGCCCGCTGGGCAAACGTGGGCACCGGGGCCGCCGTCGATTCCCCCAACACGTCGAGGAAACCATGGCGCTCGGACGCGGGCAGAGTCAGCAGATCGCGGGTCGCTCCGATCGGATCGTCGCTGACGTCCATCAGATCAGGCCGAGCGCCAACATAGCGTCGGCAACCTGGGTGAAGCCGGCGATGTTGGCTCCGGCCACATAGTCGCCGGGCTTGCCGTATTCATCGGCGGTGGCCAGGCAACGGTCGTGGATGCGGCGCATGATCTCGGCCAGGCGTTGTTCGGTGTCTTCGAACGTCCACGAGTCGCGCGACGCGTTTTGCTGCATTTCCAGCGCGCTGGTGGCCACCCCGCCGGCGTTGGCCGCCTTTCCGGGCGCGAAAACCACCCCGGCTTCGGCGAAGAGTTTGACCGCGTCCGGAGTGCAGGGCATGTTGGCGCCTTCGGCAACGATGCGGCAGCCGCCTTTGATCAGGCGGGCGGCATCCGATCCGTTGAGCTCATTCTGGGTAGCGCTGGGCACGGCGATGTCGCACGGTACCTCCCACACCGAACCGCCGCCGATGAAGTGTGACTCGCCGCCGCGGGACTCGGCATAGGCACTGATCCGCTCCCGGCGCACTTCTTTGACGTCCTTGAGCAGCTCGAGGTCGATGCCCTTGTGGTCGACGATGTACCCGGAGGAATCCCCGCAGGCGATCACATTGCCGCCGAGTTGATGGATCTTCTCGATCCCATAGATTGCGACGTTGCCCGACCCCGACACCACCACCTGCTTGCCGTCGAAGGATTGATTGGCCGCTTTGAGCACCTCGTCGATGAAAAATGCGGTGCCGTAGCCGGTGGCCTCGGTGCGGACCTGCGAACCGCCCCAGGTCACGCCTTTACCGGTGAAGGTGCCGGATTCGTAGCGGTTGGTGATGCGCTTGTACTGGCCGAACAAGTAACCGAGTTCGCGGCCGCCGACCCCGATGTCACCGGCCGGGACGTCGGTGTATTCGCCGATGTGCCGGTAGAGCTCGGTCATGAACGATTGGCAAAAGCGCATGATTTCCGCGTCCGAGCGGCCCTTGGGGTCGAAGTCCGACCCGCCCTTACCGCCGCCGATCGGCATGCCGGTCAGTGCGTTTTTGAAGGTCTGCTCGAATCCGAGGAACTTGATGATTCCCAGGTAGACCGACGGATGAAAGCGCAACCCGCCCTTGTAGGGGCCGAGCGCGGAGTTGAACTCGACCCGAAAGCCGCGGTTGATCTGCACGACGCCGGCGTCGTCGGCCCAGGGAACGCGGAAGATGATCTGCCGTTCCGGCTCGCACATCCGCCGGATGACGGCAGCGTCGGCGTACTGCGGGTGCTTGGCCACCACCGGCCCCAGGCTGCTGAGGATCTCGTAGACAGCTTGGTGAAATTCCGTCTCGCCCGCGTCACGGCGTAGCACTTCGTCGTAGACGTCGTGCAGCTTTTCGTCCAGCACCGTTAAAGGTTATCGGTCCTTGCCGCGGCCCGAACCCGCGCCATAACCTGGGCAACAATCGCGCTGCGACCAGGGGTGTGCGAACTGGCGCACCGGATAGGGGGCGACAGTTCATGGCGACCGAGGCGACGGCGTTGCGCGCCGACGAACTCGCTGCCATGGAGGTCTTCGCGGGCTGCCCAACCGAGAACTTGATGCCGTTAGCCGCCAGCCTGCAGCCCCTGCGCGCCGCCGCCAACCAGGTGCTCATGCAGCAAGGAGAGCAGGCGGTCTCGTTTCTGTTGATCTCCACCGGTGCCGTTGAGGTCAAGCATGTCGGGGACGACGGCGTCACCACCGTCGAGGAGGTCTCCGCCGGCATGATCGTGGGCGAAATCGCCCTGCTGCGTGACATCCCTCGCACGGCCACCGTGACCGCAACCGAAGCGCTGACCGGTTGGATCGGCGACAACGATGCGTTCGTTCGAATGGTGCACATTCCCGGTGTCATGGAGCGACTGGTCCGCACCGTGCGCCAGCGGCTGGCCGCATTCATCACGCCGCTGCGAATCCAGGTCCCGGACGGCACGGAACTTCTGCTTCGGCCCGTGCTGCCCGGGGATAGCGAAAGGACCATGCAAGGACACGTCCGGTTCTCCAGCGAGACGCTGTACCGCAGGTTCATGTCGCCTCGGATTCCCAGCCCGGGGCTGATGGACTACCTGGCCGAGGTCGACTACGTCGACCATTTCGTGTGGGTGATCACGGACGCCGAGGGCCATCCCGTCGCCGACGCCCGCTTCGTCCGTGACAACCACGATTCCGTCGTCGCGGAGATCGCGTTCACCGTGGCCGACGCTTACCAGGGGCGCGGCATCGGCACGTTTTTGATCGCGGCGTTATCGGTTGCCGCGCACGTCGCTGGAATCGAGAAATTCACCGCGCGAGTGCTTTCCGACAACTTGCCGATGCGGAGCATCATCGACCGCTACGGCGCATTTTGGGAACGCGACGACGTCGGCGTCGTCACCACCGTCTTCGAGGTACCCGATCCGAGCGACCTGCCACTTGAATGCGACATGATCAGTCACCTCAAACGCGTTGCCCGCCAAGTGATCAGGGCTGTCGGCTGAAAATCAAAACGGTAACTGGTGCGGGATGAAATGCGCAGTGACGTTGCCGATCAGTGAGTGGTCGTAGGGATCAATCGCTTGCGGCTCGGCATCGGCGGTCAAGTCAAGTCCGTCCAGTTCGACCCAGATGGTGTTAGGGCTGGTGGACAGTTCGAAGACATACATTCTGTGGGTGTGATCGGTGACCGTGCGGTATTCGGTGTTGTAGACGCCGAACTCGCCGTAGGGCGCGCCGAAGGGCACGGAGACGTTCCGCATGATCGCCATCACGGACGCCACTGCCTGGCGTTGGCTTTCCGGTTCGGGTAACAGCGCCGAGTAATAGGCGGCACGTTGAAAGCGGTCGACCGGGTTGACGTTGCCGGGCAGCGGCATATCCCGACTGGGATGGGAAAAGTCCTGCTTGCCAAGCAGGGCCAGCTGCTCGTCGTAACTTGGGTCATTGGTCATCAAGGTGTACTGCCGGCCGTGGTGCACGACCTGCGTACCGTCGGCGAACTCGATGATCGCCGAGTCGCCCGACGCGTCCTCGATAGCGAGGTGGATGGTGGCGTCGCGGCCGTGGGCACCGACCATGACCAGTTGAACACCGTCCATCAAGCTCAGCGCCTCGACGACGGTGGCGGCCTGGTCGAGTAGATACTGCACCCACAAGCCCGTCTGCAACCCCGGTCGGGACGTATCCCGCTGGCCGAAGCTGGTCGACTTCAGATACAGCCCATGCGCACCGAGCCCACGCTCGTTGACGCCGTCGATACTGCCGATGCCATAGACCGTGCTGACCACGCTGCCGTAGCGGCTGGTCCAGCGCAGCGCGTTCTCGTCGACGATCGTCGTGCCGGCCAGCGCGCCGCCGTCTCGCTGCCGCCCGCGGGGGAACGCCACGATCAGCGGCTGGGTTGACTCCGGCCAATCCATACTGCGTCCGGTCAACACGGCGAGGTCGTTGGTGTTCCATAAGACGCGGGTGCACATGGCCGAACCATATCTTCTCGGCTCTGGTATCAACGTCGCATGCGGCGAGTGTGGATCGCTGCGGCGGCGGCCGCATTGACCGCCGCCTGCGCCCACTCGCCAGGGCCCGGGCCGGCACCGCCGGCGAGCACGTCGACTCACCCGGTTCGTCCCGCCAATATCAAACGGGTGGGCCGGGAGCTGCCGCCCGGCTACGAAGTGCGTGGCGTTTCGGATATCGCCGCACCACCGGCCATCTGGGGCCTGGCCGGCGAGTGGACTGCCGATCCGCCGCGCTGCGCCGCGCTGGCAGACCCGGTCGACGGTCACTTCCAATCCTCGCAAGGCGTGTCGGGTTCCGGCGCCGGCGGCATCATCTACGCGGTGGTCACCGCCGCACCGGTGCAGCTGGATCGCGCGCTAATGGCCGACTGCCCGCAATGGACCATGGCTCACCGGCGCGCCAGCGCGCGAGTACACCTCATCGCGGCGCCTGACATCGACGGCGCCGCGACTCTCGGCATGGCTACCGAGACCACGACATCGGTCGAAGGTGGCAATGAAATCAGCTCCGGGACAACGACCTTCACCGCATATCTCGGGGACTACTACGCATTCGCCGCGGTGGTCACCGACCCGGGCTCGCCGCATCCATCGCTGACACCGCAGACAGCTGCCGAGCTGCTGGTGAAGACGGTGTCCGCGTTACGCAGCTGATCGCGGTGAGTTAGATTGCCACGGTGATGCGCTGGGCGATTGCAATCGGATGCGTGTGCTGGCTGGCTGCCTGCGCTTCCCACGCCCCCGTTTCCGCCGACATCACCAAGGTATCCGCAGTGAAGTCGAGCTTCGGCCCTGATTTCCGCGTCAAAGACATTCCCAAGACGGGGATCGACCCCAAGCTGCTGTCCTCGCACAAGCTGCCCGAGGGACTGCAGTTCAAACCTGCAGACTGCGCGAAATTCGTGGTAGGCCAACAGATGCCGTCGGGGGTGCAGGGCAACATGGCTGCGGTGTCGGCCGAGGGCAGCGGCAACCGGTTCATCACTATCGCCTTACAGACATCTCAAGCTCTGCCGTTCAACGACCCGGGGAGAAACTGCACGAAAATCGAATTCTTCGGCGGCCCGGTGCACGGTTTCGTCGAGGTCGTCGACGTGCCGCAGATCGACGGGACACGCACCTTGGGGGTGCACCGCAAGGTCCAAACCATGACCGACGGGCAGGCGCGCACCGGCGAGCTGTATAACTACTCGGCGCATTTCGGCGACTACCAGGTCATCGTGACCGCCAACCCGTTGGTGGTGCCGGACAAGCCGGTCGCTCCCGTCGACACCTCGCGAGCCCGTGACCTGCTGGTCAAAGCGGTTGCCGCCGTCCGGAGTTGACCTAGCGCACGTCGCGGGGCCGAAACTGGATACTGATTCGCGGGCCCGCGCAGCCCGACGTCTTGGGCACCGAGTGCTCCCAGGTCCGTTGGCATGATCCGCCCATGACCAGCAGATCGCCATGGCCCTGCGGCAACCGCAGTGACGGCCCGCCGCCACGTGGCCGCAACGCGAATGTGCGGATCGCGCCGAGGCTGACGATCGCCACCATCGTGTCCTCAGCGCTGCTGCGCCCGATGGTGTCACCGTGCCAGGCAACGCTGTCGGACCCGTCGCGGTATAGGCACAGCCCGACCGTGGTGAACGGCTCGCCCAACTCGCCGGCGTAGATGTCGTTGAGCCGGCGCCGCAGCTTCGCCAATGACGGATGCGGCGGATCCTCGACGGCCAGGTCGTGAAAGCTGACCAGTCGCGGCACGTCGAGCACGTGGTCGTACATCCGGCGCCGTTCGGCGCGCCACGGCACAGCGCTCATCAGCTCGTCGAACAGAGCATCGGCATCGGTTAGCCAGCCGGACCGAATGTCGATCCAGGCGCCATCGCCGAGCGCTCTGCGCTCGTTGCAGTCGAACAGCGACTCCTGTACCGGTATCGCCACGGCTACCAGTTTATCGCACGCACGTTCGAAGCCTACTGCAGGCGGACCGGGCCGGGGCCTTGTTCGGCGAGCACGTCGCCAGGGTTGGACAGTGCACAACTGCGCAGGCTCAGGCAACCGCATCCGATGCAGTCGGCGAGATTGTCGCGCAACCGCTGCAGGTGCAGGATCCGGTCGTCGAGGTCGGCGCGCCACCCGGCCGACAGTCGCGCCCAGTCCTTGCTGGTGGGCACGCGATCGGTGGGCAGCGTGGCCAGTGCCTCTCGCACCCGGGCCAGCGGGATGCCCAGTCGTTGCGACATCCGGATGAATGCGACGCGCCGCAGGGTCTCCCGGCCATAGCGCCGCTGATTGCCCGAGGTGCGACGGCTGGTGATCAGTCCCTGCCGCTCGTAGAAGTGCAGAGCCGAGATTGCGACGCCTGCCCGGGCGGCCAGTTCGCCGGGAAGGAGCTCGTGGGCATCCATATACCTAAACAATACTTGAGGTGAGGTCAGGCGTTACGGTGCTAACTGTGAGTGCCGGCCAGCTGGGCTGCAATTCGGAGACAGGGACGCTGCAGACGGTCATCCTGCACCGGCCGGGTGCCGAACTGCGTCGGCTCACGCCGGGCAACAACGACAGGCTGCTGTTCGACGGGCTGCCCTGGGTCGCACGTGCACAAGAAGAGCACGACGCGTTCGCCGAGCTGCTGCGGTCGCGGGGTGTCGAAGTGGTGCTGCTGGCCGATCTGCTCACCGAAGCTCTGCAAAGTGGTGCTGCCCGGATGCAGGGGATCGCCGCTGCCGTTGACGCACGACGGCTGGGATTGCCGCTGGTGCAAGAGCTTTCAGCTTATCTGCGCGGACTGGAGCCGGCGGCGTTGGCCCATGTGTTGATGGCCGGTATGACCTTTGCCGAGCTGCCGCCGGATACCCGGTCGGACGTGTCGCTGGTACGCCTGATGCATCACGGCGCCGACTACGTCATCGAGCCGTTGCCCAATCTGGTGTTCACCCGCGATTCGTCGATCTTCATCGGGCCGCGGGTGGTCATCCCGTCGTTGGCGCTACCGGCGCGGGCCCGCGAAGCGTCGTTGACGGACCTGATCTATGCCCACCACCCGCGGTTCACCGGGGTGCGGCGGGCCTACGAATCGCACACCGCGCCCGTCGAAGGCGGCGACGTGCTGCTGTTGGCCCCGGGTGTCGTCGCGGTCGGAGTAGGGGAGCGGACCACGCCGGCAGGTGCTGAAGCGTTGGCGCGCAGCCTGTTCGACGATGATCTCGCCGAGGTCGTGCTGGCGGTACCGATCGAGCAGAAGCGTGCACAGATGCACCTCGACACGGTCTGCACCATGGTCGACACCGATGCGGTGGTGATGTATGCCAACATCGTCGACACGTTGGCGGCGTTCACCATTGCCCGCACACCTGACGGCGTGAAGATCTCCGACGAGGCCCCGTTCGTCGATGCTGCTGCTGCGGCGATGCGCATCGACAAGCTGCGGGTCATTGACACCGGCCTGGATCCCGTTATCGCCGAACGCGAACAATGGGACGACGGCAACAACACGTTGGCGCTGGCGCCCGGTGTCGTCGTCGCCTATGAGCGCAACGTGCGGACCAATGCCCGCCTCGAGGAGGCGGGGATTGAGGTGCTCACCATCGCCGCCTCCGAGTTGGGCACCGGGCGCGGCGGGCCGCGCTGTATGTCCTGCCCCGTCGCCCGCGACCCGCTCTGATCTCGTTGTCCGCGAAACAGAAGTCACGGCTGTGATTCAGGCCGCTTCGCGACCCTGGCTTCTGTTTCGCGGCGGCAGCGGATACCCGCGGCAGGCAAGCGCGTTCCGTGCCCGCTCGATGATGCCGTAAGACCGATCCTCGTTGATCACTTTGATCACGCGCCAACCTAGGCCGCCGCACATCTCCGCTCGCCGGATGTCCTTCACATATTGCTGTCGGTCTGTGCGATGGTGGTCACCGTCGTATTCGAGGGCCACCATCGGCTCTTCCCAACCCATGTCGAGATAGGCGACGGCGTGGCCATCGGACACTCGAATCTGCGTTTTAGGCCGGGGGAGTCCAGCATCGATCAGCAGTAGCCGCAGCCAAGATTCCTTTGGTGATTCAGCACCGGCGTCCATCAGGCTGATCAGTGGTCGCGCGCGTTTGTTCCCACGTGCACCGGAATAGCGATGGATCAGGTCCATCAGGTCTGCTTGGGTGATGCCTGTTGCGCGGGCCAGCGCGTCAAGGTGGGCGACAGCCATGGTGCGCCGAAGGTATCGAGCCAGGTCGTAGCCGGCTCTCGCCGGCGTGGCAACTGTCAAGCCTCTAATAGACGTCACCTCGTCGGGTTGGAATCGCTCGGCTCGAGCGATAGTGCCGGGAGGGTAATGGTTGTTCCGCCAAAGCAATTCGACCGGCGCGTGCTCATCAACCCATCTCGCCCCGTGCAGGGCGGCCGCCGCGCGCCCGGTGATCACGGCCCGACGGCCCGACCACAGCCATGCGCCGGCCGCCATGTCCTCTAACGATCGACACATTTCTTTCGGGACGTAGATATCCGGAAAGATGGGCCGGTAGTTCCAGCGCAATTCGCCGCGGGTTAGTGAGCCGCTGCCCAACGCTTCACTTCCAATGAAGGGTGCACTCATGCGCGTGATCATGGCCCCGGTTACCGACGCCGAGCCGCCAAACAGAAGCTAAGGCTGTGGATAACGCCAATTAGCAGCCGTGGCTTCTGGCTCGCGGGAAAGACCACTAACGCCAGCTGGGCAGCCAGATCTCCATGTTCCAGGTGGACTGCGAAATCGGCTGACCGGTGAGCACGGGAAATAGCCACGCGAAGTTGGTGAGCACCAAAGCCACGTAAGCCGATACGACGATCAGGCCGAGCACGCGTCGCTCGGGACCTTGGCGAGGTTTGTACAGGATGTCGCCGAGCACCAATGCGATAGCCATGACCAGAAACGGCGCCATCGTGGCGGCATAGAAGAAATACATCTGCCGGTCGATGTCGGCGAACCACGGCAGCCAGCCCGCGCAGTAGCCGACCAGTACCGCGGCATAGCGCCAGTCTCGCCGCACCAGCATTCGCCACGCCGCATAAAAGAGCACGGGCACCGAAAGCCACCACATCGCGGGGGTACCGACCAGCATCACCGCCTTGACACACGACTGCGCGCCGCAACCGGGGACGTTCTGTTGGTCGATGGCGTAGAGCACCGGTCGCAGCGACATCGGCCAGGCCCACGGTTTGGATTCCCACGGGTGGTAGTTCCCAGCGGAATTCGTCAGCCCGGAATGGAATTGGTAGGCCTTGAACGTGTAATGCCACAGCGAGCGAATGGCATCCGGCATCGGGAAGGATGCCTCGGGGCCAATCGACTGGCCGACTTCGTGGCGATTGATCGCGGTCTCGGAGGCAAACCACGGCCCATAGGAAGCTAAGTACACCGCGAACGGAATGAGCAGCAGCGCATATGCCGTGGGCGCCGAGTCGCGGCGCAAAACCCCGAGCCACGGCCTCGGCACCCGATAGGCGCGGCGTGCGGCGACGTCGAACGCCAACGACATCAACCCGAGGAACATCACAAAGTACAGACCCGACCACTTTGTGGCACAAGCCAATCCGAGTAGCACGCCGGCACCGAACCGCCACCACCGCACCCCCAGCCGCGGCCCCCACATCGTCTCGGTGCTGCGGCCCTCGAGCAAAACGATGTGCATACGTTCGCGAACCTGGTCACGGTCGACGATCAACGCGCCGAAGGCCGCGACCACGAAGAACGCCAGAAAGCCGTCCAGCAGTGCGGTCCGAGACGCCACGAAGCTGACACCATCGGCGATAAGCAGCAATCCGGCGATTCCGCCGACCAACGTCGAACGGCTGATCCGACGCACGATCCGCACCACCAACGCCACCAGAATCACGCCGAGCAAGGCCCCGGTGAACCGCCAACCCACCCCGTTGTAGCCGAAGACGGCCTCACCGAGCGCAATCAGTTGCTTGCCGACCGGCGGATGAACGACCAAGCCAAACCCAGGGTTGTCCTCGACGCCGTGGTTGTGCAGCATCTGCCAGCCCTGCGGCGCGTAGTGCTTCTCGTCGAAGATCGGGGTGCCGGCATCGGTCGGTGAGCCCAGGTTCACAAAACGCGTCACCGCCGCCAGCGCGGTAATTGCTCCCGTCACCGCCCAGCCGTACAGGCGGTCGACGGGCCCGAAATCGGCCACCGGCATCAGCGGGCCGGGGCTGATGACGGGAACTGTCCGCTCGGCGGCGACGTCGACGGGCGGGGCGGTCATCACAACGATCGTAGGCTGTGGCCCATGACCGCTGGCCGACTATTGCTGGGCGCCACCCCGCTGGGCCAGCCGTCGGATGCCTCGCCGCGGCTGATCGCCGCCCTGGGGTCTGCCGACGTGGTGGCCGCCGA
Source organism: Mycobacterium sp. NGS62 (assembly GCF_059812285.1). NCBI lineage: Bacteria > Bacillati > Actinomycetota > Actinomycetes > Mycobacteriales > Mycobacteriaceae > Mycobacterium > Mycobacterium sp. NGS62. The sequence goes on along the minus strand of NZ_JCALCK010000003.1, from coordinate 288,843 downwards.
GGACACCCGGCGGGTGCGGACGCTGGCCAGCGCGCTCGAGGTCCGCATCGCCGGCAAGGTGGTCAGCCTCTACGACCAGAACGAGGACACCCGGGTGCCCGCGCTGGTCGACGAGATCACCGCCGGCGCGACGGTGCTGGTGGTCAGCGACGCGGGGATGCCGGTGATCAGCGACCCGGGCTACCGGTTGGTGGCGGCGTGTGTCGACGCCCGCCTGGAGGTGACGTGTCTGCCCGGGCCGTCGGCGGTGACCACCGCGCTGGCGGTGTCGGGGCTGCCGTCGGACAAGTTCTGCTTCGAAGGGTTCGCACCGCGTAAGCAGTCGGCGCGCCGATCCTGGTTGGCGTCGCTGGGGCAGGAGCGGCGTACCTGCGTGTTCTTCGAGTCGCCGCGCCGACTGGCCGCCTGTCTGCACGACGCCGTGGAACAGCTCGGCGAGACACGGCGCGCGGCGGTGTGCCGCGAGCTGACCAAGGTGCACGAGGAAGTAGTGCGCGGGACGCTGGCCGAGCTGGCGGCCTGGGCGGCCGACGGCGTGCTGGGCGAGATCACCGTAGTGCTGGCCGGTGCACAGCCGCGGGCAGACATGACAGCTCTAGTGGCTGAGGTGGAAAACCTGACGCGCCAAGGGATTCGCGTCAAAGATGCGTGTGCGCAGGTAATCGGCGATACGTCGGTGTCACGGCGTGAGCTCTACGACGCGGTCCTGCGGTCGAGAAGCTGACAGGATCGGCGCCGCTTTGTGCAGGCACTCGTCCCATTCCCCGTCGGCGTCGGAATCAGCGGTGATGCCACCGCCCGACCCCAACACCGCGTTGCCGAAGGCATCGAACTCGACGGTCCGGATGGCTACGTTGAGCTCACAACCGGCGACCGGTGATGCCAAACCCACTGTGCCGCAATAGACTCCCCGTCGCGATGATTCCCACTGCGAAATCAGCTGACGGGCCCGCAGTTTCGGAGTCCCGGTGACTGAGGCGGGCGGGAAGGTCGCGTCCAGCAGTGCCGATGTCGGCAGGTCGACGGGCACCAATGCCGCGACCGTGGACACCAGATGCCAGACGCCCGGGGCGGGCCGCACCACCAGCAGCTCGGGCACCGTGACCGTTCCGGTGACAGCCACCCGGCCCAGGTCGTTGCGAACCAGATCGACGATCATGATGTTTTCGGCCACGTCCTTGACCGAAGCCCGCAGCGCCGACGGACGCGCGTCCAATGGCAACGTGCCCTTGATCGGACTGGAGGTCACGACGGCACCGCGCCGGCACAGGAACAACTCCGGTGACAGCGACGCCACGGCGCCCCACGGCCCGGCGAGATAGGCCGCCCGGGCCGGGTCCATCTGCTCGACGGCGTTGACGAAAAAGTCCAGCGGCGCCCCGCTGACGGCGCCGGTGAACTGCGTGCACACACACGCCTGGTAAACCTCCCCGGCGCGGATGGCCTCCAAGCAGGCCAGCACTCCGGCGCGGTGGGCGGTCCGGTCGCCGGCGTCCCAATCGATCCGGCACGTCCGTGCCGGCGCCGGCGTGGCCAGTGCCTCCGCCAACCATCCCGGCATCGCCGCACCCGACAGGCTCTCGTACCACCACCGCCCGCCGCGGTCATAGCGCAACACGCAGTCGGTCCACCCGCCAGCCGCTTCGGGAATCCGGGGCGGTTGCCCGTCGGCGCCGGGATCGGGGTAGGACAGGTAGCCCACCCAGCCCCCGCCCACCGCGCCGGTGCCGGAACCCGGGCGGACGGCGAAGGCGTCGGCGGCGTCGACCGGTTGCACCGACACGCTGGGTGCGATGACTGCCTGCGCGCCGAACCAGTCGCCGGTCAGCGCGGCCGGCGGCGGAAGACCGCGCCGCCGCGCGGCCGCACCGACGGCACGCAGCACAGCGGCGGCGCCGCCGAGATCGCCGAGCCGGTCGATTCGCACCAACCCAGCTTTGCAGACGCTCAGCCGCGGCTGATCTCCTGTGGGGTCGTCAGCCTGGTCAGCTTGTCGGGGTTGCGCATCGCATAGAAGTTGGTGATCTTGCCGTCGATGATTTCGACGGTGAACACGCCCTCCAGCTGGCCGGCGCGGTAGAGCAGCACCGCGGGCGCGGCGTTGCACACCACCGTTTGGACCCGGACATCGGGAACCTGCATGCCCCGGCCCACCAAACCGACGACCGCCCTGGCGACCTTCTCGGCGCCGACCACCGGGCGGCGCGCCGCGCTGGCTTTGCCACCACTGTCAGCGGTCCAGGTCACGTCGGGCGCCAGCATCGACATCACGGCTGTGACGTCACCGGTGGAGGCCGCCGCCATGAACTCCGCGGTGATGCGCGCATTCTGCTCCGGATCGACCGGAGTGAAGCGCCGGCGCCGGGCCTGCACGTGTTCGCGGGCCCGGTGGGCGATCTGTCGCACGGTCGGCGTGGGTTTGCCGACCGCGTCGGCGATTTCGGCGTAGTCGAAGCCGAACACCTCCCGCAGCACGAACACCGCGCGTTCGTCGGGCGTCAGTGTCTCCAGCAGCACCAGCATCGCCATTGACACCGATTCGGCCAGCACCACGTCGGCCGATGGATCCTGTTCGTCGAGCAACAGTGGCTCGGGTAGCCAGGGGCCGACGTAATCCTCGCGGCGCCGGGCACCGGCCCGCAGCGCATTGAGCGCCTGCCGGGTGACAAGCCGGGCCAGATAGGACTTCGTATCGCGCACGGTCGACAAGTCGACGTCGGCCCATCGTAAATAGCTGTCCTGTAGGACATCGTCGGATTCGGTTGCACTGCCGAGGATTTCGTAGGCGATGGTGAACAGCAACGGCCGCAGCAGGGTGAACCGTTCGGCGTGTTCGCTGGGCGCGGCGGTCACGATACCGTGACCGCCGCATCCGCGATCCGCTGCGGGCGCTTGCCGCCCTTGAGCCAGCGGTACCAGCCGGGCTTTGCGGCCTCGCGGCGAATGCCCCAAACTGTGCCCTTGCAGACCGCTTCCTTGATCGGCGCGCCGAACCGCCCGCCGATCGCGACGTTGATCGGGGCGTCGTCGGGGCGGGCCAATTGGACAGTGGCATAGGACCGGCCGAGGCTGATGCACTGTCCGGTGAACGCCTGATTCACGGGCGCGGGCTCGGTGCCGGCGATGCGGCTCAGGACGGTGTTGGCCGCTTGGGCGCCAAGGGGGATCGCGGCCTGGCAGCTCATCCGCAGCGGCGCGCCCGACGGCGCGGCGGAGTCTCCAGCCGCCACGATGCGGATGTCGTCGACGCTGGTCAGCGTCTCGTCGGTGAGTAACCGGCCCAACCCGTCGGTGCGAAGGCCGCTGCGGGCGGCCAGGTTTGGTACCCCGAAGCCGGCCGTCCATACCGTGACTGCGCTGGGCAAAACGGCACCGTCGGTCAGCACCACCGCATTCGGCCGTACTTCGGCCACGACGGCCGTCTCCAGTACCTCGACGCCGAATCGCGCCAGCGCCTTGGCTACCGAGCGCCGGCCGACGCGGGCCAGTGACGGCCCCAACACGCCGCCACAAACCAGTGTCACGCGCCGGCCCTGTTCAACCAGTTCGGAAGCTGTTTCGATGCCGGTCAATCCACCACCGACAACGGTGACCGGGGCTTGCGGACCCAGCGCTGCCAGGGCACCACGTAACCGCTCGGCGTGCTCGAATTCACCGACCGCATAAGCGAATTCAGGAGCGGCGGTGGTGCTGCCGACGGCATAGATCAGGTAGTCGAAGTCGAGTGTGGCGCCCGAGGCCAACGCCAGTGTGGAATCAGCGGTGTCGATCCGCTCGGCGGTGTCGACGACCAGTTGGATGTCCTCGCCCAGCATGGTGCCGTAGTCGACCGTGGCGGCATGCGTGCCGGCGACGAGTTGGTGCAGTCGGATCCGCTCGACGAACATCGGGCGCGGATTGACCAGTGTGATGTCGACATCGGCTCGCATCCGCAGGTGGTTGGCTGCCAGTGATCCGGCGTATCCGCCGCCGACCACGACGACGTGGGTGCGCTGCTCGCTCATAGCTGTCTCCTTTTCGCGGGTTGTGCCCTTGAGACACCGCCGGGGCAGCGAACGTGACATCGCGTGACCCAGATCACTCCGGCAGGAAAAAAACGAGTTGACGTCGATCTTGATGAGTCCGACGTTGCGCAAGCCCAGATCGTCGAGCCGCGTTTGGGGTCGCACAGCGACTGCACCGCTGCATTTTCGGGTCGCGTTGGCTAAGGGGTTGCAAGATGGCGTATTTGCGGCGCCCGAACCGGCACGGCGCTATTACCTTTGCCAAGGGCGCGAGCCGCCGCTTGGCCGGGTCGACAATGGACATCTGCTGCGGTCCTCCGTGCAATTGCGGAGGACAACCCTAGCCGACGTGAAACGTCCGGCACCAGAACGGCTTTTTACAGCGCCAGCTTCGAGGCATTGAGCTAACCGGGGGCTTGTGGTTTTATAAACGCGCTAGTTAATTGACATGTGGCGCCACTCGAAGCTTGTCTTAGATCACTAATTAGACAGGCGCGCAATAGCTCTCAGGCGACCAGGTGTGGCGGCCACCGTCACGCAGCGCGCCATATCGGTAGGAGGACGCGTGGGGCGCAGCCTGGTCACATCCGTTGCCGCCCGGCTGATGATGGCGACCGCTGCCAACGTGCGCGAAGTCACTGAGCAGGTGCTAGCTCACCTTGTTCGCAAGCTCGACGTGGACGCCAGCTTCCTGCGGCACAACGATCACGAACTCCGAGTTTCGGAATTGGTCGCCGAATGGCCGCCGCGACCGGTAACCGATCACGACCCGCTGGCCGTCGTCCCCTTCAACAGTGCCGACCCCATCTTCGCGCTCTGTGAAGACGGCAAAAAACCAGTGGTGATCGAGCCGGATCAAAAGGCGCGGGCTTACCGTATCGCGGGAAGCCGCCATGTCGCTCCGCCTACGGTGGCATGCGCACCGCTGATTTCCGGCCAGGTGACCACCGGCATGCTGGCGTTCGTCAAGTTCGGCCGCAGCAATTGGAAGCCCGAAGAGATCGACACGCTGGAGGCGGTCGCCTCGCTGTTCGCGCATCTTCAAGCCCGTGTGTCCGCCGAGGAGCGGCTGCATTACCTCGCCGGTCATGACGACTTGACCGGGCTGCACAATCGGCGAGCCCTGATTGCGCACCTTTCCGATCGGCTCGCGACCCGAGGTCAAGGGCCCGTCGCCGTGCTCTATCTCGACCTCGACCGGCTGAAATCGATCAACGACCGCTTCGGCCACAGCGCCGGGGACTGGTACATCCAGGTGTTCGCTGAACGGCTGCGTGCCAGCGCGGGCCGCCGCAACATGATCGCCCGGCTGGGCGGCGACGAGTTCGTGATCGTCCCGGAACGGTCAATGTCAACCGAGACCGCCGAAGCGCTGGCGCGCCGACTTCGGACGATGCTGTGCTATCGGCTGGCCATCGCCGGTGACAGCATCACCTCCACCGTCAGCATCGGGGTGGCGGTTGGACTGCCCGGCCACGACGACACCACCGGCCTGCTCGCCCGCGCAGACGAAGCCGTCTTGATGGCCAAGCGGGCCGGCGGTAACGACATCGCAGTGTCCAAGGGCTACGTGTCCGCCGAGAACGCGCTGCGCAATGACATCGAACTCCACCTGCAGGGCGACATCGACGACGATTCGCTCGTGCTTCATTACCTGCCCGAGGTCGACCTTTGGAGCGGTGCGATCGTGGCGGCCGAGGCCCTGGTCCGGTGGCGCCACCCCAACCGCGGGCTGCTCCTACCGGATGCGTTCATCGGTGTAGCGGAATCCATGAATTTGGCCGGCGAACTGGGTCGATGGGTAATGCGCAACGCCTGCGCCGACTTCAGCCGGTGGCGGGCGCGCGGGTTGGGCCAGAGCACCTGTTTGCGTATCAATGTCTCGCCGGCTCAGCTGGTGAGCCGCGGCTTCGTCCGCACCGTCGCCGACGTCATCGACGAGTTCGGCATCGACAGCGGCTCGGTATGTCTGGAGATCACCGAGCGCGCGATGGTTCGCGACATCAAAACCACTCGACGAACGCTCGAGGAGTTGAAGGAGGTGGGTGTGCAGATCGCCATCGACGACTTCGGCACGGGCTATGCTGTGCTGTCCTACCTCAAATCCCTTCCGGTCGACGTGCTCAAGATCGACACGACGTTCGTGCGTGAGCTGGGTACCAGCCCCACCGATTTGGCGATCGTTCGCGCAATTATCGGATTGGCTGAGGCGTTCGACCTGCAGTTGGTCGCCGAGGGAGTCGAAACTCCAGCTGCCGCACTGACGTTGATGCGCCATGGGTGTCACCGCGCACAGGGATACCTGTTGTCTCGCCCGATCCCCGCCGATGACATGGCCGCGCTGCTATCCACGGGCTGGATGCCGATGCCGTTCTTGGCTGACCGCGAAGCCCTGACCCTGGGCGCGATCTAGCGACGATGATTCGCCGGATCCGAGACATCGCCGCAGTATTCGTGGTGTGCCAGGTGCTGGCGGCGATGGGCGGATGTGGCGCAGCCCGGCGGGTGGGTCCGCTGGCGGCGATCAGCGCGCCGGTGATACCACGCACAGTTCAGGAGATTGCGAACCCGTTTGCGCGGGCAGTACGAGGATCTGCTGAAACCACTTTTTCCACAAGGTAATCCGACACAACGGCGCTACCGGCCCTGGCCCAAATCGTACGACCCCAGTTGGCGGGTGCCTTGGCGACAACTGCAGCCGACTGACCCGAACACGCTTACACCCGATCTTCCGATGACCGCAAATACGACTTCAGCCTGATCGACGACACGCTGACCCAGCTGGCCGGCCGCGGCATCCGGCTGACGCTGCGGGTGTACTCCTACAACTCTTGCTGCGATGCGGTGTATCCGGACAACACCAATGTCGCAATACCGGACTAGGTGCGTGCGCTGCCTGGAACGACCACCAGGTATCCCGCATCGACGAGTGTCCCGGGCGCAGGTGGTTACGTGGGTCGTACCGAACCAGGACCATCCCGAGTATCTGGCGGGTTCGAGCAGCTGCTCGGCGCGCTCGGCCGCCGCCACGACCGCGACGAGCGGCTCAGCGTGTTCGAGTTCTCCGGATACGGCAACTTCCGCGAGAACCACAACGCCTACCTGCGTGACGCGCTGGACACACCGGGGCCAACGCCGGAGGACAGCATTGCGGCGCTTCGGGTACTTCAGCCAGTTCCGCGACCGGAATGTCACCAAGGCATCCATACTGCAGTGAGCAACCGAGAATCCGGCCCAACGGTGGGACCCTGTTGCGAGCATTCCGGTATTCGGCGACCCCTCACGTCGAATACCGGAATGCTCGCCAGTCGATAGCCGCCCAGGGCAGGCACGATGAGATCTGCGCCGTCGAGGAGTCGGATCAACTCCAGGCGGGACAAGTCCCGGATCGGCCTGGCGGTCGCGCGGCTGTCCGGTTGCTTCCCGGCCTTGCCGTGCATGCGCCGCCACACTTCCCGCCCGTCGCCCGGCCCCGGCCGCCCCGCCATGTGCGTTCGGTCGACCACCAACCGCAAGGACCGCGCTCGCCGCGCGAATTGCGGCGCGTCGCCCGTGGTGGTCGGCGATGACGACAGCACCCGAGCCGCCAGGCTCCAATCGTGGCCGGGTTCGCGACATCAGTAGTCGCGTAGGACTCCGCGCTGGTGCTCAGCGTGTTCACGAACATCTCGTGAATCGCCTGGGCCTGTGCGCTGACAGCATGATACGTCCGCGCGTGTGCGGCGAATTGCGTCGCGGTCAGGGCCGACACCTCGTCGGCGGCCGCCGGCGCCACCCCGGTGATGGGCGCTGCCGTGGCGGTGTTTTGGGTGCTGATCGCGGCGCCGACGTCTCGCAGCTTGCCTGCAGCCGAGACCAGCGCTGCCGGCTGGGTGGTCACGAACGACATCTGCTTCTCCTAACAGGAGACCGCCCGGTGTGCGGGCGGCGACCCACCTGGTCTCATGCTCGCTGGCCAAGCCCAGCGACGAACAAACTGCCAATGCGCTACAAGGGGATAATACATACTATCTGAATGATGTAAACGCGTGACACCGACTGGTGGTATCCTATTTGCGCAGCAGATGACTTAAGCTTGCGAACGCGGCAGTCGAGCAGAGACTGCTCACACCTCAGACCTACCTGCTGCACCACTGGCTACGTCCGCAGGCGGCTCTGTTCGAGGAAGAAGTCGCACCGTGAAGCCGATGACCGCAATGACCGACTCGGGTCTACGCCGGCCCGCTGCCGTCGTCTGTTTGCGAGTCAGGGCACCGCAGGGTCGCGCGGATCAGCAATGAGCGAACCCGCCGACGGCCGAGCCGATACCACACGGCAACAGATCCTGCGTGCGGCCGCACACCAATTCGCCCACCGGCCATACCAGGATGTCGGCCTGGACGACATCCTGGCTGACGCCGAGTTGACTAAGGGCGCAATGTATTTCCACTTCCGATCAAAGCACGCCCTGGCGCTGGCCATCATCGAAGCGCGAACTTCCGCGGGTACCGCCGCGATCGAGGACCTGCTCGGGCGAAAGCTCTCTGGACTGGAAACTCTCATTGACTTCATCTACCTGATCGCGGTTCAAGATATCGGCGAGGACCGGACTCGGGCAGCTCTGCACCTGCTCAATACGGTTGGCCGGGCCGAAGAGTTTCAAACCAAGTTGCTCGATGACTGGAAAGAAGGCATTGCGCTGGTTGCCGGCCGCGCCATTGATGAGGGCGATATCATCGACGGCTGCGATCCACACGACATCGGAGGTCTCATCGTGTCGCTGTATCTGGGGCTGCGTTATACCAGCAAGCTCGACGACGCCAAGCGCTTTTTCCTCGACCTCGAGAAGTCCTGGGTACTCCTGCTGCCCGGGATCGTCGACGCCGACCGGATAAGTTACTTTCGCCAATTCATCAGGCGGCGTACGGCGCTCGCGATCAACGCTGCGGAAAAATCGGCAGTCGGCAGATGATCTCGGGTTCGACACCCGGTTAGACGGTCGCGGCCACTGGGTCGACGAATGTTAGGCTCGGGCGCGCTGCCCGGATATGTGAGACGCCGAGGGTCCGGAGTCTAAGCAAATCAAGGGAACTCCGGAGGTGCAGGGCGATGGCGCGCCAAATTCGATCGGAAGCGACCCGGCGAAAGATCATCGACGCCGCAATCGAGGTGTTTGGCGAGGTCGGTTATGCCGCCGCGGGTTGGGCCGCGATCATCGAGCGGACCGGGATGACCAAAGGAGCTCTCTATCATCATTTCGATTCCAAGGAATCGCTGGCATCCGCCATCATCGACGAGGGTTCGGGAATAGTCCTCAACGCGTTTTGCAGCATGTGCGGATCATCCTCGCCGGCGTTGGAAAACATGATCCACGGCACGTTCGCCGCCTCCGACCTGTTCGCTTCGGACAAAGTCGCCCGCGCGGCCGAGCAGCTGAGCTTCGCCGCTGGCGGATTCAGCGCGGCGGCCGCAAAGGTGTACACCGATTGGCTGGAGGCAATGGCCGCCCAGGCGCGACGGGCGATCGGTGAAGGCGATCTTCGAGACAGTCTGGAACCCGAAGCGGTCAGCGATTCGGTCGTCACCGCCATGTTCGGAACTCGTCTGTTGGCCAATTCAATACCCGACAGGGACTTCGCCGGGGGACTCAGTCGAATGTGGGAATTGTTACTGCCGGCCATCGCAGCGGATGCATCACTGCCATATTTCCGCGAGTTTCTGGCGCGCGAGGCGCTGCGCCGATAACGCGGCTTTCTGCCGGCTCAATCCGAGAGTTAGTCAGTTTTGCCCCTGCAGGATTCCCGCGGTATTGCGCTGCACCAGCGCGGTAGTGGACATGAAAGGATTGCAGCCGAGGTAACCGGGCAACAGCAAGCCGTCGTTGACGTAGAGCTGGTCGTACCCAATGGCTATGGCATCACGCTGCTACCGGCGATGATCCCGCCGTTGTGGCGTTGCGTGATGGACCCGCGTGTCCTCGACCACTACGGTGGCGGCATCCGGTTGGCGGCGCTGAGCCCGCGCCGCGAAAAGCAACTGCTGCAATGCTATTTGCCGCAGTCGGAATACCGGGCCGTTACGCCTCGTAGCGATGTCCAACTGGTTGCGCGACGTCGCGACGGACGTCAATTCGCAGCGATCACTCCCTGCCCGCGCCCGCACCCGGCGGTGGCGTCACCTGCTCGAGACCTTTCCGTCATTCGCTGAGATGCGAGTGCTGGACCTCGGCGGTACACCGGAGTCGTGGCGGATCGCGCCGGTTCGGCTTCAATCGGTCACCACTGTGAACCTACTGCCACTGATGTCATGGTCTTCCGACATCGTGGCGATCCCAGGCGATGCCTGCGACTTGCCGAGTTAGGTCACCCGAGATCACTTCGATCTGGTCTTCTCCAATTCGCTGCTCGAACACGTCGATGGCCATATGCAGCGCCAACGGCTCGCCGGCAACGTCCAGGGCGTCGCGGCTAGCCGAAACCGTTTCCAGCGGGCACGGTTTCGGCACTCGCACGGTCTGCTCTGACGATCCGGGCGGGTATGCCGGCCACCTCGACATCGTCGGGCAATGATGTGGTGACCTCTGCGCCGGCATGGATCCGACACGGCTTCCGACGTCGGCGCCGAGGATCATCGCGAGCGGATAGATGTAGACGTCCTCGCCGATGACGGGAACCTTGCCGTTGGCTTCGCCGATCGGCGCGCGCCGCCAAATGTAGGCAGTCAAATCCGCGCGAGTCCTGATTACCCGCCCACCGTACTACGAGTTACACAAACTCCGTGAATTTCATACTTCCGGTCGGCGGTCTGGTGGTCGCGGACCTGCCGGAGCCGTCAGCGTTCCTCGACCCAGAGTTGCTCGGTCAGATCCTGGAACGTTGCCAGCGCGACGTCGTCGTCGGAGCGCATCAGTGCGGACTTGCTCATCAGCGCACGGACCGTCGAGCCGTCGCGGTGCGCAAGCTCGACCACCATGTTCGCCAGCGCGTGGACGACGGAGAGGGTGGAGTCGGCGGCCGGCGCCGTGTGGAAAATGTGCTGAAACTCGAGGGACAGGACCTCCTCGGGGTCGTAACCCAGCATCTCCGCAAAGGCGGAATTCGCGAACAGGATGGTCCCGTCCTGCATGACGGCGAGCACCGGAACCGGGATCCGCTCTAAAACCACCGATGCGGGTAACTGGGTCAGAGTGACCGCCGGTGATTGACTGGGCCAGTTTCGTCGCCGCTCCATCCGCCGATTATCACCCACCGCCCGCCGGTGAACTATCACGAAATAGTTGGCACAGCGTCAGTAAGCCGCCGCTGCGGTCGCACTCAACGGCCGGCGGCCTGCGTGTCGTTTTGGGTCGGCTCGCGGTCGGCCGGTTGATACCGCGGAAATACCCCAGTGGGCGACGGCAACACCGTGCCGGGCGCCAACCGGGCGCCGATCGCACTGAACGTCCGCTGGTCGGCGGGCTGGCCGAGCAAATCGAGCAGCCTGCCTGCCGACTCCGGCAGCACCGGCTGAATCAGCAACGCGGCGATTCGCACCGCTTCCAGCGTGGTGTAGAGCACGGTGCCGAACCGGGCCTGATCGGCCGCGGCCGCACTTTTGCGCAGCACCCACGGCTGCTGGGCGGAGAAATAGCGGTTGGCCGCACCGAGCATCAGCCAGATCGCCTCCAACCCCGAATGCATTGCCTGCGCGTCGAATTCGGTGCGCACTCGGTCCAGCAGCGCGTCAGCGTTGGCCAACAGCTCGGCGTCGTCCGCGGTGAACTGGCCCGGCTGCGGCACGATTCCGTCGAGGTTCTTGGCCACCATCGACAGCGATCGCTGCGCAAGGTTGCCCAGCTCGTTCGCCAGGTCGGCGTTGATCCGGGTGATGATCGCCTCGTCGCTGTAGCTGCCGTCCTGGCCGAACGGTACTTCGCGGAGCAGAAAGTAGCGCACCTGGTCGACGCCGAACCTTTCGACCAGCTCGACCGGGTCGATGACATTGCCGACCGACTTGCTCATCTTCTCGCCGCGGTTCAAAAGGAACCCATGCGCGAAAACCCTTCGGGGAAGCTCGATCCCGGCAGACATCAGAAACGCCGGCCAGTAAACGGTGTGGAAGCGGATGATGTCCTTGCCGATCATGTGCAGATCGGCCGGCCAAAAGCGGCGAAACATCTCGCACTCCGTATCGGGATAGCCAACCCCGGTCAGGTAGTTGGTCAGCGCGTCGACCCAGACATACATGACGTGGTCGGGATGCTCGGGCACCGGCACACCCCAGTCGAACGAGGTACGGGAGATCGACAGATCCCGCAACCCGCCGGAGACAAAGCTGACCACCTCGTTGCGCCGGACCTCGGGTCCGATGAAATCGGGGTGGGTTTCGTAGTGCGCCAGCAGTTTCTCGGCATACGCCGAGAGCCGGAAGAAGTAGGTCTGCTCCTCGGTCCACGTCACCGGTGCGCCGGTTTCGGTGGCCACTCGAGTCCCGTCGTCGAGACGCATGGTCTCCGACTCGGCGAAAAACCGTTCGTCGCGCACCGAATACCAACCCGAGTAGGCGTCCAGGTAGATGTCACCGGCGTCGACCATCCGTCGCCAGATCGCCTTGGATGCCTCCTGGTGGTCGGCGTCGGTGGTGCGGATGAACCGATCGAAGGAAATGCCGAGCTGCTCCTGCAACCGCTGGAAGACATCGGAATTGCGCCGGGCCAACTCGGCGGTCGGAATACCCTCGGCCGCGGCGGTCTCGACCATCTTGAGGCCGTGCTCGTCGGTTCCGGTCAAGAAGCGCACGTCGAAGCCGTCGAGTCGCTTGAACCGGGCGATCGCATCGGTGGCGATGTACTCGTAGGCGTGTCCGACATGCGGCGCACCGTTGGGGTAGGTGATCGCCGTGGTGACGTAGTAGGGCCTCATTGGCTCTCACCCTATTGTGTGCGGATGGGTTCCCGACGTCCGCCGCCACCGGCCCCGGAGCCGTTGAGCCCGTTGGTCGACGCGCACACCCACCTCGACGCGTGCGGGGCCGACGATGCCGAAGCGGTGCGCGCGATCGTCGACCGCGCCGCCGCCGTCGGCGTCGAAGCGGTCGTCACGATTGCCGACGACATGGATTCGGCGCGCTGGGTGACCCGGGCCGCTGAGTGGGACGAGCGGGTCTATGCCGCGGTGGCGTTGCATCCCACCCGAGCCGGAGCCCTCACTGATGCGGCCCGCGCCGAGATCGAGCGGCTCGCCGCCCAGCCGCGGGTGGTGGCGGTCGGCGAGACCGGTATGGACCTGTATTGGCCCGGGCGGCTGGAGGGTTGCGCGGAACCGGGCGTGCAGCGGGAGGCGTTCGCCTGGCACATCGACTTGGCCAAGCGGATCGGTAAACCGCTGATGATCCACAACCGGGACGCCGACGCCGAGGTGCTCGACGTGCTGGGCGCCGAGGGTGCGCCCGACACGGTGATCTTCCATTGCTTCTCGTCGGACACGGCCATGGCGCGGGCTTGCGTCGAGTCCGGCTGGCTGGTCAGCCTGTCCGGCACGGTGAGTTTCCGTAATGCCCGGGACTTGCGCGATGCCGTGAGGGTGATCCCGAGCAGCCAGCTGTTGGTGGAAACCGATGCGCCGTTTTTGACGCCGCACCCGTACCGGGGCGCCCCCAACGAGCCGTATTGCTTGCCCTACACTGTGCGAGCGTTGGCTGAACTCGTTGACCGGCCGGCCGAGGAATTGGCCCAGGTCACCACGGCCAATGCTCGCCGGGCCTACGGTGTCAGTGCTTAAGAGTCCACTAAGAGCCCGGCGCCGGAGTTGCTCAAAGGAGGCCGGTTCGTTACCGTCTTGTGATCGTACGGTGGGGCCCTGAGTGGCCCCTTTGCTATGTCACTGGGTTGTTGCTGAAGGTAACGCTGAGGTCGGGAATTAATAGACATTGAACGTACTCACCAGACTGCACCAGACCCCATCGCCGATTCTGCGACTTTTGGTCGCCGCGCTGCTGATGGTATTGAGCATCGCCGGAGGTTTGGCGGTCGCCGCCCACAAAACCGTGACGCTGACCATCGATGGAACCGCGATGACGGTGACCACGATGAAGTCGCGGGTCATCGACATCATCAAAGAGAACGGCTTCGACGTCGGTGAACGCGACGACCTCTATCCGGCCGGCGCCGAGCAGGTGCGCGATGCCGGAACCATCGTGTTGCGCCGCAGCCGGCCGCTGCAGATCTCGTTGGACGGCCAGGACACCAAGCAGGTGTGGACAACCGCCTCCACGGTCGACGAGGCACTGGCGCAACTCGCGATGACCGACACCGCGCCGGCCGCGGCCTCGCGCGGCAGCCGCGTTCCGCTGGCCGGAATGGCCCTGCCCGTCGTCAGCGCCAAGTCCGTGGAGATCGACGACGGGGGAGCCCTGCGCAACGTGCATCTGGCCGCGCCCAACGTCGGGGAACTGCTGGCCGCCGCCGGGACACCGTTGGAGCAGAGTGACCAGGTGAGTCCGGGCGCGGCCGCGCCGGTGATCGACGGCATGCACGTCCAGGTGACGCGTAACCGGATCGAGAAGGTCACCGAGCGGGTTCCGCTGGCCCCCGAGGCGCAGCGCATCGAAGACCCGGAGATGAACATCAGTCGCGAAATCGTCGAGGACCCGGGTGCTCCGGGCGTGCAGGACGTGACGTTCGCGGTGGCCAAGGTCAACGGCGTCGAGACCGGGCGACTGCCCGTCGCCAACACCGTGGTGACACCTGCGCGCCAGGCCGTGGTGCGCGTCGGCGCCAAACCGGGAACCGAGGTTCCCGACGTCGGCAATGGCTCTGTCTGGGACGCCATCTCGAGGTGTGAGGCCGGCGGAAACTGGGCCATCAACACCGGCAACGGCTACTACGGCGGCGTGCAGTTCGACCAGAGCACCTGGGAGCGCAACGGCGGCCTGCGGTATGCGGAACGCGCCGACCTCGCCACCCGGGAAGAGCAGATCGCGATCGCCGAGGTGACGCGGGCGCGCCAGGGCTGGGGAGCCTGGCCGGTGTGCGGGAGTCGGCGCTGACCATCCGGCTGCTCGGGCGGACCGAGATCAGGCGGCTGGCCAAAGAACTCGAATTTCGGCCACGGAAATCACTGGGCCAAAACTTTGTCCATGACGTCAATACCGTGCGCCGGGTGGTGGCGACATCCGGTGTCCACCGCAACGACCATGTGCTGGAGGTCGGGCCGGGACTCGGATCGCTGACCCTGGCATTGCTGGAGCGGGGCGCGGCGGTCAGCGCGGTGGAAATCGATCCGGTGCTGGCCGAGCGACTGCCGCAAACCATCACCGAGCACTCGCACAGCGAGATTCACCGGCTGCACGTCTACAACCGCGACGTCTTGTCTGTCGGTCCCGCCGACCTACCGGGCGAGCCGACCGCGGTGGTGGCTAATCTGCCCTACAACGTCGCTGTTCCGGCGCTCTTGCATTTGCTTGCCGAATTTCCCTCCATCCGCACCCTGATGGTGATGGTGCAAGCCGAGGTTGCCGAACGACTCGCCGCCGAGCCGGGTGGAAAGGACTACGGCGTGCCCAGCGTGAAGGTCCGCTTCTTCGGGCGCGTGCGCCGTCACGGCACGGTGTCTCCTACGGTGTTCTGGCCGATCCCGCGGGTCTACTCGGGGCTGGTGCGTATCGACCGGTACGAAACGCCGCCCTGGCCGACTGATGACACTTTCCGTCAGCACATTTTCGAACTGATCGATATAGCTTTCGCGCAGCGGCGCAAGACTTCTCGCAATGCCTTCGCCGAGTGGGCGGGATCGGGCAACGAGTCGGCGAACCGGCTGCTGGCCGCCAGCATCGACCCTGCGCGGCGCGGGGAAACGCTGACCATCGAGGACTTCGTGCGGCTGTTCCGGCGTTCCGGCGAAGCCGACGCCGATCGGCCCACGCCGCACCGGCACGCCCCGGCCAGCTAGCTGTCGACAGCACGGATGACGTGCTCGACCAATTCCGCGCAGGATCGGTAGCGCACCTCGGGATCTCGCGCCATGGCTCTGGCGACCACGGTGTCGAACGCCCGTGATGCCCATGCAACCCTGCCAGATACCCGCGGCGGGATGCCCCGTAGGTGCGCTCTGATCAACTCGGCCGAAGTATCGGTTGGAAATGGCGTTGTGCCGGTGAGTAATTCAACAACCGAGCAGGCCAGCGCGTACTCGTCGGTGGCAGCCGTCGGCGCTTGTCCCCGCAGCACCTCCGGGGCGGCATACGACAGGGACGCCTGAATGTCTTTGGGCCGACGAAGGACATCGTCGACGACCGCATGTGCCACGCCGAAATCGATCAAACATGCACCGTCACGCGAAAAGTCCTTGGCGACAAGGATATTAGCTGGCTTGACGTCGGCGTGAACGATCCCTTGGTGGTGCACATAATCCAGCGCGTCGGCGATTTGCGCCAGCGCCGCCAGCTGGTGGTCCAGCCGCTGCAACGTGGTGGACTTGCCGCCGTCGACGAACTGCATTGCCAGCCAGAACGGCCCTTCTTCGTACACCGTGACGATGTGCGGATGGCGCAGCCGATGTGCAAATTCGAATTCGCGGTTGAGCCGGGCCAGTTCCGCCGAGCTGCGATGGTCGGCGCGGAGCACCTTGAGTGCGACCACCCGCTCAGGGGTTTCGGTGGTGTGTGCCCGATACACCGTGGCGTAGCCGCCGCGGCCAACCTCCTGGTTGACGACGTAGCCGTCGAGCTGCTCGCCGGCCTCAACCATGCCCACAGCGTAGGTTCCGGCGATAGTCTCGTGCGGTGCCGTTGGACGGAAACACCGCTGCTCAGTGGGTGCCCACTGGCTCGGTCACGGTCCGGGTTCCCGGGAAGGTCAACCTCTATCTGGCCGTCGGTGACCGCCGCGGCGACGGCTATCACGAGCTGACCACGGTTTTTCACGCCGTCTCCCTGGTCGACGAGGTGACGGTGCGAAACGCCGATGTGCTGTCGCTGGAGTTCTCCGGCGAGGGCGCCGATCAACTGCCGGTCGACGAGCGCAATCTGGCCTGGCAGGCGGCCGAGCTGATGGCTGAGCACGTCGGCCGGGCTCCCGATGTCTCGATCGCCATCAACAAATCCATCCCGGTAGCCGGCGGCATGGCCGGCGGCAGTGCAGACGCCGCCGCGGTGCTGGTCGCCATCAACGCGCTGTGGGAACTCGGCGTGCCGCGTCGCGACCTGCACACACTGGCCGCCAAGCTGGGCAGCGACGTGCCGTTCGCGCTGCACGGCGGCACTGCGTTGGGCACCGGTCGGGGCGAAGAGCTGGCGACCGTACTGGCGCGCAACACCTTCCACTGGGTGCTGGCATTCGCCGACGGCGGCATGTCTACCCCCGGTGTGTTCGATGAACTCGACCGGCTTCGCGATGCCGGGTCGCCGCCGCGGCTCGATGAGCCCGGACCGGTGCTGGCGGCGCTGGCCGCCGGCGACCCCGAGCAACTGGCGCCGCTGATGGGCAACGAGTTGCAGGCGGCCGCGGTGAGCCTGGAACCCGCGCTGCGGCGCGTACTGCGCGCCGGCGCTGAAGCAGGCGCGCTGGCAGGCATCGTGTCGGGCTCCGGGCCGACGTGTGCGTTCTTGTGCCGCTCGGCCCCCGCCGCGGTCGACGTCGGCACCCAGCTGTCCGGAGCCGGCGTCTGCCGCACGGTGCGGGTCGCAAGCGGGCCGGTCCACGGCGCCCGCGTGGTGCCGGCGCCCGTTAGTGAGGTGTGACACCTCTTTGACGTCGAAGTTTGGACGTTACTTAAGAGGAGTTTAAGATGATCGGCGGTGACGAATAGCGGTCCAGAAGCGCGCCCGATTCTGTCGCCTGCCGAACGGTTGGGCAGGCGGTTTTTGAGTCGACGGCCACGGCGTGTCCTTGTCGACGCCGCGCCGTTGCGCGAGGTTACTGATTCATCACCGCTTCGAGACAGAACCGCTCCCCAATTGTGTATGCGCGCCTCCTGTGCAGTACCCCCTAACAGGGGCAACCTGAGATCCAGGGACGTTGCGCTGGAACCGAGGAGGTTGTCGTGAGCAGGTTTACCGAGAACTTGTTCCGTAACGCTCACGAGAGCACGAAGGGCATGGTGACCGGCGAACCGCACCAGCCGGTCCGGCACACCTGGCTCGAGGTCCACGAGCGTGCCCGCCGCGTGGCCGGCGGCCTGGCCGCTGCGGGGATCGGCCACGGCGACGCGGTCGGCGTGCTGGCCGGCGCACCGGTGGAAATCGCGCCGACCGCCCAGGGGCTGTGGATGCGCGGTGCCAGCCTGACCATGCTGCACCAGCCCACGCCGCGCACCGACTTGGTGATATGGGCGGAGGACACCACCACCGTCATCGACATGATCGAGGCCAAGGCGGTCATCGTCTCCGACCCGTTCATGGCGGCCGCGCCGGTGCTGGCCGAGCGCGGTATCAAGGTCATGACCGTCGAGCAGCTGCTGGCGTCGGACCCGATCGACCCGATCGACACCGACGAAGACGATCTGGCGTTGATGCAACTGACGTCCGGCTCGACAGGATCGCCCAAAGCCGTTCAGATCACCCACCGCAACATCTACTCCAACGCCGAGGCGATGTTCATCGGCGCCAAGATGGATCCCAGCGGCAACGACGTGATGCTCAGTTGGCTGCCGTGTTTTCACGACATGGGCATGATCGGCTTTTTGACCGTACCGATGTACTTCGGCGTCGAGCTGGTCAAGGTCACCCCGATGGACTTCCTGCGCGACACCCTGCTGTGGGCCAAGCTGATCGACAAGTACAAGGGCACGATGACCGCCGCGCCCAACTTCGCCTACTCGCTGTTCGCCAAGCGACTGCGCAAGCAGGCCAAGCCCGGCCAGTTCGACCTGTCGACACTGCGGTTTGCGCTCTCGGGAGCCGAACCTGTCGAACCCGCCGACGTCGAGGACCTGATCGAGGCGGGCAAGCCGTTCGGCCTGCGGCCCGAGGCGGTCATGCCGGCCTACGGGATGGCCGAGACCACGTTGGCGGTGTCGTTCTCCGAACTGGGCGACGGACTGGTCGTCGACGAGGTGGACGCCGACCTGTTGGGCGCGCTGCGCCGCGCGGTGCCTGCCGCCAAGGGCAATACCCGCCGGTTCGCCTCCCTGGGTCCGCTGCTGGAAGGGCTGGAGGCCCGCATCATCGATGAGGACGGCAGTGTGCTGCCGCCCCGCGGTGTCGGGGTGA
Organism: Mycobacterium sp. NGS62; assembly: GCF_059812285.1. Lineage (NCBI taxonomy): Bacteria > Bacillati > Actinomycetota > Actinomycetes > Mycobacteriales > Mycobacteriaceae > Mycobacterium > Mycobacterium sp. NGS62. The sequence continues at coordinate 269,674 of NZ_JCALCK010000003.1, read as the reverse complement.
TCGAGCTGCGTGGCGAGCCGGTGACGCCCGGCTACATCACGATGGGCGGCTTTATCCCGGCGCAGGACGAGCACGGCTGGTATGACACCGGCGACTTGGGTTACCAGATGGAGAACGGCCACATCGTGGTGTGCGGCCGCGTGAAGGACGTCATCATCATGGCGGGCCGCAACATCTATCCGACCGACATCGAGCGTGCCGCCTGCCGCGTCGACGGGGTCCGCCCGGGCTGCGCGGTGGCTGTGCGACTGGACGCCGGACATTCGCGGGAGACGTTCGCCGTCGCGGTGGAGTCCAACGCCTTCGAGAGCCCGGCCGAAGTCCGCCGCATCGAGCATCAGGTGGCCCACGAGGTCGTCGCCGAGGTGGACGTCCGGCCCCGCAACGTCGTGGTGCTTGGCCCCGGCACGATTCCGAAGACCCCGTCGGGCAAGCTGCGGCGGGCCAACTCGGTCACGCTGGTCACCTAGCGTTTCTGCGCCTAACTGCGCGAGTGTGCGCAAACCCGGCTATTAATGCGGCGTGTCGACCGGGGACACGCACGCTCGCGGCCGACCACGGCAGCCCACTTACCAGGCGTGGACGACGTTCTGAGCGGGCTCCAGACCCAACTCGAGCAGCAGCTCGGTGGCGTCGGCGGCCTGCTCGCAGATCGTGGGAACCTCCGCACGTTCGGCGGCGGTGAAGTTTTCCAGCACAAAAGCCGCCGGGTCCTTGCGTCCGGGCGGACGCCCGATACCGATCCGCACCCGCTGAAAGTCCTTGGTGCCCAGCACTGACGCCACCGAGCGCAGCCCGTTGTGGCCGCCCTCGCCGCCGCCGATCTTGAGCCGTACCCGACCGAAGTCCAGGTCGAGGTCGTCGTGGATGACAATGACGTCGCCGGGCGGCACGGAGTAGAACTTCGCCAGCGGCCCCACCTGACGTCCTGACTCGTTCATGTAGCTGCGCGGTTTGGCCAGGACGACCGAGCGCCCACCGAGCCGGCCGGTGCTGATCTCCGTGCCAGACTTCTTGTGCGCCTTGAACTTCGACCCCAGCCGCGCGGCAAGCAGATCGGCGACCATGAACCCCAGATTGTGCCGGGTCTGGGCATAGTTTGGTCCCGGGTTGCCGAGGCCGACCACCAACAGTGGCTCGGCCATCTGTTATTCGGACTCGGGTGGGGCTTCGGCTGCCCGTTCTTCAGTGGCCTCCTCGGCCGGCTCCTCGCCCTCCGCGGCCGCGGTCACCTCGCCGGCGCCCTCGCCTTCGAGTTCCTCGGCAGTCGGCGCGTTCACCACGTTGACCACCAGCAGCTCGGGGTCGGACACCAGGCTGACGCCTGACGGCAAGGTGATCTCGCCGGCGGTGAACTGGGTGCCCGGTTCGGCGCCTTCGACCGAGATCGTCAGCTGCTCGGGAATCGACAGCGCCTCGGCCTCGATCTCGATGGTGCTGGTCTCCTGGGTCACCAGAGTGCCCGGGACAGCTTCGCCCTCCACGTCGACGGTGACCTCGACGACCACCTTCTCGCCGCGGCGCACCACCAGCAGATCAGCGTGCTGAATGGTGCGGCGAATCGGGTGGATGTCCAACGCCCTGGTCAACGCCAACTGCTCTTTGCCGTCGATCTTGAGGCTCAGCACGGCGTTGGTGCCGGCGTGTCGCAGCACCGCGGCGAAGTCGTGTCCGGGCAGCTCCAGGTGTTGCGGCTCGCTGCCGTGCCCGTAGAGGACCGCGGGAATCTTGCCGTCGCGGCGCGCCCGTCGGGAGGCGCCTTTGCCGGTCTCAGTGCGTACGGAAACGCTGAGCTGGTTGGCGGACGAAGTCGCGGATTTAGCCATGGTGTCGCTCCTGTGTTGGTCGGGGCACGGCCAGCATCGCGACAACCGGAATGTCGGTCCCCGTCGATAACGGTGGCTTGCCAAAATGCCTCAGCCACCCTCGCCGTGACGCCCGGCCAGGTTAGCGCATCAGCACCTCAGAGCGGAAATTTGGTGTCGGTGAGACGCTCGGACAGGTCCCAGAGTTCGCCGGCGGTGTCGGCGCGTTTGGCCAGTGGGCTGCGGCCGACCGGCCGGGTCGAGCCGAACATGCCGAACCGCGGCCCGACGAACGTGTCGCCCCGCAGTTCCTGGGATGCCGCATACAGCGTCTGCCGGGCGCCGAAGTCGGCGTCGGTGGCCAGCATGCGGGTGCCCCACGACACCACCGCATCCCCGAACTTATGACCGGAACGCCCTTGCAGGTTGGTGTGCGAATAACCGGGGTGGGCGGCCAGGGCTCGCAGCGCCGATCCGGCCGACTCGAGGCGCCGCTGCAGCTCGCTGGTGAACAGCAGGTTGGCGAGCTTGGCCTGCCCATATGCTTGCCAGGCCGAGTAGGGCCGCGCCGTCCAGTTCAGATCGGTGAGGCTGAGGCGCCCCATCCAGTGCATGATCGACGACACCGTGACCACCCGGTCGGTGAGCTTGGGCAGCAAAAGGTTGGTCAACGCGAAATGGCCGAGATGATTGGTGCCGATCTGGCTTTCGAAGCCGTCGGACGTCACCGCATGCGGGGTGGCCATGATGCCGGCATTGTTGATCAGCACGTCGACGCCATCGACGCCGTCGGCGAAGCGACGCACCGATCTCAGCTCCTGCAGGTCCAGTTGGCGTACCTCGACGTCCCCGGGCATGTGTTGAGCGGCGGCCTCGCCCTTGCCGGTGTTGCGGACGGCCAGGATGACCTGAGCACCGACACGGGCCAGTTCGCGGGCTGTCACCGCGCCCAGGCCGCTGTTGGCGCCGGTGACGACGACGGTGCGTCCGGCGAACGACGGTAGGTCTGCGGCGGTCCAGGCAGTCATGGCAGACACACTAATGCGCGGGTCGGACGCGCGGCGGCCGCTACTTGGGTGCGACGGTGAAGCCGCGGATGATCGCCTCGACGTCGGCGGCTTGGGCGACGGCTTGGTCGGCCAGGCTGGTTATCGTGAGTTGCACGAGGTAGTGCTGAGAGTCCGGCTGTGCTCCGGTGGCGATGACGACTCGGTTGAAGGTGTGCAATCGCCTGCCGTTGAGGTCGTAGCTGCCCTGAACCATCGACGAGGGGAAGCCCTGGAAGTCGGCGTTGGACGCGTCCAGCTGTTTGAAGTTCTGCGCCAGCACGGCATCGGCGTTGGCATGCTTGGCCACTTCGTGGGCGTCAAAATCACCGTTCAGCTTGGAAACCACCAGCATCGCGTTCGGAAGGTTGCCGTCCTTGGCAAACATTTCCGTTTCCGGCGGGATAGCGGGGTTGGTGTACTTTTCCCAGCCCGGCGGGGTGGGCATCGACACCGTCAAGTCGGTCAGCGCACTGGGCGCCACCCGCTGCTGGCCGACGCCGCTGTCCTCCAGGTACTGCGAAAATGGGACAGGCGGCTCGGCAGGAGCCTCCGTCGTTGTCGTGGTCGTCGTCCAGATCGACTGGTAGTCAGGCGTTTCCGGCCCACAGCCGACCGTAACCAGCATGACTGCCGTTACGAAAACCAAACGTCTCACAGAATTTCGCGCACCGCGTCGATCGGCCGTCCCAGTCGAGTGCCCTTGGCGGTGACCACGAACGGCCGCTGGATGAGGATTGGATGCTCGGCCATGGCGTCGAGCAACTCGTCGTCGCCGGCGTCGTCAAGGCCGAGCTGTCGGTACACGTCTTCGTTTTTCCGCACCGCGTCGCGCACATCGATACCGGCATCGCGGATCATCTTGGCCAAGTCGTCGCGACTTGGCGGTGTTTTGAGATATTCGATCACTGTGGGATCGATACCGTTGTCGCGCAACAATTCCAGGGTCTTGCGAGAAGTCGAGCAGCGCGGGTTGTGATAGATCACGTTGTCAGGCATCTAGGCGTCTCCATCGAAAAGACCTGTGACCGAACCGTTCTCGAAGACGGCTCGAATCGTGCTGGCCAGCAGCGGCGCAATCGACAACACCGTCAGTTGCGGGAAGCGCTTGTTCTCGCCGATCGGCAGCGTGTTGGTGACGATCACTTCGCGGGCGCCGCAGGCCGCCAGCCGCTCCGATGCGGGTTCGGAGAGCACACCGTGGGTGGCCGCGATGATGACATCGCCTGCGCCGTCGTCGTGCAGCAGCTTGACCGCCCCGGCGATGGTGCCGCCGGTGTCGATCATGTCGTCGATCAGCACGCAGGTTCTGCCCTCGACATCGCCCACCACCCGGTTGGACACCACCTGGTTGGGCACCCGGGGGTCGCGGGTCTTGTGGATGAAGGCCAGCGGAACGCCGCCTAATGAGTCGGCCCATTTCTCGGCGATGCGCACCCGTCCGGAGTCGGGGGAGACCACGACCATGTCGCCGTTGGGGTAGTTGTCCTTGATGTATCCGGTGAGCAGCGGCTGCGCCCGCATGTGGTCTACCGGCCCGTCGAAGAAGCCCTGGATCTGGTCGGTGTGCAGGTCGACGGTCACGATCCGGTCAGCGCCGGCGGTTTTGAGCAGGTCGGCGACCAGTCGCGCCGAAATCGGTTCACGGCCGCGGTGCTTCTTGTCCTGCCGGGCGTAGGGGTAGAACGGCACCACCGCGGTGATCCGCTTGGCGCTGCCCCGCTTCAGCGCGTCGATCATGATCAGCTGCTCGACCAGCCACTGGTTGACCGGCGCCGGGTGTGACTGCAGGACGAACGCGTCGCAACCGCGCACCGACTCCTGGAACCGCACGAAGATCTCACCGTTGGCGAAATCGCGGGCGGTCTGCGCCGTGACGTGGACGTCGAGCTGCTTGGCGACCTCCTCGGCCAGCTCCGGATGAGCGCGACCCGAGAAGAGCATCAGATTTTTGCGGTTGTCGGTCCACTCGTGGCTCACGCGCTGCCCCCGCCGTTCGGATCGAGATGACTGCCTGTTGGCTGGCCTACATATATTAAGGACAAAATCGCCCGGTTTGGCGCCGGGGTGACATCAAGAAGGTTCACTGGGCGCCTCCGGCTCGGTGGCGGCGCGCGCCTTGTCAGCGGCTTGGGCGGCGGCGCTGCCTGGGCGCTTGCGCTGCACCCAGTCTTCGATGTTGCGCTGCGGGCCCGCCGACACCGCTAACGCTCCCGGCGGGACGTCGTCGCGCACCACCGTGCCGGCCCCGGTGTACGCGCCGTCGCCGACAGTGACCGGGGCGACGAACATGGTGTCCGAGCCGGTGCGCACGTGCGAGCCGATCCGAGTGCGTTGTTTGGATTCGCCGTCGTAGTTGACGAACACGCTGGATGCGCCGATATTGCTGTGCTCGCCTATGTCGGCGTCGCCGACATAGGTCAGGTGCGGCACCTTGGTACCGGTGCCGATGGTGGAGTTCTTGGTCTCGACGAATGCACCCAGCTTGCCGTCGGGCCCGAGCACCGAACCCGGCCGCAGATAGGCAAACGGACCGACCGTCGCGCCGTCGCCGATCGCCGCCGACGTGGCGTGGGTGCGGATCACCGAGGCGCGCTCGCCGACGGTGACGTCGGTCAAGGTGGTGTCCGGGCCGATGACGCAGTGTCCGCCGATGCGGGTGTGGCCGCGCAGTTGGGCGCCCGGCTCGATGACCGTGTCGCGGCCGATACCGACGTCGATGTCGATCCAGGTGGTGGCCGGATCGACGACGGTGACGCCGGCTCGCTGATGGGTGGCCACGATGCGGCGGTTGAGTTCGGCGCCCAGTTCGGCGAGCTGGACCCGGTCGTTGACACCGGCCACCAGCGTGCTGTCGTCGACGTGGCGGGCGCGCACGGCTTGGCCGTCTTGCCGCACGATGGCGATTACGTCGGTGAGATACAACTCCTGTTGGGCGTTGTCGGCGGACAGTCGGCCCAGCGCCGAGCGCAGGGCCGCGACGTCGAAGGCGTACACGCCGGCGTTGACTTCGCAGATCTGCTGCTGCGACGGTGTCGCGTCCGCCTGTTCGACGATCGCGATGACTTCGTGGTCCTGGGTACGCAGGATGCGCCCGTAGCCGGTGGGGTCGGCGAGCGTCGTGGTCAGCACGGTGACGGCCGCCGGTTGGGAGCCGTGCACGGCGATCAGGTCGGCCAGCGTATCGGCGTCCAGCAGCGGAATATCACCGGAGGTGACCACCACGACGCCGGCGAAGTCGGCGGGCAGCGCGGACAGCCCGCACTGCACCGCATCTCCGGTGCCCAGCTGCTGGTCCTGCAGCGCCACGTCGACGGGGCGTCCCAGGCTGTCTGCCAGCTCGGCGACGACCGGTTCGATGCGCTCGTGGTCGTGGCCCAGCACCACGACCAGATGCTGCGGCGCCAGCTTGCCGATGGCCTGTAGGCAATGCGCCAGCATGCTGCGCCCGGCAATGGGATGCAGCACCTTCGGGGTATCGGAACGCATCCGGGTGCCAGCTCCCGCTGCCAATACCAGGACCGCCGTTTCGCCTTGGGTCGTCATAGACACTCCTGCCGCGAGTGTGCGTGTTGGTCCGCCGACACGCCGTTCAGCGTGTCATTATCCGCATGCTCGCCGCAAAAGCGGGCCAAAAAGCTCCGTCGCCAGGACTCGAACCTGAACTCTCAGAACCAAAATCTGATGTGCTGCCGATTACACCACGACGGATCGGGATGCCAGCGACGACTTTAGCCCGACGACGATGCAGACCGCGTGGCGGTCTGAGGAGGAATCGGGCAATCCAACCCAGCCCGACGACGATGCAGACCTCGTGGCGGTCTGCGACCCGATAACCTGATAGGCGTGGCAGCGCCGGATAAGGAAGTGCGTGCGCCGCGCGCCAGGATGACCGGCAGCGAGCGCCGGCACCAACTCATCGACATCGCCCGGTCTCTGTTTGCCGAGCGTGGCTATGACGGCACCTCGATCGAGGAGATCGCGTTGCGGGCCAACGTGTCCAAACCAGTAGTCTACGAGCATTTCGGCGGCAAAGAAGGGCTGTACGCGGTCGTCGTGGACCGGGAGATGTCAGCGTTGCTGGATGGCATCACGTCGTCGTTGACCAACAACCGGTCGCGGGTGCGCGTCGAACGGGTGGCGTTGGCACTGCTGACCTACGTCGAGGAACGCACCGACGGGTTCCGGATCATGATCCGCGACTCGCCGGCCTCGATCAGTTCGGGCACCTACTCCAGCCTGCTCAACGACGCCGTCAGCCAGGTCAGCTCGATTTTGGCCGGCGACTTCGCCCGGCGCGGTTTGGATCCTGATCTGGCGCCGCTGTATGCCCAGGCGCTGGTCGGTTCGGTGTCGATGACTGCGCAGTGGTGGCTCGACACCCGCGAGCCCAAGAAGGAGGTCGTCGCCGCGCATCTGGTCAACCTGATGTGGAACGGCCTGATCGGTTTGGAGGCCGATCCGCGTCTGCAGGACGAATAGCGCTGGCTGCGATCGCAGGCGCGGTCAAGATCCCGCGCCGCTCGCGCGTCGTGTGGTGGCGATCACGTCGGGTTGGCCAGTGCCGCAACGTGAATCGAGCGACGCATAGAATGGTGGTAATCATGGCGCCACTCCTCTTCATCGCTACGTTCTGCATCGTCGTGGCGCGATCATGACCGTAACCCCGATCGCGGGGCTGATGGAGTTAGCGCTCAGCGCGCCCACGTTTACCCAACTCATCGAGCACGCAGCCGACCGACCCGCCGAGTTGACGCTGGTCGGCCCGGCCAGCGCGCGAGTGTTCGTCGCCAGTGCGCTGGCGCGCGGGGGCCCGCTGTTGGTCGTCACCGCGACCGGCCGGGAAGCCGACGACCTGACCGCCGAGCTGCGCGGCGTTTTCGGCGAGACGGTGGCGATGTTCCCGTCCTGGGAAACACTGCCGCACGAACGGCTCTCACCCGGCGTCGACACCGTCGGCGCGCGGTTGATGCTGCTGCGCCGGCTGGCCCACCCCGCCGACACCAGACTGGGGCCGCCGCTGCAGGTCGTGGTCACTGCCGTGCGCTCCCTGCTGCAACCGATGACCCCGCAGCTGGGCCGGCTGGAACCGCTGACCCTTGCCGTCGGCGACGAGGTCGACTTCCAGGGGGTGATCGCCCGACTTGTCGAACTCGCCTACACCCGGGTCGACATGGTCGGCCGGCGCGGGGAGTTCGCGGTCCGCGGCGGCATCCTCGACGTCTTCCCGCCGACCGCCGAGCATCCGGTGCGAGTGGAGTTCTGGGGCGACGAAGTCAGCGAAATGCGGATGTTCGCGGTGGCCGACCAGCGTTCGATCGCCGAGATCAACGTCGACAGCCTGGTCGCGGTCGCCTGCCGCGAACTGCTGCTCACCGAGGCGGTGCGGGCGCGGGCAGCCGAACTCAGCGCCCAGCGCCCGTCAGCAGAAAACGCCGTGACCGGCAGCGTCGCCGACATGCTGGCCAAGCTTGCCGAAGGGATTCCCGTCGACGGCATGGAGGCGCTGCTGCCGGTGCTGCGGCCCGACGACTTGTCGCTGCTGACCGGCCAGCTGGCCGACGGCGCTCCGGTGCTGGTCTGCGACCCGGAAAAGGTCCGCACCCGCGCCGCCGACCTGATCAAAACGGGCCGGGAATTTCTCGAAGCCTCCTGGTCGGTGGCGGCGCTGGGGGCAGACGCACCGATCGACGTCGAGCAGCTCGGCGGATCGGGTTTCCGTGAGCTCGACGAGGCGCGGGACGCGGCGCGACAGGCCGGCCACCCGTGGTGGACGCTGAGCCAGCTGTCCGACGAGTCGGCGATCGAACTCGACATCCGCTCGGCGCCCTCGGCCCGCGGCCATCAGCGCGACATCGACGGCATCTTCGCGATGCTGCGCGCCCACGTGGCCACCGGTGGCTACGCCGCCGTCGTCGCACCCGGAACCGGGACCGCCCATCGCGTCGTGGAGCAGTTAGCCGAAGCCGACACGCCCGCAACGATGCTGGAGCCGGGCGTCGCACCCAAACAGGGCGTCGTCGGAGTGCTCCAGGGCCCGCTGCATGACGGGGCGGTACTTCCGGGGGCCAACCTCGTCGTCATCACCGAAACCGACCTGACCGGAAACCGGGTGACCGCCACCGAGGGCAAGCGGCTGGCGGCCAAGCGGCGCAACGTGGTTGACCCGCTGGCGCTGACCGCCGGCGACCTGGTGGTGCACGACCAGCACGGCATCGGGCGGTTCGTGGAGATGACCGAGCGCACCGTCGGCGGCGCCCGGCGCGAATACCTGGTGCTGGAGTACGCCTCAAGCCGGCGCGGTGCGGACAAACAGACCGACAAACTGTTCGTGCCGATGGACTCGCTCGACCAGCTGTCACGGTATGTGGGCGGGCAGGCGCCGGCGTTGTCCCGGCTCGGCGGCAGCGACTGGGCCACCACCAAGACCAAGGCCCGTCGCGCCGTCCGCGAGATTGCCGGCGAGCTGGTGTCGCTCTACGCCAAGCGGCAAGCCGCGCCGGGCTACGCGTTCGGGCCCGACACCCCGTGGCAGGCGGAAATGGAAGACGCTTTCGGCTTCACCGAGACCGTCGACCAACTCACCGCCATCACCGAGGTCAAGGCCGACATGGAAAAACCGGTGCCGATGGACCGGGTGATCTGCGGCGACGTCGGCTACGGCAAGACCGAGATCGCGGTGCGCGCGGCCTTCAAGGCGGTGCAGGACGGCAAGCAGGTCGCCGTGCTGGTGCCCACCACGTTGTTGGCAGACCAGCATTTGGAGACATTTCGGGAGCGGATGGCCGGGTTCCCGGTGACCGTCAAGGGGCTGTCCCGCTTCACCGATCCCGCCGAGTCGCGCGCGGTGATCGACGGCATGGCCGACGGCAGTGTGGACATCGTGATCGGCACTCACCGGCTGCTGCAGACGGGCGTGCGCTGGAAAGACCTCGGGCTGGTCGTTGTCGACGAGGAACAGCGGTTCGGCGTCGAACACAAGGAACACATCAAGTCGCTGCGCACGCACGTCGATGTGCTGACGATGAGCGCCACCCCGATCCCGCGCACGCTGGAGATGAGCCTGGCCGGCATCCGGGAGATGTCGACGATCCTGACCCCGCCCGAAGAGCGCTACCCGGTGCTGACCTACGTCGGGCCGCAGGACGACAAGCAGGTCGGGGCGGCGTTGCGACGCGAGCTGCTGCGCGACGGCCAGGCTTTTTATGTACACAACCGGGTCAGCTCCATCGACCAGGCGGCCGCGCGGGTGCGGACGCTGGTGCCGGAGGCTCGCGTGGTCGTGGCGCACGGGCAGATGCAAGAAGACTTGCTCGAATCCACCGTGCAAGGGTTCTGGAACCGCGAATACGACGTCTTGGTGTGCACCACGATCGTGGAGACCGGCCTGGACATCTCCAACGCCAACACACTGATCGTCGAGCGCGCCGACACCTTCGGGCTCGCCCAGCTGCACCAGCTGCGCGGCCGGGTCGGGCGCAGCCGGGAACGCGGCTACGCCTATTTCCTGTACCCGCAGCACGCCCCGCTGACCGAAACCGCCTATGACCGGCTGGCCACGATCGCGCAGAACAACGAGCTGGGCGCCGGGATGGCGGTGGCGATGAAGGACCTGGAGATCCGCGGTGCGGGCAACGTGCTGGGCGTGGAGCAGTCTGGCCACGTCGCGGGGGTGGGCTTCGACCTGTATGTGCGGCTGGTCGGCGAGGCCGTTGAAGCATACCGAGCGGCCTACCGGGGCGATCTGGTCACCACCGCCGAGGAGCCCAAGGACGTGCGCATCGACCTGCCGGTGGACGCGCACCTGCCGCCGGACTACATCCCCAGCGACCGGCTGCGCTTGGAGGGATACCGGCGGCTGGCCGCGGCGCCGGACGATGCCGCAGTAGACGCCGTTGTCGAGGAACTGAACGACCGCTACGGCGCGTTGCCCGAACCCGCTCAGCGGCTGATCGCGGTGGCCCGGCTGCGGTTGCTGTGCCGGGCCGCCGGGATTACTGAAGTGACGGCCGCCTCGGCGGCGACGGTGCGGCTGTCCCCGCTGACCCTTCCGGACTCCGCCCAGGTACGGCTGGCACGGATGTATCCGGGCGCGCACCACCGTGCGACCACGTCGACGGTGCAGGTTCCGATTCCGCGTGCCGGCGGCGTCGGCGCCCCGCGCATTCGCGATGTGGAGCTGGTCGCCATGGTGGCCAAGCTGGTGGCGGCGCTCGATGGAAAACCGCAGGACAAAGTTGGTATAACCAATGCCGTGGCGACCAGCGAGGAACGGCGCGCATGACTCGCGCCGGCGACGAATTGGCACTGAGCGATGAGGCGGGGGCACCTCCCGCTTGCGGGGGCGAGCGGCGCATGACCGTCGTCTTGGTCGACCCACGGCGCCCGTCACTGGTTCCGGTAGAAGCCATCGAACTGCTGATGGGCGAGGTGCAGTACACCGAAGAGATGCCGGTCGCGGTGCCCTGGACGCTGCCGACCGCGCGCCCCGCGCACACCGGACACGACGCCCCGGTGTTGCTGTCATCGGACCCCGAGCATCCGGCGGTCACCGCCCGCTTAGCCGCTGGTGACCGGCTGATATCGGCACCCGACCAGCAGCCCGGCGAACGGCTCATCGATGCGGTCGCCATGATGGACAAGCTGCGCACCGCCGGACCGTGGGAAAGTGAGCAAACCCACGACTCGCTGCGCCGGTTTTTACTCGAGGAGACCTACGAGCTCTTCGACGCGGTGCGCAGCGGCAACGCCGACGAGCTTCGCGAGGAACTCGGCGATGTGCTGCTGCAGGTGCTCTTCCACGCCCGGATCGCCGAGGACGCGCCGCAACATCCGTTCAGCATCGACGACGTGGCCGACACCCTGCTGCGCAAACTCGGCAATCGCGTACCCGGAGTGCTTGCCGGAGAGGCGATTTCGCTTGACGAGCAGTTGGCTCAATGGGAAGAGGGCAAGGCGTTAGAAAAGAAAGGCAAGCCGCAGAACTCCGCGATGGACAATGTCCCCACCGCGCAACCGGCATTGGCGCTGGCGCAGAAGGCCATTCAACGAGCCAACCAGGCGGGGTTTCCCACCGACCTGATTCCGGAAGCGATCACCTCGATCAGCGTGACCGCCGGTGCCGATGCCGAAAACGTGCTGCGCGCTGCTGTTTTGGAGTTCATGGATACCGTTCGTGATACCGAGAAGCTGATCGCCGCCGAGCGCCGGGGAGCAGACGTTCCCGAAGAGCTCGATGTCACACCGCTTGGCGCGATCACCGAGGAGGAGTGGCGGACGTACTGGCCGTCGTCGGACGCCGTAGAAGTGGCGGCTGACGCGGACATCGAACCCGGCGAGTCGGGCCCGGATGACCGAGACCCGGCCGGCCAGCGCGATAGCGTGGAATCGGAGTAGCCAGCGCGCGTAGGCCGCGGCGACGCGGCGACGTAGTCGCTTCCCATGCGACCATGGCTGGGAAAGACGGTTTAGGGGAGTCTAAGGGGAGCTTTGTGTCGCCGGTGCGTTGGCTACGGGCGGTCGCTGTCGTGGGGGCGACCGCGCTGCTCCTGGCCTCCAGTTGTACCTGGCAGCTGGGCACGCCCATCCCCAAGGGCGTGCCGCCTCCGGCCGGGGACCCGGTGCCGTCGGTCGACACCCACGCCAAGGGTCGGCCCGCCGACCAGCTCTACGACTGGGCGGCCGAGCGGGCTCCGAGGCTTGACATTCCGGTGATCGCGCTGGAGGCATACGCCTATGCGGCGCGGGTTGCGGAGGTGGAAAACCCCAAATGCCATCTGTCGTGGACCACGTTGGCCGGCATCGGTGAAATCGAAAGCCATCACGGCACCTACCGGCACGCGCGGGTGGCGCCCAACGGCGATGTGCACCCACCGATTCGCGGTGTGCGCCTCGACGGCAGCGGCGGCACTCTGCACATCGTCGACAGCGAAGCGGGGGATTTAGCCGACGACGACGGTGTGGTGCGGGCGATGGGCCCGATGCAGTTCATTCCGGAGACGTGGCGCCTCTACGGGGTGGACGCCAACAACGACGGAATCGTCAGCGTCGACAACATCGACGATGCCGCGCTGTCGGCCGCCGGTTACTTATGCTGGCGCGGAAAGGATCTCGCTACGCCCAGGGGATGGATCACCGCACTGCGGGCCTACAACGATTCCGATCCGTATGCGCGCGCGGTGCGCGACTGGGCCACCGCCTATGCGGCAGGTCACCCGCTCTGAGCCAGGCTTTAGGCTTAGACCCGGTCTGTTGCCTTTACCAGCAAGGAGAACCCAGTGCCCATTATCGAGCAGGTCGGGGCCCGCGAGATCCTCGATTCGCGCGGCAACCCGACTGTCGAGGTCGAGGTTGCGCTCATCGACGGGACATTTGCGCGGGCAGCGGTGCCCTCTGGTGCGTCCACTGGAGAACACGAGGCCGTCGAACTGCGCGACGGCGGCGACCGGTACGGCGGCAAAGGTGTGAAGAAGGCCGTGCAGGCCGTCCTCGACGAAATCGCCCCGGCTGTCATCGGTCTGAACGCCGACGATCAGCGGCTGGTTGACCAGGCGCTGGTGGACCTCGACGGCACCCCGGACAAGTCGCGGTTGGGCGCAAACTCGATCCTCGGCGTGTCGCTGGCCGTGGCAAAGGCCGCCGCCGATTCCGCCGAACTACCGCTGTTCCGCTACGTCGGCGGTCCCAACGCCCACATCCTGCCGGTGCCGATGATGAACATCCTCAACGGCGGGGCGCACGCGGACACCGGTGTGGATATCCAGGAGTTCATGGTGGCGCCCATCGGCGCTGCGAGTTTCTCCGAAGCGCTGCGCTGGGGCGCGGAGATCTACCACGCGCTCAAGGCCGAGTTGAAGAAGCAGGGCCTGAGCACCGGGCTGGGTGACGAGGGCGGTTTCGCCCCGGATGTGCCGGGCACCAAGGCGGCGCTCGATGTCATCGGCCTGGCCATCGAATCCGCCGGCTTCAGACTCGGCTCGGACGTGGCGTTGGCCCTCGACGCAGCGGCTACCGAGTTCTACACCGACGGCAGCGGCTATGCGTTCGAGAACAACACCCGCAGCGCCGACGAGATGGCTCAGTTTTACGCCGAGCTGCTTGACTCGTACCCGCTTGTATCGATTGAAGATCCGCTTTCCGAGGACGATTGGGACGGGTGGGTTTCGCTGACCACCGCCATCGGTGACCGGGTGCAAATCGTGGGCGACGATCTCTTCGTCACCAATCCCGAACGGCTCGAAGAGGGAATCGAGCGGGGCGCGGCGAATGCGTTACTGGTCAAGGTCAACCAAATCGGGACGCTGACCGAGACACTGGACGCGGTGGCGCTGGCCCACCACAGTGGCTACCGCACCATGATGAGCCATCGCAGCGGCGAGACCGAGGACACCACGATCGCCGATCTGGCGGTGGCCTCCGGGTGCGGCCAGATCAAGACCGGGGCGCCGGCGCGCAGCGAGCGCGTCGCCAAGTACAACCAACTGCTGCGGATCGAAGAAGCGCTCGGCGACGCGGCCCGCTACGCCGGTGATCTCGCCTTCCCGCGCTACGTGCTGGACGCCAGATAGCCGATCGCGATGCCCGACGCGAAACGGCCTGATCCCAAGCGGCGCTCACGAGCGCCGCGGCCGGGACGGGCCGGCGATTCGGCTCCGGGCCGCCCGCGCAAGTCGGCGGCGGGGCGCCGGGCTTCCAACGGGTCGCGTGCGCAGCCTGAGCCGGTCGAGCCGATCAGGCGCGCCATCGTCGCGTCGGCCGAGCAACGGTCCGAGCAGCGGCTGGGCCTGACCGCGCGGCGGGCGGCGATCTTGGCCGCCGTGGTCTGTGTGCTGACGTTGACCATCGCCGGTCCGGTGCGCACCTACTTCGCGCAACGCACCGAGATGAAACAGTTGGCCGCATCCGAAGCCGCGCTGCGCCGCCAAATCGCCACGCTCGAGGAGCAGAAAGTCAAACTGGCTGATCCGGCCTACATCGCGGCGCAGGCGCGCGAGCGGCTGGGGTTCGTGATGCCCGGAGAAGTCCCCTATCAGGTGCAGCTTCCGCCGTCGGCGACGCTTCCCACCGAACCGGGCTCGGAGGCGGCGGCCCCGACGAGCAACGGCCCCTGGTACACGTCGCTGTGGCATACCATCGCCGACGCTCCGCACGGACCGCCGGCGCCGGCGCCACCCGGGCCGCCGGAACCCGCGCCGGCCGGTGGTTGACCGCGCCGACCTCGACGCGGTGGCGCGCCAACTCGGTCGCCGGCCGCGCGGGGTGCTCGAGGTCGCCTACCGCTGTCCCAACGGTGAGCCCGGCGTCGTGAAGACAGCACCGAAACTGCCGGATGGGACACCGTTTCCGACGTTGTACTACTTGACTCATCCGGTGCTGACCGCCGCTGCGAGCCGGCTGGAGTCGTCAGGGATGATGCGGGAGATGACCGAACGGCTCAAGCATGACCCCGATCTGGCCGCCGGCTACCGGCGTGCACACCAGTCCTATCTGGCGGAGCGGGATGCGATCGAGCCGTTGGGCACCACGTTCTCCGGCGGCGGTATGCCCGAACGGGTCAAATGCCTGCATGTGTTGATCGCGCATGCACTGGCCAAAGGCCGCGGAGTGAACCCGCTGGGCGATCAGGCACTGGCCGTGCTGGCCGCCGAGCCGGTGATGGCCGGGATTCTCGACAAGGAGCAGTGGACGTGAGTCGCGTCGCGGCAATCGACTGCGGTACCAACTCGATTCGCCTGCTGATCGCCGATCCGGTCGGCGGTCATCTACGCGACGTGCACCGCGAGATGCGCATTGTGCGGTTGGGGCAAGGTGTCGACGCGACGGGTGAATTCGCGCCGGAGGCGTTGGCGCGCACCCGCGCCGCGCTCGTCGACTATGCGGCATTGTGCGCTGCCCACGATGTCGACCGTATCCGGATGGTGGCCACCTCGGCGGCCCGGGACGTCGCCAATCGCGACGTCTTTTTCGCGATGACGACCGACGTGCTCGGGGTGAGCGCCGAAGTGGTCACCGGCACGGAAGAAGCCACGTTGTCGTTCACCGGAGCGGTCGACGAATTGGACCCTGCCGAAGCACCTTTCGTGGTGGTTGACTTAGGCGGCGGCTCGACCGAGATTGTGCTCGGAGACGATGCCGTGGAGGCCAGCTTCTCGGCCGACATCGGCTGCGTGCGGGTCACCGAGCGCTGCCTGCACTCAGACCCGCCCACCGCGGACGAGGTGACCGCCGCCCGCCAGCTGGTCCGCGACCGGCTCGGCGAGGCGCTACGTGCGGTCCCCGTGCAGCGCGCCCGTACCTGGGTGGGGGTGGCCGGAACGATGACGACACTGGCGGCGTTGGCCCAGGATATGGCGGTGTATGACGCGGCGAACATTCATCTTTCGCGCGTCGGCATCGAGCGGTTATTGCAGGTGTGCGAGGGACTGATCGGCATGACACGCGCGCAGCGAGCGGCGCTGGGGCCGATGCACGCGGGCCGCGCCGACGTGATCGGTGCCGGCGCAATCGTGGTGGAGGAGTTGGCATTGGCGTTGCGCGAACGCGCCGGCATACACGAGTTGGTCGTCAGCGAACACGACATCCTGGACGGCATCGCGCTCTCGGTCGCCGACTGATCTGCCCGCGGCTTCACCGCCCGAGGAGCCGGTTCTTCTGCTCGGTGAACTCATCCGCGGTCAGGATGCCCTCGTCGCGCAGTTTGGCGAGCTCACGTATCTCGGCTGCGATTCCGGTGACAGCGATGCGCGGGGAGGTCTGTGATGCGACTTCACCGGCAGCCGAGTGCTTTTCAGCGGTGGCCACCGCCCGCTCGGCGGTAAGAGCTTTGCCGCGCTCCCGCCCGCCGCCCGACCCGAGGGTGCTGGCCATGGCGCGTCCGGCCATACCCGCCAGCGCCATCTCGCTAAGCGTGCTTTCCGAGCTGACTTCCATTACCGCCCCGGCGGCGCTTGCGCTGGTAGTCGGCAACGCCAATGCGACCGGGCGGACTGCAGGGGTGGCCGCGGTCCAGGTCGGTGGCACCGACAATGTCCCGACCGCGTGCGCCTGGCCCAGGCCTGCCGACACCGATGGCACCGGTGAGAGGCCCGGGCCGGCGCTCGTGACCACCGGGAACGGCGATGGGGGCACCGGCGCCGTCCCCGGCCAGGACTGTAGCCCGGCCCAGCCGCTGATGATGTCATCGGTGTGGAACCCGGTCAGCGCCCCGGCAACGTCGTAGGGCAGAGCCACTGTGCCCAGGGATCCGCCCACGACGCCCAACGACGGGTCGACAAAGATGCCACTGAGGCTGCCGACCGCGTCGAGCAGGTCCAATGGCGTCAACGTGGCGGGTGGGTCCGCGAATGCAAGACTGGATAGCGCATTAGGTACCGCCGAAAAAGCTTGCTGTGTCGACGACATTGTGCCCTGCACCTTGCTGGCGGACGTGCCCGTCGCTCGGCTCACCGCGGCGGCTTGGGTTGCCGCAGCGCCCGGACTGGCGCTCGGCGGTGGTGCGCTGAACGGCGTCAGCGTCGTCGCGGCTGCCGATGCACTCGCATAGCCGTACATCACCGTTGCGTCCTGTGCCCACATCTCGGCGTACTGCGTCTCGGTGATCGCGATCGCCGGGGTGTTCTGCCCAAAGAGATTCGTTGCCACCAGCGCCATCAGCAGACTGCGGTTGGCCGCGATGACCGCAGGCGGCACCGTCGCGGCAAACGCCGTGTGGTACGCGGCGGCCGCTGCCTGAGCCTGCGCGGCGGTGTGCTCGGCCTGTTCAGCGGTGAGGCTCATCCACACCGCATAGGGAGCGGCCGCCGCGCCCATCGACGCCGCGGTGGGACCCAGCCACGGCCCGGCGGTCAGTGTCGTCACCACCGACCGATACGAATTCGCCGTCGAATGCAGCTCGGCGGCTAATGTGTGCCAGGCCGCCGCGGCGGCCAACATCGTTCCCGACCCGGGACCGGCATACATTCGGCCGGAGGTGACCTCCGGCGGCAAAATCGCGAAATCCATTGCAGCACAATCCTTAGAACAGTCGCAGCGACAGCGGGCCCGCCCGCGCTGTCGCCAGCTCGCGGCCATTCCCATTTACGGCCGCAGACCGCCAAAAAACGACGGCGTTCTTTACTCCAAAAGAACCCTCATCGCGAAACTCACCGAGCGGGCAAATCCATTATGGGTCCGCAGACAGCGGCTCCTCGCATGGGTAACAAACCGTTAAACAGCACTTAATTTGGCGCGGCAGTGAGCAATAGCTAGCGCACAGAATTTGCGCGACCCACCGGCGCCGTGTACTGATCAACGGTAATCTGCCTTGGCGGCGGCTGCCCTTTGCGGCGCGGGTGCAGTCGGACCTGTTCGCCGGGCCGGGTGATCGCGATGACGCGGGTGTGGGTGGACAGGTCGAACATTCGCAGCCCGTCGAGTTCGCTGCCGACGGCCACGTGCATTCCGCCGACCACGAACGAGCTCTGCCCGACCGAAAACGTCCCGAGCACCTGCAGACCCATCGCGGCGCCGATGAACCAGGGTGCGGCCAGTTCGACTGTGGAGCGGACGTTTTGGAAATCGAAACGCTGCGCCACCTCGAAGCCGAGCGCGCGGTCATAGACCCGCATCACAATCGGGACGTCGAGCCACCTGTTGACGTCGCGCCATACCCGCGGCCCCAAAATCTCGCGCAGCACAGTCCTCGCGCAGAGTGCGTGCGCCGTCGAGGACGCGTCGCAGCCAACTTTGGCGTGCGCGTGTCCCGGTGGTGCGGGGAACCTTGATGCCGCGCGCGGCCAACTCCTCGACGGTGCCGATCATCGCCGTCCAGTCACCGGCTCGCACCGGCAGATCCCGCCCCGGACACACCACCATCTCGCCGGGGGAGGCGGAGTTCTCGCGGTGAATCACCGCCACGGGGGCCAGGTTCCCGTAGACCTCACGCTGCGTTGCGTCCCGCGGCGCGCGGCTGCTGGAGACGACGAATTTGATGCCCGCCGCCTCGAACGGGTGCACGGTGTGCGCCAGACACGCCTCGACGACCGACGGCGCCGCCAGGTCTGCGACGTTGAGGATAGCGCCAGGTCCGTTATCGGCGGCCACCGCTTCCCGCAGCACGTCGTTGGTCAGCCGCGCCACCACGCGGATCTTCGGGTTGGCTTTGCGGGCCAGCAGGGCGATTTCGAGATTGGTCGCGTCGTCATCACCGGCGCAAACCACCGCCGCCGCACGGGTGACCCCCGCGGAGGTGAGCTCGCTCTTGACGCCGGCGTCGGCGAGATTGGCAAGCTTGACGATGCTTGCGCCGGCGTTGTTCAGCTCCTCGATGATCGTCGTCGCGAGCGCGTCTTCCCCGCTGACAATGATGTGGCGGTCCATGTCTGACCCACTACTGGGGAAATCCCGATCGCGATCGAATTAGGTCGTCCGTCATTGAAACCCACTCTTCTAGCGCCACCGTTCAGTCGCACTATAAATCGACCAGCGGGCACCCGCACCGGCTTGTACTGCGGGGAAATCCCAGCGTCCATCGCAAGCCACTTAACGCATGCTGCTGGGAAAATGCTGCACCTTTCCGATGAGAAAGCTGGCAAAATTGTTCCGCCGACAATTAGGGAATCAAACGTGGTTCTCCGACAAGCCATTTCCCGTCTCATGATCGACCTGGCGGCTGCGCCGGCGGCGAGCAGACAGACTCAGGCGGGCCGTTTCGTCGGCCCCGCGCCGGGCGTACCGTCAGAGAAAGGTTTTACCAGAATGTAATCCACGACGGCCAAGGCATCACGCTGTCGATATGTTGACCGCGAACGTCGACTTGTTGTGCCGCCGGCCCGCATACCGGCCCAACAACTCGACGTTGGGCGCCCGCCGAGGTTCACACCTCGAAGCGGTAGCCCATGCCCGCTTCGGTCAGCAGGTGCTGCGGTCTGGACGGGTCGGCCTCGAGTTTGCGCCGCAACTGCGCCAAATAGACACGCAGGTAATGTGTTTCGGTCGCATATGCAGGGCCCCACACTTCTTTGAGGAGTTCCTCGCGGCCGACCAGCTTGCCCCGGTTACGGACCAGCACCTCGAGCATGCCCCATTCGGTCGGCGTCAGGTGCACTTCTGCGCCGTTCTTGACGACCTTCTTCGCCGCCAAATCGACAGTGAACGCCGCGGTTTCGATGACCGGTTGATCGGTTTCGGACGCGGCGGCGTTGCGGCGCACCGCGGCACGCAGCCGGGCGAGGAACTCGTCCATCCCAAACGGTTTGGTGACGTAATCGTCGGCGCCGGCGTCCAGCGCCTCGACCTTGTCCGATGAATCGGTGCGCGCGGAGAGCACGATGACCGGAGCACTCAGCCAGCCCCGCAGCCCCGCCAGCACTTCGATGCCGGAGATGTCGGGCAGACCCAGATCCAGGATCACCACTTCGGGACGGTGTTCGGCGGCGGCGCGCAACGCACCGGCACCGGTGGAGGCAGTGATCACCTCATAGCCCCGAACCGACAGGTTGATCTTCAGCGCGCGCAGAATGTGCGGCTCGTCGTCGATCACCAGTACTCGAGTCACTGGCGCCGCTCTTCTGGTGCAGCCAGTTCCACGACGACGGTCAGACCACCGCCCGGAGTATCGGTCGCTTGGATGGTGCCGCCCATCGCCTCGACGAAACCGCGTGCTACCGACAACCCCAGTCCGACGCCGGTGGTGTTGTCGTGATCGCCCAACCGCTGAAACGCCGCAAAGAGGCCTTCCTCGCTGCCCGCCGGGATACCCGGCCCCTCGTCGATGACATTGATCAACACGCGCTCGCCCACCTGGCCGGCATTGACGCGCACGACGCAATTGGGCGCGTAGCGCAGCGCGTTGTCGATCAGGTTGGCCAGTACCCGCTCCAGCAGGCCGGCATCGGCCATCACCTGTGTGCCGCCGACGTCGACTTTGACGCGGTCGATGCCGGGTCGCAGGAACCCGGTGGCGCCTGTGCCGATACCGACCAGCGCCCGTTGCACGGTTTCCTCCAGATACACCCGGCGCAGCTCAGGTCGAATAACCCCGGCGGCCAACCGCGACGAATCGAGCAGGTTGCCGACCAGTGCGGTGAGCTGGTCGATCGATTCCTCGATGGTGGCCAGCAATTCGGCGGTGTCCTCGGGAGAGAAGTCGACATCACCGGCGCGCAGGCTCGACACCGCGGCCTTGGCCCCTGCCAGCGGGGTGCGTAGGTCGTGGCTGACCGCCGACAACAGCGATCTCCGCAACTCGTCTGCTTGCTCGATCGCCGCGGCCCTGCCGGCCTCCAACGTCAATTCGCGCTGCCGTATCAGGCCCGCGGCCTGTGTGGCCACCGCCGAAAGCACGCGACGGTCGCGGGCGGCCAGCTTCCGGCCGGCCATCAGCATCCAGAATTCGTTATCGCCGACCTCGATTGCAGTGTCGGCGGAATCTATTGTGCTGCATGGGTTCATACCCACTGACGCGACGAGGCGGCTGTCCTTGCGCACCATGCTCACGGCGCGCTGTGAGTAGGTTTCCCGTACCCGTTCGAGAAGTGTTTCCAGGTCGGCGCCGCCCAGCACTGATCCCGCGAACAGCGTGAGCAGCTCTGCCTCCTGGGATGCGCGGCCGGCTTCGCGGGCGCGTTTGGCCGCGCCGTCGACCAGAACCGCGATCGCGACGGCGATCACCAGCAGGACCAGCTCCGTCACGGCCGCGTCGGGTTCGGCGATGGTGAAGCTGTGCCGCGGCGTCGTCAGGTAGTAGTTCAACAGCAGACCCGACAACACCGCAGAAAGCGCAGCCGGCGCGACGCCGCCCAACAGGGCCACCGCCAGCACCCCGACGAAGAACATTGCGCTTTCTCCGCTGGTCTCCAGGAACGGATCCAGCCAGGCGAGGGTGATCGCACAAATCGCGGACGGCACAACGACCGCCGCCAGCCATGATGCGGCGCGTCGCTGGCGAGGCGAGACCGGTGTGCGTCGAATGCCGAGTTTGGACTCCTCGTGGGTGACGATGTGCACGTCGATCTTGTCCGACAGTTGGATCACCCTGGCGCCGATGCCCTCTTCGACGATGCGCGCCCAACGCGAGCGGCGCGACGTCCCGATCACCAGCTGAGTGGCGTTGATCTGGCGGGCGAAATCCAGGAGCGCGGTGGGCACGTCGTCACCGGCGACGATGTGCATCGACGCGTCGAGGCTGACGGCCAGTTCACGGATCTTGCTGATCCGCGGAGCCGACGCGCCGGAGAGCCCGTCGCCGCGCAAGACGTGCACCACCAGCAGCTCGGCGGTGGACTTCGTTGCTATCCGCGAAGCCCGCCGGACCAACGTTTCCGATTCGGGTCCGCCGGTGACCGCGACGACCACGCGTTCACGCGCTTCCCAGGTGTCGGTGATCCTTTCGTCCGCGCGGTATTTGGCCAACGCCGCATCGACTTGGTCGGCCAGCCACAGCAAGGCGAGCTCTCGCAGCGCGGTGAGGTTTCCGCTGCGGAAGTAGTTGGACAGCGCCGCATCAACCTTCTCCGGAGCATACACATTTCCATGAGATAGCCTGCGCCGCAGCGCTTCTGGTGCGACGTCGATCAACTCGACCTGGGCGGCTTGCCGCACCACCGAATCCGGTATCGTTTCCTGCTGAACGATTCCGGTGATCTGGGCGACGACGTCGTTGAGGCTTTCCAGATGCTGGATGTTGACCGTGGAGATCACGGTGATGCCGGCATCGAGCAGCTCTTCGACATCCTGCCATCGCTTGTGGTTCTTGCTGCCGGGTGCGTTGGTGTGCGCGAGCTCGTCGACCAGGACCACGTCCGGCTGTCTGGCCAGCACTGCCGGTACGTCGAGTTCGGGAAAGCGCTTGCCGCGGTAGTCGAGGAAGCGGGGCGCGATCATCTCGATCCCCGCAATCAGCTCGGCGGTTTTTCGGCGGCCGTGCGTCTCGACCACCGCCCCCACCAGGTCGGTGCCGCGTTCCAGGCGCCGGTGCGCTTCGCCGAGCATCGCATACGTCTTACCCACACCCGGGGCCGCGCCGAGATAGATGCGCAGCTCCCCGCGTTTGCGACGGTGCTCGACACTCACCCAACCATCATCCACCAGGACCGGGGTACGACTGGTCCAGTGCGAGGTTGAGTCGCAGCACGTTGACCCGGGGCTCACCGAATATGCCGAGATCGCGGCCGCTGCTGTTGGCCCGAACCACATCGCGGATTCGATCGGGGGCGACACGCCGAGCCGCGGCTACCCGAGCGATTTGAATCTCGGCATAGGCCGGCGAGATGTCCGGGTCCAGACCGCTGCCGCTCGTGGTGACTGCGTCGGGGGGCACTCGCGGGTCACCGGGTGCGACACCACGGACCGGCACAAGCTGGCCGGTCGAGTAGTCCTGCCCGGACTGTGCGCACTGCACAGGCACCCCGGCGTAGCTGCTCACGAACGGACGGGTCACGGCTGTGCACGGTTCATTGACGCTGACCACTCGAATAGGCCGGCTGACATTGCCCCGCGCATCGCGAGGGCCGATCACCGACAGGACGGCGCCGACACCGCCGGCCGTGCAGAACGGGCGCGATCCGTCCACCGCTTCCTGGTCACCGATTGCCTTGCTGTGTGAGCACACCAGGGTGAGCAGGCTCGGCCGCGTCGGCGTATCCACCACGTCTTCGGGTCCCAGATTGCTTGCACCGCTGCTCAACGGGTCATAACCGGCACCGGCCGCCGAGGGCCGCGACTGAAAGTACTGTGGCAGCGGCCGACCGGCGGCATCGGTGAACGACTGGCCGATCAGTGCGCTGCCAACCGGTTTTCCGTCGATCCGGATGATCGAGCCCTCTGCTTGCGGGCGCAAACCGGGACACTGCGCGACCAGCCAAACGAACAGCGGGTAGCCGATTCCCAGGATCACCGTGAAGAGGAGCAGCGCGCGCAGCGCTGCCCAATGCTGGCGAACCAGGACCGAATTACTCATTGTCAGGCCATTCCGGGAAGCAGTTGGAGCACCAGGTCGATGAGCTTGATACCGATGAACGGGGTCACGATCCCACCCAGCCCGTAGATTGCGAGGTTGCGGCTCAACAGTTTTGACGCATCGCTCGGGGTATATCGCACTCCGCGCAGCGCCAGCGGAATCAGGCCGACGATCACGAGCGCGTTGAAGATCACCGCCGAGAGGATCGCCGACTCCGCGCTGTGCAACCGCATCACGTTGAGCAGGTCCAGGCCGGGGAAGAGCACCACGAACAGCGCCGGGATGACCGCGAAATACTTGGCGATGTCGTTGGCGATCGAAAACGTGGTGAGCGCACCGCGGGTGATGAGCAACTGCTTGCCGATCTCGACGATCTCGATCAGTTTGGTGGGGTCTGAGTCCAGGTCCACCATGTTGCCGGCTTCTTTGGCCGCACTGGTGCCGGTGTTCATCGCCACCCCGACATCGGCCTGGGCCAACGCCGGCGCGTCGTTGGTGCCGTCGCCGGTCATCGCGACCAGTCGGCCGCCTTCCTGCTCACCCTTGATCAGGACCAGCTTGTCTTCCGGCGTGGCCTCGGCGAGAAAGTCGTCGACGCCGGCCTCGTCGGCAATCGCCCTGGCGGTCAGCGGATTGTCGCCGGTGATCATCACGGTGCGGATGCCCATTCGGCGCATCGCGTCGAACCGGTCGCGCATGCCCTGCTTCACCACGTCTTTGAGGTAGACGACGCCAAGCACCCGCGCTGTGGTGCCGCCTACCTGGCCCACCACCAACGGGGTTCCGCCGGCAGCCGAGATGCCGTCGACGACCTGCCCGACTTGTGCCGACACCGTGCCGCCATGACCACGCACCCACTCCGCGACCGAACTGGCTGCGCCCTTGCGCAGTTGCCGTCCGTCGATGTCGACGCCCGACATCCGCGTCACCGCGGTGAATTCCACCCAATTGGCGTTATCGAGCTCACCGGGCAACCGGGCCCGCAGCCCGTAGGCATCTTTGGCATAGACGACGATCGAGCGGCCCTCCGGGGTTTCGTCAGCCAGGCTGGCCAGCTGAGCGGCGTCGGCAAGTTCCTCAAAGGTCACACCGTCGACCGGGATGAACTCGGAGGCCTCGCGGTTACCGAGCGTGATCGTTCCGGTCTTGTCCAGTAGCAGGGTGTTGACGTCGCCGGCTGCCTCGACCGCGCGCCCGGACATCGCCAGCACGTTGCGCTGGACCAACCGGTCCATCCCGGCGATGCCGATGGCAGACAGCAACGCACCGATCGTGGTGGGGATCAGGCACACCAGCAGCGCCACCAAAACGATTCCGGTGATGCCATTTTCGTCGAGGGCGGCGGTATCCGGCACTCCGGGGTTGTTGGTCTTGGAGTAGATCGCCAGCGGCTGCAGGGTGGCCACCGCAAACACGAAAATGATCGTGACGGCGGCGAGCAGGATGTTCAACGCGATCTCATTGGGTGTCTTTTGCCGGTTGGCGCCTTCCACCAGTGCGATCATCCTGTCCACGAAGCCTTGACCGGGCTGTTGAGTGATCTTGACGACGATGCGGTCGGAGAGCACGGTGGTCCCGGCGGTCACCGCCGAGCGATCTCCACCGGATTCCCGGATCACCGGTGCCGATTCGCCGGTGATGGCCGACTCGTCCACCGACGCAATGCCTTCCACGACGTCTCCATCGCCGGGGATAACCTGGCCGGCTTCGACGACGACGAAGTCGCCCTGCTGCAGCAGCAACGCGGGGACCTGCTCTTCGATACCGCCGGCGGTCGGTGACCAGCCGACCAGCCGGCGGGCCTGGGTGCCGGCTCTGGACTTGCGTAACGTGTCGGCCTGCGCTTTGCCGCGCCCTTCGGCCACCGCCTCGGCCAGGTTGGCGAATACCACCGTCAGCCACAACCAGAACACCACCAGCCAGCCGAACCAACTCGGCTCGCCGATTGCCAGCACCGTTGACCACACGGCGCCGATCTCCACGACGAACATCACCGGGTTGCGCCACAAGGTGCGAGGATCGAGTTTGCGTAGCGCGCCGGGTAGCGACTTCAGTAGCATCTGCGGGTCGAGTAGCCCGCCCGCTGAGTTTGTTGTCGGACCGCGCATTTCAGTGCAGGCCCTCGGCGAGGGGGCCGACGGCCAGCGCTGGCAGAAAAGTCAGCGCGACCAGGATGATCGTCACACCGACGACCAACCCGACGAACTGCGGCTTGTGGGTGGGCAGGGTGCCGATCGACGCCGGCGTCGTGCCCTGACGAGCCAGCGAACCGGCCAGCGCCAGCACCAGAATCATCGGCAGAAACCGTCCGATAAGCATCGCGAGACCGAGTGCGGTGTTGTACCAGACGGTGTCGGCGGCGAGTCCGGCAAACGCCGAACCGTTGTTGTTCGCCGCCGAGGTGAACGCATACAGGACTTCCGATAGGCCGTGCGGTCCGGTGTTGGCCATGCCGGCACGCTGGCCGGGCAGGGTTAGCGCGATCGCGGTGCCGAGCAGCACGACCAGCGGGGTAATCAGGAAATAGCTTGCCGCAAACTTGATCTCGCGCGGCGTGATCTTCTTGCCCAAATATTCCGGGGTTCGCCCGACCATCAGCCCGGCAACGAACACAGTGATCACGGCCAGGATGAGCATGCCGTACAGGCCGGAGCCGACGCCGCCGGGCGCCACCTCACCCAGCTGCATGTTGAACAGCGGCATCATCCCGCCCAGGCTGGTGTAGGAGTCGTGCGCGGAGTCGATCGCGCCGGTCGATGTCAGGGTGGTCGTGCCGGCGTACACCGCGGAGTCGGCGACCCCGAAACGCTGCTCGACACCTTCTGTCGCGGCGCCCACTGCGGTGGGGACGGTGCCGTGGTGTTGCACCTGCAACTGCATCACCAGGGTGAGGCTGGCCCCGGCGATGATCGCCATGACCGCGGCGATCGCGTAGCCCTGCTTGGTGTCGCCGACCAGGCGGCCGAAGGTGCGTGGCAACGAGAAGCTGATCACCGACAGCAGAAAGATTTCGACCCAGTTCGTCCAGGGGGTCGGGTTCTCGAAGGGATGCGACGAGTTGGCGTTGTAGAAGCCGCCGCCGTTGGTGCCGAGCGCCTTGATCACCTCCTGGCTGGCCACCGGGCCGCCGGTGATGGTCTGCGACGATCCGGCCAATGTGGTGACCATCTGGTCGTGCAGATGAAAGTTCTGCACGACGCCGCCTGCGATCAGCACCACCGCGCCAATGATTGCGATCGGCAACAGGATGCGCAGTGTGCCGCGGACCAGATCCACCCAGAAATTGCCGAGTTCAGCGGTGTGCCGGCGGGCAAAGCCGCGAACGAACGCGATGGCGACCGCCATACCGACCGCAGCCGACACAAAGTTCTGTACCGCCAGACCGGCCATCTGCACTAGATGGCCCTGCGTTGATTCGCCCGCATAGGCCTGCCAATTCGTGTTGGTGACGAAACTTACCGCGGTGTTCCACGCCAGCGCCGGAGTAATGGGTGTCGCCGGGTGCCGAAGATGCAGCGGGAGCTTGCCTTGGACGAGTTGGAGGACGAACAGGAAGCCGAGGCTGACAGCCGAGAACGCCAGCACGCTACGGGCATAGGTCGCCCAGCCTTGTTCGGTGGACGGGTCTGCGCCGATCACCCGGTAGACGAACCGTTCTGCACGCGAATGCCTCTCGGAGCTGTAGACCCGATACATGTAGTCGCCGAGCGGCAGGTGGACTACGGCCAGCGCCACGATCAGCAGCGCAAGGAACAGCAGGCCGGCCGTGGCACTATTCACTAGAAATGCTCCGGAAAGACCAGCGCCGCAACGAGGAACACCGCAACGAGTACGGCAAGCGCCAGGCCGACAGCGTTGGCGAGATTCATCGGCCGTCGACCATCTTCACGACCAGGCCGAGTAGGGCGAACACTGCGGCGCTCAACAGCAGGTAGAGCACAACAGACATGTCGTCTCCGTTCACCCAGCATCAATTCGCCCTCAGCGACTAGGGCTGCAACGACGCTAACGCCGCGCCGCATCGAGCGGCGGGGTCGTTGACGCTTTCTTTACGGGTGCAACCGCGACGTTGACGGTGCTGCGCGCTAACCGGTTGGCGGCGCGCTCATGGGCAGCCGGACTCGGAAGACTGTTTGACCGTCTGCGGATTCGGCGGTGACAGTTCCATGGTGCGCCTTGACGATCGACGCGACGATCGGCAGTCCCAACCCGTTGCCGGAGCCGTTAGACCGCGACACGTCGCCGCGCACGAATCGCTCGAACAGGTGCGGCAGCAGAGCAGGCTCGATATCGGGCCCGTTGTCGGTGACGGTCAATTCGGCGTAGGGCCCATCCGTGGTCGAGGGATGACGCGCGATCGCCGTCGTCACGGTGACTCCGGCTGGCGTGTGCACGTGCGCGTTACTCAACAGGTTGCTCACCAGTTGATGCAGACGGTGGCGGTCTCCGCGCACCCATACCGGTTCCTCGGGTAAGTCTTTGACCCAACGGTGCGTCGGCGCCGCTACTGCCGTGTCGTTCACCGCGTTGATGACGACGTCGCCCAGATCAACCTCTTCGGTGTCCAGATCCTCGCCTTCACCCAATCGAGACAGCAGTAGCAATTCGTCGACGAGCGATGTCATCCGCAGTGCCTCGGACTCGATACGGGCCAGCGCATACTCGGTCGTCGGCGGCAAGGCCGAGCTGTCCTGGCGGGTGAGTTCGGCGTAGCCCTGAATCGCCGCCAACGGGGTGCGCAGTTCGTGGCTGGCGTCGGTGATGAACTGCCGCATCCGGCGGTCGGATTCGACGCGGTGCGCCAACGCGCCATCGACGTTGTCCAGCAAGCGATTCAATGTGTGTCCGACAATCCCGACTTCGTTGTTCGGGTCGGTGTCGTCGGGGCGCACCCGCGTGGTGATGCGGTGCTCGTCGCCGATGAGTGGCATGGCCGCGACCTCGGCGGCAGTTGCGGCCACCCGGCGCAGCGGCCGCAGCGCGTAGCCGACCACCCAAATCGTCAGGATCGCTGTGACCAACAGGGCTCCGGCCAGAAGCGCTGTGGCGGTGACCGTTCGGCGTTCGATCGTACGATTGGCGAGGTTCAGCGATACCCCGACCAGCAGACGGTCCGCGCCGTCGGCGCGGCTGTCGACTCGGTAGGAGCCCAAGCTGCCCAGCTGTTCGGTGCGTGGCGGGCCGTCGGCCCAGGTATGTGACTCGATGGCGCGAACTACGTCGGCAGGCGCCGGGTGCGGCTCGTCTTCGGAGAAGACAGCCGAGCCGACCACCGTGCCGTCATGCAGTATCGCGATCAGGTTTTCGGGCGTTTGGCCGGTGAAACCCAGCATCGCCGTCTCGATGGGTATGCCGCCGTGCGCTCCCTCTCCGCTGCGGTAGCGGGTGACCGAGTGGCTCAGTGCGTCCAGCGATTCGACAACCTCGGCGTCGTTCATCGTCGTGACGTATGCGCGCAGGCTTAACACCGAGACAATGTCGACTGCCACCAAAACCACACAGACAACGGCGGATACGCTCAACACCAACTGCCTGCGCACGGATCGCGTCCGCCACCACGGCGTGACCCGACGTCGGATCATTCCGGCGATCGCAGCATGTATCCGACGCCGCGAACGGTGTGGATCATCGGATCTCTGCCGGAGTCGAGCTTCTTCCGCAGATACGAGATGTACAAATCGACGATGCTGGTCCGCCCCGCGAAATCATAGTTCCAAACTCGGTCCAGAATTTCGGTGCGGGTCAACGCGCGACGCGGATTGCGCATCAGGAATCGCAGCAGTTCGAACTCGGTCGACGTCAGCGAGATCAGTGTTTCACCGCGGGTGACCTCGCGGCTGGCGCCGTCCAAGGTGAGGTCGCCGACGGTCAGGACCTCCTCGGCCGGCGGCGCCAGGTGATTGGACCGCCGAAGCAGTCCGCGCAGCCTGGCGACGAGCTCCTCGAGGCTGAACGGTTTGGTCATGTAATCGTCGGCGCCCGCGGTCAAGCCGGTGACCCGGTCCATCACCGAATCACGGGCGGTTAAAAACAGCGTCGGGGTGTAGGCGTCTGATTCACGCACCCGCTGCAGGATCTGCAGTCCGTCCATATCCGGAAGCATGATGTCGAGCACCAGCACGTCCGGGCCGACCTTGTCGAACTTGGCGACGGCCTCGCGGCCGTTGTGCGCGACGTCGACAACCCAGCCTTCGTAATGCAGGGCCATCTTGACCAGATTGGTCAGCGCCGGCTCGTCGTCAACCAGCAAAACCCGGATCGGCGATCCGTCGGCCCGGTTAATCCGGGGCAGCTGCCCGAGGATGGCCTGGCGTGGCCGCTGTTCGCGTGCGTAACCGGACATTGCGGTCATGTTCCTACATTCTCCCTGGCACACATGAGGTTGTCACGGAGTTCATAGAGTTCTCAAATGTAGCGGGCACCCGCCCGGTCCGGTGCCCCGTACCGACAGATATGCGTTTTCTATGTATTCCATGAGCCTACTTGATATGGCTTGTATACGAAAAATACGGTGGTGCATAGCCGTTGAGCCACGACATGACGTACAGCGGAGTGCGCCGTTCTAATCGCCTGCGCGCAAACAGCTTTGATATTGACGCCCGCGATCTTAGGCGGCCGCTAGCGGCCATTGCCCGTCGCCGCGGAGTTTGCGCACGGCAAGTGTCGAGTAGTGGCCAGCTTCGGTTTTGGAGAAAGTTAGGAGACATCAATGTCTTTCGCAGCATTTGTCAACACGCACCCGGAGGCGCTGGCGGCTGCGGCCGGCCATCTGCATGGCATCGGCTCGCAGATGGCCGCGGGAAATGCAGCGGCGGCCGGCCCGACCGGCGCGGTGGTACCGGCGGCCGCCGACGTGGTGTCGGCGTTGACCGCGGCGCAGTTTGTCGCGCATGCCGGGAACTATCAAGCCATCGGTGCCCAAGCTGCCGCGGTCCACGAGATGTTCGTGACCACGCTGCAGACCAGCGCAGCTTCGTATGCGGCCACCGAGGCCGCCAATGCGGCCCGAATTTGAGCAGGCCAGCTAACGCAACGAAAGGGTAGAGGCGATGGATTTTGGCGCATTGCCGCCGGAAATCAACTCCGCGCGCATGTACGCGGGCGCGGGTCCGGGGCCGCTGCTGGCCGCGTCGACCGCCTGGGACGGGCTGGCCGCCGACCTGCATTCCGCGGCCGCCGGCTATCAATCGGTGGTCACGGGGTTGACCGCCGGGTCGTGGCAGGGGCCCGCGTCGGTGTCGATGGCGGCCGCGGCCGCACCGTATGTGACCTGGATGAGCGCAACCGCCGCCCAGGCTGAACAGACCGCGACTCAGGCCAAAGCGGCGGCAAGCGCCTACGAGGCGGCGTTTGCGATGACGGTGCCGCCTCCGGTGATCGCCGCCAACCGCGCTCAGTTGATGACCCTGATTGCCACCAACCTTCTGGGTCAGAACACCCCGGCGATCATGGCCACCGAGGCCCATTACGGCGAGATGTGGGCCCAGGACGCTGCAGCAATGTACGGCTATGCGGGCAGCGCGGGGGCTGCCTCGACGTTGACGCCGTTCGCCCCGCCGCCGCAAAACACCAACCCGGGCGGGTTGGCCAGCCAAACTGCCGCCGTCGCGCATACCGCCGGCACGTCTGCCGGCACCCATGCGCAAACCATGACGTCGTCGCTGTCGAATGTGCCCCAAACTCTGCAGGGGCTCGCCCAGCCGGTGCAGTCAACGTCGTCCACGGCGGGAATGTCGCAGATGGCGCTGGGCACCGGGACGTCCGCCGCGACCTCGGCGGCCACCACGCCGGCCAGCATGCTCACGGGGATGACCGGTGCGTCGGGCAAAGGGGCCCTCAAGGGTGCCGGCAAGGGTGCCGGCCTGGGCGCGTCGGCGGCTGCCCTGCCTGGCGCTCTGCCGGAGTTAAGCAATGCGGGCGGCATTGGCCTGGCTCTGGACACGGCCGGCTTTGCCGAGGACGGGGTCGGTCTGGTCGGCTTGGACGGCGGCGGCTTGGGCGTCGATTTCGGCGGCCTGGGCCTCGATTTCCTGGGCGCCGACACGCTGACCGAGGGCGGGGGCTTCGGACCGTTGGGGAGCTTCGGAGGTCTAGGAGGGTTAGGACCGCTGCACGGCCTCGGCGGCTTGGGTGGCGGCTTGGGCGGTGCCGGAGCCTCAGCAGGCGTCGGGCAGGCGGCCTCGCTGAGTGGGATGTCGGTGCCGCAGAACTGGTTCGGGTCCGCCCCGTTAGGAGCGATCCACCCGGCCAGCGCCATGCCGTTGCCGAGCACCAATCTCGGTGCCGCCGCTCCGGCGGTAGCGCCGGGCGGGACTGCCGTGCCCAAGCTGGTGATGCCGGGCGTGTCCGGGCGTGAGGTCGACGGTGCGGTCCGGGCCATCGGCTTCCGGTCCAGCGTGGTCCCGCACTCGCCGATGGCGGGGTAGCCGCAAAAGGTTGTGGCCCGCACACCCGGGGGGTGTGCGGGCCACGTTGTGGGTGTAGTTAGGCCCAGCTGGAGCCGACGGCGGAGTCGGTGGAGGCCATGTTGTTGCCGGCGGTTTGGACTTTTTGGCCGTGGGTGTTGGCTTGTTCGTAGATGACTTGGAAGTTGCGGCCCAACTGCGTGATGAATTCCTGGCAGGCCACTGAGCCCGCGCCGCCCCAAAAGTCGCCGGCGGCAAGCACATCGCGGATGATGGCCTGGTGTTCGGCTTCTAGGGAGGCGGCCTGGGCGCGGATCAGCGCGCCGTGGGCATCGACGTCACCGAATTGGTAGTTGATGGTCATTGTGGGTTCTCCTAGCTGCTCAGGATCTGCTGGGACGCTTGTTCTTGGGATTCGTAGTTGTTGGCGTCGCGGATCAGCCCGTCGCGCACGCCGTGGAGCATGTTGACGATGTTGCGAAACGCGGTGTTCATCTGGCCCATGGTGTCGTGCGAGGTCAGCTGGGCGGTTCCGCTCCAGCCGGCGCCGGCGATGTTTTGGGACGAGGCCCACATTTTGCGGGCTTCGTCTTCGACGGTTTGGGCGTGCACATCAAAGCGGCCGGCCATGTCGCGCATGGCGTGCGGGTCGGTCATAAACCGGGTAGTCATTGGGTTCTCCTTAGGGTGAAGTCAGTCTTGGGTGCCGGTGCTGGCCCGTGATATTCCCAGGGTACGACCTGGGGTTGAACGGGTGGCTTCAAACGTGTGACATGTTGTTTTCCTTTTCCCCCTATCCGGCCACCACCGGCCGGCCCATCACCGTCGGCTTGAACCCATACCGCGGCGCACCAAAGCCATAACCGCGGTTGCCCATACCGGCCGCCCCGGGCATCCCGGCCGGCACGCTGGCCACCGCCGTGCTTTCCTCGGCGGCGGCGGTCCACCCGGTGCCCGCTAACGTCGCAGAACCGGTGCCCGCCGGCGTAGCCGCCGACCAACTGCCCGGTACCGACAAGCCGCCGACCGTGGCTGCCCTGCCCACACCCGCCAACACCGGCGCGCCGCCGACGGCGGCAGAGCTTGCTGGCGCCCCCGCGCCGGCTAGGCCGGCCGCGCCCACTGGCCCGAGGCCGCCGCCCAGGCCCGCTCCCAGCGCACCGTCGACACCGCCAAGTCCCGCGCCCTCAGCATTTGCAAGCCCGACCCCTGCCGATATGCCGGCGAACATGTTCCAGGCCGTGATGTTTCCTGCCTGGCCGATGACATTCGTTAGCAAGCCGTTGCCCAGGAGGTTGTCGAGCCCGCCCAATCCAGGTGATGCAGCCAGCGGAGAGCCCAGTCCTTGCATCGCGCTGGGCAAAGCGGAGACCAGCTGGGACAGCCCCGTCTGCGTGCCAGCGGTCGAGACCGCGGCGGCCTGGCCGGCCAGCCCGGCCGGGTTGCTGTTTGGCGTCGGGGAGGTCAGCGGCTGCAATCGTCCGGCGATCGCGCTGGTGCCCGCGTAGCCGTACATGGCCGCGGCGTCTTGGGCCCACATTTCGGCATAGAGCGCTTCGGTGGCCGCGATCGCCGGGGTGTTTTGGCCGAGGAAATTGGTGGCCACCAATGCGGCCAGCTGAGCCCGGTTGGCCGCGATCACCGGCGGGGGCACCGTCATCGCGAACGCCGCCTCGTAGGCCGCGGCAGATGCCATTGCCTGGGCGGCGGCATGCTCGGCGGCCGCGGCCGTGGTGTTCATCCACCCCACGTACGGCGCGGCCGCAGCTGCCATCGCCGTCGATGCCGGTCCCAGCCACTCTTCGCTGGTCAGACCGGAGATCACCGATTCATAGGAGGCTGCCGCAGTGGACAGCTCGGCGCCCAGCGCACTCCAGGAGGACGCGGCGGCCATCATCGGCGCCGCGCCGGGGCCGGCGTAGATGCGTGCGGAGTTGATTTCCGGTGGTAACGCTCCGAAGTCCATTTCTTTCCAACCTCGTTTCCTCAGTAGCCGATTTGCCTGACGAGGCGCTAGACGACCGCAGGCTTGGGCATCACGGTCGGCTTGACGCCGTAGCGTGGAGCGCCGAAGCCGATGCCGCCGCGTCCGGCCGAAGCCGCCGACGGCATCCCGGCCGGCATGGTGGCCATCGTCGAGCTGTGCGGGGCGGCACTGGTCCAGCCCGCGCCCGTCAACGTCGTGGGGGCAGGGCTGGACGGGGCGGCCGCACCGGCCCAACTCGGCGGCACCGACAATCCAGCGACGGAGGATGCTCGGCCCAAACCTGCCGACACCGGCGCCCCATTGAAGCTGCCAGTACCTGCCGGCCCCGCCGCGTTCGCCAGGGCCGCCGCGCCCAAGCCCACCGGAGGGAGTGCCCCGGTGGTCGTAGCCCCAGCGCCCGTCAGTTCGCCTGGAGCGAGGAAACCGGAGCTCCCGAGTTGCAGCAGGTCCGACGCGGCGGAGCCAAAGTTCCCTACCTGAGTCGTGAAGGCACTTCCCACGTTGCTGAAGAACCCCGAGCCCGACGAGGACGACCCGGACCCGGTCAACAAACCGAGGAGTCCGCCGCTGCCGCCGGTGGCGGCGGCCTGGGCCGAGTTGACGGCCTCGGTGGCGCCGTATGCGCCGGCGCTGGCGCCAAGCGTGTTCACGAACATCTCGTGAATCGCGGTGGCTTGTGCACCGACCTGTTGATACAGCGTGCCGTAGGCAGCGAATTGTGTTGCCTGCAAGGCGGATACCGTGTCGGCGGCAGCGGGGACCACGCCGGTGGTCGGGGCCGCGGCCGCCGCGTTCTGCGCGGTCAACGTCGAGCCGATTCCCTGCAAGCTGGCCGCCGCGGCCGTCAAGGCTTCAGGATGGGTGGTCACGAAAGACATGACTTCTCCTCACGGAAAACGAGCCGACCCGCGTACCGGGGCCGGGCACTGACGTGGTGCCGCATTACCGTAGCCACGTCTTCCACAGTTCCCCGCGAAGAACGCGGTGTGAGAAGTCGTTAACGTCTTCTTAACGCTGCGGCGATATTCCTTGACGGTTTCCTGTCACCTGCCAGGTGCGCGGTCTCCATCAGGCCGCTGACATAAGTGTGGCCCGCACACCCGGGGGTGTGCGGGCCACGGTTGTGGTTGTGGTTAGGCCCAGCTGGAGCCGACGGCGGAGTCGGTGGAGGCCATGTTGTTGCCGGCGGTTTGGACTTTTTGGCCGTGGGTGTTGGCTTGTTCGTAGATGACTTGGAAGTTGCGGCCCAACTGGGTGATGAATTCCTGGCAGGCCACTGAGCCCGCGCCGCCCCAAAAGTCGCCGGCGGCAAGGACATCGCGGATGATGGCCTGGTGTTCGGCTTCTAGGGAGGCGGCCTGGGCGCGGATCAGCGCGCCGTGGGCATCGACGTCACCGAATTGGTAGTTGATGGTCATTGCGGGTTCTCCTAGCTGCTCAGGATCTGCTGGGATGCTTGTTCTTGCTGCTCGTAGTTGTTGGCGTCGCGGATCAGCCCGTCGCGCACGCCGTGGAGCATGTTGACGATGTTGCGAAACGCGGTGTTCATCTGGCCCATGGTGTCGTGCGAGGTCAGCTGGGCGGTTCCGCTCCAGCCGGCTCCGGCGATGTTTTGGGACGAGGCCCACATTTTGCGGGCTTCGTCTTCGACGGTTTGGGCGTGCACGTCAAAGCGGCCGGCCATGTCGCGCATGGCGTGCGGGTCGGTCATAAACCGGGTAGTCATAACGGTCTCCTTCAGGTGAAGTCAGTCTCGGTGTGAGGGTGCTGGCCCGTGATATTCCCAGGGTACGACCTGGGGTTGAACGGGCGGCTTCAAACGTGTGACATGTTGTTTTCCTTTTCCCCCTATCCCGCCACCACCGGCCGGCCCATCACCGTCGGCTTAAACCCGTACCGCGGCGCCCCAAAGCCATAACCGCGGTTGCCCATACCGGCTCCGGTCATCCCGGGGGGCACGGCCGCCACCGAATTGGTTTCGGGGGCGGCAGCCCAGCCGGTGCCCTGCACTGTCGGAGCGGCGGCACCGGTCGGCGTGGCCGCGGCCCATGTCGGAGGAACCGACAGCGATCCGACAGTCGTAGCTTGCCCCACACCCGCGGATACCGCCGAGCTGGCCGTGCCCGCGCCACTGATCCCGCTGCCGACACTGCCACCGAGTGCGCCCAGGTTCCCCAGCGCGCCACCAGGAGCCAGGAGTGACCCCAGGCCGCTGCCCACTGCGCCACCTCCCGCGGCGTTGAAGCCTGGCCCGGCGAAGTAACCAATCATGCTGGGAATCAACGTGGAAGGTATATACATCACGGCTGTTGCGCCTCCGGACGAGATCCCGTTCAAGATCACATCCAGCGCGTCCGACGACGAGAGCGCACTCGGGGCCGCGCTGAGCAGTCCCGACGCGGCGGACGTGGACTGCAGTGGCGAGGACATTGATTGCAATGCGTTGGGCAGCGTGGTCATCAGTTGACTGATTTGGCTGTGTGTGCCTGCTGCACTGGCGGTCGCTTGAGTCACTGCGGCGGCCTGGTTGCCGACGCCGGCCGGATTCGTGTTGTTGTTCGGTGGGTTGAACGGCGTCAATTGGGCGGCCACCGCCGAAGTGGCCGCGTAGCCGTACATCGCTGCGGCGTCTTGGGCCCACATTTCGCCGTAGTGGGCTTCGGTGGCCGCGATGGCGGGGGTGTTCTGCCCCAGGAAGTTGGTGGCCACCAGCGTGGCCAACTGCGTGCGGTTGGCGGCGACGACCGGTGGGGGCACCGTCATCGCAAACGCGGCCTCATAGGCGGCCGCGGCCGCCTGGGCTTGGCTGGCAGCCTTTTGAGCTTGGGCGGCACTCTGACTCATCCATGCCACGTAGGGCGTGGCCGCGGTCGCCATCGACGCCGAGGCCGGGCCAATCCACTCTTGGCTGGCCAGTCCGGAGATCACCGACTCATAGGAGGCTGCTGTCGTGCTTAACTCCGCGGCCAATGCGTTCCATGCCGAGGCGGCGGCCATCATCGGCCCCGGGCCGGGGCCGGCGTAGATGCGGGCGGAGTTGACCTCCGGCGGGAGCGCTCCGAAATCGAACACGGGAGTGTCTCCTACCCGGCCGCGATCGCGTTGGCGGCCTCGGTCGCCGCATAGGACCCGGCGCTGGTGCCCAACGTGCTGACGAACATTTCGTGAATGGCTTCGGCCTGGGCGCTGACCGCCTGATACAGCGTGGCGTGCGCGGCGAACTGGGTGGCCGTCAACGCCGAAACCTCGTCGGCGGCAGCGGGAATCACACCAGTGGTCGGAGCCGCCACGGCTGCGTTTTGGGCGGCCATCGTCGAGCCGATTCCCTGCAGGCTGCCGGCCGCAGCCAGCAACGCCTCGGGCTGAGTGGTCACGAAAGACATGACTCCTCCTTAAGGAAAGCGAGCCGACCCACAAAGCAGGTGCGGCCATTACGGTGCTGTCGCACTACCGATTTCACGGCTCTACAGTTGCCCAAAAACAAGCCTGAGTGATAGCTGGTTAACTGCTTCGTAACCGCTGAGCCGCAACTCTTAACACCGTGGCGTCGCAGGACACATCGTTGTCACCTGGCGCTGTCGGCAGGGACCGCCGGGCCGGCGGGTGCGGCTTCGCGCTACATTCGCCGCCGGGCCCCCATAGCCCAATTGGCAGAGGCAGCGGACTTAAAATCCGTCCAGTGTCGGTTCGAGTCCGACTGGGGGCACTGTCGACGAGGCCGCAAGGGGGCGTAACGCCGATTTAACAGTTCGGCGAGGGGCCCTAAAAGATCGGTAACACTGCTGTAACGGCTGCTCGGCAGACTTCGAGCTATGAAACGCACAGTCCTGCTGCTGGCCAGCGCCGCCGCCCTTGTCGGGCTCGCCGCGCCTGCATACGCCGATGAGTCCGGCGGCGGTGGCGATGCGAGCTTCCTCGCGGCGCTCAACCAACACGGAATCTCCCACCGTGGCAACGGCCAGGCCATTGCCGCTGGCAGGGCGGTCTGCGAGCTGATGGACGGCGGCTTGACGCCGATGGACACCGTCAACGCGGTGCGCACCACCAACCCCGGCTTCACCCCCCAACATGCTGCGATCTTTGCGGTGGACGCGGCGAGCGCCTACTGCCCCGAACACCTCTGATCGGCGCTACTGAAGCGCTGCGTTCCTAACCAACCCATTGCCCACTAGGCAATATTGCCTAGTGGGCAAAAATTTCGCTATGTTGGTCCTGTGAGCCGGTCGTTAGGGTTGCGGGACCGCAAAAAGCTCGATACCCGCAAAGCGCTGAGCGACGCGGCGCTGAGTTTGGTTTTCGAGCGGGGCTTGGACAATGTCACCCGCGAGGACATCGCCGCTAGGGCGGGCGTGTCGGTACGCACCTTCGGCAATTACTTCGCCGGCAAGTACGACGTGCTGGCGTATCGACAGGTCGAACGGGTGCGGCGCAGTTTGGTCGTGTTACGGGCCCGGCCCGCCGGCGAGCCGATCTGGGCAGCGATCAGCGCGGCGGTGAGCGAACCCCTGGAGGCCGACGGTGCCGACGATTTCCTGCCGAGCACCGCACTTCAGACCGAGTTGCGCACGCTGTTGTTGGCGCCCGAGGCTCGGATGGCGATCTCCAACGAGGTCTTCGCGGACTGGGTCGAGGTGGTCGCCGAGCGTACTGGGACCGACCCGCTGCGAGACATGTACCCGCGTTTGGTTGCCGGCGTGGTCCGAGCCGTCGTCGAAGCCGCACTCGATACCTATGTCCATGCGGATCCACCGGTGAATATCGTCACCCTGCTGAACAACGGGTTTTCCAGCGTTGCTGCCGGGCTGCCACCGTCGACTGCCCGGTGACCGTGGCGAGATGAACTGAGAGGCTCTGCCGTGCACGAAAACCCGGTCGACGTGGTCATTTCCGGCGCCGGACCGACCGGCCTCATGGTGGCATGCGAGTTGGCACTCGCCGGCGTGCGACCGGTCGTCCTTGACGCCCTTCCGGAGCCCAGTACGGAGCCAAAGGCCAACGGGCTTGTCGGCCAGGTGATTCGAATACTCGACATGCGCGGCCTCTACACGATGGTCCCTGGAACGCCTGATGCTCCGGAGCCGATTCCCGGCTACATCTTCAGCGGGATGCCGGTTTCTTTCGGCGAGGTAGCCGACAACCCGATGTATGCGCTGGGGATTCAGCAACCGCGGCTGGTGCGGCTGCTCGAACAGCGCGCTCGGGACCTCGGGGTTGATATCCGGTGGGGCCACGAGCTGGTCGACTTAGCCCAGCGGGAAGACAGGGTCGATCTCAATATCGCCGCGCCGCACGGCTCTTACGGGCTTGCGACGAGATTCCTGGTGGGCGCCGACGGCGGACGCAGCCTGGTGCGCAAGAACGTGGGTATCGAGTTTCCCGGCAGCACCGCGCCGGTGGTGGGCCGGCTGGCCCACGTGTCGATACCGGACGAGTTCCGCGCCGCCGACGGCAGTCTGGACATACCGGGTGTGGGCCGAATTACCTTTCCGCACAACCGAATGGACGGCGGGACGTTCATCTTCGCCGAATTCGAGCCTGGCCGCCCACTGATCGGCACCGTGGAGTTCGGTGCCGATCCGTTAGCCGTCGAGACGCCGATGACGGTGCAGGAGATGCGTGAGAGCCTGTGCCGGGTGCTCGGAGTTGACGTGCCGATTGCGCCGCCGCTGGGGCCGGGGCCGCATGCCTTGCGCCGGATCGACGGTCAAAACACCAGGCAGGCCGAGCGTTATCGGGACGGCAACGTCTTTCTTGTCGGTGACGCTGCGCACGTGCACTCCGCGATGGGCGGTCCCGGCCTCAACCTTGGTTTGCAGGACGCGGTCAATCTGGGATGGAAACTGGCGGCCGCGGTGAATGGCTGGGCGCCAGAGGGATTGCTCGACACCTACCATTCCGAGCGCTACCCGGTGGGGCAGCGGGTCATGATGCAGTCGATGTCCCAAAGTGCCCTGATGGCGCCCGGGCCCGAGGTTGGTGCGCTGCGGACGCTCTTCGCTGAATTGTTGGCCAAGCCGGACACCGCAGCGCATATCGCACACCTGCTCGCCGGGTCGGATGTGCGTTACGACGTCGGCGACAGCCACGTGCTGTCGGGACGATTGATTCCCGACCTGAGATTGGCGAACGGGCAACGGGTCGCTGAACTCATGCGCCCGGGCCGTCCGGTGCTGCTCGACCTCGCCGGCGGCGCAGTCGCGGAATCGGCGGTGTGCTGCCCCGAGCGGGTCAACGTCGTCGTCGCGCAGGGGCCGGAGTTACCTGCTGCGATGCTGATCCGGCCCGATGGTTACGTGGCCTGGGCGAGCAACAGTTGCGGAAATGACGACCTCGATCGGTTAAGCGGCGCATTGACGCGCTGGTTCGTGCCCACCGCCGGCGATCCCGGGCGCGTCGACCTAGGAAGTATGTGATTTTGACCGCTCTTGCGGCACAAAGATTAAGAGAATCTTAGTCGCGCACAATCAGCGCCATAACCGGGACCGCCGTTAGCTTCTCAAGCAAAACAGCCTGGCCAAAGACGCCGTCGCGTTCGCTCTATCCAGCCGTCGTAATACGCCGCGAATCTTTGTCTAAGCGCAGCCTGAGTTAACGGCGTGACGCAAGAGACAGTGCGTCGAAACGCACACGTTTACGGCCGAATTCGGCCACTAGACTCGCTCCGAAGCAGCGCTGGAAGGCGCGAATACAGATGACATCGGGGCCGCAAAACCTTAACGCCCGGCCAGGCCACTCGGTGTCACCGTCCGAGACACGTCGGGCGAACGAGCAAAGGCAGGTGCCACCGTGCGCGATCTCAGCTATGCCAACGACCGGGATCCGGTCAGCGGCAAGTCGTCGATGGACGTCGGCACTGCACTGAGTTTCGCAAAGGTCGGCGACATCCGCGTACCCCGCGGCCCGATCAGCGGGATCGCCGTCGGCCCGGAAGGCCGGCTGATGGTGACGAACTACGGCGCTGACAGCGTCTCGACGATCGACGCGGGTTCAGGTGCTGCCGTGCGGTCCCTGACCGGACTCAATGAACCGTTCGCCATAGCCACCGCCGGCCGGCGAGCCTACGTCAGCACGGTAACGGCGGCGTATGACGCGATTGTCGCCGTGGACATCGACACCAACCGCGTCGTGGGGGTCCACCCTGTCGCGTGTAGCGTCCGCGACCTCGCGGTAAGCGCCGACGGGGAGCGGGTCTATGCCGGACGAACGGCAGCCGGCGGCGCCGACCTGGCAGTGCTGGACACCAGGACCGGTAGCGTCGATGCGATCGGCATCGAGGCTGCCGCGGGCACCAGCACCGAATGCGTCCGGGTCAGCCCGGACGGACGCCGGGTGTACGTCGCGACCAACGGAGCGTCGAGCGGAAAACTCGCCGTCGTCGACGCCCGCGAGCAGCGTGTCGTCGACACCGTGGAGATCGGCTCGCCGATCCGCGATGTCGCGCCCAGTTGGGACGGGTCACGGGTCTATGTGGCCAGTTGCGGTCCTGACTTCGGCGCGGTTCTCGACGTCGTCGATACCCGCACCAACATGATCGCCGCCACCAGCAAGATCGCCGAGATCAATGGTCTGCTCGTGCAGCTGGCGCTCAGCCGCGACGGTGAACGCGCCTACCTCGTCGACGACGAGCGCGTGACTGTCCTGAGCACGCACACCCACGACATCGCCGGCAGCATCACCGTGGCCGGTGCGCCGTCGTGTGCAGTGGAAAGCCCGGACGGTACCCACCTTTACGTCGCCGACTACGCCGGGTCGATCACTGTGTTCACGATCGCCTCGACCGCCGCCGCACTGCTGATGTCGGCGGACGACGAGCCCACCGCTCCGCACGCGTGGGCCATGCCCGAGCTGCTGCAGCTCGAGCCGGCCATGACCTGACGGGCGAGCTGAACACAGCGCGACATCGCGCCGAGAACCATAAGCTGTACCTCGATGTACAGCACCATGCAGAATTACCCGTTGACGATTACTGCCATCCTGCGGCACGCCACCGGCGTTCACGGCGCACGCAGCGTGACGACTGCGACCGGCGATGGTTACCGGCATTGCAGCTACGCAGAGTTGGGCGCCCAGGTGGCGCAGTTGGCGAACGCGTTACGCCGCCTCGGTATCACCGGAGACCAGCGGGTGGCCACCTTCATGTGGAACAACGCCGAGCACGTGGCGGCCTACCTGGCCATACCGGCGATGGGTGCCGTGTTGCACACGCTCAACATCCGGCTGTTCGCCGAACAGATCATCTATGTCGCCAACGAAGCCGAAGATCAGGTCGTCTTGGTGGACTTGTCGCTCGCCAAACTCCTGGCACCCGTGCTGGACCGCCTGGAAACCGTGCACACCGTGATCGCCGTCGGAGACGGCGATATGGCGGTGCTGGAGAAGTCGGGCAAGACGGTGTTGCGCTATGCCGAATTGCTCGCCGGCGAGTCGACCGAGTTCGATTGGCCGGACATCGACGAGAACACCGCCGCCGCGATGTGCTACACCAGCGGCACCACCGGCAACCCGAAAGGTGTTGTCTACAGTCATCGTTCGAGCTTCTTGCACACGATGGCCGCCTGCACCACCAACGGGATCGGAATCGGTTCCAGTGATCGGGTGCTGCCGATCGTGCCGATGTTTCACGCCAACGCGTGGGGATTACCGTATGCGGCGCTGATGGCCGGCGCTGACCTAGTGCTGCCCGACCGTCACATGGACGCCAAATCGCTGGTCGACATGGTCGAGAAGCTGCGGCCCACCGTAGCGGGCGCGGTGCCGACCATCTGGAACGACGTCATGCACTTCCTGGAGAAGGATTCGGACCACGACGTGTCGTCGTTGCGGCTGGTCGCCTGCGGGGGATCGGCGGTGCCGGTGTCGTTGATGCGCACCTTCGAAGACAGACATGGCGTGCAGATCCGCCAACTGTGGGGCATGACGGAAACGTCGCCGCTGGCCACTATGGCCTGGCCGCCACCGGGTACCCCCGATGACCAGCATTGGCCGCTGCGGGGCACCCAGGGCCAACCGGTGTGCGGCGTGGAAGCCCGTATCGTCGACGACGACGACAACGTGCTGCCCAACGACGGCGATGCCGTCGGTGAACTGGAAGTCCGCGGACCGTGGATCACCGGCTCCTACTACCGCGGCGCCGACGACTCCAAATTCGAATCCGGGTGGCTGCGCACCGGCGATGTGGGCCGCATCGACGAACGCGGGTTCATCACGCTGACCGACCGCACCAAGGATGTCATCAAATCCGGTGGGGAATGGATCTCTTCGGTGGAACTGGAGAATGCGCTGATCGCGCATCCTGACGTAATCGAGGCCGCTGTCGTCGGTGTTCCCGACGAGCGCTGGCAGGAACGGCCGCTTGCTGTCATCGTTCGCAAAGAAAGCGCTTCGGTGGACGCCGGTGAGTTGCGGAAATTTCTGTCTGACAAGGTGGTTCGATGGTGGCTCCCCGAACGATGGACGTTCGTCGACGAGATTCCGCGCACCAGCGTTGGCAAGTACGACAAGAAGACCATCCGGTCCCGGCACGCCGAGGACGCCTACGAGGTCACCGAGGTAGCCGATTAGTGGCATCCGCCAGAATGGAGTGAGATGAGCCTGCGGGTCGTCCAATGGGCAACGGGGTCGGTGGGGGTGGCCGCCATCAAGGGTGTGCTCGAGCATCCCGAACTCGAACTCGCCGGCTGCTGGGTCCACTCGGAAGCCAAGAGCGGCAAGGACGTCGGCGAGATCATCGGCGCGCCGCCGCTGGGGGTGACCGCGACCGACAGCATCGACGACATCCTCGCGCTGGACGCCGACGCGGTGATCTATGCACCGCTGATGGGCAACGTGGAGGAGGTCGCCGCGCTGCTGCGCTCAGGCAAGAACGTCGTCACTCCGGTTGGCTGGGTCTATCCCAGTGAACGGGCGGCCGCCCCGCTGGAAGTGGCCGCGCAGGCCGGCAATGCGACACTGCACGGCGTCGGCATCGCGCCCGGTGCGGTCAGCGAGTTGTTCCCGCTGCTGCTCTCGGTGATGTCCACCGGTGTTACTTTCGTTCGCTGCGAAGAGTTTTCCGACCTACGAACCTACGGCGCGCCGGACGTACTGCGCTACGTGATGGGTTTTGGCGGTACACCGGACAACGCATTGACCGGGCCGATGCAAAAAATGCTCAACAGCGGCTTCATCCAGTCGGCGCGGTTGTGCGTCGACCGGTTGGGCTTCGCCGCCGACCCCGAGATCCGCGCATCGCAGGAGGTGGCCGTTGCGACCGCGCCGATCGACTCGCCGATCGGGGTGATCGAGCCCGGTCAGGTCGCCGGACGCCGCTTCCACTGGGAGGCGATGGTCGGCGACACGGTGGTGGTTCGGATCACGGTGAACTGGCTGATGGGCGAGGAAAACCTTGACCCGCCATGGTCTTTCGGGCCCGCGCGGGAGCGCTATGAGATGGAGGTCCGCGGCAACCCCGATACGTTCGTCACAATCAAGGGCTGGCAGCCGGAGAGCGTAGAAGCCGGCCTGAAAAGCAACCCCGGCGTCGTCGCGACCGCTGCACACTGCGTCAACGCCGTCCCCGCGACATGCGCTGCGCCCGCGGGTATTCAAAGTTTCTTCGACCTGCCGCTGATCACCGGCCGGGCCGCCCCCGGGCTGAGCCGCTGATGGCAACGCCGAAGGTCGTCGAGCAATCACGGGCAATGCCGGTGGCCGTTGACGACGCGTTTGCCGGCACGTTGCCGCTTTCGCTGCCGACACTGTTTCGTCGCTGGTACGGCCCCATCCCGCCGATCAAGCAAGTCCGCGATCAGACCGGCGACTGGGACGCTGCCGGGC
This sequence comes from Mycobacterium sp. NGS62, assembly GCF_059812285.1. NCBI lineage: Bacteria > Bacillati > Actinomycetota > Actinomycetes > Mycobacteriales > Mycobacteriaceae > Mycobacterium > Mycobacterium sp. NGS62. Next base: position 224,681 of record NZ_JCALCK010000003.1, on the reverse strand, counting down.
AGACTCGCGTCGTGCTGCTGACCGGCGGCGGCAGCATGCGCGAGCAACTGACCAGTGTCGACCCGCCACGGTCGTTCGGTTACACGCTGACCGACATCACCGGCCCGATGGCGCCGCTGGTCAGCAAGGTGGACGGCGAATGGCTCTTCGCGTCTGCGGGCGCCCGGTCGACCGTCACCTGGCGTTGGACCATCCACCCGCGGTCGGTGCTGACCGCTCCGCTGCTGCCGGTGTTCGGGCTGCTGTGGAAGGGTTATGCGCGACAGGCGCTCGAGGAGCTGTCGGCGCACTTGGCGGGCAGTCGCTAACTTCCCATGTGCCGACTCTTTGGGCTGCACGCCGGAACCAACGTTGTCACTGCCACCTTTTGGCTGCTGGATGCGCCGGATAACCTGGCCGCGCAAAGTCGGCGCAACCCGGACGGCACCGGCTTGGGTGTGTTCGACAAGCAGGGACAGCCGGAGTTGCGTAAGCAGCCGATCGCGGCGTGGCAGGACACCGATTTTGCCGCCGAAGCAAAAGACATGACCGGCACCACCTTCGTTGCGCATGTGCGTTACGCGACCGCCGGGTCACACGATGTGGTCAATACCCACCCGTTTCTGCAGGATGACCGGATCTTCGCGCACAACGGCGTGCTGGAGGGGTTGGATGTGCTCGACGAGCGGCTGACCGAACTCGGCACCGCCGACCTGGTGCTGGGCCAGACCGACTCTGAGCGAGTGTTCGCGTTGATCACCGCCTCGATCCGCGCAACCGGCGGTGATGTTTCGGCGGGTGTGGTCGACGCGATGCGCTGGCTGGCGGCCAACGTACCGATCTACGCGGTCAACGTGTTACTGAGCACAGCCACCGACATGTGGGCGCTGCGCTATCCGGAGTCGCATGAGTTGTACATGTTGGATCGCCGCGACGGAGCGCCCGCACATGGATTCCACCTGCGCACCAATCGGATTCGGGCGGACTCGGAGCAATTGCGCGGCAGGCCGGCTGTCGTGTTCGCCAGCGAGCCGATGGACGACGACCCGCGGTGGCAGTTGATCAGTCCCGGGGAGCTGGTCCATGTCGACGCCGAGCTGCAGATCGGCCGCGAGGTGGTGCTCGGCGACCCGCCGCAGCACCAACTGCGCCGCGACGATCTGAGCCCGGCGGTTCAGGCAGCCCAGCACACCTCTGCGTAAGTCGGCCTGGCACACTCCATAATCGTGACAACCAAACGGGCCTTGGTGCTCGCCGGTGGGGGAGTCGTGGGAATTGCCTGGGAGACAGGCATTCTGCGAGGTATCGCCGACGAATCGCCGGATCTGGCTCAGGCACTGCTGGATTCCGACGTGTTAGTGGGAACCTCGGCCGGTTCAGCGGTCGCGGCGCAGATCAGCAGCGGGCTCTCCCTCGACGAACTGTTTGCGCGGCAGGTGCAGGAGAGCTCTGCCGAGATCGACCCCGGTGTCGAGATCGATGACATCGCCGACCTTTTTCTGAGCGCGATGGCCGACCCGGGAACAACGGTCGCGCAGAAGCGGCAACGTATCGGGGCGGTCGCGTTGGCGACCGAAACCGTAGCCGAACCGGTGCGCCGCGAGGTGATCGCCCGCCGGCTACCGTCACATGACTGGCCCGACCGGCCCATGCGGATCACCGCCATCGACGTCGCGACCGGCGAACTCGTCGTGCTCCACCAAGACTGCGGCGTCGAACTGGTTGACGCGGTGGCGGCCAGTTGCGCGGTGCCGGGAGCCTGGCCGCCGGTGACGGTCGCCGACCGCCGCTACATGGACGGCGGAATCGGCAGCACGATCAACCTGGACGTGGCCGAGGACTGCGGAGTGGCGGTGGTGCTGGTGCCCGCCGGCGCGTCGGCGCCGTCGTCGTTCGGCGCGGGACCGGCCGCCGAGATCGCGGCGTTTAGCGGTGCGGCGCTGGGGGTGTTCGCCGACGACGAGTCGCTGGCGGCGTTCGGCTCCAACCCGCTGGATCCGCGCTGCCGGACCGCGTCGGCGCGGGCCGGTCGTGCTCAGGGCCGCCGGGAGGCCGCAACGGTCGCCGCGTTTCTGGGGGCGATCGCAAGCGCGGCGGAGCCGGGCGCAGTGGGTCGTCGCCGAAATTCTTAGAGAACGGCTGACGCAATCAACGATTCGAATTCGGCGATGACGTCGTCGAGCGGCTTGGTGGATCGCTGAACCCGACACAGGATGATCGCGCCTTCGATGGCGGCGACGGCCATGGTCGCCAGCCGGTCCGCGCGCTGCTCGTCCATCCCGTCCGCGGCGATCGCCCCGACCAGCGCCTGATGCAACCGCTGGAATGTCTGAGCGGCGGCGGGTTGCAAGTGTCGCTCGTCGGGTGATGCGCCGACAGCAACGGAGACGATGGGGCAGCCGGCGTTGAAGTCGGACTCCTGCAAGACCTTGTGCCAGAACTTGCCGAAGCGGCGCAGCGCGGCACCCGAACCTTGGGCGGCGGCTTGCTCGACGATGCCGCTGATGGTGTCCCCGGCCAGGGCCAGCGCCTCGGTAAGGATCTCGTTACGGCCGCCCGGAAAGTGGTGGTAGACCGAGCCACGCGGTGACTGGCTGCGCGACAGCACGGCTTCAACCGTCACTCCACCTGCACCTCGCTCCCGCAACAGCTCGATCGAGCTGAGCAGCATCTTGTGCCTGGTGTCCGTACGGGTTCCCATCGCCACCTCCACTATGCTATGTTGCATAGCATAGCATCCGGCGATCGGGATCAACCCATGACAACTGACTGGCAGCAGAGCGCCTGCATCTTGTGCGAATGCAATTGCGGCATTGTGGTGCAACTCGACGACCGGCGGCTGGCCAAAATCCGCGGTGACAAAGAACATCCGGCGTCGCGCGGCTACACCTGCAACAAGGCGTTGCGCCTCGATCACTACCAGAACAACCGCAACCGGTTGACATCGCCGATGCGCCGTCGCCCCGACGGCAGTTACGAAGAAATCGACTGGGACACCGCGATTACCGAAGTTGCTGCCGCCGTCGCTGACATCCGCGACACCTACGGCGGAGACAAGATCTTCTACTACGGCGGCGGAGGGCAGGGCAACCATCTTGGTGGCGCCTACAGCGGCGCGTTCCTCAAGGCAATCGGTTCTCGGTACCGCTCAAATGCGTTGGCGCAAGAGAAAACCGGTGAGGCTTGGGTCGACGCTCATCTCTACGGTGGCCACACCCGCGGCGAGTTCGAGCATGCCGAGGTGTCCGTGTTCGTGGGCAAGAACCCGTGGATGTCGCAGAGTTTCCCCCGTGCGCGCACAGTGCTCAACGAGATCGCCAAGGATCCACGTCGCTCGATGATAGTCATTGACCCGGTCCTCACCGATACCGCCAAGATGGCCGACTTTCATCTGCGGGTCCGGCCGGGAACCGATGTCTGGTGTCTGGCCGCGATGGCCGCTGCCCTGGTCCAGGAAAATCTGTGCGACGAAAAATTTCTCGCCGATCATGTCACCGGTGTCGAGGCAGTCCGACAGACGCTAAAGGACGTACCCGTCGACGAGTATGCCGAGCGCTGCGGAGTCGATTCCGAGCTGCTGCGTGCTGCCACACGGCGTATCGCGAAGGCGGACAGCGTCGGGGTGTTCGAGGATCTGGGTATCCAGCAGGCGCCCAACAGCACTGTGTGCTCCTACCTGAACAAGCTGCTGTGGATTTTGACCGGTAGCTTCGCCAAACGCGGTGGGCAGCATCTGCATTCCAGCTTTGGCCCGCTCATGCGCCATGGCACCGAAGTCGGACGCACGCCGGTGACCAAGGCTCCGCTGATTGGTGGGCTGGTGCCCAGCAATGTTGTGCCGCAGGAGATTCTGTCAGATCACCCCGACCGGTTCCGGGCGATGATCGTGGAGAGCAGCAATCCGGCACACTCGCTGGCCGACTCGGCCGCCTGCCGCGCAGCCTTCGAATCGTTAGAACTCCTGGTCGTCATCGACGTGGCCATGACCGAAACGGCTCGGCTCGCCGATTATGTGCTGCCAGCGGCCAGCCAGTTCGAGAAGACCGAGGCGACGTTCTTCAATCTCGAATTCCCGCACAATACTTTTCATCTGCGCCACCCGTTGCTGAAGCCGTTGCCCGGGACGTTGCCCGAACCCGAGATCTGGGCTCGTCTGGTGCGGGCACTCGGTGTCGTCGACGACGCCGACCTGCAACCGCTGCGGGATGCGGCCAACGAAGGTCGCGAGGCGTACACCCTCGCATTCATGCAGGCGGTCAGCGCGAACCCGATATTCGGAAAAGTGCTGCCATATCTGCTGTATGAAACCCTCGGGCCCACCCTGCCGGATGGGCTGGCCGGTGCAGCGGCATTGTGGGGCCTGGCCCAAAATGTTGCGCTCGCCTATCCGGATGCCGTTCGCCGCGCGGGTCACCGCGACGGCAACGCGTTGTTCGACGCGATCCTGCAGAACCGCTCCGGAGTCACGTTCACCGTCCATGAATACCAGGACGACTTTGAGTTGATCAGGCACGCGGACCGCAAGATTCACCTCGAGATGCCGGAATTGCTCGAGGAGATCGGCAGACTGGGCGCCGTCCCTGCCCGCTACACCACCCCGGAATTCCCGATCGTGCTGTCCGCAGGTGAGCGCCGCCCGTTCACCGCCAACGACATCTTCCGCGATCCCTCTTGGCGCAAGCGTGACGCGGAAGGAGCCTTGCGCGTCAGCGTCGAAGACGCCCAAGTATTCGGGTTGGTCGACGGCGGCCGGGCGCGAATCACGACTGCGGCCGGCTGTGCCGAGGCGAGCGTCGAGATCAGCGAGGCCATGCTGCCCGGGCACGCGTCACTGCCCAACGGATATGGGCTTGACTTCACCGATGACGATGGCGCAACCCTGATTCCGGGCGTCGCCCCCAATTCGCTGACCTCGACCGAATGGCGTGACGCCTACGCCGGCACGCCCTGGCACAAACACGTCCCGGCCCGAATCGAACCGGCTTAGCTGTCCAACTCGGCCGAATCCAGCGTGTCCAGCGTGCGGGCGGCCAGCGTCCGGCCGATGTCGATCACCTCGGCTGCACGATGGAATTCGAGACTGCGACACACCGAACGCGGCACCTCGATCAGCAGGTCGGGTGGATAAGCGGCCAGGATATGGCGGGCCAGCGCAGCCTGCGCGATGTCGATGGTGCGGTTCATCACCTCGAACCGGCCGCCGAGTTTGGGCACCTCGGGCAGCTCCTCGTCGTCATCGAAAGACGGCTCGGCAGCGTCGGTTTCGTCCTCGGGTTCGGGATTGGTCCCGCCGAGCCGGCTCAGCACCGCCCGCGCTGCCGGCAACTCGAGCAGCGCAGACGTGCTATGCACCATGCGGTTCAGCCACTCGGTGGCCGAACGGGACTCGGCCTCGCGCTCGCCCTCGGTCTCGCTGCCGCTCACACTCACCGCGATCGTCAGATCGGCATTGACCGCGGCGATCGGCGCCATCGGCAGCGGGTCGAGGATGCCGCCGTCGGCGAGCAGGCGTCCGTCGACCACGTGCGGTGCAATCACGCCGGGGATTGCGATCGACGCCCGGATGGCTTCGTCGACCGGGCCGCGCTGTAGCCACACCGACTTTCCGGCGATCAGATCGGTGGTGACCGCGGTGTAGGGGATCGGCAATTCCTCGATGACGACGGCACCGAGGATGTCCCGGACCGCGGCGAGGATCTTCTCGGCCCGCAGCACTCCCGCGGCGGCGATGGACGGGTCGAGCAACCGCAACACCGCACGCTGGGTCAACGCCCTGGCCCAGTCCGCGAAGTCATCGAGCCGCCCCGCTGCCTGCAAGCCGCCGACCAGCGCGCCCATCGAGGAACCGGCAACGCCGACGATCTCATAACCGCGCTCGCGCAGCTCGTCGATCACCCCGATGTGGGCATAGCCACGCGCACCGCCGCTACCCAGCGCCAGCGCCACCCGGGTCGGCGACGAGCCGCTCGCCCGGTGAACGTCGACCGGCCCGAAACCCGGGGCGCGTAGTGCGTCGGTGTGCGCCATTCCCTCATTGTCCTGCCGCCCGCGGCCCCTTTAATACAGCGTGATCCGAATCAACCACACTCGTCGTTGGCCGCCGCGCGTACCGCGACGATCACCGCGGCTTGCTGGGCCGGGCGCAGTTGCGCCCATGTCGTATTCCAGGTGCCGGACCCGCTGGCTCCGGGTGCCTGAACGGCGGCGAGATACGGCTCGATCAGGGTCTGCCGATCGCCCGGCCGCTCCTGCATCCAGGTCTTTGCGGCATGGCAGGCCTGGAAATACTCCTCTTCGCTGGATGCGGCCGGGACATTGACGGCGGTCGTCACTCCGGCAGGTGACACCGCGATAGTCCCGGCCGGCAACGACGCCGCGCTAGCGGGCGCACCGGACGGCGCCGGGGCTTTGGTGCCGTGGTGTGCCGAGCAGCCGACCGCCGTCGTCACGACAACGGCGCCCCACGCCAGGAGGCGACGCGGGCACCGATGCACGCCGCCAATCTATGCAAGACTGTGTGCCGTGATGGAGCGAATTGCATTTCGGGAGTGTTGTCGGGGCTGACCGCCCCTGCCTCCTATCCGCCCATCCGTTCTGGAGTGTTCTGCCATGCTTTCCTCCGTTGCTGACCCTGTGTTGCCACGCCCATCCGTCACCGGAGCCACCCGGCTCCGGCTACCCGATCTGCTGCACGCCACCGACCGCACCGCCGACGATGTGCTCAGCGGCTACTACGACCACGTGCTGCCGCCGGGCGGCGTACCCGCCGACGGCCGCTGGTTTGCCCGCCTGCACAGCGACGACGAACTCGACATCTGGCTGATCAGCTGGGTCCCCGGCCACGCCACCGAGCTGCACGACCACGGCGGATCGCTGGGCGCATTGACGCTGCTGTCCGGCTCCCTGGACGAATTCCGCTGGGACGGCGAACAGTTGCGCCGCCGGCGGCTCGACGCCGGCGATCAGGCCGGCTTCCCGCTGGGTTGGGTGCATGACGTGGTCTGGGCACCGACAGACGGCCCGCCGGGGCCGACGCTGAGCGTCCACGCGTATTCACCGCCGCTGACGGTGATGTCGTACTACCAGGTCACCGGCCACAACACGCTGCGTCGCGAGCGTACCGAGCTGACCGACCAGCCGGAGGCTTCATGAGCCGCGTCGACCGGCTGCTGGACGCGGCTCGCGGCAGGCTGCGCCGGCTGACCGCCGACGAGTTGCCTGGCGCGCTGCGCCGCGGCGCCGTGCTGGTCGACATTCGGCCGCAGGCCCAGCGCGCGCACGAGGGCGACGTGCCGGGAGCGTTGGTGATCGAACGCAACGTGCTGGAGTGGCGCTGTGACCCCACCAGTGCGGCGCGGCTGCCGCACGCCGTTGGCGACGACGTCGAGTGGGTGATTCTCTGTTCGGAGGGCTACACCTCCAGCCTGGCCGCGGCCGCGCTGCAAGACTTGGGTCTGCACCGCGCCACCGACGTCGTCGGCGGCTATCACGCGTTGGCCGCCGCAGGTGTGCTTGTCAGCGGTGGGTGAAGTTCGGCGGCCGTTTCCCGATGAACGCGGCCATTCCCTCGGATTGGTCGTCGGTAGCGAAAGCCGAATGGAATAGCCGGCGTTCGTAGAGCAGCCCCTCGGCCAGGGTGGATTCGAAGGACCGGTTGACGGCCTCCTTGGCCATCCGCGCCGCCGACAGCGACATCCCGGCAATGGTGGTGGCGACGGCCTTGGCCTCGGTGAGCAAGTCGTCGGCGGGCACTACCCGTGACACCAGTCCGCTGCGCTCGGCCTCGGCGGCGTCGATGGTGCGGCCAGTCAGGATCAAGTCCATCGCCTTGGCCTTGCCGATGGCCCGGGTCAACCGCTGCGAACCGCCCATGCCGGGCAGCACACCGAGTTTGATCTCTGGCTGACCGAATTTGGCTGTGTCGGCGGCGATCAGCAGATCGCACATCATCGCCAGTTCGCATCCACCGCCCAGCGCATGCCCGGCCACCGCGGCGATCGTCGGCGTGCGGACCGCCGCGAGCTTGCCCCAGGCGGCGAAGAAGTCGGAGCTGAAAACATCGGCGAAAGACAGCTCCGACATCTCCTTGATGTCGGCGCCGGCGGCGAAGGCCTTGGCCGAACCGGTGATGATGATCGCCCCGATCCCCGGATCGCTATCGAATTCAGCTGCAGCGCTGGTGAGTTCGTTCATCACCTGGCTGTTGAGTGCGTTGAGCGCCTGCGGCCGATTCAACGTGATCGTGCCGACGCGCCCGTCGCGCTCGACCAGGATGGTCTCGTAAGTCATCAGCGCCGCTCCTCCTCGAAAGTCAGATCAGGTTCTGCGGGTTGGAAATACGCTTCGACATCGGCGGCGCTGACCTCGGGCAGCGACGCCGGATTCCACTGCGGGTTTCGGTCCTTGTCGACCAGTTGTGCGCGGATGCCCTCCACCAAATCGTGTGAGCGCAGCGAACCGCAGGACACGCGATATTCCTGCGTCAAAACGTCTTCCAAGGTGCCCAGCTTCGCGGCACGACGCACCGACTCCAATGTCACCGATAGCGCGACGGGGGAGCGGGTGGCGATCACGTTGGCGGCATCGTTGGCCGGCCCGGCATCATGGCCGTGCAGCGCGGCGACGATATCGGCGACGGTGTCACCGTCGTAGCATTCGTCGATCCATTCGCGTTGTGCGGCAAGGTCACTCGGTGGCGGCTCGACGGCATGCTCGGCGACCGCACGTTCGACGCCCGCCGCGACGATCGACCGGCTGAACTCGTCCAGCTCGCCGTGCGGCACATAGTGGTCGGCGAAGCCCAGCGCGATGGCATCGGCGCCGGTGAACGGTGCTCCGGTCAGGGCCGCATGCAGACCCAGCGAACCCGGAGCGCGCGACAGCAGGTAGGTACCGCCGACGTCGGGAATGAACCCGATGCCCACCTCGGGCATCGCCATTTTGGTGGTATCAGTGACGACCCGGGTGTTGGCATGGCAGCCGACGCCCACACCGCCGCCCATCACGATGCCGTCCATCAACGACACGTAGGGTTTGGCGAACCGGCCGATCTGGGCGTTCAGCAAATACTCGTCGTACCAGAACCGCCGCGCGGCGACACCGTCGGCGCGCGCACTGTGATAGATCGCCACCACGTCGCCGCCCGCGCACAACCCGCGTTCCCCGGCCCCGACCAGCACCACGGCCCGCACCGCGCCGTCACGCTCCCACTCGGTCAGCACCGCGCGCAGCACAGTGACCATGTTCTGGTTCAGCGAGTTGATCGCCTTGGGGCGGTTGAGGGTCACAAAGCCGATGCCGTCGTCGACGCGGGTCAAGATCTCATCGGATTCGCCCGTCACGCGCGTGGTCTCCCCTCGGTGGAAGCGGCTTCCAAATAGGCCAAGCCTTGACGAGCAATCTAGATCGTTACCCGTATCGGTGCGCCCGCGGGTAAGGTTTAGCTGGAGAAGGTCCGGACCATAGCTGCAAAGCCCACCTGGTAGCTGGGAACTCGGCCGGACCACCGTTCGTTGAGCAGGTGTTCGCACAGCTCGAGTCACAGCACAAGAGAGGATCCGACGGTGCGGGAGACTAGCAACCCGGTATTTCGCTCGCTGCCCAAACAGCAGGGTGGGTACGCGCAATTCGGTACGGGAGCGGCTGCCGCCGCGACCCAGTACGGGCATCAGACGGACCCGTATGCGGCTCCGTATGTCGACCAGCGGGCAGCTGTTTCCCGCCCGCTGACCATTGACGACGTGGTCACGAAGACCGGGATCACGCTGGCGGTGCTATCGGCTGTCGCCGTCGTCTCCTACTTCCTGGTGGCCGGCAACATGGCGTTGGCCATGCCGTTTACCTTCGTCGGTGCCTTCGGCGGCTTGGCGCTGGTGCTGGTCGCCATGTTCGGGCGCAAGCAGGACAACCCGGCGATCGTGTTGTCCTACGCTGCGCTCGAGGGGCTTTTCCTCGGTGCCATCTCCTTCGTTCTGGCCAACGTCGCGGTCTCGAGCAGCAATGCCGGGGTGTTGATCGGGCAAGCGATTCTGGGCACGTTTGGCGTGTTCTTCGGGATGCTGGTCGTGTACAAGACCGGCGCCATCCGCGTCACGCCCAAGTTCACCCGGATGATCGTGGCCGGCATGTTCGGTGTGCTGGCACTGATGATCGGCAACCTGGTCCTGGCGATGTTCGGTGTCGGCGGCGGTGAGGGCATGGGATTGCGCAGCGGCGGTCCACTGGCCATCATTTTCTCGCTGGTGTGCATCGGCATTGCGGCGTTCAGTTTCCTCATCGACTTCGACGCGGCTGACCAGATGATCCGTGCCGGGGTGCCCGAGAAGGCTGCCTGGGGTGTCGCGCTGGGGCTGACCGTCACGCTGGTCTGGCTCTACCTCGAGATCCTGCGTCTGCTCAGTTACCTGCAGAGCGACTAGCTTTCGCCGAAAAGGCCGGCACGCTGAGCGTGCCGGCCTTTTATTTGTGTTGACTCTGCGGTGACCAGACAAGCTACTCGCACTTATGCCTGGTAGCCGCAGAGTCAACGAGCATGTCGGTGCAGGTTGGCAACATGCCCGCATGGGCGAGTCGGGAAAGCAGCCGTTCATCGGTTCCGAGGCCCTTGCCGCCGGCGTTGTCAGCTGGCATCAGCTGGACAGATACTTCACGGCGATCATGCCGAACGTCTACCTGGACAATCGATTGCAGCCCTCGTTGCGGCACCGCATTCTTGCGGCTTGGTTGTGGTCGCAGCGCCGCGCGGTCATCGCCGGCGTTGCCGCGTCAGCTCTCCACGGCGCGAAGTGGGTGGATGACGACGCCATGGTGGAGTTGATTTGGCGCAACGCCAGGGCGCCCACGGGTGTGAAGACTCGTCACGAGCTGTTGTGGGAGGAGGAAAGCCAACAGCTTGGGGGACTGTACGTAACCACGCCCGAGCGCACCGCCTTTGATCTAGCCAGGCGCGGACCCGTCGGGCAGGCTGTCGCCAGACTCGATGCGCTTGCGAGGGCCACCGATTTCAAGGTTGACGATGTCGCGGAGCTCGCTGGCCGCCATCCGCATACCCGCGGTCTGCGTCAACTGGAGCGGGCACTCGACCTCGTCGACTCCGGCGCGCAATCTCCCAAGGAAACGTGGCTGCGGCTACTCCTCATCGGCGCTGGCTTCCCCCGGCCGCAGACCCAGATCCCGGTGCTAAGCCCAGACGGCTACCCGCTGTACTACCTGGATATGGGCTGGCAGGACATCATGCTGGCCGTCGAATACGACGGCGACCAACATCGCTCCGACAGGCCGCAGTACGTGTGGGACGTGGAGCGGTTGGAGTACATCCAACGGGTCGGCTGGACGCACATCAAAGTGCTGGCCGAGCACCGCGGCTGCGACGTCCTGCACCGGGTCCGGCGTGCCTGGGATGCATTGACTCTGCGCTGACCAGGCACGCTACTCGCACTTACGCCTGGTAGCCGCAGAGTCAACGCGAATCTACGACAGCCGCTCGACCACCATCGCCATGCCCTGCCCGCCGCCGACACACATGGTTTCCAAACCGAACGTCTTGTCGTGGGTCTGCAGGTTGTTCAGCAAGGTGGCGGTGATCCGGGCGCCGGTCATGCCGAACGGGTGTCCCAGCGCGATCGCGCCGCCGGAGACGTTCAGCTTGTCCTCGTCGATCCCCAGCTCGCGTGCCGAGCCGAGGACCTGCACCGCAAAGGCTTCGTTGATCTCGAACAAGTCGATATCGCCGATCGACATGCCTGCATTCATCAAAGCTTTTTTGGTCGCTTCGATGGGACCCAGACCCATGATCTCCGGGGACAGCCCGGTCACTCCGGTCGACACGATCCGGGCCAGCGGGGTCAGCCCAAGTTCCTTGGCTTTGGTGTCGCTGGTGATCACCACTGCCGCGGCGCCATCGTTGAGCGGACATGCGTTGCCTGCGGTCACGGTGCCGTTGGGCCGGAACACCGGCTTGAGTTGGCTGACCTTCTCGTAGGTCGTGCCCGGCCGTGGGCCGTCGTCGACGCTGACGGTGGTGCCATCCGGCAGCGTGACCGGCTCGATCTCGCGCTCGAAGTGGCCGCTTTTGATCGCCTCTTCGGCAAGGTTCTGGCTACGTACGCCCCAATGGTCTTGGTCTTCGCGGCTGATCCCGGTCAGCAGCGCCACGTTCTCGGCGGTCTGGCCCATGGCGATGTAGACGTCCGGCAGGGCCTGATCGCTTCGCGGGTCATGCCATTCGTCGGCGCCGGCCGCCGCTGCCTCCGTGCGTTCCTGGGCCTCGGCGAACACCGGGTTTTTGGTGTCCGGCATGCCGTCGGCGCTGCCCTTGCCGAACCGCGACACCGTCTCCACGCCAGCGGAGATGAACGCATCACCTTCGCCGGCCTTGATCGCGTGGAACGCCATCCGGGTGGTTTGCAACGACGACGAGCAGTACCGGTTGACGGTGGTCCCGGGCAGGAAGTCATAGCCGAGTGCGACGGCGACCACGCGCGCAATGTTGTAACCGGACTCGCCGCCCGGCTGGCCGCAACCCATCATCAGGTCGTCGATCTGATGCGGGTTCAGCGCAGGCACCTTGTCCAGCGCGGCGCGCACCATCTGGGTGGCGAGGTCGTCGGGCCGCATGGAGGCCAACGACCCCTTGACGGCGCGGCCGATCGGCGAGCGGGCAGTTGAGACGATGACGGCTTCCGGCACGATCGGTTCCCTCCTGGGACATCTGGGCAGCGCCCGGGTGGTTTGGCTACGTCAAATCTAGCCTTGTGGCGGCGCGGGCCGTGGAGCGCCCCACCCCGCAGCGGGCAAGGCGGGCAAGCGGATCGAGCCGTTACCTCACCGCAGGTACGACGACCGGCGCCGGCACCCCGGTGGTGTGCCGTCGCAGCAGCCGCGACACGATGGCGCGGCCCCGGGCGGGGCCGGGATCCAGTTCCTCGGTCACCGACGGCAACGCAGGTGTCAGGTCGCCGCTGCCGACTCCCAGCGCGTCGCACAGTGCGGGCAGCAACTGGTCGGCTAACAACGCATAGCCGGCCGCCGACGGGTGGTACTGATCCTCGGACAACAGCAGCGCCGGCGAGTGCAGAAAATTCGATGCCAGCAGGTCGGCCAACGGGATCGGCACCCCGCCCGCCGCCTTGACCTCGAGGGCCTGGGCCCGGGCCAGTCGCAAACCGCGAGTGTGCGCGGCCCACCGCAGCGGCTGCGGGATCGCGGTGATCACACCGAAATCGGGGCAGGTCGCGACGACGACCACCGCGCCGCTGGCGCACAGCCGCCGTACCGCCGCACCCAGACGTCGCGCCGAGGGCGTGACACCGTTGAGCGCGGTGACGTCGTTGGCGCCGATCATGATCACTGCCGCGTCCGGCGGCGGCCCGGCCACGAACATCGCATCGACCTGTCCGGACAAGCCCTTCGACGTGGCCCCGACGATCGCTTTGGTACTCAGTCGGATGCGTTTGCCGGTTTGCTCGGCCAGGCCCCGGGCAATCAGCACACCGGGCACCTCGTCGGCATTGCTGCACCCGTAGCCGGTGGCCGTCGAGTCCCCGAAGACCATCAGATGGAAGTCCACCGGCGTTTCGCGCTGCCATCGCTCTGCTGGGCCGCCGCCGCTGGTGTACACACCGTCGGCCCGCGGGGGGACGTCCCAAGCTTTGGGGATCACACTGCGTGCGCGCGCAGCTTGGCCGATCAGCAGGTTGCGAGCGCCGAGATAGGCCGTGCCCGTTGACGCCAGCGCACCTGCCGCGGCCAAAGCAACCATCGATCGCCGCGGCGCGCGAATGTCCACATGATCAGTTTAGGTCGCCAGATGACGGCGGTCTGAAATCGCCGACACGGCTCGATTACGGACTGGCCCAAATGTGGTATCGAATAAGACTCTTTGATTGTTGAAAGTTCTACAGGTGTCAAGCTAAGTTAGCGAGGTTGGCTGAGCGCCGTCGCGGGTACACCGCAATTAGTAGCTAGCTGAACCGGATGCTCTGCTACTTCGTCGACTGACTACACCGACGTAGGAAGTGGGAGCATGACCGCAGCGACTGAAATTCCGAGCCCTTCGACACATCGTCTTCGCGCCCGAGATTCGCTCCGGGCGCGAAAATTTCCCAGCAGCGACGGCGCGCCTGTCGAGGTCGTCGAGACCGGCCCCAGCATCCCGGCCCGATTGGTTTCGCTGGCAACGTATCTGACGGTCCGACCGACGCTGGCCATCGGCAGCCGCGTTCCGCATATGCCGTGGCCGTTCGGCATCGTCGACTTCGCATCGCGGGTGTTACTCCCCGCTCCCGGCACGATCCGCGCCACCATCGGTCTGCCGCACGCCACCGCGCAACTGGTGCGCGCTCCCGGTGTACTGCCGGCCGACGGAAACCGGCGCGTCGTGCTCTACCTGCACGGCGGCGCCTTCCTGACCTGCGGCGTGAACTCGCACAGCCGGGTCGTCAACGCGTTGTCCCGATACGCCGACTCGCCGGTGCTGGTGGTCAACTACCGGCTCATCCCCAAGCACTCGGTGGGCATGGCCCTCGACGATTGCATGGACGCCTATCGCTGGCTGCGGCTGCGCGGCTATGACCCCGAGCAGATCGTGCTCGCCGGTGACTCGGCCGGCGGCTACCTGGCGTTGGCGCTGGCGCAGCGGCTGGCCGAAGAGGACGAGGAACCGGCAGCGCTGGTGGCGATCTCGCCGTTGCTGCAGTTGGCCAAAGAGCCCAAGCAGGCACACCCCAACATCAAGGTCGACACGATGTTCCCGGCCAGGGCCTTCGACGCGCTGATCGCACTGGTCGCCAAGGCCGCCGCCAAGAACATCGTCAACGGAGAGCCGGAGACGCTCTACGAGCCGCTCGACCACGTCGAGCCGGGACTACCGCGGACCTTGATCCACGTGTCGGGATCCGAAGTGCTGCTGCACGACGCCCAGTTGGCGGCCCGACGGCTCGCGGCCGTGGGCGTCCCGGCCGAGGTGCGGATCTGGCCCGGCCAGATTCACGATTTCCAGCTCGCCGCGCCGGTGATTCCGGAAGCCACACGTTCGCTGCGCCAGATCGGCGAGTACATCCGCGAGGCCACCGGATAGCTCGCCGCGCTGCCGCTGAGCGCACCTGAGACCATGAAGGCATGCGGATCGCGCGGCACATCAGTGAACTCATCGGCAATACCCCACTGGTTCAGCTGAACTCGGTCGCGCCGCCGGGGGCGGGGCGCCTGGTCGCCAAGGTGGAATACCTCAACCCCGGCCTGAGCAGCAAAGACCGGATCGCGGCGAAGATGATCGACGCCGCCGAGGCCAGTGGGCAGCTGAAGCCGGGCGGCACCATCGTCGAGCCCACCTCAGGCAACACCGGCGTCGGGTTGGCGCTGGTCGCGCAGCCGCGCGGGTACAAGTGCGTGTTCGTCTGCCCCGACAAGGTCAGCGAGGACAAGCAGAATGTGCTGCGCGCCTACGGCGCCGAGGTCGTGGTCTGCCCGACCGCCGTGCCGCCGGATCACCCCGACAGCTACTACAGCGTCTCCAACCGGTTGGCCCACGAGATCGAAGGCGCCTGGAAGCCCGACCAGTACTCCAATCCGGAGGGGCCGGCCAGCCACTACGAAACCACCGGCCCCGAGATCTGGGCCGACACCGACGGCAAGGTCACTCATTTCGTCGCCGGCATCGGCACCGGCGGCACGATCAGCGGCGCCGGCCGCTACCTGAAGGAGGTCTCCGGCGGAGCGGTGCGCGTCATCGGCGCCGATCCGGAAGGGTCGGTCTACTCCGGCGGCACCGGCCGTCCCTACTTGGTGGAGGGCGTCGGCGAGGACTTCTGGCCGGAGGCTTACGACCCCAGCGTGCCCGACGAAATCATCGCGGTATCCGACTCCGATTCGTTCGACATGACTCGGCGGCTGGCCCGCGAAGAGGCGATGCTGGTCGGCGGATCTTGCGGGATGGCGGTAGTGGCGGCGCGGAAGGTGGCCGAGCAAGCCGGGCCCGACGCGCTGGTCGTGGTGCTGCTCCCCGACGGCGGCCGTGGCTACCTGTCGAAGATCTTCAACGACGGCTGGATGTCGTCGTACGGGTTCCTGCGCACCCGGCTCGATGGCTCGGTCGAACAGCCCACTGTCGGCGACGTGCTGCGCCGGAAATCCGGTGAACTGCCCGACCTGGTGCACACCCACCCGTCGGAAACGGTGCGCGACGCCATCGGCATCCTGCGCGAGTACGGGGTGTCTCAGATGCCCGTCGTCGGCGCCGAACCACCGGTAATGGCCGGGGAGGTGGCCGGCAGCGTGTCGGAACGCGAACTGCTCTCGGCTGTCTTCGAGGGCCGGGCCAAGCTGGCCGATGCCGTCGGTCTGCACATGAGTGCCGCGCTGCCGATGATCGGGGCCGGTGAATTGGTGAGCGCGGTTGCCAAGGCGCTGCGGGACTTTGACGCGGTGATGGTGGTGGAAGAAGGCAAACCGGTGGGCGTGATCACCCGCCACGACTTGCTGGGCTTTCTCTCCGAGGGCCCACGACGCAGGTAGCAGCTCGGGTAGGGTACTGCACCGCCACACCCAGTCCCTATCGAGGAAGGCGCCGATGACCGAACAACCGCCTGGTCCGCCGTCGGGCAATTACCCACCGCCGCCTCCCGGGGGATACCCGCCGCCACCGCCACCCGGAGGCGGGGGCTATCCGCCCCAGGGACCGCCCGGTTACTCGGCGCAACCCGACACCTATCTCGTCTGGGCCATCTTGACCACCTTGTTCTGCTGCGTACCGCTGGGCATCGTGTCGATCGTGAAATCCAGCCAAGTCTCCGGGTTGTGGGCGCAGGGCAGATACGCCGAAGCGCACCAGGCATCCCAGGACGCCAAGAAGTGGGCGATCTGGTCGGCCGTCGCCGGCGTGATCCTCGTCATCGTCTTGCTCGCGGCTAGGGTCGTGTCGTTCTCAGCCGGCACCTCTTGACCCAACTGCAGGGGCGTTGGCGCACGCCGACTCCGCATCGCCTCGGTGCGCCCATCGCGGTGGCCGCAGCGGCGATGGTGGCATGCGCGGCGGTGTGGTGGGCTGACCCGACTACCCCCGGCGGCCCGCTGCCGGTGTGCCCGACCAAGCTGCTGCTCGGCATCGACTGTCCCGGTTGCGGCACGTTGCGGATGGTGTACTCGCTGCTCCACGGCGACTTGCTGGCCGCGGCGAAATTCAACGCGGTGGCCCTGGCGGCGGCGGTGTTGCTGGGTTGGGCATACGCGGCATGGACCTATGGGCGCGTAACCGGACGCCGAATCTGGGGTTGGCAGCGCCATCGCTGGGCGGCGCCGGTGACGTTGGTGGTGGTGTCGGCTTGGTTCGTGATCCGCATTCTTCCGTTCGGCCCGTTCCCCGCGCTTCGGGTGTGATGGCCCGGTCTCGTTAGGCTGGACGTCGATGAACCAACAGCGCCGTACCGGGCTTGCTACCAAGGCCATCCACGCCGGTTACCACACCGACCCGTCGACCGGTGCGGTCAATCCGCCGATCTACACGGCCAGCACATTCGCCCAAGACGGCGTCGGCAAGCTGCGCGCCGGGTTCGAATACGCACGCTCAGGCAACCCGACTCGGGCTGCGCTGGAAGCCTCGCTGGCCGCTGT
Organism: Mycobacterium sp. NGS62; assembly: GCF_059812285.1. Lineage (NCBI taxonomy): Bacteria > Bacillati > Actinomycetota > Actinomycetes > Mycobacteriales > Mycobacteriaceae > Mycobacterium > Mycobacterium sp. NGS62. The sequence goes on along the minus strand of NZ_JCALCK010000003.1, from coordinate 207,095 downwards.
CGAAGAGGGCCGGTTCGGTCGGGCGTTCAGCTCCGGCATGGCCGCCACCGACTGCGCCCTGCGCGCGCTGCTGCGTCCGGGCGAGCACGTCGTCATCCCCGACGACGCCTACGGCGGCACGTTCCGATTGATCGACAAGGTGTTCACCCAATGGGGTGTCGCGTACACGCCGGTCGAGTTGTCCGACCTCGACGCGGTGCGCGCCGCGATCACGCCACATACCAAGTTGATCTGGGTGGAAACACCGACCAATCCGCTGTTGTCGATCGCCGACATCGCCGCCATTGCTGGGCTGGCCAGCGGCCCGTCTGTGAAAGTATTGGTGGACAACACATTTGCCTCGCCGGCACTGCAGCAGCCGTTGACGTTGGGCGCCGACGTCGTGTTGCATTCGACCACCAAGTACATCGGCGGGCACTCCGACGTGGTGGGCGGGGCGCTGGTCACCAACGACGAGGAACTCGACGTCGCATTCGGCTTCCTGCAGAACGGCGCCGGCGCGGTGCCGGGCCCGTTCGACGCGTACCTGACCATCCGCGGCCTCAAGACGCTGGTGCTGCGCATGCAACGGCACAGCGAAAACGCCGCCGCGGTCGCCGAATTCCTCTGTGGCCATCCGGCCGTCGGCGATGTGCTGTATCCCGGCCTACCCAGCCATCCCGGCCATGACGTCGCGGCACGGCAGATGCGCGGATTCGGCGGCATGGTGTCGGTACGGATGCGGGGCGGTCGGGCGGCCGCCGAAAGCCTGTGCGCCAACACCGAGGTGTTCATCCTGGCGGAGTCACTCGGCGGGGTCGAATCGCTGATCGAGCATCCGGGCGCGATGACCCACGCGTCGACGGCCGGCTCGCAGTTGGAGGTTCCCGAGGACCTGGTGCGCCTGTCGGTGGGTATCGAGGACGTCGCCGACCTGCTGGCCGACCTCGAGCAGGCGCTGGCGGAGTAGCTGCGCCTCCAACCGGGCCAGCGGCTACTGCAATGCGTGGCGGATCGCCGCCGTCGTCACCGCCAGGTTGACCTCGGCGAGTTCGGGCTCCGACTCGCCGACCCACCCGCCGCTGGCGATGTCACCGGCTCGGCTGCGCACCCATTCCCAACCACGGTCGTTGAGGCTGAACACCGCACCCAGGCCGTCGACCGTGTGCAGCAGCGAGATGATCGTCGCTGTCGCCGGGTCCGGGTTGTCGTCGTCGAACAGCGCGCCGATCAGCGCCGCACGGGCCTGCGACACCCGGGTCCGGTCGGTCAACGGCCACGCGTAGGAGCGTTTGAATCCATTGCCCTGCAGCTGAACCTGGCGGATCTGACCGAGGCATTCGAGCTGTGTCAGTAACGCACCGGGGGTAACGCGACGCAGCTTGGTGATCGCGGCGGCCGGACTCATCGGCCGACGCCCCAGCAGCTGCAATGCGGGCGCCAGCACCGGATCGGCAGGATCGGGTCCGCTCAACACGACCAGTCGTCCCGCTTCGACCGGCTCGCTGTCGACTGCCGGACGAATACGGCAGGCATGCGCCAAATCCAGCAGCGTCGCCGCGGTCAGCACGCGTTCGCGGCAAGCTCGATCCAGCCCGGGCTGCGCCGACGCATTGTCGAGCAGCAACAGCAGTAGATCTTCGGCGATCCGCGCCATCAGCAGGCTTGAGCGGGCCTTATCCCCCCACCGGTGCGGTGACTAGGAGTGGTACGGCTTGGCGCTGACCAGCGTCACTTTGACCGTGTTGCCGTTGGGCACGGTGTAGCTGCGGCTCTCGCCTTCCTTGGCGTCGATCAGCGCGCCGCCCAGCGGTGAATTCGGCGAGTACACCTCCAAGTCGCCGTCGTTGACGCCCTCACCCCGGGTGGCGATCAGAAACGTCTCCGTCTCCGACTTGTCGTCGCCGTAGTAGACCGTCACCACCGAACCGGGCAGCGCGACACCCGACTGCGTGGGGGCTTCGCCGACCTTGGCGTTGTTCAGCAGATCCTGCAGCTGCCGGATCCGGGCCTCCTGTTGGCCCTGTTCCTCGCGCGCTGCGTGATAGCCGCCGTTTTCCCGCAGGTCACCCTCCTCGCGGCGGTCGTTGATTTCCGCGGCGATGACCGGACGGTTTGCGATCAACTGGTCGAGTTCGGCCTTGAGTCGGTCGTGTGACTCTTGGGTCAACCAGGTCACCTGGGTGTCCGTCATCTCGTCGTGCTCCTTGTGGTGTCGGTTGCGCGATAATCGCGTGCCTGCGCACCTGCGGTTCCCCCGCGTGTACTACGGCTTTATAGCTGCGTATACCCGCTAATGCAGCAATACACGGTTCCAGCAGGAACCGTGCACCAAAACATGGTAGCACCGCGCAGCCTTCGGCCGGACACATTTTCGCAGTTCGGCATCCGTCCGGGTGGCCGCGCGATCAGGAACTGCGCAGGTAGTCGGGCACGTTGGTGCCGCACCCGTAGACGTCGCCCATCACGGGTGGCTTGCTGGACTTCACGATCGTCGTCACCTGCACCGTCGCCTCCTGCGACGGCGGAATCAGGATTTCGCGCCGGCCTGTCTCGCTGCCGTCTTTGGCGCGGACCCGCACGATGCAGTCGACCAGACGCGACGGATCCGACCGCGTCACGCTGATCGTCACCGACACCGTCTCGTCGTCGATCAGCCGGTAGCCGGCCAGCGTGCCCTTCACGTCACCGGTGCCCAGCCGCTGGTAGGCGACGACCGCGACGATGATGCCCGCGGCGACCACCAGCAGCCCCAGTGCGATCACGACGCGACGCCGCGAAGCGGCCGATAGCGGGGCACGCCCGTAGCGGCTCTCCGGAGGCACCAGCGGAGGTTGGCTCATTGTTGTACGCATCTCTTCAGTCGGTTTCGAACCCGGACCGCCAGGATGGAACTATTAGGGTATCGGCGCAACAACGCACGGACAGGGAGCACGTGAGCGAACTGCGGTTGATGGCGGTGCACGCCCACCCGGACGACGAGTCCAGTAAGGGCGCCGCCACCCTTGCCCGCTACGCCGACGAAGGTCATCGCGTGCTGGTGGTGACGTTGACCGGCGGCGAACGCGGCGACATCCTCAATCCCGCCATGGACCTGCCGGAAGTGCACGGACGTATCGCCGACATCCGCCGCGACGAGATGGCCAAGGCCGCCGAAATTCTCGGTGTCGAGCACACCTGGCTCGGCTTCATCGACTCCGGCCTGCCCAAGGGCGACCCACCGCCACCGCTACCGCAGGATTGCTTTGCGCTGGCACCGCTGGAGGCGTGCACCGAGGCGCTGGTGCGGGTGGTGCGCGAGTTTCGGCCGCATGTCATGACGACCTACGACGAAAACGGCGGCTACCCGCACCCCGACCACATCCGCTGTCACCAGGTTTCGCTGGCGGCGTTCGAAGCAGCCGGCGATTACCGCCGCTTCCCGGCGGCCGGCGACGTGTGGACGGTGCCCAAGCTTTATTACAACCACGGCTTCCTGCGCGAGCGGATGCAGTTGCTGCAGGACGAGTTCGCCAACCACGACCAGCAGGGCCCGTTCGGAAAATGGCTGGCACACTGGGACCCCAAGCACGACATCTTCGCCGACCGGGTGACGACCCGAGTTGAGTGCTCGGCGTATTTCAGCCAGCGCGACGACGCCCTGCGCGCCCACGCCACCCAGATCGATCCCCAAGGCGATTTCTTTGCCGCACCGATCGAATGGCAGCAGCGGCTCTGGCCGACCGAAGAATTCGAGTTGGCCCGCTCGCGGGTGCCGGTGCGCCTTCCCGAGACCGATCTGTTCGCAGGAATCGAGACCGACCAGTGATTGAGCTTTTCGATGTGGTGACGTTCTTGGCTGACGACGCTCCCCGCAACACTGGACCGGATTTCGGCAAGGCCAGCCCGTTCGGGCTGCTCGTGATCGTGCTGCTGCTGATCGGGACCTTTCTGCTGGTGCGCTCGATGAACCGGCAGCTGAAGAAGGTGCCCGAGTCTTTCGACCCGCAGCACCCGGAGCCGGACCAGGCCGCCGACGAAGGCACAGTCGGCGTCGATCAGCCGGCGGATCGCAACGGATCGCCGCGTGAACCCGACGAATAGCAACACCCTCGCCGGGGCCGCCAGCCCATATCTGCGCCAGCATGCCGACAACCCGGTGCACTGGCAGCAGTGGACGCCGCAGGCGCTGGCCGAGGCCGTCGAACGCGACGTGCCGATCTTGCTCTCGGTCGGCTACGCCGCCTGCCACTGGTGCCACGTCATGGCCCACGAGTCCTTCGAGGACGACGACGTTGCCGCGGTCATGAACGCGGGGTTCGTGTGCGTGAAGGTGGACCGCGAGGAACGGCCCGACATCGACGCCGTCTACATGACTGCCACCGTCGCGCTCACCGGGCACGGCGGCTGGCCGATGACGTGCTTCCTCACGCCGGACGGCCGGCCATTCTTCTGCGGCACCTACTATCCGAAACCGGCGTTCCTGGAACTACTTTCGGCCGTCGTCAACACCTGGCGGACACGCCGTGACGAAGTCGAGCAGGCGTCCGACCACATCGCCGGCGAGCTGCGATCGATGGCCTCCGGTATGCCGGGAGGAGGGCCGGACGTCAAGCCATCGCTCTGCGATCAGGCCGTAGCCGCCGTGCTGAGCGAGGAGGACCCAGTGCGTGGCGGATTCGGTCGGGCGCCGAAGTTCCCGCCGTCGGCCCTGCTGGAGGCGCTGCTGCGGGACCACGAGCGCACCGGCTCGGCCGAGGCGCTCGGCGTCGTGGAGCGCGCGGCCACCGCGATGGCCCGTGGCGGAATCTATGACCAACTGGCCGGCGGATTCGCCCGTTACAGCGTCGACGATGCTTGGGTAGTACCGCATTTCGAGAAAATGCTCTACGACAACGCGCTGCTGCTGCGAGCTTATGCGCACCTGGCCCGTCGCACCGGAGACCCATTGGCGCGCCGCGTCGCCGGCCAGACCGCACGGTTCATCATCGACGACCTGGGTGCCGGCGACATGTTCACCTCGTCGCTGGACGCCGACGCCGCGGGCCGGGAAGGCTCGACCTACGTGTGGACGTCCGTTCAACTGCGTGAAGTGTTGGGCGACGACGACGGGGATTGGGCCGCTTCACTATTCGGCGTCGCCGACACCGGAACGTTCGAGGAGGGCACGTCGGTGCTGCAGTTGCGCAGCGAGCCCGACGACGTGGATCGCTTCGATCGGGTCCGCACCGTACTGCTGGCCGCGCGGTTGACCCGGGCGCAGCCCGACCGCGACGACAAAATCGTCACCGCCTGGAACGGGTTGGCGATCACCGCGTTAGCGGAAGCCAGTGTGGCCCTGAATGATTCGGAATTGCTGTCTGCTGCCCGACGCTGCGCGGCGGCCCTGGTGGAACTGCACATGGTCGACGGTCGACTGCGTCGCGCCAGTCTGGGCGGACAAGTCGGCGACACCGCGGCCATCCTGGACGACCATGCGGCGCTGGCCACCGGCTTGTTGGCGCTCTACCAGCTGACCGCCGAGAACACCTGGCTGGCTACTGCCACCGAATTGCTCGACATCGCGTTGGCGCGCTTCGCCGACCCGGACCGGCCCGGCCGCTGGTTCGACACCGCCGACGACGCCGAGGAACTGATGTATCGGCCCGCGGATCCGATCGACGGGGCGACACCGTCCGGCGCCTCGACGATCGCCGAGGCGCTGCTGACCGCCGCGCACCTGGTGGGCGCTGACCGCGCGGATCGCTACCGAGAAGCAGCGGCCGACGCGCTGTTGGCGCATTCACCGCTACTGGCCGGGGCGCCGCGCTCAGCCGGCCATTGGCTGGCGGTCGCCGAAGCCGCGGTCCGTGGGCCGCTGCAGATCGCGGTGGCCACCACTGACACGCCGGGATCGTCGTTGCTGGCGGATGCGCGCAGACTCGCACCCGGCGGGGCCATCGTGGTTGGCGGGGCGGTCGACTCCTCGGAACTACTGGCCGGACGCGATCGGGTCGCCGGCGCCGACGCAGCCTACGTGTGCCGTGGGCGGGTGTGCGACATGCCGGTCACCACTACCGAGGACCTGGCTGCCGCACTCGCCCGGTAGCGTGCCTGACATGCCGAGTGCTGAAACCATCGCCGACACCGTCAACCGTTACATCAGCCTGGTCGCCAAGGGCAGCGCCGACGACATCGTTGAGCTCTACGCCGACGACGCCACCGTCGAGGATCCGGTCGGCGGCGAGGTACACATCGGTCGACAGGCCATCCGCGGCTTCTATGCGGCGCTGGAATCCGGCGAACGGGACTGCGAGCTGGTGACACTGCGGGTCGCCGGTAACGAGGCGGCCTTCCACTTCAGGCTGACAGTGGCATACGGCGACAGCCGGATGGTGATCGAGCCGATCGACGTGATGGTGTTCGGCGACGACGGCAAGGTAGCCGGGATGAAGGCCTACTGGTCGCCGGAGAACGTCACGCAGTTATAGCGGGTGGCCGACGTAAAACACCGCAAACCACATGGCGATGTAGTGGCAGATCGCGGCCAGCGCAGTCAGGCCGTGAAAGAACTCGTGGTATCCGAACGTGGCCGGCCACGGGTCGGGCCAGCGCAGTCCGTACAGCACGCCGCCGACGCTGTATAGCACGCCGCCGACCGCCAGCAACACCATCGCGGCAACCCCGGCGGTGTGCACGATCGTCGGGGCGAACCACACCGCCACCCAGCCCAGCAGCAGGTACAGCGGGACGCCGACCCAGCGTGGTGCCGTAGGCCAGCACATCTTCAACAAGATCCCCGCCACTGCACCGCCCCACACGATCCACAGCACCAGCAGGCCGGTGTCATGCGGCATGGCCAGCCTTGCGAACGGCGTGTAACTGCCGGCGATGAACACGAAAATCATCGAGTGGTCCAGCCGCTTCATTCGCTTGCGGGCTATCACCGATTTCCACTGGACGCGGTGATAGGTGGCGCTGACGGCGAACATCGCCACCGTGGCCGCGGCGTAGATCAGCGTCGCGTGGCCGGCGCGGCGCGATTCGGCCGCCCATGACACCGATACCAGCGCTGCGCCGCAGATGAGCGCCAACCAGGCGGAGTGGAAGTGGATCCAGCCGCGCATCCGGGGCTTGATCAGGACTTGGGCGGCGCCCTCGACGATGTCGTCGGCCACTTCCTGGACAGCCGCCATCGGTCCAGACTGATCAGATCGCGAAGCGGCGTCGGTCTGGCTCGATGTGCCTTTCCGGGACTCTCCGGGATTGCCGGTAACCATTGCCCCTCACAGTAATCTGGTTCTTCGTGGACATCATCCCGCCACGGCTCAAGGAACCGCTGTATCGCATCTATGAATTGCGGCTGCGGCAGGGCCTGGCTGCTTCCCGGTCGGCGCTGCCCCGCCACATCGCGGTGCTGTGCGACGGGAACCGGCGCTGGGCGCGCAGCGCGGGCTACGACGATGTCAGCTACGGCTACCGGATGGGCGCGATCAAAATCGCCGAGATGCTGCGCTGGTGCCAAGAAGCCGGCATCGAAATGGCCACCGTCTATCTGCTGTCCACCGAAAACCTGCAACGCGATCCCGACGAACTGGCCGCGCTCATCGAGATCATCACCGATGTGGTCGAGGAGCTCTGTGCCCCGGTGAACCACTGGAGTGTGCGCACGGTCGGAGATTTGGAGCTGGTCGGCGAAGAGCCCGCGCGGCGGCTGCGCGAGGCCGTCGAGTCCACCCGCGAGAAGAACGGCGGCTTTCATGTCAACGTGGCGGTCGGTTATGGCGGCCGCCAGGAGATCGCCGACGCGGTGCGCGGCCTGTTGAACAAGGAACTCGCCAACGGAGCCAGTGCCGAGGAACTCGTCGAGGCGGTCACCGTCGACGCGATCTCGGAAAACCTGTACACCTCCGGGCAGCCCGACCCCGATCTGGTCATCCGGACATCGGGGGAGCAGCGGCTGTCGGGCTTCCTGCTCTGGCAGAGCGCCTACTCGGAGATGTGGTTCACCGAGGCGCACTGGCCGGCGTTCCGTCGAGTCGACTTTCTGCGCGCGCTGCGCGACTACAGCCAGCGCCACCGCCGCTACGGCGGATAACGCAGCGTAGCTGGCAGCGTTTGGCAGCGCCGTGCCTGGAGTTGGCACTGCTGGCGGCCGCACCATCGGCACATGACCCGCGAAATAATTTCAGGTAGTCACAACCGCCCCCTGCTGGGAGGTGACCGCGGGCGCTGGCAATCGATCGCTGCCGACCTGGCGTTCTGGAGCCTCGCGGGCGCGATCGTCGCCGCACTATCTGGACCGCTCGGTGACTGGTGGAGCGTGCCGCAGCCGGTGTTGCTTGCCGGTGGGCTGGCGTTTCTCGTCGGCGGTGTCGGCCTACTGTTCTGGCTGAACCGGATGCGCCCGATTCCGCGCCGCCTGGTGCGGGGATTCGGGGCGTTCAACTTCGTCTTCGCCCCGGTCGTGTGGGTGACGGCACTGTATGGCTGGTTGCCGCTCAGTGCGTCGGGTAACTGGGCGCTCGTCGCCGCCGGCGGGATCGCCGTTGTGCTCGGCGGCTGGCAGTTGAACGCTTCGCGCTGAAGACACGCGCGGTGAGTGCGTGGTGCGCGTGCCACACTTGATCCATGGCTGCGCTGTCTGCGGTGGTGTTCGCGCTGAGCTGGTGGCTGGGCGCGTATCTGCTGGCCCGTGATCCGCGCAAGCCCGCGCTGGTGTTGGCGGCGACGGGACTGTGTAGCTTCGCGGCCGTCGTGGCGCTGGACGCGGTGCGGCTGGCGACGCACAGCGGCTTGCTCAGCCAGGTTGAGATCTACTTGGCGGCTGTTCCCGGCGTGGCGTGGTTCGCGGTGCTGCTGGAGTTAGCGCGACCGTGCGACCACTGGTCTAGCCGCGCCCGCGAGCTGCTCCTGGTCGGCGGGGTCGCGGCCGCCGTCCTGGTCGGAGCGACGATGGCCGGCAGCGTCGACGGGCCGGTCCGGTCCGGCCATTGGGTGATGTTTGCGGTGGTATCGCTTTCCACCCTCGGCGCAATGGCCAAGGCGTTGGTCCGGCCCGCCCAACCGGTCCCGGTCGCCGGGTTGGTCGTCGTCGCGACGCTGTTCTTCGCGCTGAGCAACGCCATCCTGATCATTCCGCTGGGCTTGTTGCCCAGCTGGCTGGCGCTGGCGTCGACGGGATGCGACGTGCTGGCGCTCGGTGTGGCGGTGGCGTTGTGGGACGCCTTCGACGAGGGTCAGGCGCTGCGGGCCGACATGCTGCGCTCGTTCTGGGGCAGCGTCGCGGTGGCGGTGCTGTTCGGCGGTCAGGTGCTCATCGGGATCGCGTTGACAAGCCAGCAGCCCGCGCTGATGGTGCTGCTGTTTACCAGTTTGGCGATCGCGATCGACGTGCAGGTCCTTGCCGACCCGCTGGCGGGGCTGCTGGACCGGCTCGCTTTCTCGCGTTCGCCGACGCTGCGCGCCGACCGGGCGACGTTGCGCCGCACCGAATCAGCGCTGCCGCTGCGCTCGGGTCACCCGCTCGACGGTGTCGACGACGACAGCTTCGCCCGGCTCACCCGGCGCGCGCTGGGTCACTACGGCGACCTGTCTAAGCTGGTCGCCAGTCCGCTGACCGCGCTGCCCACCATCGACCAGCGACTGGCCGCCCGCGGGGCGCCCGACCAGCCGCTGGAGCGGGCCATCGAACTCAAGGCGCTGCTTGCCGATCGCATCACGGCGCTCAAACCGCGGGATGGCGGCGACTTCGGCACCACCGAGCAATGGCGCTACTACAACGCGCTGTATTTCCCGTATGTCGTCGGCGTGCGCGCTTATGCGCAGAACGCCACGGCCGCCGGACTGGATCCGACGGCCCGGCAAGCCTGGCAGTGGTTGGTCACCGAAGTGCCGCAGCGGTCGCTGCACAACTGGCAGAACGCCGCCGCCCGGCTGATCGCTGCCGACCTGCGTGGCCGGGTGCCCGTTTCGAGCTAGCGCAGTCGCCCGTCGAAAGCCGGTTGACCTGCGCATGGCATCACTTGGCAGTGTCACGCGTCGATCTGGCAGTCGCCGAACGGCACGCTCAGAGGTGTTCGACCCACCACCCAAGGAGTTTTGACATGACCGCCGTTACCGGATTACCTACCCGGCCCTTGGCCGACTCGACCGACTCGCTGTTGCGGTTCGCCATGCGCGCCGACGCCACCTTGACCGGGCTGGCGGGCCTGGCCGTCGCTGTTGCCGCCGACCCGATCTCGTCGCTGACCGGACTGAGCTCCGTGCAGGAGTACGCGCTGGGCGCATTCTTCGTGCTCTACGGGCTCGTGGTGTTCAGCGTGGCCGCATTGCCCAACCTGCGCCGGGCCGGCATCGGCGTCGCGATCGCCAACATCGTGTTCACCGTGGCGACGGTTGCTGTCGTGGCGGCCGACTGGCTGCCGTTGACTGCAACCGGTGTTGCCGCAACGTTGGCCAGCGGGGTGTACACCGCGTTCTTCGGCTACCTGCAATACCTCGGAGTGCGCCGCCTGTCGGCGTGACTCCCTCCGGTGTCGGTGCGGGGCGCCGCCGTTTGAGGTTTACGGTGCGCGGCCCCGCACCGGCTCATGTCTAACCCGCGCCGAGCGTCGAGTTGTCGGGCGAAAACCCCGGATTTTTCACAACAACTCGACGTTCGGCGCCCAACGACTACAGCTTGCGCAGACGCAGCCGGTTGATGGAGTGGTCGGCGTCTTTGCGCAGCACCAGAGTGGCCCGCGGCCGGGTGGGCAGGATGTTTTCGACCAGGTTGGGCCGGTTGATGGAGCGCCAGATGTCGCGGGCGGCGACGACGGCCTGCGGGTCGTTCAACCCGGCGTAGTGGTGGAAGTGCGAGGCCGGGTTGGCGAAGGCCGTGGAGCGCATCGCCAAGAACCGCGACACGTACCACTGCTCGATGTCCTCGATCCGTGCGTCGACATACAGCGAGAAGTCGAACAGGTCCGACACCATCAACGTCGGCCCGGTCTGCAGCACGTTGAGGCCCTCGAGGATCAGGATGTCGGGGTGGCGCACCACGTGTTTGGCGCCGCGCACGATGTCGTAGTGCAGGTGTGAATAGACCGGCGCGCAGGCGTACTCCGAACCGGACTTCACCGAGGTGACGAAACGCATCAGCGCACGCCTGTCGTAGCTTTCCGGGAAACCCTTGCGGTGCATGAGGTTCCGCCGCTCCAGCTCGGCGTTGGGATAGAGGAAGCCGTCGGTGGTGACCAGGTCGACCCGCGGGTGGTGGTCCCAGCGGGCCAACAGCGCCTGTAGCAAACGGGCGGTGGTCGACTTGCCGACCGCCACGCTGCCGGCCACCCCGATGATGAAGGGCACCGGTCGGTCGGGGTTTTGCTGCGGCTCGCCGAGGAATTCGGCGGTCGCGGCGAACAGCCGCTGACGCGCGGCGACCTGCAGGTGCAACAGCCGGGCCAGCGGTAGGTAGACCTCTTCGACTTCCAGCAGGTCAACCTGCTCGCCCAGACCACGCAGCGCGACCACTTCTTCTTCGGTCAGCGGCAGCGGCGTGGACATGCGCAACGCACGCCACTGACGTCGGTCGAACTCCACATAGGGGCTCGGCTCGCTCAGCCGCGGCATAGCGTCAGTCTTGCAGGGGCGACGCGGATAGCGTTAACCGGTATGGAGCCCGCCACGCTGATCCGTGAGTACTTGCTGCTGGGTTTGCGCTTCGACCGGGTCGAGACCGGCTACGTCGACGCGTTCACCGGCGATCCCGCGCTGCGCCGGGAGGTGGCCAACGAACCGGCGCCGGACCCGGCCGACCTTGTCCGGCAAGCCGAACGGCTGAGCGCACTTCTGCCAGACATTCCGCGCCGCAACGGATTTGACCAGGCCCGCGCCGACTACCTCGGCGCTCACCTGCGTGCGCTGGCCTGTGCCGGGCGGAAATTCGCCGGAGAAGATGTCGGCTTCGTGCAGGAGGTGCGCGACTACTTCGACGTCGACATCGCCAAGGGAGACCCCGACACCTATCGGCAGGCGCACACCCGGCTCGACGAGGTGCTGGGCGGCAGCGGCCCCCTGGCTGACCGGATGGCCGCCCATCGCGGCGCCGAAGAGATCCCGCCGCAGCGGCTGGCCGAGTGCATCGACGCGTTCTCCAGCGCACTGCGCGACCGGGTGCGCAGCGAGTATCCGCTGCCCGACACCGAAACCGTCGACTATCAGGTGGTCAGTGACAAGCCGTGGTCAGGCTTCAACTACTACCTGGGCGACTACCGCTCGACGGTGGCCGTCAACGCCGACCTCAAACAACTGATGTCCAACCTGCCGCGGCTGGTCGCCCACGAGTCCTACCCGGGGCACCACACCGAGCACTGCCGCAAAGAAGCCGGGCTGGTCAATCGGCTGGGCCAGGTTGAGCAGACCATCTTTTTGGTCAACACCCCGCAGTGCCTGATCGCCGAGGGCCTGGCCGATCTGGCCCTGCACGTCGCGGTCGGCGCCGGCTGGGGCAGCTGGGCCACCGAGATCTACGCCGACCTGGGGCTGCGCTTCGACGGTGACCGGGCCGAGGCGGTGTCGGAGGCCTCGGCGGCGCTGGCCGGTGTCCGCCAGGACGCGGCATTGATGCTGCACGACGAACACCGCGACGTCGACGAGGTGACCGACTTCCTGCGGCGCTGGCTGCTGGTCAACGACACCCGCGCCCGGCAGATGCTGCGCTTCCTGTCCTCGCCGCTGTGGCGCGCCTACACCAGCACCTACGTCGAGGGTTATCGATTGCTGCGCGGGTGGCTGGATGATCGGCCGGCCGGTGTCAGTCTCATCGAACGATTCGGCCGGCTGCTCGACGAGCCGCTGATCCCGTCAGCCCTGCGCTTAGGCTGACACTATGGACGCCGAATACGCGGACACCGCGAGCGCCGCTTACCGGGCAGCGCTGCAGCTCGTCGAATCCGTCGAACCCCGGATCGCCGCCGCCACCCGCAAAGAGCTTGCCGACCAACGTGTTTCGCTCAAGCTGATCGCCAGCGAAAACTACGCGTCACCGGCGGTGCTGCTCACGATGGGTAGTTGGTTGTCGGACAAATACGCCGAGGGCACCATCGGTCACCGCTTCTACGCCGGCTGCCAGAACGTGGACACCGTCGAGACCGTCGCCGCCGAGCATGCCCGCGAGCTGTTCGATGCGCCCTACGCCTACGTGCAGCCGCATTCGGGTATCGACGCCAATCTCGTTGCCTACTGGGCCATCCTGGCCGCGCGGGTCGAGTCCCCGTCGCTGGCCGAGGCTGGCGCCAAACACGTCAACGACCTGTCCGAGCAGGACTGGGAAGCGCTGCGGCACAAGCTCGGCAACCAGCGGCTGCTGGGCATGTCGCTGGATGCCGGCGGGCACCTGACCCACGGGTTTCGGCCCAACATCTCCGGCAAGATGTTCCACCAGCGCAGCTATGGCACGGACCCCGAGACCGGGCTGCTGGATTACGACGCGGTCGCCGCGTCGGCGCGGGAATTCAAGCCGCTGGTCTTGGTCGCCGGCTACTCGGCCTACCCGCGGCGGATCAACTTCGCCACGTTGCGCCAGATCGCCGACGAGGTGGGCGCCACCCTGATGGTGGACATGGCGCACTTCGCCGGGCTGGTCGCCGGCAAGGTGTTCACCGGCGACGAGGATCCGGTTCCGCACGCCCACGTCACCACCACCACCACGCACAAGTCGCTGCGTGGACCGCGCGGCGGGTTGATCCTGGCCCAACCGGAGTACGCCGACGCCGTCGACAAAGGCTGCCCGATGGTGCTGGGCGGGCCGCTGGCACACGTCATGGCCGCCAAGGCAGTTGCCCTGGCCGAGGCTCGCCGCCCGGCGTTCCGGGGCTACGCCCAGCAGGTTGCCGACAACGCGCAGGCGCTGGCCGAAGGGTTCCTCAAGCGAAAGGCGCGGTTGGTCACCGGTGGCACTGACAACCACATCGTGCTGCTGGACGTCACGTCGTTCGGGCTGACCGGGCGGCAGGCCGAATCCGCGCTGCTGGATTCCGGGGTCGTCACCAACCGCAATTCCATCCCCGCCGACCCCAACGGCGCCTGGTACACCAGCGGTATCCGATTCGGCACCCCGGCGCTGACCACCCGCGGGTTCGGCACCGACGACTTCGACCGGGTGGCCGAACTCGTGGTCGACGTGCTGGCTAACACCACACCGCAGGGCACATCGAAAGCCAAATACACCTTGGCCGACGGCACCGCCGACCGGGTGCACGCTGCCGCAGCCGAACTGCTGGCCGCCAACCCGCTCTATCCGGGGCTGACCGTATAGGGCCCTACATGCCAGACTGGCCGACGTGACTGCTGCACCCGACACCGCTACGTCCGTGATGTCTGCCCCGCTCACCGAGGTCGACCCCGATGTCGCCGACCTGCTGGGCAAAGAGCTCGGCCGGCAGCGTGACACGTTGGAGATGATCGCCTCGGAGAACTTCGTGCCGCGCTCGGTGCTGCAGGCCCAGGGCAGCGTGCTGACCAACAAATACGCCGAGGGATTGCCCGGCCGGCGCTACTACGGCGGATGTGAACACGTCGACGCGGTGGAGAACATCGCCCGCGACCGCGCCAAATCGCTGTTCGACGCCGAATTCGCCAATGTGCAGCCGCATTCGGGCGCCCAGGCCAACGCAGCGGTGCTGCACGCTCTGATGACACCGGGGGAGCGGCTGCTGGGCCTGGATCTGGCCAACGGTGGCCATCTGACTCACGGCATGCGGCTGAACTTCTCCGGCAAGCTCTACGACGTCGGCTTCTACGGTGTCGACCCCGCGACGCATCTGATCGACATGGACGCCGTACGGGCCAAGGCCCGCGAGTTCCGCCCGAAGGTGATCATCGCCGGCTGGTCGGCCTATCCACGAATCCTCGACTTCGCGGCGTTCCGCTCGATCGCTGACGAGGTCGACGCCACGCTGTGGGTGGACATGGCCCACTTCGCCGGCCTGGTCGCTGCAGGGCTGCACCCGTCGCCGGTGCCGCATGCCCAGCTGGTGTCCACCACCGTGCACAAAACACTGGGCGGGCCGCGGTCGGGCCTGATCGTCGGTAAGCAGGAATATGCCAAGGCGGTCAACTCCGCGGTGTTCCCCGGGCAGCAGGGCGGGCCGCTGATGCACGTGATCGCGGCCAAGGCGGTGGCCCTCAAGATCGCCGGCTCGCCGGAGTTCGCCGAGCGCCAGCAACGCACGCTGACTGGGGCGCGCATCCTCGCCGAGCGGTTGCTGGCAGCTGACGTCGCCAAGGCCGGGGTGTCGGTGGTCAGTGGCGGCACCGATGTCCACCTGGTGCTCGTCGACCTGCGGAACTCTCCGCTGGATGGGCAGATGGCCGAGGATCTGCTGCACCAGGTTGGCATCACCGTCAATCGGAACGCAGTGCCGAACGACCCCCGACCGCCGATGGTGACGTCCGGGCTGCGGATCGGTACACCGGCACTGGCCACCCGCGGCTTCGGCGACGTCGAGTTCAGCGAGGTCGCCGACATCATCGGCACCGCGCTGGCCGGCGGCGAGGCGGCCGACGTGCCAGCGCTGCGGGACCGCGTGACCCGGCTGGCCAGGGCATTTCCGCTCTATGACGGGCTTGAGGACTGGAAGCTGATCGGCTCCTGACGACACGTCCGGGATGATTTCACGAAAGATGTGAACCTGGGTTACAGTTACTTTATGGCACAGAAACCTGTAGCTAATGCACTGATCCTGGAGCTCGATCCGGTGGTCGAGGCAAACCTGGACCGCCATCTGACCACCGAGGACATCTGGTTCGCGCACGACTACGTGCCATTCGAGCAGGGCGAGAACTTCGCTTTCCTTGGTGGACGCGACTGGGAACCGTCGCAGGCGTCGCTGCCGCGGCTGATCACCGACGCCTGCGAGATCCTGCTCATCACCAAGGACAACCTCGCCGGCTACCACCGCGAGCTCGTCGAGCATTTCATCCTCGAAGACTGGTGGGGCCGCTGGCTTGGCCGGTGGACCGCCGAGGAGCATCTGCACGCCATCGCATTGCGTGAGTACTTGGTGGTGACCCGAGAAGTGGACCCGACCGCCAACGAGCAGGTCCGGGTGGAGCACGTGATGAAGGGCTACCGCGCCGATCGCTTAAGTCAGGTCGAGACCCTGGTGTTCATGGCGTTTTTCGAGCGTGCCCACGCGGTGTTCTGCCGTAACCTGGCGGCGCAGATCGAAGAGCCCGTGCTGGCCGGGCTGATCACCCGGATCGCCAAAGACGAAGAGCGCCATGAGGAGTTCTTTGCAAACATCGTGGCGCACTGCCTGGAGTACACCCGCGACGAGACGCTGGCCGCGATCGCCGCTCGCGCAGCCGAGCTCGGCGTCGTCGGCGGCGACATCGATGCCTACCAGGACAAGGTGCAGAGCATGGCCGACGCCGGGATTTTCGGCGACTCGCAGCTGCAGCAGGTGATTTCCGACCGCATCACAGCGTGGGGGCTGGCGGACCAGCCTGAGCTGCAGCAGTTCATCGCCTGACCCTCTTCTGTGACGAACGTGCGCAGTTGCACGTAGTCGCGCGCCGTGTCGTGTACGAACACGCACACTCGCCCTTGTTGCATCAGGCATCCGGCGCGCCTGCACGGCGGGTATGTGCCGACCGGAGTAGCGTCGCATTCGATGGCTAGCGACGTGCTCTGCTGTCCCGACGGCACCTCTTGTCACGACATCGGCAAGACCTTATGGTGGCGACCCGCTGCGCCCGGCTCCGCCGCGCTGGCGATCGCCAGGACCGCCCCCGGTCCTGGTGCCGCAGCCCCGCCGACACATCCGCGCGGGGGCCGCGCGGTTCGCGCAAGGAGCGCTCCGTGACTGATCCCCGGACGTTTGTGCTGGACACTTCGGTGCTGTTGTCCGACCCGTGGGCGTGTACCCGGTTCGCCGAACACCACGTGGTGGTGCCGCTGGTTGTGATCAGCGAACTGGAAGCCAAACGCCATCACCACGAGCTCGGTTGGTTCGCCCGCCAGGCGCTGCGCTTGTTCGACGACCTTCGGCTGGAGCACGGACGGCTTGATCAGCCCATTGCCGTTGGCGCGCAAGGCGGTACGGTGCACGTCGAGCTCAACCACACCGATCCGGCGGTGTTGCCGGTGGGTTTCCGCACCGACAGCAATGACTCGCGGATCCTCAGTTGTGCGGCCAACCTTGCCGCCGAAGGCAAGCGGGTCACGTTGGTGAGCAAGGACATTCCGCTGCGGGTCAAAGCCGGTGCCGTCGGCTTGGCCGCCGACGAATATCACGCGCAGGACGTCGTCACGTCCGGATGGACCGGGATGGCAGAGATCGAAGCCGCGGCCGAGGACATCGACGCTCTCTTCGCCGACGGCGAAATCGATCTGGCGGCTGCCCGAGACCTGCCGTGCCACACCGGGATCCGCTTGCTGGGCGGCAGTTCGCATGCGCTCGGGCGAGTCAACGTGCACAAGCAGGTTCAACTGGTACGCGGTGACCGCGAGGTGTTCGGGCTGCGCGGTCGCTCCGCCGAGCAGCGGGTGGCACTGGACCTGTTGCTCGACGAGTCGGTGGGCATTGTGTCGCTGGGCGGCAAAGCCGGCACCGGTAAGTCGGCGTTGGCGCTGTGCGCGGGTCTGGAAGCGGTGCTGGAACGGCGAACTCACCGCAAAGTGGTGGTCTTCCGCCCGCTGTATGCGGTTGGCGGCCAGGAGTTGGGCTACCTGCCCGGCAGCGAGAGCGACAAGATGGGCCCGTGGGCGCAGGCGGTCTTCGACACCCTCGAGGGTCTGGCCAGCCCAGCGGTGCTCGAGGAGGTGCTATCCCGGGGCATGCTCGAGGTGCTGCCGTTGACCCACATCCGGGGCCGCTCATTGCACGACTCGTTCGTGATCGTCGACGAGGCGCAATCGCTGGAACGCAACGTGCTGCTGACAGTGCTGTCCCGGCTGGGCGCAGGATCGCGAGTCGTTCTGACCCATGACGTAGCTCAGCGCGACAACCTGCGAGTGGGCCGCCACGACGGCGTCGCAGCCGTGATCGAGAAGCTCAAAGGACATCCGCTGTTCGCGCATATCACGCTGCTGCGCAGCGAACGGTCGCCGATCGCCGCGCTGGTCACCGAGATGCTGGAGGAGATCAGCCAGGGGCCGCTGCCGTAGCGGCGGCCGCGGTAGGCTGCCAGCGTGCCGAGACTCTGCGACAGCCCGGCCTGGCGGTACTGGCGTACGGTTCTCGGTGTCGTCGCGGCCACCGGTGTGCTGGTGATCGGGGCGTGCACGGGCCATGTACGACGGGCCGACGCCGATAACGTCGACTGCGCGCAACTCAAGTGTGTGGCGCTGACATTCGACGACGGCCCCAGCCCGTTTACCGATCGGCTGTTGGAAACCCTGCAGCAGAACAACGCCGAGGCCACCTTCTTCCTGATCGGCAACAAGGTCGCCGCCAACCCGGCGGGCGCCAAGCGTATTGCCGAGGCGGGCATGGAGATCGGTAACCACACCTGGGAACACCCCAACATGACGACGACCCCGCCCGCCGATGTCCCCGGCCAGCTGTCGAAAGCCAACGACGCGATCCGCGCGGCCACCGGCATGACGCCGACGCTGTGGCGGCCCCCCGGCGGGCTGACCAACGCGGCGGTGAACCAGGATGCCGCCAAACTCGGTCAGGCCGCCATTCTCTGGGATGTCATCCCGTATGACTGGATCAACGACTCCGACACCGCAGCCACTCGCGCGGTGCTGATGACGCAGATCAAGCCGGGCTCGGTGGTGTTGTTCCACGACACCTACTCGTCTACTGTCGACCTGGTCTACCAGTTCATTCCGGTGCTCAAGGCCAACGGCTACCACCTGGTGACGGTCAGTCAGCTGCTGGGACCGCGCGCGCCGGGCAGTGTCTACGGCAGCCGAGAGAACGGCCCGCCCGCCAACGATTTGCACGACATCCCGGCCGCCGAGATTCCGTCGCTGCCCAATACGCCGTCGCCCCAGCCGATGCCCAACTTCCCGATCACCGACATCCCCGGCGCCAATTCGGGCGGGCCGAACAACGGCAGCTGAGGACTATCTGCCCGGGTCCGGCAACTCGCCGGCAGCAGCGAGCGTCAGCAGTTCACTACGTCCGATTTGGCTGAGCAGACTGGCCGAGTCGAAGTAGATGCGCTCGTTGGTGATTCGATCGCCGTCAAAGAAGAACACCGCGATGATCGGAACCCGAAACGCCTTGCCGGTCGGCGGCAGGCCGTAAAACTCGCCGAGATTGGTGCCCAGCAGGTCGAATTCGGTGATGACCGCGTCGTCGGCGACGTGGTATCGGACGTTGTCGTGGCGTTGGTCGGGGAACGCGGTCCGGGTGGTCCGGTAGTACCCCATCACTTCGTCGTCACCGTCGAAGACCTGGCCGGTGGCCATGATCTCGTAGCGCGGGTGCCCGTTGAACGTTGCCAGCGTGCGGTCGAACTCCTTGGTCACCTCGGTGTCCATGTGCTCTTCGATGGTCGCCAGCCGGCGCCGCCGAAGCTCGTCGCTGATCATCGCGACTCGTCGGCCACCCTGGACATCGCCAGCACGTCGAGACGACGGTCGAGCTCTTCCTCGGAAAGCTTGTCGCCGATCAGCCCGCGGTCGATCACGGTCTGACGGATGGTCTTGCGCTCCTTGAGTGCTTCTTTGGCCACCGCGGCAGCCTCCTCGTAGCCGATCGCCGAGTTCAGCGGTGTCACGATCGACGGCGACGACTCGGCCAGCTCGCGCAGCCGCTCGACATTGGCCGCCAGCCCGGTGATGCACCGCTCGGCGAACAGCCGCGACACATTGGTCAGCAGCTTGAACGACTCCAGCATGTTGCGCGCCATCATCGGGATGTAGACGTTGAGCTCGAACGCGCCGTTGGCCCCGCCCCAGGCGATCGCCGAGTCGTTACCGATCACCTGGGCGGCAACCTGCGTAACAGCTTCCGGCAGTACCGGATTCACTTTACCGGGCATGATCGAGCTGCCCGGCTGCAGATCGGGCAGCTGAACTTCGCCCAACCCGGTCAGCGGCCCCGATCCCATCCAGCGGATGTCGTTGGCGATCTTGGTCAGCGACACCGCGATCGTCCGCAGTGCGCCGGACGCTTCGACCAGTCCGTCGCGGGCGGCTTGGGCCTCGAAAGAGTTGGACGCCGAACGCAATTCAGCCAGACCGGTGCGGTCGGCCAGCACCTCGACCACCTTGGCGCCGAAGCCGTCGGGCGCGTTGAGGCCGGTGCCGACCGCAGTACCGCCGATTGCCAGCTCTCCTAGCCGCGGCAGGGTCGCCTGCACCCGCTCGATACCCGCTTCGATCTGGCGGGCGTATCCGGAGAACTCCTGGCCCAGTGTCACCGGCACCGCATCCATCAAATGCGTGCGGCCCGACTTCACCACCGTGCGCCACTCGCGGGCCTTGGCGGACAGCGCGTCATGCAGCACCTGCAGCGCCGGGATCAGGTGGCGCACGGCGGCTTCGGTGGCCGCGATGTGGGTAGCGGTCGGGAAAGTGTCGTTCGACGACTGCGACATGTTGACGTCGTCGTTGGGGTGCACCGTGACACCGTTGGCCCCCGCGATCGACGCGATCACCTCGTTGGTGTTCATGTTGGAACTGGTGCCCGACCCGGTTTGGAACACGTCGATGGGGAATTGGTCGTCGTGCTGGCCGTCGGCGATCTCGTTGGCGGCGGCGATGATCGCGTCGGCCTTCTCCGGCGCCAGCAACCCGAGGTCCTTGTTGACTTGCGCGCACGCGCCCTTGAGTAGACCCAACGCCCGGATCTGGGTGCGCTCCAGGCCGCGTCCCGAGATCGGGAAATTCTCTACCGCGCGCTGAGTCTGGGCACGCCACAACGCTTTTGCCGGCACCCGGACCTCGCCCATGGTGTCGTGTTCAATGCGGTATTCGGCGCTATCGGCCATAGGGGGTGATCCTCGCTAAGGTTGTCGGTTACGGCAGGGGGTATTGAGCGGTGGAGTCGCCGGTGAAGTCGATCGCGGAGTATTCGTTGAGTTTCGAGAGCCGGTGGTAGGCCTCGATCAGCCGCACCGTGCCCGACTTGGAGCGCATCACGATCGACTGGGTGGTGCAGCCGCCGGGGTAGTAGCGCACCCCCTTGAGCAGATCGCCGTCGGTGACGCCGGTGGCGCAGAAGAACACGTTGTCGCCCGACACCAGGTCCTCGGTGGTCAGCACTCGGTCGAGGTCGTAGCCGGCGTCGATCGCCTTCTGCCGTTCGGCGTCGTCGGTCGGTGCGAGCTGGGCCTGGATCTCGCCGCCCATGCACCGGAGCGCCGCGGCGGTGATGATGCCCTCCGGGGTCCCGCCGATCCCGGCCAGCATGTCGGTGCCGGATTCCGGTCGGCATGCCGAGATCGCGCCGGCGACGTCGCCGTCGGTGATCAGCCGGATCCGCGCCCCGGTGGCGCGCACGTCGTCGATCAACTGCGCGTGCCGGGGCCGATCCAGGATGCACACCGTCATATCCCGCACCGACAGGCCCTTGACCTTGGCGACCGCGCGGATGTTGTCGGCGATCGGCGCGGTGATGTCCAACACGTGGGCGGCGTCGGGACCCGTGGCGATCTTGTTCATGTAGTACACCGCCGACGGGTCGAACATCGCGCCGCGTTCGGCCACCGCCAGCACCGAGATGGCGTTGGTCATGCCTTTGCTCATCAAGGTGGTGCCGTCAATGGGGTCGACGGCGAAGTCGCAGTCCGGGCCGTCGCCGTTGCCGACTTCCTCGCCGTTGTAGAGCATCGGCGCGTGGTCCTTCTCGCCCTCGCCGATGACGACCACACCGCGCATCGACACCGAGTTGACCAGCTCGCGCATGGCGTCGACGGCAGCGCCGTCGCCACCCTCCTTGTCGCCGCGGCCCACCCAGCGGCCGGCGGCCATCGCCCCGGCCTCGGTGACCCGGACCAGCTCCATGGCCAGGTTGCGATCGGGCGCTTCGCGGCGTGAAGGCTGGCCTGGGGCGCCGGGGTCAGTCATGGCGCTCATTGTCCCAGAGGCGGGTCGACCGTCCGGAGCTGGGATACTGGCCTGGTGACCACGCAGCCGCAGCCCGCGCCTCCGCCGGCCAAGCCACGGTTGCTGCAGGACGGCCGGGACATGTTCTGGTCGCTGGTCCCGCTGGTGGTCGCGTGCATCGTGCTGGCCGGCTTGGTCGGAATGTGCACCTTCGCGCCCGGCACGAACAACCGGGGACAGGTGCCGTCCTACGACGCGGCGGCCGCGCTGCACGCAGATGCCCAGATGCTGGGATTCCCGGTCCGGCTGCCCCGGCTGCCGCAAGGCTGGCAACCCAACTCCGGAAGTCGCGGCGAGATCCCGGACGGCCGGATCGACCCGGCGACCGGTCAGAAGATGCGGGCGGTGACGTCCACGGTGGGATACATCAGCCCGACCGGCATGTATTTGAGGCTGACGCAGAGCAACGCCGATGAGGACAAGCTGGTCGGCTCGATCCATCCCTCCATGTACCCCACCGGCACCGTCGACGTCGACGGCACCGGCTGGATCGTCTACCAGGGTGACGGGAAAACCGAGGACGTGTGGACCACCCGGCTGGACAGTTCGGCCGGTCGCGCGCAGATTGCGATAACCGGTGCCGGAAACGTCGACCAGTTCCGTACGCTGGCGGCGGCCACCCAGTCACAACCACCGCTGCCGCGCTAGAAGGGACCGTCAATGACCGCACCTGAGGCCGATCTGACCGGCTGGTCGGTGTCGCCGTTCACCGGCGGCGGCTATACCCACGACGTTTACCGCAAGGGCGAGGGGCCTGGCGTGGTGCTGATCCCTGAGATACCTGGCATCCATCCCGGCGTGCTGGCCTTGGGAAATCACCTGGTGGACAACGGGTTCACGGTTGCGATGCCGTCACTGTTCGGCACCCCCGGAGCACCCCGCGACGACGTCCTGGGCATGGTAACGACACTGGCACGTGCTTGTGTGGCAAGGGAATTCGCGGCATTCGCGACCGATAAGCAGCGGCCGGTGGCGTCGTTTTTACGCGCGCTGGCCCGCGACCTCAACGCGTCGACACCCGGCAAGGGCGTCGGGGTGATCGGCCAGTGCTTCACCGGCGGTTTCGCGCTGGCCGCCGCAGTCGACGACAGTGTGCTGGCACCGGTGCTCAGCCAGCCGTCGTTGCCGTTGCCGTTGACGCCGGCGCAGCGGCGCGACCCGGGCGTTTCCCGCATCGAGCTGGACGTGGTCGCCGACCGCGCCGCCAATGAGGGGCTGTGTGCGATGGGGCTGCGCTTCAGCGAGGACAAGATGTCACCCGGCGACCGCTTCGCGACACTCAAGAAGCGGCTCGGCGGCGCGTTCGAAGTCATCGAAATCCCTTCCGGTGCAGGCAACGAGCACGGTTTCACCACGATGGCGCACTCGGTGCTGACCGACGAGGTGCGTGAGGTCGACGGCCACCCGGCCTACGAGGCCCGCAAGCGGGTGGTCGAGTTCCTCACTGCGCGGCTGGCTTAGCCGATTTCTCGGCGTGCTCGCCATTTTCGAGCTCGACGCCCTTGTACACCGCGAGATAGACCTCGATCGTGGTGACGACCACGATCATCAGCACCGGACCGATGACAATGCCCCACGGCCCGAACATCGCGATACCCGCGAACACCGACAGCAGCATCAGCGCGGAATTGAGCCGAGCATCCCGCGGCACCAGAACCGGACGCAAAAAGTTATCCAGGTTGGTGACCACGATCAGATGCCAGAGCACCACGAACACGCCGCCAAAGATGTTGCCGAAGAAGATCATCCCGATCCCGAACGGGATTGTGACAATTCCACCGCCTAACGGGATGATGGACAACGCGGTGAGCAGAATCGCAAAGATGAAGAAGCCATGGTGAAATCCGGCGATGTAGATCGACGCAGCTCCGGCTACACCCTGGCACAGCGCGATGACGAACTGGCCGCTGACCGTGCCGCGCACCATCGAGCCCATCTTGCGCAGGTACAGGTCGGTGACCTCTTCGCCGAGCGGATTGAGCTGGCGGATCAGCGTCAACAGTTTCTCGCGATGCGTCAGCATCGCGACGAACACATACAGAAAGATGATGGCCGACGTGACGGCGCCGAAGACGCTTCCGGCGGTGTCCTGCAATACGTGCAGAAACCATTCGCCGGCCTTCTGCGCAACCGTCACCATCGCTTTCCGCAGCGACTCGCCGGTAATCGTGGTGTGCACGAACGGCACCCGCGCGAGCAGGTCGTTCGCCAGGCGTAAACCCTTGTCGCCGAGCTGGCTGAGATCGGTCCGCTCGACCCATTCGGCGACGTGGGTGACCATCCGAGAGATCTGCACGATCGCCAGCAGCACCAGCAGCCCGATCGGCACGATGACGGCGACCAGCGCCGCCAGCAGCGTGCAGGTCGCCGCCAGTCCGGTCGGCAGCCGGCGGTCGAACCAGGTGAAAAGTGGTGTGAACAAATACGCCCCGACCGCGGCTACCACGATGAGCACGAAGTAGCTGCGCAGGAAGTACGCCGCGAACAGCAGGGCAATGAGTGTGAACACCGCCAGCGCCCGCTTCTGGGTGCGGGTGAATTCGGTGTTCATGGTGCAGCAGTTGATCGAGCGGCTTGCCGTGTGCGCTGCTGGCTGATGAATCTGACCGAAAATCGTTGCAGCAGCCCGGGTGCCAACCGAGCGAACAGCCAGGAGGCGTGCGCGCGTTTGGGCACCACCAATAACGCCTTGTTGCGCTGGATCGCTTTGAGCGTCTCACGGGCGAGCCGGTCGGGGTCGTGGGCGGTCTTCATGCCCTGGCCGCGAAGGTAGTAGTCGCGGCCGACGAAGCCGCCGACCGCACCCTTGTCCAGAATCGGCGTCTCGACGGCGGCCGGGCAGATCGCGAGTACGCCCACCCCGCGCGAAACCGCCTCGGACCGCAGCGCCAGCGACAGCCCGACCACCGCGTGCTTGGTCATCACGTAGCTGGTGATCTGCCCGGCCGCAGCGAGTCCGGCCATCGACGCGGTGTTGACGATGTGGCCATGCCCCTGCCGCAGCATCACCGGATAAGCGGCCGCCACGCCGTGCACGACACCGCGGATGTTGACGTCGATGATCGCGTTCCACTGGTCCAACGTCAGCAGTTCGGTGTCGCCGCCCCAGGCGATCCCGGCGTTGTTGAACATCAAATCCAACCGACCAGCCCGGTCCACGACCTGGTCGACCAAGGCTTGTACTGCGCCAGCGTCGGTGACGTCGAGGACGGCCGAGCGCGCGGTGCCGGGACCGGTGATGGCATCGGCAGTGCGTGCCGCAGCGGCGCCGTCGACGTCGGTGCACACGACGTCAGCGCCGGCGGCCACCAGTGCCCGGCACAGCGCGGCGCCGATTCCCGAGCCGCCGCCGGTGACAATCGCCTGCTTTCCAGTGAAACTCATTGCCCACCTGCCAGTCTCATCACATGCCCGTACACGTCGGGGTATCGCTTCAGGTGTGCGCCGCCGTTGAGGTCGAGCACTTCGCCGGTCAGCCACGAGGCCTTGGTCGCAAACACCACTGCGTCGGCGACGTCCTCGGGCGTGCCGGCCCGGCCGAGCGGGGTGTTTTCCAGATAGTCGTCGAGTACCCCGGGAATGAGCGTGGCCGGCTCGGTCAGCGGTGTGTGCACGAAACCGGGTGCGACGGCGTTGACCCGGACCCGGCGCGGCGCCAATTCCAGTGCGGCGACCTGGGTCAGCATCGACAGTCCGGCTTTGGCCGCGCAGTAGGCGCTCATCGCCGCCGCGGGCTGGCGGGCATTGAGCGAACTCAACGACACCAGTGCGCCACCGTCGCGTAACTGCGGCGCGCCATGCTTGATCACCAGGAAGGCGCCAGTGAGGCAGACGTCGACAACCGATCGGAATTCCTCGACCGCCAGATCGGTGATCAGTCCAACGCCGCTGAATCCCGCGGTGTTGACGACGACGTCGAGCGGACCCGACTCTGCGAATAACTCTTGAACTGAATCTTCGTCGGTGACTTCGACGGTCGTGGCTTCATGCGAACCGCGGAGTTCGGCGGCCACCGCCTGGGCGCCGTCGGTGTTGCGGTCGGCGACCGTAACGCGGCAGTCATCGGCGGCCAGTGCATGGGCGACCGCTCGTCCGATGCCGGAGGCTCCGCCGACGACGACCGCTGTCCGCTTGCTCATGCGGTGCTCCTATCGGGTCGGGAATTACCCCACTTGGCGTCGATCACGGCCCACGGGTCGGCGTAGCGGCCCGGATAGCGAAAGTAAGGCGAACGACGGTTGAGGAACCAATGCGCCAGCGGGGCGACCAGCCGTGCCGGGTAGCGTCGCCAACCCACCCGATCGGCAGTCTCGGCCAGCAGCTGTGGCCACGAAACCCGTTGGAAATCAAGCAGTCCCTGCGCTTCGGTGGTGTCCATCCAGTCGGTGTGGTACCAGCCGTCGTCGCTGGCGGGGTCGCCGACCCGGCCCGCAGGTATCCCACCGACCAATCCCATCGCGGCTGCCGTGGCCGCGGCGATATCACCCTGCAGCTGCCGGTGTGAACTGTCGCCGCCGATCAGCAGCGTCTTACCCGCGACGGGGGCCGTGGTGGCCGCGGCGAATGCGCGGGCGACGTCGCGCACGTCGACGGTCTGGACTCGCCCGTCAACGGGCAGCGATGCCGCGAAATACAACGTGTCGAGGTCCACATCGAGTTGCGGCTCTGCGGTCAGCACGCCGCCGAGCCGGAGGACAACTGCCTCCAGCCCGGAGTCGCGCACCAGGTGCTCCGATTCCACCTTGTGTGCGCCGTAATTGTCGGATGGGCGCAGCGGGGTCTCCGCGGTGAGCAAGTCGGTAATGCGATGCGGGTTGCGCGACCCGTAGGCGCCGATGCTCGACGCCAGGATGAATCGCGGCGGCTCCGGTAATGCCTTGGCGGAGTTGAGCACTAGGCCGGTGGCGTCGACGTTGACCTTGCGCGCCAGCGCCGGGCGGGCGTAGCACAGCGGCGGGATGACTGCCGCCAGATGGATGATGGTCGTTGGACGAACCGCCTGCAGGAGCGCGTCGACGGCGTCGACATCGGTCAGATCGGCCCAGCGCACCTCGACGGCCTCCGGCAGCTTGGCCGCCGCCTTGCGGTTGGCCGGCACGTCGAGGTCGGTGGCGATCACCCGGTGGCCGTCGGCACGCAGCTGTCGCACCGTTGCGGAGCCGACCAGTCCGAACGCTCCGGTGACCAGCGCAGTCTCAGCCATGGCGCATTACGCTACACGCCGACGCGGAATGGAACCGCAGTTGTAACGACTATTCAGGTGGCGGTGCAGCAACGACCGCCGCCGGACGCGGCGTAGTGGTGGCCTTGATCTGCTCGAACAACTCACAGTAATAGGACTGACAGTCGGCCGTGGCCTGCTCGGTGGTGAACAGCGGCCGGTAGCCCAAGTCACGCTCTGCCTTGGCGATGGAGAAGTAGTTGTCGAGGTAAAGACGTTCCACCGCAAGAGGTTCCAGCAGTGGCTTGGGCAGCCCGAACCGGAAGTGCAGCCGCTGCCAGATCGTCATCACCCAGCGGACCAGCGGACCGTTCACCCGCAGCCGGGGCCAGTGCTGCCCGCAGGCTTCGATCACCGGCCGGGCGAACTCGAACATGTTGATCGGCTCGCCATCGTTGACGAAGTAGGCCTGACCGGGCGCGGTACCGCCGGGCACCAAGTGCTCGCCGGCCAGGATGAAGCCGTGAATCAGGTTGTGTACGTAGGAGTTGTCCAGTTTGGCGTTCTTGCTGCCGATGAGCACCTTGACGTGACCGGCGACCACGCTCTCGAACAATTTGCGGAACATGGTCTGGTCACCACGACCCCAGATCCCGGATGGCCGAATAGAACAGGTCAGCATGTCGCCGACACCGTTCTGGGACAAGACGTATTTTTCGGCGGCGACTTTGGTTTCGGTATAGAGGTCGTTGAACCGGTCGGTGTAGGGCAGCGTTTCGTCGCCGTTGGCAATGCGCTGACCGCCCATCACCACGCTGTTGGACGCCGTGTAGACAAAGCGTTTCACTCCGGCGGCCTGCCCGGCACGCACCAGGTTCTCGGTGCCGCCGACGTTGACCGCGAAGCTGCGTTTGCGATATTCATCGGTCACCGATGCGCCGCCCATCAGCTCGATGATGGCCGCGGTGTGGATGATCGTGTCGATTCCGGCCACCGCAGCGGCGACCGTGTCAGGATCGCAGATATCGCCCTCGACGACGTCCAGCTTCGGATGGTCCGGCAAGGGCGACGGCGCCCGGTCGAAGGAGCGCACTTGATGTCCGCGCTCCAGCAGTGTGGTCACCAGGTTGGCGCCCACAAAGCCGGAGCCGCCGGTGACCAGGACGCGGCCGAGTTCAGTCGTCAACGATGCATCACCCATTCGACGAGGATAACTGAAACGTGTTCCAATTCGGAGCGGAACTTGTCAAACTGGTTCTGATTTCAACTATTCGTCGGCGGTTTCAGGCCCGTCGGCGGCTAGTGCATCCTCGATGCGTTTGCGAGCCCCAGCTAAGTGCTCTTCGCACCGTTTAGCCAGTTGTTCGCCTCTGTCCCATAGCTTCAGCGACGCATCGAGGTCCAAGCCGCCCTGCTCCAGGGCTCGCACGACTTCGACCAGTTCGTCGCGGCATTCTTCATAGCCGAGGTGACTAATGGGCTTAGCTTCGTCACTCGCCATCCGTAGATCCTTCGCTGACTGCCGCCACCGCGCCATCGCCGACTCGTACCCGCAGTTTGGTGCCGGGAGGGGCGTCGTCGACCGACCGCAGCACCGCCGCTAGCCCCGAGGCCGGAACCGTCTGCACCACCGCGTAGCCGCGGGCCAGCGTCGCCGCCGGCCCCAGGGTGGCCAGCCGGGCGGACAGATGGCCGACCCGATCGGTCTCCGCGGCGACCAGCCGGGTGATGTCCCGGCGGCCCGCGGACCGCGCACGATGAATTTCGTCGGCGCGCACCCGCAGCGCGGCCAGCGGCTCGGCCAGCACCGGACGACTACGCAACTGGGCCAGCGCCCGTTCTTCCCGGGACACCCAATTGCGCAGCGCTTGGGCACTGCGCCGGCGCAAATCGTCGACCAGACGCTGCTCGGCGACGGTGTCCGGCACGATCTTCTTCGCCGCGTCGGTGGGTGTGGCCGCGCGCAGGTCGGCGACCAGATCGGACAGCGGGTTGTCCGGCTCGTGACCGACCGCGCTGACTACTGGTGTGCGGCATGCCGCAATCGCGCGGCACAACGTCTCGTCGGAAAACGGCAGCAGATCCTCGACACTGCCGCCGCCGCGGGCCAACACGATCACGTCGACCTCCGGGTCGGCGTCCAGCCCAGACAACGCCTCGACGATCTGCGAGACGGCATTCGGCCCCTGCACGGCGGTATTTCGAACCGCGAAGCGCACCGCGGGCCAGCGCGCAGCGGCCACCGACGTCACATCATGCTCCGCGGCGCTGGCCCGGCCAGTGATTAGCCCAATTGTGCACGGCAGGAAGGGGATCGGCCGTTTGAGTCGCGGGTCGAACAACCCCTCGGCGTCCAGCAGCCGGCGCAGCCGCTCGATGCGGGCCAGCAACTCGCCGATACCGACCGCTCGTATTTCGCTGAGCCGCAACGAGAACGTGCCACGCCCGGTATAGAAGTTGGGCTTGCCGCACACCACCACCTGGGTGCCTTCGGCCAGCTTGACCGGCGCGCTCAGCACCAGATCGCGCGGAGCGGTCACGGTCAGCGACATGTCGGCGGCCGGATCGCGCAACACCATGAACACCGTCTTGGCGTCTGGGCGCACCTTGATCTGAGTCAGTTGGCCCTCCACCCACACGGTGCCCAGCTTGTCGATCCAGCCGGCCACCCGGATGGCCACCGCGCGAACCGGGAACGGGTTCTCGGCCGAGTTCGGCTGCGCCGCTTCGGTCACTTGGCGGTCGCGCGAGTGATCCTGTTGGCCAGCAGCGTCTGGAACGGCGCCCGCGCCCTGGTGGCCTCTTCATAGGCCAGCAACGCCTCGAGCTCGTCGACGTCGAGCGTGTTCAGCCGGGCACGCAGCTGAGCCAGAGTCAACGTTTCGTAATCGAGCTCGTCGGCCACGGCCGGCGCCGACACCGTAGATGCGGCCGGCTTCTTGGCACGTTTGGAGGGCATGGGTGTGGTCGGGGGATCGGCCGGCGCACCGCCATCCGACGCCGAGTAGAGGGCGAATCGTCCTTCGGCGCGGCGTTCGGCGTCGACCGGCTCCGGCCCGGCCTCCAGCTCGCCGTCGTCCACGTCCTCGTCGAAGGTTGCCCATTCGGGCTGTTCGTCCTTCGGCGGGAAGAAACTATCGAGCGTGGCGTCGCCCTTGATCACCAGTTCGGCCATGTTCTGCTGGAATCGCATCACGACGTGCGCGGCCTGGCTGGCCAGCGTCATCGGGTACATCAGGATGGTTTTCGGCAGCCTCATCGTCTCCTCGACGGCGAGGGTCGCCGCGCCGACCAGCAGCCGAACCCCATACGGTGCAGTAGCCATGGGTCCAAGACTGCCTTACCCGGCCGGTCAACTCCAAGCTGGCGGGGAAATGGCGTAGTCGGGTCGCCGGACCGTACCCTGGTTGTCATGTCTCCGACCGTCAACATGGGGATTCCCGGTGCGTCCAGCACGGCAGTCGAGCCAGCAGCCGGTAGGCGGGTGCTGCTGGCCGAGCCCCGCGGATACTGCGCCGGCGTGGACCGCGCCGTTGAGACGGTCGAACGCGCATTGGAGAAGCACGGTCCGCCCGTCTACGTCCGCCACGAGATCGTGCACAACCGGCATGTGGTGGACATGCTGGCCAAAGCCGGGGCGATCTTCGTCGACGAAACCGACGAGGTGCCCGAAGGCGCGATCGTGGTGTTCTCCGCGCACGGCGTCGCGCCAAGCGTCCACACCTCGGCCGCCGAGCGGGATCTGCAGGTCATCGACGCCACCTGCCCGCTGGTCGCCAAGGTGCACAACGAAGCCAAGCGTTTCGCCCGCGACGACTACGACATCCTGCTGATCGGTCATCAGGGCCATGAGGAAGTCATCGGCACCGCCGGTGAAGCCCCCGACCACGTGCAGCTGGTCGACGGCCCCGACGCCGTCGAGCAGGTCACGGTCCGCGATGAGAACAAGGTCATCTGGCTGTCCCAAACCACGTTGAGCGTCGACGAGACCATGCAGACCGTGCAGCGGCTGCGCGAGCGCTTCCCGAAGTTGCAGGATCCGCCCAGCGACGATATTTGCTACGCCACCCAGAACCGGCAGGTCGCGGTCAAGGCGATGGCGCCGGAGTGTGAGCTGGTCATTGTGGTCGGGTCGGCCAATTCGTCGAACTCGGTGCGGCTGGTCGAGGTAGCGCTGGGCGCCGGGTCGCGTGCCGCGCACCTGGTGGACTGCGCCGACGACATCGACCCGGCCTGGCTGGACGACGTCACCACGGTCGGTGTGACCTCCGGTGCATCGGTGCCGGAGGTGCTGGTGCGCGGCGTGCTGGAGCGGCTGGCCGAATCCGGCTACGACGTGGTGCAGCCGGTGACGACCGCCAATGAGACGCTGGTGTTCGCGCTACCGCGAGAGATCCGCCCCAGCCGTTCCTGATCCTGCTCGTGCGGGGCCGGTCAGACGTCGTATTCCCAGGAGTCCGCCTTGGACTTACGCGGTTTGCGTGAGTCGTCGGTCCCGGCTGACCGCCGGTAGCGCACCTGTGAAATGGGGTGGTGCGTCGCGGTCGCACCGCTGGGTGCGGAGCGGCGACGCGGTTCGGCGGGAGGGGCGGGTTCGTAACCCTCGGTGGGCTCGTACGGGTCGAAGCGGCTGCTGCGGGCCGCCGGCCTGCCGCGACGCAGATGCGGGTCGCGCCGGATCTCCCGCGGCGGTCGGCCGCGCAGGTCGGGATCGCGCGGCACTCGGCCGCGGCGGGGCGGCTCTGGTGCGTCGACGTCGCGGCTACGGGCCGGGCGTCGGCGCCGGGTGCGTTCGATCGCGGGGTCGAGCGGCTCCTCCAGCGGCGGCCGAATATGGCGGGACCGGGTCGGGGCGGGACGCTTGGCGGTCCGGGCTCCGGTGGCTTGGGTTGATTTGGTACGGCGGCCCGCCGTGTCGGTGCGCCGCGCGCGGGCTGGCGCTTTGGCGGGTTTCCTGCTGTGTTCGGGTTCGGCTGCGTCGCCACCGATCATCGCGGCGAGCTTCGCGATGACGGCGCTGAGACCCCCGCCGGTGTCCTCCGTTTCGG
Organism: Mycobacterium sp. NGS62; assembly: GCF_059812285.1. Lineage (NCBI taxonomy): Bacteria > Bacillati > Actinomycetota > Actinomycetes > Mycobacteriales > Mycobacteriaceae > Mycobacterium > Mycobacterium sp. NGS62. Next base: position 174,895 of record NZ_JCALCK010000003.1, on the reverse strand, counting down.
GTTCGGTGTTCGCGGCCGTTCGTACCGCCATTCCCAGATACCAGCGGATCATGCCGATCAGCAGCACCCCGGCCGAGGTGAACAGCATCAGCGGGAAGCGCTCGATCAGCGGATAGCCGCAGTTGATCAGCAGGTCCTTCAGCCCGGTGAATCTGGCGCCGTGGAACAGCCAGTACGCGCCGGGAACCGCGCAGAACAGGATCAGCGGGGGCTGGATGGCGGCGGTGAACACGCCTGACTGCCGGACCGCCAACACCGCAGCCAAGCAGCCCACCACGTAGAGCGCGGAGAAAACCTCGGTCAACTCTTTGTTGCCCGAGCCAGCGTCGAAAGCGAACCCGACGGCGGTCGCGGTCCCTGCGATGACGATCGCTGCCCACCACGGCACACCAGGAAAATTGGGGTGGATCGAGCGATGACCTGCCGTCACTGCCGACCTCGCCCGCTGTGCTGACACATGTCGACCGTACCGGCTCAGCGCGGAAAGGCCCGTAAAGACCTGCCTTGGTTTGTAGGGACGACCCGCTGCGCCCGGCTTCGCCGCGCTTGCGATCGCCCCTACACTTGGCTCCCTGTGAGCTTGAGCCTCGGAATTGTGGGTTTGCCGAATGTCGGCAAGTCGACGCTGTTCAACGCGTTGACCAAGAACGACGTGGTGGCTGCCAACTACCCGTTTGCGACGATCGAACCCAACGAAGGCGTGGTGCCGCTGCCCGACCCACGGTTGGCCAAGCTGGCCGCGATGTTCGATTCCGAGCGGATCGTGCCGGCGCCAGTGACCTTCGTCGACATCGCCGGGCTGGTCGCCGGCGCGTCGGAAGGGGCCGGACTGGGCAACAAGTTCCTGGCCAACATTCGCGAGTGCGACGCGATTTGCCAAGTGGTGCGGGTGTTCTCCGATGACGACGTGGCTCATGTCGCCGGACAGGTCGACCCCAAATCCGACATCGAGGTCATCGAGACCGAGTTGATCCTGGCCGACATGCAGACTCTCGAGCGTGCGGTGCCGAGGCTGGAGAAGGAAGCCCGTAACAACAAGGACCGCAAACCCGTGCACGAGGCTGCCGTGGCTGCCCAACAGGTGCTCGACGGTGGAACGACCCTATTCGGTGCCGGGCTGGACACTGCGGTGCTGCGGGAATTGAACCTGCTGACCACTAAACCGTTCTTGTATGTCTTCAACGCCGACGAGGCGGTGCTGACCGACGCGGCCCGAGTCGCCGCGCTGCGCGAGCTCGTCGCGCCGGCCGATGCGGTTTTCCTGGACGCCAAGATCGAGGCGGAATTGGCCGAGCTCGATGACGAGTCGGCCACCGAGCTGTTGGAGTCCATTGGGCAGCACGAGCGGGGCTTGGATGCGTTGGCCCGAGCGGGTTTTCACACCCTGAAGCTGCAGACCTTCCTGACGGCCGGACCAAAGGAGGCGCGAGCCTGGGTCATTCACCAGGGCGACACCGCCCCGAAGGCCGCCGGGGTGATCCACACCGACTTTGAAAAAGGTTTCATCAAGGCCGAAATCGTGTCCTACGACGACTTGATCGACGCTGGGTCGATGGCCGCGGCCAAGGCCGCCGGCAAGGTCCGCATGGAGGGCAAGGACTACGTGATGGCCGACGGCGATGTGGTGGAATTCCGGTTCAACGTGTAGGAGTAAGCAGTAGCGCGTAGTAGGCAGGTGAGAACATGGCCAGAATCTCGAAGTTCCGTTCTGAGGACGCGCGTGCCACCTATCTCCGGCTGTACGACGCTGCGCTTTCAACCAGCTCTGTCCAAGTCACGGAATCGGACGTCGAGACATCTTTTGGCAGCACCCATGTGCTTCACGCGGGCGATCGGTCGAAGCCGTCGCTTGTGGCGCTCCATGGGTCGTCGATCAGCTCCACATCCTGGGTGCCGCTCCTTGGCGCTCTTACTGCTAGCCATAGCGTCACCATGATCGATGCTATCGACGAAGCCGGCAAGAGCGTTGCTGCGAAACCGACCAAGACCATCGCTGACATCGTGACTTGGCTTGATGAAACGCTGCGCGCTTTAGATATTCAGCGGTCGGCGTTTGTGGCCGCTTCGCGTGGCACGTGGATATCCGCTCACTACGCGACTGTCTTTCCCGAAAAGGTGGAGCGCTTGGCGCTGTTGTGTCCAGTTGGCATCGCGGGCGGCATGAGCCCGAGCTTTATGGTCCGGGGACTCGCGTCGCTGGTTCTGCCACTCAAGGAGGGGCACGTCTGGCGAGTGCTCGACACAATGGTGGTGCCTCAGAGCCGCAAACTGCTGCGCCAACAGCCGTGGATGTCATCTATGCGTCAATTCGTCTGTGGTGCAATGGATTTCAAGATGTCCTTCAGGAACCCTCAGCCTCGGCCTTGGCCACTTCGAAGCGATTTCGATCTAGATCGACTCATGGCGATTCCTGTACTGGCTGTCATCGGCAGAGACGAGTCGGCGCTGAACGGCCCGAAGGCCGCAGGCATGTTGCGCGAATCGCTACCGAATGCACGGATCGAGGTCGTCGATGATGCGAACCACATGGTGATGGTGGACCAAGCCGCGACCGTAGAAAAACTGCTCGTCGAGTTCCTCGGTGACGTGAACTGAGGGCTGCCTTCTCGTGAGTCCCGACGGCGATGTGGTGGAATTCCGGTTCAACGTGTAGGCGAGGCGAGGCGGAGCAACAACCAAGACGTAGGCCCCGACTACCAAGCAGTGTCGTGTTGCTAGTGGCTGGTCTCGGGCGGAAGATTGGCTTCGGCTTCTCTGCGCTTCTGTTCGGCGAGCGCGCGGTCTTCGTCGGCGTCGTGGCGATGGCGTTTCGCCGATGCCTGGAGTGTGTCTGACTGGCCAAACCCTTGCTCGATGGTTTGGTCTTCGATTTGCGCGACCTCTTCTTGGAGGCGTGCGGTTTCCTCGAAGCTGCGAGCGGCTGAGAGGGCTGAGTGTGCGGCGCCTTGGCGGGCCTCCTCGGCTCGGCGTTCGGCGATTTCGGCGTCTTCCGAGGTGACCGACTCTCCTGCCGGGAGTGTGCTTCCGGGTTGCTGCAACTCGGCTGCAGGTGGGATTGATTGCTGCGGCCGCGACGGCGGCTCGTGTCCGGTGCCCATACCGCCTCCAATTGTTGTGCCCAGTCTATGGTCTCCTGCTCGCGTTGGCGGCGCTGCTAAGCGCAGGTACGCGCTCAGTCTCAGTCGCTGGCGTTCGGTTCAACGTCGAGCGGCGAAGCCTCGCTAGTCCCGCCGTGACCCGTGCGGCGTTAGAGTTGGGCCGTGGTCGGCGAAGAACGGGACGACGCTCGTGCTGAAAACGATCAGCGTGCGGCTGACCTGGATAACCGTGAGGCGGCTCTCGCGCGGCGCGAGCGCGAACTCTTGAGGCGCGAATATGTCGCTGACGAACGAGACCGCATTGCCGATGAGCGAGACCGAATCGCAAGCGATCGCGAGCAGACAGCGGACGACCGAGAACTGCGTGCGGACGAACGTGAGGGCGCGACCGCGCAGCGTGAGCGCGAGCGACTACAACGGATCGAGGAAGGGTCCGAGCGCCGGGAAGCCGCTGCCGAACGGGAGAATGCGGAAGTTCGGCGCGCGGTCGCTGAAACCCGACGGCTTGAAGGCTTCCCGTCTTCGCGCGACAACGGGACCGCGACGACGTAGCGGAGTTCTGATTCCATACAACGTCTGGCGGTAACACCGCGGGCCACTAGCTCCCGCGGTTCCCGAGTCGCGGCAAAGCATTCTGATTACGCTCGCACGATGATCTATCGCTGGTTGGTGCGCAAGCAGGCGGCCGCGGGATGGCAGCGGTTGTCCGAACAACGGTTTGACGAGACGCCTTTGGCCGACGACATGCGCTTCGTGTTCCTCGGCGACCATCCGCTGGCGGCAGATATCCGCGGCGCCGCTGCGGTTCGCGAATGGCTGCGCGACCAGTTGCTCCGTCGGCTACCGAACCTGCGCTTCGTCGTGGACGAAACGCTCGTCGAGGGTGGGCCGTGGTCGACGCGAGTCGCAACGCGTTACCACACCGAGCAGGACGGGCAACTCGTCTACCGCGGTGTCTACTTTGGGCGGGTTGTGTGGGGGAAGGTCGTTGAAGAGACCATCCTCCCCGACACGAAGGCCCTCTTGGCGGCGCTGGAACAGGCTGAGAAGTCTCCAGCAGACTGAGCGGTCAGGCTGTAATTCTGGACATGGCGACGCTTCCGCTAGCCGAATTCGGGACTTGTCGAAGCTCGTCGAGGAGGCGATCCGTACGCATGAGCGGATCGAAGTCACGCGACAGGGACGTAGGGCCGCGGCGATTCTGAGCGGCGACGACTATGACTCAATTATGGAAACCGTGGCAATCCTTGGCGAGCAGGAGCTGATGCGCGAGCTACGTGAGGTCGAGGCTGAGGCCGACCACGGCCAGGTCTACACACTCGATGACGTGACGGAGGAGATGCGCGCCGCCGGGCGCCTCTCACGGTGACGTATCACATTGGTTGTCGGAGGCGATGCTTAGCATTCCGGCCGTTAGGTACTGCACGCCGCTGGCGCGCGCAACGACTCACAAGGATGGCTGCATGAAGTTCATTTCGACCCGAATCATCACAGCCGACGTCAATCGTCTGGTCGATTTCTATGAAACGGTCACCGGCGTCTCAGCGGTATGGGGAAACGAGTTGTTCGCCGAGATTCCGACGCCGATCGGCACGCTAGCCATCGGCAGCGACAAGACCGTCCCGCTGTTCGGCGAAGGATCCGCCGAGCCGGCGGCCAACCGCAGCGCGATCATGGAGTTCATTGTCGAGGACGTGGACGCCGAGTACGAGCGGCTGCGCGCGCGCATAGACGAGGTCGTGACAGCACCGACAACCATGCCCTGGGGCAATCGTGCGCTGTTGTTTCGGGATCCAGATGGAAATCTCGTCAACCTGTTCACCCCGGTCACCGAAGAGGCACGCGCAAAGTTCGGAGTTTGACTGCCGGCGAGATCGGTCTGCGTCCTCCCCTTCTCACCATATGACAGGCGGGGGGGCTTGCGGCAAGTCCCCTGACGTGCTGCAGAATCTTCGGACCATGAAGCGCACGGACGGAGGACTGCGGTGCCGAGCACGCCGAAACCCTTTGAAATGCACGAGTCGGGTGCACTGCTGCACGGGACCAAAGCCGACCTCTCGGTGGGTGATCTTCTGGTGCCCCGACGTCAGTCGAACTACGAGACCGGGCGCCTCTCAAACCACGTCTATGTCACCCAGACCCTAGACGCGGCAGTGTGGGGAGCAGAATTAGCTGTCGGCGACGGCCGTTGTCGCATATACGTTGTGGAACCAACCGGGACACTGGAAGACGACCCGAACGTGACGGACAAACGGCATCCTGGAAATCCGACTCGCTCCTTCCGCACCCGCGACCCCGTGCGAATTATTGGCGAGCTCACGGACTGGGTGGGCCATTCGCCCGACCAGCTTCAATCCATGTGCGATTCCTTAGCCGACCTTCGGCGGCGTGGGCTGGCAATCATCTATGACTAGATCCGGGTCCGCCGATCGTGTTTGGCCGCAACCGGATCCGGCGCGAAGTTCGAGTCATTTCAGGAGGCGCAATGCGGTGGCGCGGCGTTAGTCACGTTGAATTCGCGGTGTTGGGCTACGACGAGTCCATCGCGTTCTACGACGCAATGTTCGGCTGGCTCGGATACAGCAGCTTCTCGTCGCTGAACATGGAGTACCAGTCGACGTATTACATGACTCGATATGTCAACCCGCACAGCTACATCGGTATTCAGCCGGCCCATACCGGGGAGAAGTTGACACATAGCGATCAGGCGGTCGGCATCAACCACATTGCGCTGTGGGCCCGCAACAGAAGAGAGGTCGACTGCTTTCATCGCGACTTCTTGGTCAAGCGTGGTATTCCCGTCACTGACGAGCCGCAGGAGTACCCGCAGTACTGGCCCGGCTATTACGCGGTGTTCTTCGACGACCCGAGAAACGGCATTCATTGGGAGCTGGCGTGGATACCGAAAGTTCCTACTCCCCGCCAAGTTTGGTCGTTTTACCGTGCGCTTCGTGGTTTTGCCAAGAGTCGGCCAGATCTGGCGGACACGGTGCCCGGCGTCACCGTGCAGGCCAGGCGATCTCTGCCGCGTCGGTAATGAGAATCGGATTTACAGCAATTCAAGGAAGATGCGGGCGGCCGGGTTGGTCGGCACCCGTGTCCGGCCGACAAGCGCAAGACTTCGGGCCGGCGGATGGGTGTCGCCGCCGACCCGTCGCAGCCGAACAATGGGCAGCCCGCTGCGGCGCGCGACCGGCTCGGGCACCACTGCAATCCCGAGCTCGTGGCGGACCAAACTCAGCGCCTGCTCCATTTGGCTGGTGCGGAAGGCAATCCGTCGTTCAACACCGGCGGTACGAAAGAGCGCCTCAACGACCGTTTGCAGTCCCAGCCCGGCCTGAAAGTCGACGAACGGCTGCCCGGCCACCTCGACCAGTCGCACGGCGTCGCGCTCCGCCAACCGATGCTGCGGCCCGACCACCAGCACCAGCATCTCGGGGTAATCCCGTAGCGCAACAAGGCGCTCCGGCAGCGGGGTGGCGTCAAGCGCGACAAATGCCAGGTCCAACTCGCCGTCCTCGACGGCCGCCAGCAGGTCGACCGTCGGCGCCTCACGCAGCACAATTTCCACGCCGGGATGCCGCGCGTGTAGGGCGGCGATGCGCGCGGGCAGGTCGACGGCGGTGAACGTTTGCACCACACCGAGCGCCAACTGCCCGGCCCCGGCGTCGCGGACCGCAGTGATCGCCTGTTCGGCAGCTTGCACCTCACGCAGGATGTGCTGAGCGTGCTCCGACAACGCCCGACCCGCGGTCGTGAGCACCACCGAGCGGGTGCTGCGTTCGAACAACGGCGTATGCAGGACGTCCTCGAGCGCGCGGATCGACGCGCTCAGCCCTGACTGGGAGATGCCCAGCTCGGCCGCCGCCTGGGTGAACTGCCCGGCTTCGGCCACCGCCACAAAGTGGTGCAGCTGCCTGAGCTCCATATATCGATGTTAGTTCTTAATCTGATAAAACCTAATTGTTTTACAACTGGCAACCCGGTGGGCACCATAGGGCTATGAGCCACACCGAGTCAGCCCAGCCGCGGATGGACCGTCGGCTGGTGTTCGTCATGGCGCTCACTTCTGGCCTGGTGGTGGCCAACAGCTATTACGCTCAGCCGTTGGTCGGCACCATCGCCGACTACTTTCACGCCTCGACCACCAGCGTCGGCCTCATTGTCACGGCCAGCCAAATCGGCTACGCGATAGGCCTCGCGCTGCTGGTGCCGTTGGGCGATCTGACCGAGCGACGAAAGCTGCTCACCGGCATGCTGATTGCGACATGTGCGTGTCTGCTGGGCATGGCTGTCTCGCCGAGTTGGCCGGTGCTGGCGGCCGCGGCGATCTTGGTGGGCATCGGCTCGGTGGTCGGACAGGTGCTGGTGCCGTTCGCCGCATCGCTCGCCTACGAGGAGGAGCGCGGGCGCGTTATCGGCAGCGTGATGACCGGCCTCCTGCTAGGCATCCTGCTTTCCCGCGTCGTGGCCGGCCTGATCGCCGCCATCGCCGGCTGGCGCGCGGTGTTCGTCGTCGCTGCGGCGCTGATGCTGGTCAGCTGTGCGCTGGTGCGCTCGTTACCGGTGCGGGCACCCGAGGTCCGGATGAGCTACCGGCGACTGCTGGCCTCGGTCGTGCAGATCGTGCGTGAGGAGCCGGTCCTGCGGTTGCGCATGTGGTACGGCATGTTGACCTACGCGTGCTTCGGTGTGTTCTGGACCAGCGTCGGCTTCCTGCTCGCCGGCGGCATCTATCACTGGTCCGACGGCCAGATTGGGCTGTTCACGCTGTTCGGCGTCGCAGGTGCGCTGGCAGCGAAGTTCGCCGGCGGATTGGCCGACCGCGGTTACGCCCGCGCGCAGACCGGCGCATTCATCGTGCTGACCGCCCTGAGCTTTGTGCTGCTGTGGATCGGGCAGACCCAGGTGGCAGCCTTGGCGCTCGGAGTGGCGCTGCTGGATCTGGGCATCCAAGGCACGCACATCACCAACCAAAGCGTGTTCTATCCGCTGCGCCCGGAGGCCCGCAGTCGGCTCAATACCGCCTACATGACCAGCTACTTCGCCGCTGGCTCGCTGGGCAGCATGCTCTCTGCCATTGTCTACGGTAGCTACGGCTGGGGCGCGGTGTGCGTCCTGGGCGCCGTCTTCCCCGCCATCGGCACCATCATCTGGCTGGTGGAAATGACACGTAAGGCTGGGGATTCGGCTCATGGTGACCGAACCGGAACGCCCAGTTCAGCGGCACCGCGCCGAGAAACAACCTTGCCGGTAGGCGAACGCTGATTAGTCTCGACCCGACTGAAGGAGCGTGAGCCGTGACGACCTCAACTAACCATCTCGGTGGCCTGATCGCCGCCACCGGTGACGCGATAGCGGCCGACGAGACCGCTGCCCACGTAATGTTCGAAGCCTCGGCGCAGCCCCATGATGCGGTCGCCAGCGCCGTCAGCCTGGGCAAATACCGCGTCGAGGTCGACGAGCCGCCGGCGTTGGGCGGGGAGGGCGCGGCACCGAATCCCGTCGAGTACTACCTTGCGTCGCTGCTGTCATGCCAGATCGTGACGTGGCGGTTCTGGGCCGAGAAGCTCGGCATTGCGGTCGACGACGTCTCCGCTCGGGCTGAGGGTGACTTGGACGTGCGGGGCTTCTTCGGGTTCGACGACGCCGTGCGGGCGGGCTTCAGCGCCGTGCGAGTGGTGGTGACGGTGTCGGGGCCGGAAACCCCGGAGCGCTACCGGCAACTGCAAGACGCCGTCGACGCGCACTGCCCGGTGCTCGACCTCACCCGCAACGCGACTCCGGTGCAGACCAGCTTGGAGATTGCGTAGGCAAATCGGTTGCCCTTGCCCCGATTAGTCGGCCACGACAGCGATTTCGTCGCTCAACCGATATCCCGGGGCCAGCGGCAGGGAGTCACCGCTCCAAAACGAGCCGGGGTCAAACCAGTTGGCGTTCTTGTCGGTAACCAGCAGCCCCATTTCTTCGTAGGTGATGGCCACCGTCTCGGCGCAGTAGGCCGTCTCCAGTCCGACCTCTTTGCGCCGCTGCGCCTTACGCCGCTGGGTGGAATCACGAACTCTCTTGTCCACCAAGGGTATTCCGCGTACCCAGTCATATGCGGTCGGGATCCGGCCGCGAAACCAGCGCCCGGTGAGTCGGGCCGCGGTGGGGAACGGAGTGCCGTCCAGGCGGGCGATGACCCGCAACATGCGGTCCTCCTGCTCACGGTTGGCGTAGGGCGTTAGCTGTCGCAGCCAGCAGCGCTGGTGGTAGTGCTCCACCCACCGCTCGACGGCTTGTCGAGCGTCGTGGAGTTGCACGCCGCGGTGGTTGGTGCCGGTCCAGACGTCGGTCAGCTTGTCGCTGAGTTCGGCGTGCCAGATCAGCGGCGGGAGATCGTCAATCGCCACCGTCATGCCGACGTGGTTCACCGGGCTGTTCGACAACGTTTGGATGGCCCGGTCCGGTCCGGACCGGCCGCGAAAGAGCCAGATGTCGCCGGTGCGGGTCTCGTTCAGCGCGCGATCTAAAGTCACCGGTTCCATTGCGCGGCTCCTCCTCGCTCAACGCGCCGAGCGCATCGTCGCCGCGCGGCTCGCATCCACCCCCGCAGCTTATGCAGACTTGTCCCATGCGCAACGTATGGAAGTGGCTTGGGCTGGCCGGTCTCGTCGGCGTCGCGGCCGGGGGAGTGCTGGTCGCCCGTGACCAGCGCCGGCGAAAGGCCTACACATCCGACGAGGTCCGGGCCCGCCTGCATCAACGCCTGGCCGAGTCGGACCAGCGCTAGCGGCTGACCGCGTATAGCCGCTGGGATCCGCTGAAACCCTTCAATTCAACGTCACGGCCGTCGTCGAACGCGATGTCGTCACACTCGTGCAGGGCGCCGTGTACTGCGTCGCTGACCAGGATTTCACCCCCCGCGGCCTGCCCGGCGACCCGAGCCGCCATCGCGACGTTGCGGCCGAACAGGTCGTCGCCGCGACGCACCGAGCGACCCATGTGAATGCCGATCCGCACTCGAATACCGTTGCGCCGGTCGTTCTTAGCGTCCCTGCGCAATTCGCGTTGGACATCCAGACCGCATCGCACTGCATCTTCGGCACGCGCGAACGCGATCATGAACCCATCGCCCTGACTCTTCACCACGTGTCCTGAGTGGCTCTTGACCAGTCGCCGGACGAGCTTGTCGTGGGCACCGATCAACTTGACCCAGGCGCGGTCGCCGATCCGCTCGTTGAGCGCGGTGGACTCCTCGATATCGGAAAACAAAATGACCACGCGGCCGTCCGGAGTGATCCGGGCCAGGTCGGGGCGCTCCACCTCCGCCCAATCGGCGAGGTCTTCGATCGAGCTGCGTACCGCAGCCCCGAACCCCTCTTTGCGAACGAGGTTCGCCGTTTGCCACACCGTCTTGACCGCCTCACGGCCGCCCGACAGCAGCCAGTTGCGGCTGTCGAGTCGCTGCTGGAGTTCGTCGACTTCGCGTCGGCTGCGGGTATATAGCACTCCCAAGACGGCCAGCGCCGCGGCTTCCAGCACCGCGACTCCAGCCAGGACGTAGATCGCGATCATGACAGGCATCTTTACCTATCGAGCTTGGCTGTGGACAGGAGGCCACGAAAGTGCAACTGCCGACGTGATTCCCGACTAGGTCCGTGGGTTGTCGGGGCGCATCCGGAATGTCTAGGGTTGAAGTTGGCTGCCGGGGGCAAGACACAAGTATCAAAACGCAATGCTGACTAATCGATTGTGGGTGGAGGTCCCGGATTGGCCGAATGCGGTGGAAATCCCTCTGATCTGCTGGTGATCTTCGGCATCACCGGCGATCTGGCCCGCAAGATGACCTTCCGAGCCCTGTACCGTCTGGAACGCCGTGAGTTGCTGCAATGTCCGGTCTTGGGCGTGGCCAGCGACGACATCGCAAAAGACGAGTTGGTCAAGCGGGCCCGCAAGGCCATCGGCGAGACCGGCGAGAAACTGGACGACGCGGTGTTCGACCGGCTGGCCGACCGGTTGTCCTACCTGCACGGCGACGTCACCGACGCGGGGCTGTACAAGGAGCTGGCCGAGCAAATCGGCACCGACCGCACCTGCCTCTACTACCTGGAAATGCCGCCGTCGCTGTTCGCGCCGATCGTCGAAAATCTGGGAAAGGTCGGGCTGCTGGAGCGATCGCGCGTCGCGGTGGAAAAGCCGTTCGGCCACGACTTGAAGTCAGCACAGGAACTCAACGCGCAATTGCGCGCGGTACTCGACGAAGAGCAGATCCTGCGGGTAGACCACTTCTTAGGCAAACAACCGGTCGTCGAGCTGGAATATTTGCGGTTCGCCAACACCACGCTGGCCGAGCTGTGGGACCGTCGCAGTATCTCCGAAATCCACATCACGATGGCCGAGAATTTCGGCGTCGAGGACCGGGGCAAGTTCTACGACGCGGTCGGGACGCTGCGCGACGTCGTGCAAAACCATCTGCTGCAAGTGCTGGCGCTGGTGGCGATGGAGCCGCCGGTCGGCCCGAGCGCCGACGACCTCAACGACAAACGCTACGAGGTGTTCCGCGCGATGCCCGCCCTGGATCCTGCGCATTACGTGCGCGGTCAGTATGCGGGCTACACCGACATCGACGGGGTGGCCGACGGCTCGCAGACCGAGACCTTCGTCGCGCTGCGCACCGAGATCGACAACTGGCGCTGGTCCGGCGTGCCGATTTTCCTGCGGGCAGGTAAGGCGCTGCCGGAGAAGGTGACCGAAGTTCGGCTGTTCACCCGCCGCGTTCCTGCATTGGCGTTTCTGCCCAAACGCGAACGCGCCGAACGCAACCAGATCGTGTTGCGGGTCGACCCCGATCCGGGATTGCGCCTGCAGTTGGTGGCGCTGGACGGCGACTCGTGGCGCGACGTCCACCTGGACTCATCCTTCGCGGCGGACCTGGGCGAACCGATACGGCCCTATGAGCGCCTGCTGCATGCCGGGCTGACCGGCGACCGCCAGCTGTTCGCCCGCGAAGACAGCATCGAGGAAACGTGGCGGATTGTGCAGCCGCTGCTCGACACTCCGGGCGAAGTTCACCCCTACGAACCGGGCTCGTGGGGCCCCGAAGCCGCGCGGTCGCTGCTGCGCGGCCACCACGGTTGGGAAGAGCCGTGGATGCCGGCCACCAACCAAGCGTCGAAGTAAGGAGAACGGACGAAAATGCAGCTAGGGATGATCGGCCTGGGCCGAATGGGCGCCAATATCGTCCGCCGCCTGGTCAAAGACGGACATGAATGCGTGGTCTATGACCACAACCCCGATGCGGTCAAAGCGATGGCCGGCGAAGACAACACCACCGGGGTGTCGTCGTTGTCCGAGCTGGCCGAGAAGCTCGCGGCGCCGCGCGTGGTCTGGGTGATGGTGCCGGCCGGCGACATCACCACCGGGGTGATCATCGAGCTGGCCAATACCCTCGCCGAGGGCGACATCGTCATCGACGGCGGCAACTCCTATTACCGCGACGACATGCGGCACGCAAAAGCCTTGTCCGAGAAAGGCATACGCCTGCTGGACTGCGGCACGAGCGGTGGCGTGTGGGGTCGGGAACGAGGCTACTGTCTGATGATCGGCGGTGACGCCGACGCGGTCGCTCACGCCGAGCCGATCTTCGCCGCGGTGGCGCCCGGGGTGGAAGCGGCACCGCGCACGCCGGGTCGTGACGGCGAGGTCGCTCAGTCAGAGAAGGGCTATTTGCACTGCGGGCCTTCGGGCGCGGGGCACTTCGTCAAGATGGTGCACAACGGCATCGAGTACGGGATGATGGCCTCGCTGGCCGAAGGGCTGAACATCCTGCGCAACGCCGACATCGGTACTCGGATGAAAAAGGGCGAGGGCGACGCAGAGACCGCACCGCTGACCAATCCCGAGTTCTACCAATATGACATCGACATCCCCGAGGTCACCGAACTCTGGCGACGCGGCAGCGTGATCGAATCATGGCTGCTGGATTTGACCGCGATTGCGCTGCACGAGGCTCCCGACCTCAAAGAGTTCACTGGTCACGTCTCCGACTCCGGGGAGGGCCGTTGGACCTCCATCGCGGCGATCGACGAAGGGGTGCCCGCGCCGGTGCTGACCTCAGCGCTGTATTCCCGCTTCGCTTCCCGCCGCCTCGACGAGTTCGCCGATAAGGCGCTGTCGGCGATGCGCAAGCAGTTCGGCGGGCACGACGAGAAGTCCGGCACCTAGCGTTTGGCGAACTGCACCACGACGTCGCTGAAGGCGTCGTTGTCGTCGCCGGCTGCGGTATGGCCGGCTCCGGTCAGTTCGACGAACTCCGCGCTGGGCACTGTCGCCAGGAAGTGCTGCACCCCTTCCGGACTGACCACATCGGACAATTTTCCGCGGATCAACAACACCGGAATCGTCAAGGATGCGGCGGCGTGCTCGAACTTCTCGGTGCGCAATTGCGGATCGTCGCCGGGCTTGGTCATGAACGCCGGATCCCAATGCCAGTACCAGCGGCCATCACGCAGCCGCAGGTTCTTCTTCAAGCCCTCCGGACTGCGCGGCTTGGTCCGATGCGGCAGATACGCGGCAACGGCGTCCGCGGCCTCTTCGAGTGAGCCGAACCCATCGAGACCGCTGAACATGAAGTCTCGGATGCGTGCGCTGCCGTTCTTCTCGAACCGCGGCACGACGTCGACCAGCACCAACCCCGTTACCCGGTCAGCTCCGGCTTGATCCGCGACCAGGATGCCGGTCAACCCGCCCATGCTCGCGCCGATCAGCGCCACCGGACGGCCAATGGCATCGAGGACCTGCATGACGTCCGCTGTCAAGGTGTCGACGTCGTAGTCGGCGTCGGGAGACCGGTCGCTGTCGCCGTGCCCGCGGCTATCGATCGCGACGACGTGAAATCCCTCGTCGGCGAGGACTTGACCGGTGCCCTTCCAGGAAAACCGATTCTGGCCGCCGCCGTGCAGCATCAGAATCGTCGGCCGGTCGGTTGGCGCGTCGCGGTTCCACTCGTCGGCCACCAGGGTGATGCCGTCGACGCCGGAGTACTTGACAGTGCGCGGTGTGCTGCTCACCGTGCTGACGTTACCCAGGCCGGATTGCCCGATGAGTTTCGGTCGTCGCCCGGGTCAGACAGGAGGAAATCGACGATAGGAGGCACCATGCCGGCGATCACGCCGTCGCTGTGGTTCGACAACGACCTCGAGGAGGCCGCCGAGTTCTACACCTCGATCTTTCCGAACTCGCACATCGAGGAGCTCAGCCGCTATACCGATGCCGGGCCCGGCGAGCCGGGCGCGGTGATGACAGGCATCTTCGTGCTGGATGGCACCCGCTTCATCGCCATCAATGGCGGTCCGCATTTTCGGTTCACCGAAGCGGTGTCGTTCACCGTCGAGTGCAGCGACCAAGAGGAGGTCGACTACTACTGGGGTCGGCTGACCGATGGCGGAGAAGAGTCGCAGTGCGGCTGGCTCAAGGACCGCTACGGGCTGAGTTGGCAGATCGTCCCCCGGCGGCTCCCGGAGTTGATCGGTGATCCCGACCCCCTGCGTGCGGCCGCGGCCACCAAGGCGATGCTCGGCATGCGCAAAATCATCGTTGCCGACGTGGAAAATGCTGTCGCACAGGCCTGAGCGGCGGCACTGCTCGACGTGATCGCTTCGACGCAGGCACGTAGGTTGGACAGTATGGCCTGGCCCGATGCTGCCACCTCTGACGAGAAGCCCGACGAAGAATCAGCTGCCGAGCAAGCGCCGCCGATGACGAGTCCGATCGCGGTTCAGCGGACAGCGCTGGTCGCCGGGCTGATCGGGGTGGCGGTGTTGGCGGCGCTGGTGGGTTGGCTGGGGTTCCGTGCTTACGAGTCGCACGAAGCCGAAGTACACCGCGACCTGTTCGTACAAGCCGCACGGCGGGGCGCGGTCAACCTCACCACGCTCGACTACGAGCATGCCGACGCCGAGACGCAGCGGATCCTGGGGTCAGCGACGGGCAGCTTTTACGCCAACTTCCCGCAGCGGTGGCGGCCATTCCTCGACTTCGTCAAGCAAAACCGGGCGACGTTGGCGGGCACCGTGGCCGAAGCCGGCCTGGAGTCGCAGACCGGCGACGCGGGTCAGGTGCTGGTGGCGGTGGAAGTGAGGTCGACGACTCCGGGCGGCAGCCAGCACGAGGCACAGCTCTGGCGGCTGCGGATCACTGTGCAGAAGATGGGCGACGAGGCCAAGCTGTCCAACGTCGCATTCGTATCATGACCCGACCGGAATCTGGCCGGCACGAGACCGCGGTTGACACGAAAGCGCATGTACTGGTTTACGGTGTCCTTCCGGGTTTGGCATTGCTGCTCGCAGTAGCGGCGGCGCTGCTGAAATGGCAGGACTCGTCGGCCCGCGATACCGACCTCGCTCGCATTCAATCAGTCCGGGCCGCAAAGGAATCTGCGGTCGCCCTGCTGTCGTTTCGGCCCGACACCGTCGAGAAGGACGTGGAGGCCGCGCGGAGTCGCCTGACCGACCCCTTTCGTGAGACCTACCTGCAGGTGACGCGGGAGGTGCTTGTTCCCAACGCAAAAGAACAACAGGTGTCGGCGTCTGCCACTGTGCCCGCTGCGGCATCGGTATCGGCGACCGACAACCGTGCGGTGGTTTTGGTGTTCGTCGACCAGACCGTCACTGTCGGCAGCTCGCCGCCGTCCGAGGCCGCGACGGGTATCCGGGCCACCCTGGACAAAGTCGGCGAGCGCTGGCTGATCGCTGGGTGGGACACCATCTGACGCGACCTGATCGGCATACCGCGGGGGTGTGAGCGATACTCGTCAGGCGGGAACCGCCGCACGAGCCGCAGTCGACACGAGAAGGATCGGTGATGACTGGACCGCGCTGGATCGACACGCACGCCCCTGAGGTCGAGCTGAAAGCGCTGACCTGGGGACCGCCCGAAGGCCCGATTGCACTGTGCCTTCACGGTTTTCCCGATACTGCCTACGGCTGGCGCAAATTCGCTCCGCAGTTGGCCGACTCGGGTTGGCGGGTGGTGGCGCCCTTCATGCGTGGCTATGCGCCCTCGTCGATACCGGCCGACGGCAGTTATCACATCGGCGCGCTGATGCACGATGCACTGCAGGTGCGGGCGGCGATCGGCGGCACCGACCGCGATGTGGTGATCGGCCACGACTGGGGCGCCATCGCCGCGACTGGCTTGGCCGCGATGCCAGACAGCCCGTTCGCCAAGGCGGTGATCATGTCCGTGCCGCTGTCGGCGGGCTTCCGCCCGCCGGGTGTGGTCGATCAGCTGCGGGTCGTCCGCGAGCTTCCGGCCCAGCTGCTGCGCAGTTGGTACATCATGTACTTCCAAACACCTTGGCTGCCTGAACGTTCCGCTTCCTGGATAGTGCCACGGCTGTGGCGGCGGTGGTCACCGGGTTATGACGCCGAGGAGGATCTGCGCCACGTCGACGCCGCGATCGGGACACCGGAGAGCTGGCGTGCCGCATTGGGGCCGTACCGGGCGACGATCCGCAACACGCGGCCACCGGCGCGGTATGCCGAATTGCACCGGCATTGGACGTCAGCGCCCAAACTGCCAAGCCTCTACCTGCACGGCCACGACGACGGTTGTTTCGCACCGACTTTCGCGCACTGGACGGGGAAGGTGCTTCCCGCGGGCAGCGACGTGGCGATCGTCGAACACGCCGGGCATTTCCTACAGCTCGAACAACCGGAGAATGTTGCCGACTTGGTGCTGGCCTTCATCGGGTCGGCGTAGAGCGACGAAGCTAGGGCACCTCGTCGTCATCTTCACGCAGGAGCCGTTCGGGGTGGTGGTAGTTGTTGGTCCTGGGTTGGCCGTGGTCGAGGTGGGGCGGCGGGATCCATTCGGTGTCGCCGTTTTTGAGTGTGCGGGTTTTCCAGCCGCCGGAGGTGACCAGTTTGTGGTGCGGCCCGCAGGCCAGGGTGAGATCGTCGATGTCGGTTTCCCGGCACCGAGCGAAGTCGGTGACGTGATGGACTTCGGTGAGGTAGCCGGGCACATCGCAGTTGGGGAACGTACAGCCGCGGTCTTTCGCGTAGAGCACGATGCGCTGACCGGGTGAGGCCAACCGCTTGGCGTGGTAGAGCCCGATCGCCTTGCCGTTGTCGAAAATCGACAGGTAGTGGTGCGCATGCGATGCCAGCCGAATCACATCACTCATCGGCAGCAGGGTGCCGCCGCCGGTGAGGGCTTTGCCGGCGCCGGCTTCGAGTTCGGCCAGGGTGGTGGACACGATGATGGTGGCCGGTAGCCCGTTGTGTTGGCCCAGCTTTCCGGAAGCCAACAGCGCGCGCCCGGCAGCATTGAGCGCGTCGTGGTTGCGTTGGCCAGTAGTGCGGGTGTCGCCCTGGATGGCTTCCTGCGACGGTGTGCCGCCGAGGCACGGCGTGGAATCCTCCGGGTTGCACATGCCCGGGGCGGCCAGTTTGGCCAGCACGGCATCCAGGGTGGCGCGGGCCTCCGGCGTCAGTAGCCCGCTGATCTTCGACATGCCGTCGAGGTCTTGTTTGCCCAGGATCAGGCTGCGCCGCCGGGCGCGATCGTTGTCGGAAAAATCGCCGTCGGGGTTGAGGCAGTCGGTGAGTCGGTCGGCGAGCTTGTGCAAGTCGTCGGGGCGATGTTCGCCGGCCAGCTGGGCTAGGTGGGCTTCGGCGCGCTGGCGGGTTTCCACGTCCACCGCGTCGGGCAGCCGGTGATAAAAGCTGCGGATCACCGCCACATGGCCGGCCCCGATGGCCCCGCTGCGCTGGGCGGCGGCGGTGGCGGGCAGCAGTGGCTCGAGCGGTTCGCCGGTGAGCGCGCGGCGTGGTCCGAGGTCGGCGGCCTCACCGATGCGCCGGGCGGCGTCGGCGCGGGTGATGCCCAACCGTTCGGCTAGCGCAAACCCCAGCTTGCCGCCCAGTTCGGCTTCGTCGGCCTGCTCGCTGAGCTGGTTGATCAGCGGATGCTCGACGGCGGGCAGTTGGCGGCGCAGCATCTCACACCGCTGCAGCATGGTCAGCCGCTCGGGCGCGGTCAGGCCGTCAAAGCACAGGTCCAAGGCCCGTTTGAGGTATGTCGCCAGCCCGTCGAAGACCTCATCGATCTCTTCCCGGCTATCCGAACGCATGTTCGAATTCTATCGACGGGGTACGACGCGGCGCTAGCGCCAAAAGCGCGACCTGTGGACCAGGCGCGAACTGTGGATAAACCACACAGCCCTAGTGTTGTACTCATGTCGACCCGGATGGCGGCAGTCGACGCGCAGTTCTACTGGATGTCGGCCAAGATTCCCAACGACCAGTTTCTGCTCTACGCATTCGACGGCCAACCCGCTGATGTCGAGCGCCTCGCCGACGAACTGCGCCATCGCGCCCAGGCCTGTCCGGCCTTGGCGATGCGCGTCGAGGACGGATCCGCGCTCACCTACCCGCAGTGGGTGCCGATGGCCGTCGAGCCAGCCCACACGCTCTGCCACAAACTGCACGACAACAGCTGGCGCGGCTGTCTGGACGCGGTGGTACGGCTCGCCGACGACCAGCTGGATGCTCGCCGAACACCCTGGCGGCTACACCTTTTCACGCCGGTGCACGACATCCCCGGCAGCACCGGCCCGGGCGCCGTCGCGGTCCTGCAGGTCGCACATGCGCTGGCCGACGGTGGCCGCACCGCGGCGCTGGCCGGCTGGCTGTTCGGTCGCCACGCCGCTGTGCCCGACGTCGCCGCGTCCTCGCCGGGTTTCCTGCCGTGGCGTGCCGTGGTGGCGGCCCGTGCCCACCGCAAGCTGACCCAGGACAGGCAGGCCGGACTATTTGAGCCGCCGGTCGGATCTCGGCCGGTGCTGAGCACCAACGCCCACCCGACGGGATCCCGCACGGTACGAACACTGGTGCGCGACCGTTCCCAATTGCCCGGCCCCACGGTCACCGTCGCGGTGTTGGCCGCCGTGTCCACGGCGCTGTCCGAACATCTGGGCACGGCAGCCGACGCGTTGGGTGCCGAGGTGCCGATGGCCAAGCCCGGTGCGCGACAGGCGCATAACCATTTCCGAAACGTCGCGGTCGGGCTGTACCCGGGACTGCCCCGCGAGGCTCGAGCAGAGCGGATCGTTGCCGAGTTGGCCGATGCCCGCCGTCGTGCCGAGCATCCGGCGGCACGCGCCGCCGACCGGGCATTCGCGGCGGTTCCCGCACCGCTGTTGCGTTGGGGCGTCGCCCAGTTCGACGCCGATGCGCGGCCCACCGAAGTATCCGGGAACACCGTGGTGTCCAGCGTCTACCGTGGACATGCTGACCTGCGCTTGGGAGGTGCACCCGTGTTGTTGACTGCCGGATACCCGGCGCTGTCACCGGCGATGGGTCTCACCCACGGTGTGCACGGTATCGGCGATACCATCGCGATCAGCGTCCACGCGGCAGAATCGGCGCTCGCCGACATCGATGCCTATCTGCAGCGATTGGATGCCGCGTTGTAACTCACTGGGCCTCACCGGATTTAGCCTCCGCCTCGCGGGTTCGACCGGCCGCGACGATCAGCTCCTCGTGCAGCTCGAACCACACGGTGTGGTAGGAGTCGATGAGCGGTCGAGAAAGCCAGATGTTCTCCCCGGCCTGGACTTTGTCCAGCGCCGCCTGCAGCTTGGCCGAATAGCTGCTCAGTCGCGGCAGCTGTGCGCCGGCCGCGGCAATGACTGGCAGCACCTGTTGATGCACACGATCCAGGCGGGCCACGATCGCCGCGTCATAGGTGGCATCGTCGTGAGTATTTGGTTCTCCGGCTCTGACTTGCCAATCGGTGACCAACGCCTTGAATTCGGTGTTGACCGCCCGGAATTCGTCGTAGGCAGCCGCCAGCGCGGCAGCATCGATACCGGCACGCTCCTCGGCCAACAGTTCGCTAAGCCTTGCGCGTCCGTCGGTGCTGATCCGCAAAGTCGTCCCGGCGATCAGCAGGCCGGATTGGGTCAGTCGCTCGACGGTATCGGCGAGTTCGGCTGGATCTGCACTCAATGTTGCGCCCAGGTCGGCGGGGCTTATCCGGCCTTTTAGGCG
Organism: Mycobacterium sp. NGS62; assembly: GCF_059812285.1. NCBI lineage: Bacteria > Bacillati > Actinomycetota > Actinomycetes > Mycobacteriales > Mycobacteriaceae > Mycobacterium > Mycobacterium sp. NGS62. Next base: position 154,755 of record NZ_JCALCK010000003.1, on the reverse strand, counting down.
AACCGCTTGCAGCACAGCCAATTCGCTCATGTCTGACCGCCGTCGCTGCGTCGCAGCTCGGTCAGCATCGTGATCAGTGGGCTCTCGCCGCCGGCAGGCCCGCGCAGGGAAGTGAAACGCCGTGCGATCTCGGACAACTCGCGCAGCTCCGGCGTGTCGTTCTCCGACCACACCGCGAGTTCGAGGGTGCCGTCGCGCACTTCGCCCTCAGTGCCGTCGACGGTGATCAATTTGCCCGCCAACGAATCGGAGATTCCGTCGCCACAGCCGACCACGGCGACCCGACCGAGTTCGCGGCTGACCACTGCTGCGTGGCTGGTAGCCCCGCCGGTTTCGGTGACGACCCCGCGAGCGACCAGTATGCCGTGCACATCATCGGGACTGGTGTGGCTGCGCACCAGGATGACGTCTTCGCCTCGCTCGGCGGCATCTACCGCCTCGTCGACGTCGGTATAGGCCCGACCGGCTGCCACTCCCGGGCAGGCGGGCAATCCCTTGGCTAAAAGTGGTGCAGCCAAGCGGGTTTCGGGCTGCAGTGCCGGTCGGAGCAGCGCCTCGACGTGAGCCGGGGTGACGCGGCGCAGGGTCTCAGCGTCGTCGATCAGGCCGTCGGCCCGCAGGCGCAGTGCCAGCCGCACCGCGGCCTGTGCCGATCGCTTGGCGGCCCGGGTCTGCAGCAGCCACAGTCTGCCGCTCTCGACGGTGAATTCGATCTCCTGGACGTCGGCAGTGAGCCGCTCCAGCGTGCCGGCAGCAGCGGTCAACTCGGCATAGATGTCCGGTTGCTGCTCGCGCAGTTCGGTGATCGGGTGGACGTCGACGGTTCCTGACACCACATCGTCGCCTTGGCCGCCGACCAGCCACTCACCGAACTCCTCGTCGGCACCAGTCGTCGGGTTGCGCGAAAACATCACGCCGGCACCGGAATTAGTGTCGAGGTTGCCGAACACCATCGCCTGCACAACCGCCGCGGTGCCGCCCTGGTTGTCCAAGCCGTGGTGAGCACGGTAGGCCACGGCGCGCGGTGAGTTCCACGACGCAAACACCGCCTCGATCGCCGCACGCAACTGCGAGTACGGGTCTTCGGGCACCGCATCGGCGACGATGCGCTGATACCAGCGGGTGAACCGGAGCCGCGTATCACGGGCGAAAGCCGCTCCACCCCACTGGGCCAGCGCCTCTTCGGTGGCGTCGCACATGCCCACATCCAGCACCGTGTCCATCATTCCCGGCATCGACAGAGCCGCACCGGAACGCACGCTGACCAGCAGCGGACGCGGTCCCCGTCCGAAGGTGCGCGACGTTGCGGCCTCCAACTCGCGCAGCTCCGCGAGCACGTTGTCCCACATCGCGGCCATCGTCGACTCGGGCGCCGCCAGGTACCGGGCGCCCACCTCGGTGGTGATGCAGAACGCCGGCGGCACCGGCAAATCGTGCCGGCGCATGGTGTTGATGCCGAACCCCTTGTGGCCCAAGAGTTCGGGCGGGTGATTCCCGTCGCCGTCGAGGGACAGTACCGCTTTGCCTGACATCGTCAGGACTGGCCGCGCAGCAGACCGAAGCCGAAGTTGGCGCCGAATCCCCGGCGCAGTGCCAAGTGAATCCACAGCAGCGCGTAGGGCTCCAGCAGCCGCGCCACCCGCAAGTCTCCGGCGTCCACGGCCTCAAAGCCCAGCTCGACGACCAGCCCGGCGGCCATCGACTTGGCCTGGTCCTCGTCGCCGCAAATGAACATCACCGGTTGACCGGAAAGTTGCGGCCCGTCCATCAGTGCCGCGCCGATCTGATTCATCGCTTTGCAGACCCGAGCGCCGGGCGCCCAGAATGCGACCTGTTCGGCGCCGGAGCTGGTGAGGCCGACCTCGAGCGCGGTGAAGTCGGGGCTGAGCGGGTTGGTGCAATCTATGAGGACTTTGCCGCCCAAGTCGCCGCAGCTCTGTACGGCCAGCTGAGTGCCCTGCCATGGCGTGCACAGCACCACGACATCGGCTGCGGCTACAGCGGATTCGTTGGCCGAGATCGCACCGAGCGACTCGTACTTGGGATCGTCGGGGTCGCGCACTCCGAATGTGACGTCGTGGCCGCGGTTCCGCCACGCCGTGCCCAGGGCGCGCCCGACGTTGCCGGCGCCAATGATCGCGATCTTGATGTCAGCTCCTTGCGTTGTTGGCGGGTGGCAGGATACTTCTGCCTACCCGATGATCTAGGTTGGCGTCTATGACTGCCTATGATGTCGGTTTACTGATTCTGCGGCTGGTGCTGGGGCTGACGCTGGCCGCCCATGGTTACAACAAGTTCTTCGGCGGCGGCCGCATCCCGGGAACCGCGCGCTGGTTCTCGAGCATCGGCATGAAGGCCGGCAGATTCCAGGCCCTGGTCGCGGCCAGCACCGAGATGGCCGCCGGCCTGGGACTCGCCGCCGGGTTGCTCACTCCCATCCCTGCCGCCGGCTTTGTGGCGCTGATGTTCGTCGCCGCCTGGACGGTACACCGGCCGCACGGGTTCTTCATCATCAACGAAGGCTGGGAGTACGTCATGGTGCTCGCGGTCGGCGCCGTCACGGTGGCCACCGTGGGCCCCGGCCAGTACAGCCTGGATTGGCTGCTCCTCGGGAACTCATTCGGCGGCTGGACCGGCCTGCTGATCTCGGTGCTGCTGGGACTGGGCGGGGCCATCGGCCAGCTGTTGATCTTTTACCGGCGGCCGGTCAAGCAGGAGCAGTAGCGGCTGTCGCCTCGAGTGCCAGCACTTCGCTCGCGGCGCGCTCACCGGACCGAACGGCCCCGTCAACCCACCCGCACATGACGGCGGAGCTCTCCGTGCCGGCCCAATGGATGCGGCCGCAGGGCTCGCGCAGGGCGGGACCGAATTCGGTCAATACGCCGGTAGGTGCGTGGCTGATCATGCCGCCGCCGGAATAGCGCTCGAGGGTCCAGTTCTGCTCGTGGTAGCCGACGGGTGAGCCCGCCTTGGGGCCGAACCGGTCGACGAGCTCACGCACGACGGCCGTTTTGCGCGCCGCCTCGTCGAGCCGGGTCAGCTGACGCGCGGCACGGCCCTCGGTGATGACGCACATGACCCCTGGCGTCCCGGTATCGGTGCAGGCGTCGATGGTCAACGTGGCCAGCGAGCCGGGCGCCGCGGATTGGCCGGTGAGGCCCTCGGCGCGCCAAAACGGCTCGTCGTAGCTGACCGAAATCTTGACGATTGCGCCGCCGGGCATCCGCTGGTGAAGAAAGGATCGTTCCATCGGCAGCATCGGCTCGTAGACGATCTGGCTTGCGATGGCCAGCGGAACGGTCACGATCACCCGCCGCGCGCGGACGCGCAGGTCATCGGATCCCACGATCACCCCATCGGCGTCCTGCGTGATCCGCCGTACCGGCTGCGAGCAGCGCAGCGCATCGCCGAGTTCGGCGGCCACTGGGCGGTAGACGGCGCCCATCCCACCGACTGGTCGGGCATCCTGGGAGCCATTCTTGTTGGAGACGACAAAGTCCGGCCCACCGCCCGAGGCCATCTGGTACAGCATCCACAGCATCGACACCTCCGATGCGGCCGAGGTGTAGGGGCCGGCCAGCGCCATGTCCAGCATGTCGCGGGCCTGCGCCGACCACAGGTTCTTGTCGAGCCATGCGGCCAGACTGATCTGATCCCACTCGGCGGCCTTCCTGGCCTCCCAGGGAGCTTGCAGCGGAATCGATCTGCACATCTGGCGTACTTTGAGCAACCCGACCCCGAGGTTGGTGGTGGCCCACGGGCTCACCGTCCAAGGGATCGTGCCGGCGTAGCGATGTTGCTTGCCGTCAATGATCATCATCGACTCGCCGTCGACGTACTGCTTGTATTCCGGAACGCCGAATTCGTTCATCAGCGCATAGATTCGAGTCTGGCCGGGCCCGATCCAGGCGCCGCCGCGATCGATCCACGTCCCGTCCGGAAGGTCCTCGGTGTAGGTGCGTCCGCCGACCCGGTCGCGAGCCTCCAGCACCGCCACCGAGCGTCCGGCCTGTGTCAGCCGCAGCGCGGCCGTCAAACCGGCGAATCCCGCACCTACGACGCAATAGTCGACATCCGGCACCAGCAGCAAGCTACACCGGTGGGGGTCCCGCCGGAGCGAAAAGTGGTCAAACACTCGGCGAATAAGGCAGGCTGCTGCCGGTGTTCTCGTCGACCGCAACGTGGCCACCGAGATAGGGAAACGCGCGCTGCGCGCATGCGGCGCGATTGCAGATCTTGCAGCCTGCCCCGATGGGTACCGCGGTGCCCGGGTCGTCGAGAGCGACGCCGGTGGAGTAGACCAGCTTGTCGGCATGGCCCAGGTCGCAGCCCAATCCGATCGCGAAACTGGTGTGCTGGCCGAGATAACCGCGGCCTTCCGGGGCGGTGGTCTTGGCGATCCAGAAATACGAGCGGCCATCGGGCATCTGCGCCACTTGGGTGACGATCCGGCCCGGCTGGGCGAACGCGTCGTGCACCACCCACAGCGGGCAGCTGCCGCCGACTCGGCTGAAGTGAAAAGCGGTGGCCGACTGGCGTTTCGAGATGTTGCCGGCCTTGTCGGTGCGCACGAAGATGAACGGTACCCCGCGCGACGCCGGGCGCTGCAACGTCGAGAGTCGATGGCAGACGGTCTCGAAGCCCACCTCGAAGCGGCGGCCCAACAAGTCGATGTCATAACGCAGTTCGTCGGCGGCCCGTTGAAATTCACGATACGGCAGTAGAAACGCGCCCGCGAAGTAATTGGCCAGTCCTATCCGGGCGACGCCACGCGCCTCGACGCTGAGTTGGTCGTCGGTGGCCAGGATGCTCGAGATCAGCTCCGACTGGCTGACCAGCGCCAGCTGGGTGGCGATTTGGAACGCACGCTGGCCTGGCATCAGCCACTGGGCGACCCGAAGCACCCGGGTGGCCGGATCGAAGGAGCGCTTGGTGGTTTCGGGCAGATCAGCATCGACGACAACGGTGATGCCGAACTGGTCGGCCATCAGCATCGGCAGCTGAATGTCCAGCCCTCCGACGCGCATCTGGTTCTCGGCGAAGAGCCGTTCGGCCGCGACGTCGAGATTACCGATGTAATTGTTGCGGTCGTAGAAGAAATCACGCACCTCCTCGAACGGCATCGGCCGCTCGGGCGGCAGTGACGTCTCGGTGGTCGCGCGGGAGCGATAGGCCTCCACTTCGTCGGTGGCGTCGCGCAAACGACGGTGCACGGCCACCAGACTGCGGCCGACTTCGGGCATTCGCGAGACCAGTTCCTCGACCTGCGCCCGGCTGACGTGTTCGGCGGTAGTCGCCGTGAAAACGTCGGAAAGGTCGGCAACCAGCCGCGCGTCGGAGTCGGGGGAGAAATAGTTCGTCGGCAGGTCGAAGCGCTCGGTGAGCGCGAGCAGCACCGGCACCGTGATCGGCCGCTGGTCGTTCTCCAACTGGTTGACGTAGCTGGTGGACAGATCCAGGGTGCGGGCCAACGCCGCTTGCGTGAGCCCTCGGTCTTCACGCAACCGCCGCAGCCGGGGGCCGGAAAACATCTTCGCCACGTTGACACCGTACTCCCGGGTCTATTCGCAATGTTCGCAATTGGCACCGGTACGGGTTGCAAAATTATGCATGTACAGGGTCTTTCGCTCTCGGCTGGCGTTGCATAGTGTGCGGATCATGGACATTCATCCGGTCCGGACGCGGCGCAGTGCCGACAAGTTTCCGCAGCGCGACCACCTGGCGTACAAGATCGCCGAGGTGGCCGCCGATCCCGTCGGCGTCGATCCGCAGACCGAGGCGATGGTGCTCAACCGGATCATCGACGACGCGGCGGTCAGCGCCGCCTCGGTGGTGCGGCGACCGGTCACGGTGGCTCGGCTGCAGGCGGTGGCACACCGGGCCCGACCCGGCGCCGCGGTTTTCGGTGTGGAGGGAACGTATTCGGCGGAGTGGGCGGCCTGGGCCAATGGTGTCGCGGTGCGCGAACTCGATTTCCACGACACGTTCCTGGCCGCCGAGTACTCCCATCCCGGTGACAACATCCCACCGCTAGTGGCGGTCGCCCAGCAACTTGGGGTGCGCGGAGCCGATTTGATTCGCGGCCTGGCCACCGCCTACGAGATCCAGGTCGATTTGGTCCGCGGAATCTGCCTGCACGAGCACAAGATTGACCATGTCGCGCACCTGGGCCCGTCGGTGGCCGCCGGCCTCGGCACTATGTTGCGGCTCGACGTCGACACCATCTACCAAGCGATCGGCCAAGCGCTGCACCTGACCACGGCGACCCGGCAGTCCCGCAAGGGATCGATCTCCAGCTGGAAGGCGTTCGCGCCGGCGCACGCCGGCAAGGTGGCGATCGAGGCCGTCGACCGGGCGATGCGGGGCGAGGGTTCGCCGGCCCCGATCTGGGAGGGTGAAGACGGCGTCATCGCTTGGCTACTTTCGGGTCCCGAGCACACCTATCAAGTTCCACTGCCCGCGCCCGGGGAACCCAAGCGCGCGATTCTGGACAGCTTCACCAAGGAGCACTCTGCCGAGTATCAGAGCCAGGCGCCGATCGACCTGGCCCGGCGGCTGCGCGACCGCATTGGTGATCTCAGCCAGGTGGCATCGGTCGTGCTGCACACCAGTCACCACACTCACGTTGTGATCGGCACGGGATCCGGCGACCCGCAGAAGTTCGACCCGGACGCATCGCGGGAAACGCTCGATCACTCGCTGCCCTACATCTTCGCGGTGGCGCTCCAGGACGGCAGCTGGGACCACGAACAGTCCTACACACCCGAGCGGGCCCACCGGCCCGACACCATCGAGCTGTGGCGCAAGGTTTCCACCGTCGAAGATCCTGAGTGGACCCGCCGCTACCACTCGACCGACCCTGCCGAGAAGGCGTTCGGGGCGCGAGCCGAAGTCACGCTGAAAAGCGGTGAGGTGATCAGCGACGAGCTGGCGGTTGCCGATGCGCATCCGCTGGGTGCGCGGCCGTTCGGGCGAGACGAGTACGTCGCTAAATTCCGCCGGCTCGCGGAAGGCGTGGTCAAACCGGCTGAACAGCAACGGTTCTTGTCGACGGTCGACGGCCTCGCCGAGATGAAAACCGGCACGCTGGGAGCATTGAACGTACTGGTGGATCCGCAGGTGCTGGACAAGGCGCCAACAGTGTCGTCGGGAATCTTCCGGTGAACGGGTTGATGGGTGCGGCCTCCAGCGCCGCCGCCAAGCGGATGACCTTCCGGGCAGGATTGAATTCCGGTAGGTTGCAACGCTTTCCAGGTGCCTTCTCGCCGTTGGTGGCCAAACTGATCGCCGAGATCGGTTTTGACGGCGTGTACGTGTCCGGCGCCGCGCTGTCGGCCGACCTGGGACTGCCGGACATCGGTCTGACGACCTTGTCGGAGGTGGCCGCTCGCGGAGCGCAGATCGCCGCGGCCACCGACCTGCCCACGCTGATCGATGCCGACACGGGATTCGGCGAACCTCTCAATGCCGCGCGTACCGTCACGATGCTGGAAGACGCCGGGCTGGCCGGCTGCCATCTCGAGGACCAAGTGAACCCCAAGCGCTGCGGGCACCTGGACGGCAAGGACGTCGTACCCACTGTTGAGATGGTCCAGCGGATCCGCGCGGCGGTAGCGGCTCGGCGTGACCCGAACTTCGTCGTCTGCGCTCGCACCGACGCCGCGGGTGTCGAGGGCGTTCCCGCCGCGATCGAGCGCGCCCGTGCCTACGCCGACGCCGGGGCCGATCTGATCTTCACCGAGGCGTTGACAGCGACGGCGGAGTTCGAACGGTTCCGCACCGCGCTGGACGTGCCGTTGCTGGCCAACATGACCGAGTTCGGCAAGTCGCCGCTGCTGAGCGTGCGGCAGCTTTCCGACATCGGCTACAACGTCGTCCTCTACCCGGTCACAACGCTGCGGCTGGCGATGTTCGCAGTCGAGCAGGGACTGCGCGAAATCGACTCCACCGGAACCCAATCCGGACTGCTCGAGCACATGCAGCACCGCAGCAGGCTTTATGAGTTGCTGCGCTACGCCGACTACACCCAGTTCGATACCGACATCGCGGGAGGCAATCGATGATTCACAAGGGACTGGCCGGCGTCATTGTCGACACCACGGCGATCTCCAAAGTAGTGCCGGAGACCAACTCGCTGACTTACCGGGGCTATCCGGTGCAGGACCTGTCCGCGCACTGCAGTTTCGAGCAGGTCGCCTACCTGCTGTGGCACGGCGAACTGCCGACCGACGCCGAGTTGGCGTTGTTCTGCCAACGCGAACGCGCGGGCCGCCGGCTGAACCGCTCGATGCTGTCGCTGTTGGCCAAGTTGCCGGACAACTGCCATCCGATGGACGTGGTACGCACCACGATCAGTTATCTGGGCGCCGAGGACCCCGACGAGGACGACAGCGCTGAATCGGCGAACTACGCCAAGGCGCTGCGGATGTTCGCGGTATTGCCGACGATCGTGGCCGCCGACATGCGTCGCCGGCGTGGCCTGGCGCCGATCGCACCACACAGTCAGCTCGGGTATGCGGAGAACTTTCTGCGGATGTGCTTCGGCGAGGCGCCGGCCCCCTTAGAACCCGTGGCCGTTGCCGCGTTCGAACAGTCGATGATCCTTTACGCCGAGCACGGCTTCAACGCCTCGACGTTCGCCGCCCGGGTGGTCACCTCGACCCAGTCCGACATCTATAGCGCGGTCACCGCGGCGATCGGGGCGCTCAAAGGCCGACTGCACGGCGGCGCCAACGAAGCCGTCATGCACGACATGCTCGAAATCGGCTGCGCCGGCAACGCAATACCATGGTTGCACGGCAAGCTTTCCCGCAAAGAGAAGATCATGGGATTCGGTCATCGCGTCTACAAGAGCGGCGATTCCCGGGTGCCGACAATGAAAGACGCGCTGGCTCGGGTCGCCGCGGTCAGTGGCGGACAGCGCTGGCTGGACATCTACAGCATTCTGGAAAGCGAGATGTTCAGCGCAAGCGGAATCAAGCCCAATCTCGACTTCCCGACCGGTCCGGCGTACTACCTGATGGGCTTCGACATCCCGATGTTCACACCGCTGTTCGTGATGAGCCGGATCACCGGCTGGACGGCCCACATCATCGAGCAAGCCGGTTCCAATGCGCTGATCCGTCCGCTCAGCGAGTACTCCGGCCGTCCGCAGCGTGCGCTGGCCGGCGGGCATCAGCAACTGGCGGGATGTGATTCGCAATGCGGTGTTGTGCCGGGGAATCGATAGCGGTGCGCAACGACCCACCGGTAGATCGCGTCTTCGAGGTGGCGAATACCGGGCAGGCGGTAGAGCAGTAGCGGCAGCCTGCTGCCAAGCCCCGTCGACACCGCCGCGTTCATCGCCTCCGCGCCGGAGTAAACCGTTCCCGACTCGCCTTGCCACCGGGCCGAATCCAGCAGCTGCGATGGCGGAACGCCCAGTCGCTCAGCGACTCCCGGGCCCTGCAGTGGTTCGGTCCGCAGGCCTCCGGTCCGATTGAGCTTCAGGATCGACTCCACCGCTCTGGTGCACATTCCGCATTTGCCGTCGAAGAACAGGGTTCCTGGCATTGTTCACCTCCTGCACGCCGACGATCCCGAAGACGATGCCCGTGCCGATTTCGGCCAGAGCAGACAACCACGAGAACCACGTTACGTTGAGGTGCGGCGCCGAGATGAAGCTGTCCTGATAACCCGGCAGAAAGGTCGGCAACACATGCGCATAGGTGAACCCCACTGCGCTTCCGAACCCGACCGCGATCGCGGCCAGCGGTGCACGAGGGCGATTCATCGCCACCATCGCGATTGCCAGCACGACGAACAGCCCCTGCACCATGCCGGCGGCCATGATGAACGGGGGTGAAGCGGACATGCCGCGAAGCAGATGGTCGACGCCGTGTATCGAAAAGCCGAGCGCGAATGCGAGTGCGGCGCAAGGCAGGTACCGAACCGCGTCGTCTCGTTGCTGCTGGATCTGTTCGACCATCACGATCACCGTCCGTCGGCCTGCTCACCCTCCGTTCTACTACTACGGACAGTAGTAGTCAAGAACCGGACCCATCGGTCTAGAACACGTTCTAGTCTTAGGCGCCATGGGATTTCTCAAACAGGACACCCCCCAAATCGACTTCGAGGAGTGGAGCAAGGGCACCCGCGCTGAGAAGATCATCCCGATGGCCCGGCATTGGGCTGAGGTCGGCTTCGGCACTCCGGCGCTGTTGCACCTGTTCTACGTCGTCAAGATCGGCCTCTACATCCTGGCGGCCTGGCTGATCGCGTTGACCACCACGGGCATCGACGGGTTCACCAACGTCGCGCACTGGTATGCCGAGCCGATCGTGTTCGAGAAGGTCGTGCTGTACACCATGCTGTTCGAGGTGGTCGGCCTGGGCTGCGGGTTCGGGCCGCTGAACAACCGGTTCTTTCCGCCGTTGGGCTCGATCCTGTATTGGCTGCGGCCGGGCACCATCCGGCTGCCACCGTGGCCGGATCGCATACCGCTGACCAGAGGGGACCGGCGCACCCCGTTCGACGCACTGCTCTACGGGGCCCTGCTCGTGCTCCTCGTCATCGCACTGTTCTCCGACGGCACCGGCCCCGCCCCGGCGTTGGGGACGACGGTGGGGGTGTTACCGCTATGGCAGATCTGGGCGGTGCTGGGCGTGCTGGCGGTGCTGGGGTTGCGCGACAAAGTCATCTTCCTGGCCGCCCGCGGCGAGGTGTATGCCTCGTTCACCGTCGCTTTCTTGTTCACCGGCTTCAGCGTGGACATGATCCTGGGCGCCAAACTGGTGTGCCTGGTCATCTGGCTGGGTGCCGCGACGTCGAAACTCAACAAGCACTTCCCGTTCGTCATCTCGACGATGATGAGTAACAACCCGCTGTTTCGCTCGCGGTCGATGAAACGGAAGTTCTTCGAGCACTTCCCGGACGATTTGCGCCCGGGCCGGCGGTCACGTTGGCTCGCGCATTTTTCCACGGTGATCGAGGGACTGGTGCCGCTGGTGCTGTTCTTCAGCGACGGCGGCTGGCTCACGGCAATCGCCGCGTTCGTCATGCTGTGCTTCCACTGGGGCATCCTGTCGGCGATTCCGATGGGCGTGCCGTTGGAGTGGAACGTCTTCATGATGTTTTGCGTGCTGGCGCTGTTCGTCGGCCACCCCTCCGTCGGGCTCGGTGACTTGACGACGCCGCTGCCGATACTGCTGTTCGCCGTCGTCGCGGGGACGGTGGTGCTCGGAAACCTGTTTCCGCGCAAGGTGTCCTTCCTGCCGGGCATGCGCTACTACGCGGGCAACTGGGACACCACGCTGTGGTGCGTCAAGCCCTCCGCCGACGAGAAGATCGGCAAGGGCATCGTGGCGATCGCCAGCATGCCCGCCGCTCAACTGGAGAAGTTCTACGGCAGCAAGGAAGCCGCTCAGATCCCGATGTACATGGGATATGCGTTCCGCGCGTTCAACACCCACGGCCGGGCCTTGTTCACCTTGGCGCACCGCGCCATGGCCGGCCAGAACGAGGACGACTATGTCCTCACCGACGGTGAGCGGATCACCAGCACCGCCATCGGCTGGAACTTCGGCGACGGGCACTTCAGCAACGAGCAGCTGGTCGCCGCGCTGCACAAGCGTTGCCACTTCGAACCCGGCGAGGTGCGCATCGTGATGCTCGACGCCCAGCCGATCCACCGCCAGACCCAGCAGTATCGGCTGGTCGACGCCGCCACCGGCGAGTTCGAGCGCGGCTACGTGTGCGTCGCCGATATGGTGACCCGCCAGCCGTGGGATGACGACATCCCGGTGCAGGTGTATGAAAGCCGGGCAGCGGCGCCCGATTAGCCTTCGCGCACCTTCGTCGCCGCGCTCACCATGTGCTGCAGCGACGCCTTCACCTCGTCGATACTGCGCGTCTTCAGTCCGCAGTCGGGATTGACCCACAGCCGCTCCGCGGGAACGGCTTTCAGCGCTGCTTGCAGTGATGTCGCGATCTCCGACTCGGCCGGCACCCGCGGCGAGTGGATGTCGTAGACGCCTGGGCCCACGCTGTTGGCGAAACCGACCGCGTTGAGGTCGTCGAGCACCTCCATGTGTGAGCGGGCCGCCTCGATGGACGTCACGTCGGCGTCGAGGTCGGCGATCGCGCCGATCACTTCGCCGAACTCCGAATAGCACAGGTGGGTGTGGATCTGCGTCGAGTCGGCGACGCCGGACGTCGCCAACCGGAATGCGCCGACCGCCCAAGCCAGGTAGGCGTCCTGATCAGCACGCCGCAGCGGCAACAACTCCCGCAGCGCGGGCTCGTCGACCTGGATGACCCCGATGCCCGCCGACTGCAGATCCATCGTCTCGTCGCGGATCGCCAGCGCAACCTGTTCGGCGGTGTCGGCCAGCGGTTGGTCGTCGCGGACGAACGACCACGCCAGGATCGTCACCGGGCCGGTCAGCATGCCCTTGACCGGCTTCTCGGTCAGCGACTGCGCGTAGGTGATCCAGTCGACCGTCATCGGATGCGGCCGCGCCACGTCGCCGTAGAGGATCGGCGGGCGCACGCAGCGGCTGCCGTAGGACTGCACCCAGCCGTTCTGGGTGGCGAAGAATCCGTCGAGTTGTTCGGCGAAGTACTGCACCATGTCGTTGCGTTCCGGCTCGCCGTGCACCAGCACGTCGAGTCCGAGTTGCTCCTGCAGGGCAATCACGTCGGCGATCTCGGACTTCATCCGTGCGACGTACTCGCTCTGGTCGATCTCGCCGGTCCGCAACGCCGCCCGGGCCTTGCGGATCGCCGAGGTCTGCGGGTAGGAGCCGATCGTCGTCGTCGGCAACAGCGGCAGCTGGAGCCGCTCCTGTTGGCTGCTGCGGCGATCGGCCGCGGGTCCGCGTTGGTTACCCGATGCGACGATCGAGTCGATGCGCTCGCGGATCTGGCCGTTGTGCAGCCGCGGATCCGAACGGCGCGACGCCACTGCGGCATTGGAGGCCGCGACCTCGTCGGCCACCGCGTCGCGGCCCTCGCGCAGCGCACGCGCGAGCGTGACGACCTCGTGCACCTTTTCGGTGCCGAACGCCAGCCAGCTGCGCAGGTTGTCGTCCAGATCGGTGGCGCCCTCTTCCAAAGCCAGGGAGTAGGGGACATGCAACGTCGAGCACGACGTCGACACCGCAACTGCCTGCGCCGACCCCAGCAGCGTCGCCAGCCGGCTCAGCGCGGACTCCAGGTCGGTGCGCCAGATGTTGCGGCCGTTGACGATACCGGCGACCAGCGTTTTGCCGGCCAGCTCGGGAATCGATGCCAGCTCCGCGTTGGCGCCGCGGACCAGGTCCACGCCGATCGCCTCGACCGGCGTGCGAGCCAGTGCAGGCAGCGCGGCGCCGGGATCGCCGAAGTAGGTGGCGACATGGATCGCCGGCCGCCTGCCCACCGAGCCCAATGCGGTGTAGACGCGTTCGGCCAGCGCGGCCGCGTCGGCGGCGACATCGGTCACCAGCGCGGGCTCGTCCAACTGCACCCACTGCGCGCCGTTGTCGGCCAGCAGCGACAGCAACTCGGTGTACACCGGGATCAGTTCGTCGAGGCGTTCGATCGGTGTACCGGCACCATCCACCGGCTTGCTCAGCAGCAGGAAGGTGATCGGGCCGATGACTACCGGTCGCGCGGGAATCCCTTGGTCGCGGGCCTCTTTCAGCTCGGCGAGCACCTTGTCAGGATGCAGCTCGAAGCGGGTGCCGGGCGCAATCTCGGGAACCAGGTAGTGGTAGTTGGTGTCGAACCACTTGGTCATCTCCAGCGGCGCGACGTCGTCGTTGCCGCGGGCCGCCGCAAAGTAACGGTCCAGCTCGTCGGCCACGTCCGCGACCCTGGCCGGCAGCGCGCCGAGCAGTACCGATGTGTCGAGCATCTGGTCGTAGTAGGAGAACGTGTTCACCGGGACGGAGTCCAGCCCCGCGGCCGCCAATTCCGCCCAGGTGTCGCGGCGCAGGGTGGCGGCGACGGACTCCAGCTCGGATCGACTGGTCCGGCCGGCCCAGTAGCCTTCGGTTGCGCGTTTGAGTTCGCGGCGCGGACCGATGCGCGGGGAGCCGGTGATGGTGGCGGTAAACGGCTGAGCGGTCACGTGTTCGTCCTTCACTCGACGTGGTGGTCACCGCCAGCGGACGCACAGCCGATCGGGTGCACTGCGCCCGGTGGGCACGGCAACCGGTACGGCCAACGCCCATCCCACGAGGCGGTGAACCGCCGGACGCGGCGCGTCCGGCACAGCTGGCAGGTCTTCGGACTCGCAGGCATGCACCACGTGGTGCTCCTAATGGCCGTCGCTTCCCGGTCGTTGACCAGTGCTTCTAGACGGCGGTCGTTCCTGCATACCGCTGCGGGACAGTCCCGGATTCTCACCGGGTTCCCTCTCGCGACGCATAGCCAACATGCCTCGCTCGATGCCGACACCTTGCGGCGACGGCAAACCAGTTGCGTAATCGAGACTACTAGGTCTGATGACGGCGACCCCCCGCGCCCGGCTTCGCCGCGCTTGCGATCGCCTAGTCGGCGGCCAGTGCTTCGGCGATGGGCACGTCGCCGTTGTTGAACTCGATGGTTCGCCCGATCGTCGCGTCGTCGTGCAGCACGGCCGCCGCCACCAGCGCGACGTCCTCGCGGGTGACTTCCCGGCCATGCGGCGCGGCACCGACGGCGATGCGCCCGGTCGCGGGATCGAGCGTGAGCCGACCGGGTCCCAGGATGGTCCAGTCGAGGTCACTGCTGCGCAGATGGGTGTCGGCGGCGGCCTTGGCCTCGGCATAGGGGAAGAACGGATCGTCTTGCGGCACACCGTGGCCGGGTCCGGCGCCGAAATACGAGACCATCACGAAGCGCCGAACTCCGGCCTTGGCGGCGGCGTCGATGACCCGGACGGCCGCGTCGCGATCGACGGCGTAGGTGCGGGCCGGATTGCCGCCACCGGCGCCGGCGGTGAAGACCACCGCGTCATGTCCGGCCACCAGGTCGGCCAGGGCGTCGGTGTCGAGTTGCTCGATGTCGGCGACGACGGGTGTGGCCCCGGTAAGGGCAACTTCCTCGGCGTGGTCGGGATTGCGGAAAACCGACGTCACCGCGTCGCCGCGCTCGGTCAGGATTCGGGCCAGATGCAAGGCGACCTTGCCGTGGCCGCCGATGACGACGATGCGTGCCATGCCGCCGACGCTACCCGGCAACCCCGCCCCCGACCCGCCCGGCGCCGTGGTCAAGAATCGAGGCACACGAGTCAAAGGAGAACGTCATGGCTGAAGCCGTCATCGTCGAAGCGGTGCGCTCACCGATCGGCAAACGCAACGGTGGTCTGTCCGGGGTGCACCCCGCCGACCTGTCCGCCCAGGTGCTCAACGGGCTCGTCGGCAAAGCCGGCGTCGACCCCGAGATCGTCGACGACGTGATCTGGGGATGTGTCATGCAGGCCGGTGAGCAAGCCCTCGACATCGGTCGCACCGCGTTGCTGACGGCCGGCTGGCCCGAGAGCGTGCCGGGTATCACCGTCGATCGCCAGTGTGGGTCCAGCCAGCAGTCGGTGCACTTCGCGGCCGCGGGTGTGGTCGCCGGTCACTACGACGTCGTCGTGGCCGGCGGTGTGGAATCGA
This sequence comes from Mycobacterium sp. NGS62, assembly GCF_059812285.1. NCBI lineage: Bacteria > Bacillati > Actinomycetota > Actinomycetes > Mycobacteriales > Mycobacteriaceae > Mycobacterium > Mycobacterium sp. NGS62. The sequence continues at coordinate 139,150 of NZ_JCALCK010000003.1, read as the reverse complement.
TGTCGCGGGTGCCGATGGGCTCGTCGCTCGCCGGCGGTGGCAGGCCGTTCCCGCAGGACTTCCTGGACCGCTACGACGGCGCCGTCCCGAACCAGGGCATCGGCGCCGAGATGATCGCCGAGCAGTGGGGATTCGACCGCACCACGCTCGACCAGTTCTCCCTCGATTCTCACGAAAAGGCCGCTGCGGCACAAGATTCCGGGGCGTTCGACGATGAGATCGTTGCCATCAAGGACCAGGACGGCAACACGATTCTCAAAGACGAAGGCATCCGCCGCGGCACACCGATGGAGAAGATGGCCCAGCTCAAGCCGGCCTTCAAAGAGGACGGCGTGATCCACGCCGGTAACTCCAGCCAGATCTCCGACGGCTCGGCTGCGCTGCTGTTCATGTCGGCGGAGAAGGCGAAGTCGTTGGGGCTCAAGCCGATCGCCAAGGTGCACACCGCGACGCTGGCCGGCTCCAACCCGGTGATCATGCTGACCGGGCCCATCCCGGCGACCCAGAAGGCGCTGAAGCGCTCCGGGCTGAGCCTGGACGAGATCGGTGCCTACGAGGTCAACGAGGCGTTCGCGCCGGTGCCGTTGGCTTGGCTGAAAGACATCGGCGCCGACGAGAAGAAGCTCAATCCCAAGGGTGGGGCGATCGCCCTCGGCCATCCGCTCGGCGGATCCGGGGCGCGGCTGATGACGACACTGCTGTACCACATGCGGGACAACGGAATTCGCTACGGGCTCCAGACAATGTGCGAGGGCGGCGGACAGGCCAACGCCACCATTCTGGAATTGCTGTGACGGATGCGGCTGCGCTGTCCGAGCGCCGCGGCAATGTATTGGTCATCACGATCAACCGGCCTGAGGCCCGCAATTGCGTTAACGGGGCAGTGAGTACTGCTGTCGGCGACGCGCTGGAGCAGGCCCAAAACGATGCAGAGGTGCGGGCGGTCGTCATCACCGGCGCCGGTGACAAATCATTTTGCGCCGGAGCCGATCTCAAGGCGATCTCGCGCCGGGAGAACCTGTACCACCCCGACCATGCCGAGTGGGGATTCGCCGGCTACGTGCACCACTTCATCGACAAGCCCACGATCGCCGCGGTCAACGGCACCGCACTTGGGGGTGGCACCGAGCTGGCGCTGGCCAGCGACTTGGTGGTCGCCGAGGAGCGCGCGCAGTTCGGGCTGCCCGAGGTGAAGGTGGGTCTGATCGCCGGCGCCGGCGGGGTGTTCCGGATCGTCGACCAGCTGCCCCGCAAAGTCGGCCTCGAGATGCTGCTGACCGGTGAGCCGATCACTGCGGCCGAGGCCGCCAAGTGGGGCCTGATCAACCAGGTTGTGCCGAACGGCACCGTGCTGGACGCCGCGCTGGCGTTGGCTGAGCGGGTTACCGTCAACGCACCGCTGTCGGTGCAGGCCAGCAAGCGGATCGCCTATGGTGCCGACGACGGTGTCATACCCGGGGAGGAACCTGCCTGGGCCCGAACCACCCGTGAATTCGGCACGCTGCTGAAATCCGAAGACGCCAAAGAAGGGCCGCTGGCATTCGCCCAGAAGCGCCCACCGGTCTGGAAGGCGCGTTAACGGACCGCGAACTACTGCGCCAGCGTGTTCACGGCCTGCCGGAAAACGGCGGGCAGGGCTTTGGCAGCCGGGACGATGGCACGCCGGGCCGGGCGCGGGACGGTACTCAATACCAGTGTGCGGGTGAGCAGGCGGTAGTCGCGGGTGATCCGCCGCCACGCCTGTTCATACGACGACGGCGTCTCGTCCACAATGGCGCTGATCGCTGCGGCGGCCTGCTTGACTGCCAGGCTGATGCCTTCACCGGTCAGGGCGTCCTCGTAACCGGCTGCGTCGCCTACCAATAACACCCGGCCGGCGACCCGTCGAGAGACCACCTGGCGCAACGGACCGCAGCCGCGGGCTCGACCGGGCTGAGCGCCGCGTAGTCGACATGCCAGCCGGGGGAACCACTCCAGCTGCGGTTGACCGTTACACAGGATCGCGACACCGACCAGATCCGGCTCGACCGGCGTCACGTACGCCTCGCCCCACCGCGACCAGTACACCTCGACGAATTCCGACCATGCCGGCACCGCGTAGTGTCGGCGCACGCCGTACCGTCGCGGCCGACCGGCAACCGCCGTGATTCCGACGGCGCGGCGCACCGCTGAATGCAGGCCGTCGGCTGCCACCAACCACTTTGCGCGCACTCCGGCTGCGATCACGCCGGTGGCGTCCTGCTCGACGTTGTCGATCCGGGTCGAAATCCATTCGGTATCTTGCTCTTTGGCGCGGGCCATTAACGCCGAATGGAGGGTGGTGCGCCGCACGCCCCGGCCGGGACCGTCGCGAAAGCGTGCCTCGGCCCGCCGGTGTTCGCTCACATACGCGATGCCGCGGAACGGCAGACCCGCGGGATCTACGCCAAGTGATGTGAGTTCGGCCAGACCGCCGGGCATCAAACCCTCACCGCAGGCCTTGTCTATCGGGTCCGCTCGTGGCTCAGCCACCACCACCGAAAGTCCTTGTCTGCGAGCATGTAACGCCGTAGCGAGACCCGCCGGGCCGCCGCCGACGATCAGCACATCAGCGTCGTAAATCATGCGGCGTAACCCAGCGCCCGGTTCTCCACCCGGATTCGCACACTCAGCAGCAGCGCATTGGCGAGTGTGAATCCGGCCGCGGTCAGCCAAGCCGAATGCACCAACGGCAGCGCCATGCCCTCGGCGACCACCGCCACATAGTTCGGATGGTGCAGCCATCGGTAGGGCCCTCGTCGCACCAACGGCGCCTCCGGCACGACGATCACCAAGGTGTTCCAGTGACGGCCCAGCGTGGCGACACACCACCACCGCAAGAGCTGGCTGGACGCCACCACCGCCAGCATCGGCCAGCCGAGCCAGCCGAGGAACGGCCGATGCAGTGCCCACACCTCGAGAACACAGCCGAGCAGGAGCGCGGCATGGACGGTGACCATGACCGGATAGTGCTTGCGGCCGAACTCTTTACCGCCGTTGGCAAAAGCCCATCGCGCGTTGCGCTTGGAGATGACCAGCTCGACCAGCCGTTCGATGCCGATCGCCAGGATCAGCAGGTAGTACACGATCTACCAGCCGAGCAGCACGAGTTCAGAGCAGAAGGCCGGGCCCATGGCGATCATCAGCCCCAGCGATCCCGGCGGCGGCGGATCGGCCATGTTGGCCCGAAGCACGTCGAGCACAGATACCGAAGAGAGATTGCCGTTGATGCGCAACGAATTTCGGGTGTGATCGAGGGCATCGACGGGCAGGTCCAGGACGTTTTCCACGGCATCGATCACCCGCGGACCGCCGGGGTGACAAACCCAGGTCGAGATGTCGGAGGTGGTCAGTCCGTTGTCGCTGAGGAACTGGCGGACGTCTTCACCCAGGTACTTCTCCGCGACGGTGGCAACCTCGACCGACAGAACGATCTTGAACCCCTCGGTGCCGATGTTCCAGCCCATCACGTCCTCGGTGTCGGGGTAGATGCGGCTGCGGGTGGCCAGTACCCGCGGCCCGGCAGCCGGCCGATCGGATCCTTTGGCGATGACGACGCCTGCGGCGTCGCCAAAGAGGCTGGAGGCGACCAGGTTGGCCATCGAATGGTCATCTCGCTGGATGGTCAGCGAGCAGAGTTCGACGGCCAGCAGCGCAGCCACCTGATCGGGGTAGGCGCGCAGATAGTCGGAGACCCGGGCGATCCCGGCGGCACCGGCCACACAACCCAGCCCGAACAGTGGCAGCCGTTTGACGTCAGGGCGAAGGCCGACCCGGGTGGCCAATCGCGCCTCGAGGGTGGGCACCGCAAGTCCGGTCACCGTCGTCGACAAGACGATATCGACCTCGGAAGGTTTGACTTCGGCGGCGTCGAACGCCGACAGCAGCGCCTGCTCGCCGAGATCCAAGGCGACCTCGAGAAAGGCGTCGTTGGCCTCGGTGAAGCCGCTCAGTTCGGCGTAGCGCGACAGTGGCAGCGCGTGGTGGCGCGACGCGACCCCGCTGCTGGCGGTGAACCGGGCGAACTCAGCACCGCCGAAGCCGGTCACTGCGGAGGATATGTCGTCCTGACTGTTGAAGTGCGGCGGAAATTGGATTGCCACTGCCGCGAGAGATGGGGCTGCCGACGTGCTGGCCGTCGGTACGCGCAGCCCAGAGGTCTCGGGGCGCATCCTGTCATTATCCATGTACGCATTACGTTACTGGCGCATTGTCAGTTCAGCCAAAAAATTGCACACGTGTGTAATGGGGCAGCACCGTCTAATCGACCGGAGCGAGTTTTCGTCCACGCGCATGCACCGTTGCGAGGACCGTCAAGTCGTTGTCCCGCACCGGAACTCGGCTGCATCTGACGGCACAACAGCCTGCGCAAATCAACTCGACGCGGCCATTTACTGCATTACAAAACTGCCTGCACCGGATTTGCGGCACCTGCGGGGCGCCGCGGCGCGCAAATATTGCGGCAGCCACCGGCGGACTACTCGGCTCACGTTTCCACCCCACCGGCGCCGCCATCATCGCTAGGTTGGGGGTTGTGCGGATTCTTGTGACCGGCGCCACGGGCTACATCGGATCGCGCCTGGTTACCGCACTGCTTGCAGACGGCCACCACGTGTTCGCCGCGACCCGTGACCCGGCGCGCCTGGGCCAGTTCGGCTGGGTCGACGACATCACAGCGGTTGCTCTGGATGCCTCCGAGCCCGCCTCGACGCGCGCGGCGCTGGCCGTCGCCGGCCCAATCGACGTCATCTATTACCTGGTGCATGCCATCGGTCAACCCGGCTTCCGCGACGCCGACCAGAGCGCGGCTGCCAACGTCGCGGCCGCCGCCAAGGACGCTGGGGTGCAGCGCATCGTCTACCTGGGCGGCTTCGTACCCGATGACGACAATTTGTCCGAGCATTTGACCAGCAGAGCCGAGGTGGCCGCAGCACTCACCACCGAGGGCGGACCGGAAGTGGTGTGGCTCGGAGCGGCGCTGATCATGGGCGCCGGTTCGACGTCGTTCGAGATGCTGCGCTATGTCGGCGACCGGTTTCCGCTCATGCCGATACCGCCCTGGATGGACAACCCGGTGGACCCGATCTCCATCCGGGACGTGTTGCACTACCTCGTCGCCGCCGCGGACCCGGAACGAGTACCCGCGGGCTCCTACGACATCGCCGGCCCCGACACCACGTCGTACCGGGAACTGCTGAAAACCTATGCACGCATTTCCGGCAAATGGCACACCGGCCTGCCGGTGCGCGGTGTGGACACCGCAGTGGCCTCGCGCCTCACGGCGATCGCATTGCCCGTGCCCGACGGGTTGGCTGCTGACCTGGTCGAATCGCTGGATCACCCGATGCGCGCCTCTGGCGCCGGCCTGCGGGATCTGGTGCCCGATCCGCCCGGCGGACTGATCGGCGTCGACGAAGCCGTCACCCGAGCGTTGTCCAACCGCCGACCGCGCCCGGTCAACGCGCTGGCCGACCCGCATCACCTCGCCGACAGCGATCCGGTGTGGGCCGGCGGTGACACGTTGCGCATCCGGCGGCTCGCCAAAGCGGTGACACCGCCGATAGCGCGGTCTGGTCTTGGGCTGGTGAACGCGGTCCCCGGCCCGATTGCCGGTGCGTTGCGAACCGGCCTCGACATCCTGATCACTCTGACCCCGAAGGGGCGTCCTGCATGACCGACCTGAGTACTCGCCCGCACACCAGCGCGCTGCAGGAGATCCGCCGCGCGATCACCAATGTCGCGGTACCGCACCATGAGCCGCCGTCGGTGGTGCGCCGGCGGCGCATCGTGGTCGCAATCGTGCTGGTACTCGGCGCGGTGGTGCTGGGACTGTCCATGACCCGGCATCCCGGCGAAGCGAGCTTCTACTGGCTGACGCTGGCGTTGAGCGCGGTGTGGCTGGTCGGCGCGCTTGCCTCCGGACCGCTCCATCTGGGCGGCATCTGCTGGCGCGGCCGCAACCAGCGTCCGGTGATCACCGGCAGCACCACCGGCTTGGTGCTCGGCGGCGTGTTCGTGCTCGGCGGGGTTATCGCCAAACAGATTCCGGCCGTTTCGGATCTGATCTCCCGGGTCTTCCAATTCGCCGACCAGGGCTCGTGGCGGCTGACTTTGGCGATCGCGCTGCTCGGTGCTATCGCCGAGGAATTGTTCTACCGCGGGGCGCTGTACACGGCGTTGGGTCGGCACCACCCGGTGGTCATCTCGACGGTCATCTACGTCATTGCCACATTGGCCAGCCAGAATCTGATGCTGGGATTCGCGGCGATCATCCTCGGTGCGGTGTGTGCGTTGGAGCGCCGCGCGACCGGCGGGGTGCTGGCGCCGATACTGACCCACTTCGTGTGGAGCCTGGTCGTCATACTCGCGCTGCCGCCGTTGTTCGGGTTCTAGCCGTCGGCCAGCCGCCCCGACTCAGCGATCGGTGAAGTTCGGGGTGCGGCGCTGCTGGAAAGCCGTTGCGCCCTCGATGAAATCGTGGGATTTCAGCAACATCGCCTGACCCTGCAGCTCGCGGTGCAGCGCCGGCTCCAACTCGGCGAGCGTGGCTGCGTTGATGGCCTCCTTGGTCTTGGCGAAGGCCACTGCCGGTCCGGACAGCAGTCCGGACACCACCTTGTCAACCTCCGCTTCGAAGTCGGCCGCCGGATACACCGCGCTGATCAGGCCGCTGGCCAGTGCATCGGCGGCGGGTAGGCGTTCGGCCAGCAACGCCATCTTCATCGCCCGGGTGCGGCCGACCGCGGCCGCGACCAACGCCGACGCGCCGCCGTCGGGCATCAAGCCCACTTTGGTGAATGCGAGCATGAAATACGCTGAGTCCGAAGCCAATACAAGGTCGCACGCCAATGCCAGTGAGACGCCGACACCGGCGGCCGGTCCCTGGACGACGGCGACGACCGGTCGCGGCACCGCAGTGATCGCAAGGACTGCGCGGTTGGCTTCCACGATGATGTCAGTCGCCGGTCCCTGGCCGTTGACGTCGTCGGCGCTCATTCCCGCGCCCGAGCTGAAGCCTCGCCCGGCGCCACCCAGCCGCACCAGCTTGACCCGCGGATCAACAGCGGCATGTTCCATGGCCTCGGCGATGCCGGCCAACACCGGGGTCGTCAGCGAGTTGAGGCTGTCCGGTCGATCGATCGTCACCGACAGCACACCGTCGGCCAACGCGACGGACAAGCCCGCAACGGGCCTGAGGACGCTTGAATCCAACATGTGGATCACCTTAAGTGACCGGGCTGCACGGCAGTCCGGCGCGGCTGCGAAGATGCGAGCACCGGGTTGTTTGGTGGCGACCCGCTACGCCCGGCTTCGCCGCGCTGGCGATCGCCACGGTTGTTCTCGACAAGGAGGTCGGTAGATGGCGGGACCGCTGACTGGGTTGCGGGTAGTCGAACTGGCCGGCATCGGGCCGGGCCCGCATGCCGCGATGATCCTCGGCGACCTCGGCGCCGACGTGGTGCGCATCGAACGGCCGGGCTCACCGGGCGCGGGGACTCCGCAGTCCACGCTGCGCAACCGACGGCTGGTGACCGCCGACCTCAAATCCGACGAGGGACGCGACCTGGTGCTCAAGCTGGCCGCCAAGGCCGACGTGCTGATCGAAGGCTACCGCCCCGGCGTCACCGAGCGGCTCGGCTTGGGCCCTCAGGACTGCGCGAAGGTCAACGAGCGGCTGGTGTATGCCCGGATGACCGGCTGGGGCCAGACCGGTCCCCGGAGCCAGCAAGCCGGTCACGACATCAACTACATCTCGCTCAACGGCGTCCTGCACGCCATCGGCCGCGCGGGCGAGCGGCCGGTGCCGCCGCTGAACCTGGTCGGCGATTTCGGCGGCGGGTCGATGTTTTTGTTGGTCGGCATCTTGTCCGCGTTGTGGGAACGGCAGGCCTCGGGCAAGGGCCAGGTCGTCGACGCCGCGATGATCGACGGGTCCTCGGTGCTGGTGCAGATGATGTGGGGGATGCGGGCGTCGGGCGTCTGGTCCGACGAGCGCGGCACCAACATGCTCGACGGCGGCGCGCCCTACTACGACACCTACGAGTGCTCCGACGGCCGCTACGTCGCGGTAGGCGCCATCGAGCCGCAGTTTTACGCGGCGCTGCTGGCCGGTCTCGGGCTGGACACCGCCGACTTGCCGGGGCAAAACGACGTCAAGCGCTGGCCGGAACTACGGGCCCGGCTCACCGAGGCGTTCGCCGCCAAAGACCGCGATCACTGGGCCGGGGTGTTCGCCGATTCCGATGCCTGTGTGACGCCGGTACTGGCCTTCGGCGAGGTGGAAATCGAGCCGCACGTCACCGAGCGCAATACCTTCTATCAGGCCGACGGCGGGCTGCAGCCGTTGCCGGCGCCACGGTTCTCCCGCAGTGCTCCGGACGTGCCGCGGCCGCCGGTACAGTCCGGAGGCAACGCCGAAGCCGTTCTCGACGACTGGGTATAGTTCCCAACCAACCAGTAGGTCGGCGCCCCGGCGGTCGGCCGGAAAGGAAATTTTCGCGTGGAGATCAAAGACGCCGCAGCACTTGTCACCGGCGGTGCGTCGGGCCTGGGCCTGGCCACCACCAAGCGGCTGCTTGACGCGGGCGCGCAGGTGGTGGTGCTCGACCTCAAAGGCGAAGAGGTGGTTCGCGAGCTCGGCGACCGGGCCCGCTTCGCCCCGGCCGATGTCACCGACGAAGACGCTGTCACCTCCGCACTCGATCTGGCGGAGACGCTGGGCCCACTGCGGATCGTGGTCAACTGCGCCGGCACCGGCAACGCCATTCGAGTGCTGGGCAAGGACGGTGTCTTTCCGCTGGCGGCGTTCCGCAAGGTGGTCGACATCAACTTGATCGGGACCTTCAACGTGTTGCGGCTGGGTGCTGAGCGGATCGCCAAGACCGACCTGATCGGCGAAGAGCGCGGCGTCATCATCAACACCGCCTCGGTCGCGGCCTTCGACGGCCAGATCGGTCAGGCCGCGTATTCAGCCTCCAAGGGCGGTGTGGTCGGCATGACCCTGCCGATTGCCCGCGACCTGGCCGGCAAGGGCATCCGGGTGGTGACGATTGCGCCCGGGCTGTTCGATACCCCGCTGCTGGCCGGTCTGCCCGAGCCGGCCAAGGAGTCGCTGGGCCAGCAGGTGCCGCACCCGAGCCGGCTGGGCAAGCCCGACGAGTACGGTGCGCTGGCCGTGCATATCGTCGAAAACCCGATGCTCAACGGCGAAGTCATCCGGCTGGACGGCGCGATCCGGATGGCGCCGCGATGAGCCTGACGACGAAGTTCACCGAGACGTTCGGGGTCGAGCACCCGATTGTGCAGGGCGGCATGCAGTGGGTGGGTCGTGCCGAACTGGTGGCAGCGGTCGCCAACTCCGGCGCGCTGGGTTTCTTGACCGCGCTGACCCAGCCCACCCCGGCCGATTTGGCCAATGAAATCGCCAAGACGCGGGACCTCACTGACAAGCCGTTCGGGGTCAACCTGACAATCCTGCCGACAATCAACCCGCCGCCCTACGACGAATACCGCCAAGTCATCGTCGACGCCGGCATCAAGATCGTCGAAACCGCCGGCTCCAACCCGGCGCCGCATCTGCCGATGTTTCACGACAACGGGATCAAGGTGCTGCACAAGTGCACGTCGGTGCGCCACGCGGTCAAGGCGCAGAGCCTGGGGGTCGACGGCATCAGTATCGACGGGTTCGAGTGCGCCGGCCATCCCGGCGAGGACGACATCCCGGGCCTGGTGCTGATTCCGGCGGCCGCAGCCAAGATCGACATCCCGATGATCGCCTCCGGCGGGTTCGCCGACGCGCGTGGACTGGTCGCCGCGCTGGCGTTGGGCGCCGACGGCATCAACATGGGTTCGCGATTCATGTGCACGGTCGAGTCGTGCATCCACCAGAACGTCAAGGAAGCCATCGTCGCCGGCGACGAGCGGGGTACCGAGTTGATCTTCCGTCCGCTGCGCAACACCGCGCGGGTGGCGTCCAACACCGTTTCGCGTGAGGTCGTCGAAATCCTGGACAACGGCGGCCAATTCCCCGATGTGCAGGAATTAGTGGCCGGAGCGCGCGGCCGCAAGGTGTTCGACGACGGCGACGTGGAGGCCGGCATCTGGTCAGTCGGCACGGCGATGGGGCTGATCAACGACATTCCGACCGTCGGAGAGCTGGTATCGCGGATCGTCATTGAGGCCGAAGAACTGATCACCGACCGGCTGGGTGACATGGTCAGCAGCGCCGAAGACGAGAAGATTTCCGCCTGACGGGGGATCAGAACAAAAGCAGGACCAACATCGAGGGCAAACTCACCTCATCAGCGGGGCGGCCACGGGGGCCACGCCGTTCGCGACAGTCAGCTCGCGGTAGGTAGCGGGTGCCAGTCGTCGAACTGCTCCGAGGTCTCGCCTTCTACCAGCATGTCGCCGTGGTAGAGAGCCTCGAAGTCGGCCTTGATGACGTCGGCACTCGAGTCGTCGATCCACATGTTCATGAGCGTATGGGTCACCATTAAGGAATCGTTGAGTCACGATTCGGAAAATGATGGCAATTCTTACCGCTGGGTAGGTTCGCTCTGCCGCAGGTACGACGGGAGAGACAAAGAGTCCGGGTTGTTGGAACCGGCTATTTGTCAGATGTCTAAAGCCATACGCTTCGGGAACGCATGTTTTGACGGCCGGCGTTGCGGTGAACCATCCCGGATACCCACACGTCCTAACTGCTAGGACATCGAGGCCACGGCCTCGAACTGCGCGTAACTTATCGCTGATAAGTTACCGCTGGTATGGCGGCGGAAGGACGCGCATGCTGGAGAGAATCGCTCGACTGGCGCTGGTCGCCCCGGGCAAGATTCTGGCGGTAGCGCTGCTCGTCCTGGTGGGAGCCGTGGTCTTCGGCATCCCAGTGCCCAAGAGTCTGTCCGCGGGCGGCTTTCAGGATCCGACGTCGGAGTCGGCGCGAGCCACTCGGCTGCTGACCGACAAATTCGGCGAGAGCGATCAGAAGATGCTGATCGTGGTAACAGCGCCGGGGGGTGTCACCAGCGAGCAGGCCCGCCAAGTGGGCACCGACATCGTCGAGCACGTGCAGCGGTCGCCGATGGTCTTCAACGTGTCCTCGGCCTGGACCTCACCGCAGGCTGCCGCCGACCTGGTCAGCAAGGACGGTAAGTCCGGGTTGATCGTGGCCAACCTCAAGGGCGGCGAGAACAATGCGCAGAAGTACGCCAGGACGCTCTCGGATGAGGTGGTCCACGATCGCGGCGACGTCGGCGTCGAAGCCGGCGGGGTGGCGATGGTGTACGCCCAGATCACTCATCAGAATGAGCGCGACCTGCTGCTGATGGAGTCGATCGCGATCCCGTTGAGCTTTTTTGTGCTGATTTGGGTGTTCGGCGGACTGCTGGCGGCGGCATTGCCGCTGATGCTGGGCGGGCTGGCCATCGTGGGTTCGATGTCGGTGTTGCGGTTCATCAGTTTCAGCACCGACGTGTCGATCTTCGCGCTCAACCTGAGCACCGCAATGGGACTCGCGTTGGCTATCGACTACACGCTGTTGATCATCAGCCGCTACCGCGAGGAGCTGGCCGAGGGCACACCTCGAGACGAGGCGCTGATTCGGACTATGGCTACCGCCGGGCGCACAGTGCTGTTCTCCGCGACGACGGTCGCCTTGTCGATGGCGGTCATGGTGCTGTTCCCGATGTACTTCTTGAAGTCGTTCGCCTACGCCGGCGTGGCCACCGTGGCGTTCGTGGCGGTCGCGGCCGTGGTGGTGACTCCGGCCGCCATCGTTCTGCTGGGCCCGCGGCTGGACTCGCTGGACGTGCGCCGACTGGTGCGTGTGCTGTTGCCCTGGCTACGGCGCGGCTCAGACCTCGCGGACAGACCTGTGGAGCAGTTGTTCTGGTATCGCTCGACGAAGTTTGTGATGCGCCGCGCGGTGCCGATCGGATCGGCTGTCATCGCGTTGCTGCTGGTGCTCGGGGCCCCGTTCCTCGGAGTGAAGTGGGGGTTTCCCGACGACCGGGTGCTGCCGCAGTCGGCATCGCCACATCAGGTTGGCGACCAGCTGCGCAACAATTTCACCGAGAATTCGACGACGGCGGTGCCCGTCGTCGTGACCGACATTCGTGGAGTGAGCCAAAGCGACCTCGAGCGCTACGCCGCCGACCTGTCGCGGGTGTCCGACGTCGCTGCGGTGACCGCGCCCACTGGGACGTTCGTCGCGGGCAGCCGGGCGGGGCCACCGGCCGCGCCCACCGGTATGGCCGACGGCAGCGCTTTTTTGACCGTCGCCAGCAGCGCGCCGCTGTTCTCCCAGGCCTCGGCCACCCAGCTGGACCGGTTGAAAGCCGTGCCCGGCCCGGCCGACCGGGCCACCGACATGGCGGGGCTGGCGCAGATCAACCGCGACAGCGTGAACGCGATCATGACCCGGCTGCCGCTGGTGCTCGGGCTGATCGCCGCGATCACCTTTGCGTTGTTGTTTTTGCTTACCGGCAGCGTGGTGTTGCCACTCAAAGCACTGGTGCTCAATGTGTTGTCGCTGACCGCCGCGTTCGGCGCGCTGGTGTGGATCTTCCAGGACGGACATCTCGGCGCGCTGGGGACCACACCCAGCGGAACGCTGGAGGCCAACATGCCGGTGTTGCTGTTCTGCATTGCGTTCGGGTTGTCGATGGATTACGAAGTGTTCTTGGTCTCCCGAATCCGCGAGTACTGGTTGCAGTCCCCGGTTGCCCGGCTGGCACGTCCGGCCGCAGCGGCGGCCCGCGCCGCCAACGACGAGAGCGTGGCGCTCGGACTGGCCCGCACCGGCCGGGTCATCACGGCCGCTGCGCTGGTGATGTCGATATCGTTCGCTGCCCTGATCGCGGCGCAGGTGTCGTTCATGCGGATGTTCGGTGTCGGCCTGACCCTTGCCGTGCTGGTGGACGCGACTCTGGTGCGCATGGTGCTGGTTCCGGCCTTCATGCACGTGCTGGGTCGGTGGAATTGGTGGGCGCCCAAACCGCTGGCTTGGATGCACGAGCGGTTCGGGATCAGTGAGAGCGGTAGTGCCAAGCCCGCAGCCGCGGAACACCGGCCGGGGCGGCACCGCCGCGACAGCGTCGTGCCGGCTCAACCGCTCGTGCACCGCAACGATGTGGGGCAGCCCGCCGGGTCGGTCATGGACGGTGGTTTGCGTTCCGATGGGTGATTTCCGGCGCCGGCGGGCCCCGCGTGGGTCGGGCGACCTGCTCCGCGACGAGATCCTGGACGCCGCCACCGAACTGCTGCTGGAGGTCGGGCACGCCAAGGAGGTGTCGATCCGCTCGGTAGCCCAGCGCGTCGGTGTGACGCCGCCGTCGATCTATCTGCATTTCGTGGACAAAGATGCGTTGCTGGATGCGGTCTGCGCACGCTACTTAGACAAGCTTGACCAGGAGATGCAGCGGGCGGCGGTCGGTCAACCGTCCACGGCGAAGGTGCTGCGGGCCCAGGGCCTGGCTTACGTGCGGTTCGCGACGCAGACCCCCGAGTTGTACCGGATCGCCACCATGGGGCAATGGCGCTCGGGCAGCGACGTCGACGCCGCCTTGGCCAGCTCAGCGTTCAAGCACCTGTGCGATACCGTGCAGGCACTCATGCGCGAGGGCATCTACCCGCCCGGTGATCCGAATACGGTTGCCTTGCAGCTTTGGAGCGCCGCACACGGGGTGGCGGCGCTGCTGATAGCCAAGCCACACCTGCCCTTTGGCGATGTGGAAGCATTCGTCGACCGGGTGCTGTGCACGGTGTCGTTCGGGCATATCGTGGCGGGACTGGTCGGGCCGGACGCCACGCCCGAACAGACGATGGAATGGTTGGTATTGCATCAATCGTCGGAAGGTTCGCACGTATGACGCCGGCATCCACGGTCGACAACCCGTTCTTCGCTCGGATCTGGCCCACTATCGCAGCACACGAAACCGAGCAGATCCGTGCGCTGCGCCGGGAGAATTTGTCCGGGCTATCCGGCCGGGTCCTGGAAGTCGGAGCCGGTGTCGGCACCAACTTCGCCTTCTACCCGAACTCCGTGGACCAGGTGGTGGCAGTGGAGCCGGAGCCGCGGCTGTCGGAGCGTGCCCGCGCCGCCGCAGCAGAGGCCCCCGTTCCGGTCCGGGTGATTGACGACGCTGTCGAAAACTTCGCCAGCGATGAGCCGTTTGACGCGGTGGTGTGCTCGCTGGTGCTGTGCTCGGTGGGCGACCCCGATGACGTGCTCCGCCAACTGCATTCGCGGCTTCGCCCGGGCGGCCAGTTGCGGTATCTCGAGCATGTGGCCAGCGGCGGGTTCCGGGGCCGGCTGCAGCGCCTCGCGGACGCGACGGTCTGGCCGCGGCTGCTGGGCAACTGCCACACGCATCGGGACACTGAGCGAGCGATCGTCGGCGCCGGTTTCGACGTCGAGGACGCTCGACGGGAGTCGACGATGCCGGTGTGGGTGCCGTTACCGGTTTCGGAGTTCGCGTTGGGCCGCGCGCGTCGCACCTGACGGTTGCGCCTTCGCGCCGACACTGCGGTGAGCGCGCGATCTGCGGCCTCGAAATGTCATCTGTGCGCAGTTTCGCCGCCGCTATCGCAGCCTCCGGCTAGTTGAGCAGGGCGGGCAGTTGTTGCAGCAGTGACGGGAGAGCCTGGCTGGCGCTTTCCCGGACGGTGAGCGTGGCGCTGGCCGATAGCGGCGTCGGCTCCGGGTTGACCTCGATGACGATCGCGCCGCGGGCCAACGCCAAATCGGGCAGGCCGGCAGCCGGGTAGACCACGCTCGAGGTCCCGACGACGACCAGCACGTCTGCCGCCGCGGTGGCCTCGACCGCGCTTTGCCACGTCTTCTCGGGGAGCGGTTCCCCGAACCAGACGATGTCGGGCCGGATCAGTCCGCCGCAGGCGCAGATCGGCGGCTCGACCTCCAGCGCCGGTTCGGTCATCTCGGGCAGTTCACCGGCGAAGCGTTCCTCGCAAGCGGCGCAACGGAATTCGAATAGGCTGCCGTGTAAGTGGTGCACCGGTGCACTGCCGGCACGCTCATGCAGATCGTCGACGTTCTGGGTGACGACGGTGACCTCGGCGTGGTCCTGCCAGGCCGCGACTGCGCGATGGCCGTCGTTGGGCTCGACGCGGCTCACCAGGTAGTGCCGCCACAAATACCAACCCCAGACCCGTTCGGGGTTTTGCAGCCACCCTTGCGTGCTGGACAGCTCATAGGGGTCGAACTTTGCCCACAACCCGTTCTTGTCGTCGCGAAACGTCGGTACGCCGCTCTCGGCGGAGATACCCGCGCCACTGAGCACCGTTACTCGCACACCACTAATGTAGCGGGACTGCGCGATACTGGGCATGTGCAACTGGGGGCGTGGCTGCGTATCGAGGACCAAGCGGGTCGTCCGCTGTTCGACCAACTCAGGACGCAGATCATCGACGCGATTCGCGCCGGCACGCTCGCGCCCGGCGCCCGGCTGCCCACTGTCCGGGAACTGGCGGGTGAGCTCGGGATGGCGGTCAACACCGTTGCCCGCGCATACCGGGAGTTAGAGGCGCGCGGTGTCGTCGAAACGCGGGGTCGCTTCGGCACATTCGTCGCCCGGGCCGACCCGTCGGACCGCGCGATGGCGGACGCGGCAGCGGCATACGCCGACGTGGCTCGCGCGCTGGGACTCGGCAAGGCGGAGGCGTTGCGCTATCTCGGCGACGCCTTCGGTGACTAGCCGAATTTCAGCAGCGTCAACGTCGGACGCAGCGAGTCCAGCGCGCGGAACCGGTGGGTGGCCGTCAGCAGAAAGTTGAGCAGCCGGCCGCGGCCCGATGGCAGCGCTACGTCGCGAACGGCGCGGACACCCGGCACTGTGTTCACCAGATCGGCAGCTTCGGCCACCGACATGGTGAACGGCATCGGCGGGAACTTATAGCGCCGTGAGATCCGATGCCCGCCCCGGGTATACCGGGCTAGCGAGGCCGGCGGCAGATCGAAGAGCATCTGCCCGCCGGGAAACCGCTTGGCGCACTCGGCGATCAGCCCGAGCGCCTCCTGCGGTTGCAGATACATCAGCAGGCCCTCGGCGGTGACGAACACTCCGTGCGCGGGGTCGACGCGTTCGGTCCAGCTGTAATCCAGTGCGGACTGGGCGCACACCGACACCCGCGGTGATTCCGGCAGCAACCGTTGGCGAAGACCGGCGACCGGCGGGAGATCAACTGTCAGCCAACGGAATTGACCGTTAGGCAGAGAGGCGTCGAGACGCCAGAAACTGGTCTGCAAACCCTCGGCTAACGCCACCACCGTCGCCGACGGGTGGCGAGCCAGGTAGTGGCGGGTCTGGATGTCGAACGCCAGCGCCCGCAGCGCCATGTCCTGGCGAGTCGCGCCGAACTTCGCGAAGTCGAAATCGATCGAGTCAACGAGATTGATTGCCAACGGGTCGTCGATGACCGCGTCAGCGCGGCTCGCCTCCCGGGCGCGGGCCCGCAACGTCAGCAGGGCCGTCTCGGAAACCCCGGTGAGGGTGGCCGTTTCTCGGTCGGGACTCATCGGAGAAACCCTACCGGCCGCTGCTCAGCGCAGTACTTTGCCCAGGGTGCGCAGGTTGCGGGTGGTAGTCGACGATTTGTAGCGCTTCTTGCCCATCGTCTTGCCGATAGTGCTGTTCAAAGTGTCGCCCTTGGGCACCTGCCAATAGACGACGCCGTCGCCGCGAGCGACCTTGTCGTCGGGCCCGGGTTCCAGCGCGCTGAGTTCGTCGAGCACCGCGGCGTCGGTGACGAAGGTGACGTAGGAGTGGTATCCGTCCACTTCGGGCTCGAACGGATAAGCCTCGACGATGTCGCGCACGGTGTCGACATCGTAGAGCAGCACCCAGGCGTCGTAGCCGAATCTCTTTCGCAGCGCGCGCTCGGCCGTCGCACGAACCGTGTCGGCGTCGGCGGGTGACTCCAACAGCACGTTGCCGCTGGCCAGGATGGTGCGCACATTGTGCAATCCGGCGTCGGTCAGCGCAGTGGCCACCTCGGCCATTTTCAGGTTGACGCCACCGACGTTCACGCCGCGCAGGAAACCCGCATATCTGGTCATCCGGGCGCCTCGAAAAGTCCGCGATCCCAAGGATGGACGGCCATCATGTCGTGATGGTAACCGAGTAAGCTTCCGGCATGGGACGCCAAGTGTTCGACGACAAGTTGCTGGCGGTGATCGCCGACAACTCCCTCGGCGTGCTGGCCACCATCAAGCGCGACGGGCGTCCACAGCTGTCCAACGTGCAGTACTACTTCGACGCCCGCCGCAACGCCATTCAGGTGTCGATCACCGAGCCACGGGCAAAAACGCGCAACCTGCGGCGTGACCCGCGGGCTTCGCTTCTGGTCAGCTCCGACGACGGGTGGTCGTATGCGGTGGCCGAGGGCACCGCGGAATTGACGCCCCCGGCGGGCGCTCCCGACGACGACACCGTGGGGGCGTTGATCGCCTTGTACCGCAACATCGCCGGCGAACACCCGGACTGGGAAGAGTACCGCCAGGCGATGGTCACCGACCGGCGCGTGGTGCTGACGATGCCGATCGCCCACGTGTACGGCATGCCGCCCGGAATGCGGTAGCCGCGCAGGCTCGTTGCGCCTGCTTGTCGGGCGGTACCCGCCCGCATCGTCGCCGCGCTAGGCTGCCGTCATGGCAGCATCCAACTCCGAATCGGATTCCACCTCGGAGGACGAAACCAAGCGCAGGTTCCGCGAAGCTCTGGACCGCAAGAAGGCTAAGTCAGCCGGTGGATCGGCGCACAAGGACAGCGGCGCCAAACAGTCGCGAACGCACGGTCCGGTGGAGAACCGCCGCGAATTCCGTCGCAAGAGCGGATAGTTACTGCACCACAAGGCTTTTTGCTGCTGCGCGGTCGCTATCCGCCAGCACTGTGGATGCCCGCGGCGCGGTGCTACCGGCCCGCTTTAAACTGTGCAAGTGCCCAACCTGCAGCTTGCTCAAGACCCGGCCGCCGACGCGCTGCTGGCGGCCAACCCGTTCGCTCTGCTCGTCGGCATGCTGCTCGACCAGCAGGTGCCGATGGAAACCGCGTTCGCGGGCCCCAAGAAGATCGCCGACCGGATCGGCGGTTTCGACGCCGCCGAGATCGCCGATTACGACCCGGAGAAGTTCGCCGCCCTGTGCTCGGAAAGGCCTGCGATACACCGCTTTCCAGGATCGATGGCTAAGCGGATCCAGGCCTTGGCGCAGCTCGTCGTGGATCGCTACCAAGGTGACGCCACCGCGCTGTGGACGGCCGACGACCCGGACGGGGCGGAGTTGCTGCGGCGGCTCAAGGGCCTGCCCGGTTTCGGCGAGCAGAAGGCACGAATCTTTCTGGCGCTGCTCGGCAAGCAATACGGCGTCACCCCGACCGGCTGGCGGGCGGCGGCCGGAGAGTACGGCAAGGCCGGTACTCACATGTCGGTTGCCGACATCGTCGACGCCCGGTCGCTCGACCAGGTGCGGTCCTACAAGAAGCGGATGAAGGGAAAGGCGGCAACGTGAAGACACATCTGACGTGTCCGTGCGGAGAGGCCATCGTCGGCAAGGACGAAGACGAACTGGTCGAACTGACCCAGGCGCACCTTGCCAGCGTTCATCCCGGCCTCGAGTATGACCGCGATGCGATCCTGTTCATGGCCTACTGACGGCTGACTCGTTACCGCGAGCGTGCGTGTTTGTACGCCGACACGCCGTGTGCGGCGTACAACTGCGCACGCTCGCGCCCCGAGCGACTACGGCACCACCGTCGAACCGATGGTGGGCATGAACTGGCACTGCTTGTCCTTGGTGGTGACCTGGCCGAAGATCGTCGACATGATGCTGCCCGACCCGGTGTCGGCGATCGCGGTCAACGTCGTGGGCCCCTCGGGGTTGATGTCTGCTTGCGGCTTGAGCGTGGCACTGCCTGACTTGCCGGTGGTCAGGTTGACCCAGGTGACATTCAACGGCAGCTTCTGCACCTCGCCGGGTCCAGGTGTGCCAACCGCGGTGAACACGTAGGCGGTCTGGCCGGGCCGGGGGCCGGGTGTCGGGATCTTGGCCGGCCCCGCGACGGACAGCGCGGTCGCGATGGCATTGCCGCCGTCGGCCAGGCAGTTGGTGCCGATCGAGGGATACATGAAGTCCTGCGTGGGCGGAGCGTCGGGGTTGTACGCCGGGGCGGCAGCCGGTGCCGCGGTGTCGGCAGCCGCCGGCGCCCCTGCCGACGGAGCTGGTGCGCCGGCGGGCGGTGCCGGAGCGGGCACCGGCGCGGCGACGGGCGCGATAGCCGGGGCCGGTGCCGTCGCGGCAACGGGGCCCGGGCCAGCGGCGTGGGCAGGGTCGATACCGGTGGGTAGATGTGCTTGGAAACCCGGTTCCACACCGACCGCCGGAATGTGGGCCGTCGGATCCTGCACGAACTGATTCACCGACGATGCAACGTTTTTCGATTCCGCCGGCGCCGAGGGATTGCGCGAAAACGCCGATGCGGCAGCCATCAGCAGCTGCGACGCCTGCTGCGGGTCGGCGGCAGCCTGCTGGATGATCGGGCTCAACTGGTCGAGCGCCGGCAGGCCGGGCAACTGCTGAGACGGCGCCGGTGGCGCGGGCGCCGGGTCCGCGGCGGCGGTCGGGCAGAGCCCGAATGCAGTGGTTGAGGCGATGGCCGCAGCGGCCAAACCAATGGTCAGATTCGAAGTGCGTACCACGGTGTTCTCCCGATCCTCGGTTGTGGTGAGCCGGCCAACGTGGGTTGGCCGGCTAACCGTGCGTGTCAGGGCAGTGCGGAGAGCGGTATCAGCAGCGGGTTGCTCGGCGCGGCGGGCGCCGGAGCGGCAACCGCGGGCATGCCCGGTTGCACGCCATGCGGAACCGGCAGGCCACCCGGAGCCAACGACGCCAGGTCGCCGGGCAGCGACACTTGCTGCGGCAGCGGCACCGGAAGGAACGGCACCTGGGGCATATCCAGCTGCGCCGTCGGCATCAGCTGCGCAGGGCTGGCCGGAGCCGCGGGAGCCGCCGGCGTAAGCCCCGGGATACCGGTGGATACCCCGGGCGTGGCCGGAGCGGTCGCCGGGGCGCCCGTGGTTGCGCCGGGCAGAAGCGAACTCGCACCGGGGACGGTCGACGCCGCGTTGGGAGCGCCGCCGGGCTGCTGCGGGGCCCTGATCGTGGCGCCGGCCAGCGGCGGCGGGGTGGACGGCGCGGGCGGGGTGGCCCCGAGAGCCGTCGCGAGGCTCTGCAGCATCTGTGGTGCGTGGGTTGCCGTGTTGACGAGCTGTTCCCCAATGTTGGGAGCCGGCACTGGCAGCGCCGGGTCGGCGTGGGCGACACCGCCGGCCAGCAACGCCGCTGACCCGCCGGCGAGGACGGCGGCCGCGCGTAACAACGTCCAAATGGTCATGGTTCTCCCTGGTTTCGACGACTGGTCGACCTGATCGTTCGCGTGATGCCAAAGTGACTCAAGTGACACGTGTGGCATTTATTCGATCGTTACGCACCCGAGTGATTGCGGTTATCCGGCCAGACGGCGCTGCCTGATCGATAGCGCCATCGCTAGAGTCGGGCGAATAGACACGACCCCGGCCGCCCCGGCGGCACCGATCATCCGCCGGCGCGCGATCTCGTTGAACGCTGCCGCGCCGGCGCTGTTGTTCTTGAGTGTCGCCGCGCGGCTGGCCTGGACCTACTTGGTGCCCAACGGCGCCAACTTCGTCGACCTGCACGTCTACATCGGCGGCGCAGCCGCCATCGACCACCCCGGCACGCTGTACAGCTACGTCTACGCCGACCAGACACCCGATTTCCCGCTGCCGTTCACCTACCCACCATTCGCGGCGGTCGTCTTCTATCCGCTGCACCTGCTGCCGTTCGGACTGGTGGCGTTCTGCTGGCAGGTCGGCACTATGGCCGCGCTCTACGGCGTGGTACGGATCAGCCAACGACTGCTCGGCGTGGCGGCCGGTGAAGGGCATCGTGTCGCGATGTGCTGGACCGCCGTCGCCATCTGGATCGAACCGTTGCGCAGCACCTTCGACTACGGACAGGTCAATGTGCTCTTGGTGCTGGCCGGCCTGTTGGCGGTCTACACCACCCGGTGGTGGCTGTCGGGTCTGCTGGTCGGTGTAGCGGCGGGGGTGAAGCTGACCCCGGCGATCACCGGTCTGTACTTCCTCGGAGTCCGGCGGTGGGGCGCCGCGGTGTTCTCAGCGGTCGTGTTCATGGCCACCGTCGCAGTGTCGTGGCTGGTCGTCGGCGATCAAACCCGCTACTACTTCACCGTGCTGTTGCGCGACACCAGCCGGGTTGGTCCGGTCGCGACGTCGTTCAATCAATCGTGGCGCGGGGCCATCTCACGCCTCGTCGGCCACGACGCCGGCTACGGCCCGGTGGTGCTGGCCGGGCTTGCGGTCACCGCCGTGCTGGCCATCCTGGCCTGGCGAGCGCTGAACGACGACGGGCTCGGCCGACTGCTGGTGGTCGAGTTGTTCGGGTTGCTGCTCTCGCCGATTTCCTGGACCCATCACTGGGTGTGGTTGGTGCCGTTGATGATTTGGTTGATCCACGGGCCGCTGTCCCGCCAGCGCGGCGCCGGAATCCTCGGGTGGGGCTGGCTGGTGCTGACGCTCATCGGTGTGCCGTGGCTGCTGAGCTTCGCCCAGCCGACGATCTGGCAAAGCGACCGGCCCTGGTATCTGGCCTGGGCCGGGCTGGTCTACATCGTCGCCACGCTGGCGACGCTGGCATGGATCGCGGCGACTGGGCGAACGGTCAGCTCCCCAGAATTCCGTTGATGTCGCGGGCCATCGCGATGTCGTTCTCGGTGATCCCACCCTCGGAATGCGTCACCAAGGCGAAAGTCACGGTACGCCAACGGATATCGATATCCGGATGGTGATCTTTGGACTCGGCGTGCTCGGCGACCCGGCGTACCGCGTCGATACCGGCGAGAAACGCCGGAAACTTGATCGACCGCCGCAAGGCACCGTCGGCTCGCTCCCATCCGTCGAGTTCGGGCAGTGCGGCGTCGACTTGCTCATCGGTTAACACAGCCATACTTCCGACGGTATACCGTCACTCGCGATGCCGAACCAGATCGTGGTCGCCGGCGCCATCATCTCGGATGCGGCGCTGCTGGTGGCCCAGCGCTGCCGGCCGCCGGAACTGGCCGGTCGGTGGGAGTTGCCCGGCGGCAAGGTGGCAGACGGTGAAACCGAGCCCGATGCGCTGGCCCGTGAATTGGCCGAGGAATTGGGTGTCGACGCCGACGCGGTCGAGGTCGGCGAACGCCTGGGCGCCGACATTGCCCTGAACGCCACGACGACGCTGCGGGCATATCGGGTAGCTCTGCTGCGCGGCGAACCCCATCCGCACGACCACCGCGCACTGCGTTGGGTGACCGCAGCCGAACTGCACGACATCGACTGGGTCCCCGCCGACCGGCAATGGTTGCCCGCGCTGATCCGGGCGCTCGACGCGCACTGAAGAGGCCTGGCTCAGCTTCGCAACGACCTGTCCGAAACGCGCACAGCGGTTTGCCAGGAAAGCCACAGAACTGTCGAAGGAACGCGTCGTAATCGGGTTTTTACAAAGCTAAACGGAATATTAACGTCCGCCTGTCATGCTGCTGCCAGCCTGAATGGTTTCGTGTAACCCGTGGATACGGCGGTTTCGGTCGACAACGGTGCGCGCCAGGTCGGCCACCCAGCATCGCCTATCAACAGCCCGCCGGTTGTCGGCGTGCTCGGCGTGGTCGCGAGCACTTATGCTTGTGAGCGGTTGCTGACCAGCGCGTGGGCCGCCGATGGTGACGGCCTCGTCGGGGCTGGTCAAACGGGTCGGCGAGATCGCCGTCGGGGCGCTGGCCAATCCCAAATACGCGGCGCTGAGGCTGCAGGCATACGGCACTGATGAGGAGGTCTTCGTTGACTGTGACGCCGCGAGTCGGAGGTCCTCTCGAGGAGTTGTTGGAGCGCAGCGGTCGCTTCTTCACTCCCGGCGACTTCTCCGCGGACCTGCGCACGGTCACCCGGCGAGGCGGCCGGGAAGCCGACGTGTTTTACCGCGATCGGTGGAGCCACGACAAGGTGGTGCGTTCGACGCACGGGGTCAACTGCACCGGGTCGTGCTCGTGGAAGATCTACGTCAAAGACGGCATCATCACCTGGGAAACGCAGCAGACGGACTACCCGTCGGTGGGGCCCGATCGGCCGGAGTATGAGCCACGCGGTTGCCCCCGCGGCGCCTCGTTCTCCTGGTACAGCTATTCCCCGACCCGGGTGCGCTACCCGTACGCGCGCGGTGTGCTGGTCGAGATGTTCCGGGAGGCCAAGGCTCGGCTCGGCGACCCGGTACTTGCCTGGGCCGATATCCAGGCCGATCCCGAGCGCCGTCGTCGCTACCAACAGGCCCGCGGCAAGGGCGGGTTAGTGCGGGTCAGCTGGGCTGAAGCCACCGAGATGATCGCCGCAGCCCACGTACACACCATCAAGGAATACGGTCCCGACCGGGTCGCCGGGTTCTCACCGATCCCGGCGATGTCGATGGTGTCGTTCGCCGCGGGGTCGCGGTTCGTCGAACTGCTCGGTGGCGTGATGACATCGTTTTACGACTGGTACGCCGACCTTCCGGTGGCGTCGCCGCAGGTGTTCGGCGACCAGACCGACGTGCCGGAATCCGGTGACTGGTGGGATGCCGCCTACCTGATGATGTGGGGCTCCAACGTCCCGATCACCCGCACCCCGGATGCGCACTGGATGGCCGAGGCCCGCTACCGAGGGCAGAAGGTGGTAACCGTCAGCCCCGACTACGCCGACAACACCAAGTTCGCCGACGAGTGGATGCCGTGCGCTGCAGGTACCGACGCGGCGCTGGCGATGGCGATGGGCCATGTGATCCTGTCGGAATGCTATGTGCAAAAACAGGTTCCGTTCTTCGTTGACTATTCGCGCCGCTACACCGACTTGCCGTTCTTGATCAAACTGGAAGAGCGCGGCGACACGCTGGTGCCGGGCAAGAACCTGACGGCCGCCGACATCGGCCAGCATGTAGAAAACGGAGCATTCAAACCGGTTTTGCTCGACGAGGTCACCGACACCGTCGTCGTGCCGCACGGGTCGCTGGGTTTCCGCTATGGCGAAGAGGGCGTCGGCAAGTGGAATCTCGACCTCGGTGACGTGGTGCCGGCCCTGAGCGTTGATCGTCCGCACGCCCTGAACGGTGATCGCACCAGCGCACTGGTGTCACTGCCCAGTTTCGACACCACCGACGGCCACGGCGAGATGGTGGCGCGCGGCGTGCCGGTGCGACGGGTGGGAAGCCATTTGGTGTGCACGGTCTTCGACCTGATGCTGGCCCACTACGCGGTGGCCCGGGCCGGGCTGCCCGGAGAATGGCCGACCGGCTACGACGACGCCACGATCCAGAACACCCCGGCCTGGCAGGAGCCGATCACCGGAGTGTCGGCCGCGCAGGCTGTTCGGGTTGCCCGTGAATTCGCCCGCAGCGCAGAAGAATCCGGCGGGCGGTCGATGATCATCATGGGCGGCGGCATCTGTCACTGGTTCCACAGTGACGCCATCTACCGCGCGGTGCTGGCACTGCTGATGCTGACGGGGTCGATGGGCCGCAACGGCGGCGGGTGGGCGCACTACGTCGGCCAGGAGAAGGTCCGGCCGCTCACCGGCTGGCAGACGATGGCGATGGCCACCGACTGGTCGCGTCCGCCGCGGCAGGTACCCGGCGCCTCGTACTGGTATGCCCACACCGACCAATGGCGCTACGACAATTACGGCGCCGACAAACTGTCCAGCCCGGTGGGCCGGGGCCGGTTCGCCGACAAGCACACGATGGACGTGCTGAGCTCGGCGACGGCGATGGGTTGGAGCCCGTTCTACCCGCAGTTCGACCGCTCCAGCCTCGATGTCGCCGACGAAGCGCTGGCAGCCGGCCAAGATCCCGGCGAATACGTGGCCGAGCAACTGGCTGCACGAAAGCTCAAGCTCTCGGTCACCGACCCGGACAATCCGGTGAACTGGCCACGGGTGCTTACCGTGTGGCGGGCCAACCTGATCGGTTCGTCGGGCAAAGGCGGCGAGTACTTCCTGCGCCACCTGCTCGGTACCGACTCCAACGTGCAGGCCGATCCGCCCAGCGACGACATCCCCGAGGGCAAGCTCGACCTGATGATGTCGATCGACTTCCGGATGACGTCGACAACGCTGGTCTCCGACGTGGTGCTGCCAGCGGCCACCTGGTACGAGAAGGCCGACATATCCAGCACCGACATGCACCCCTACGTGCACGCATTCAGCGCCGCGGTCGACCCACCGTGGGAAACCCGCAGCGACTACGACGCTTTCGGCGCCATCGCTCGCACTTTCAGCACGCTGGCCAAGCGGCATCTGGGCACCCGCAGCGACGTGGTGCTCACCGCACTGCAGCACGACACTGCGGACGCGATGGCCTATCCCGATGGCACCGAACGTGATTGGCTGCAAACCGGTGAGACGCCGGTGCCGGGCAAGACCATGGGCAAGCTCACCGTGGTGGAGCGCGACTACACCGCGATCTACGACAAGTGGATGACGCTGGGCCCGCTGGTCGACAAGTTCGGCTTGACGGTGAAGGGCTACACCGTGCATCCCTTCGAGGAGGTCAGGCAACTGGCCGCCAAGTTCGGGGTGATGAATTCCGGTGCGGGAGCAGGCCGTCCGGCAATCACCAAGGCCGATCGGATGGTCGACGTGATACTCGCGCTGTCCGGAACGTCCAACGGCCGGCTCGCCGTCGAGGGCTTCCGGGAACTGGAGAAGCGCACCGGCCAGCAGTTGGCCCACTTGGCTGAGGGCAGCGAAGAGCGCCGTATCACCTACGCCGACACCCAGGCTCGTCCCGTCCCGGTGATCACCAGCCCGGAGTGGTCCGGGAGCGAGACCGGCGGCCGCCGCTACGCACCGTTCACGATCAACATCGAACACCTCAAGCCGTTCCACACCCTGACCGGGCGGATGCACTTCTATCTCGCGCACGACTGGATTGAGGAGTTGGGGGAGCATTTGCCGGTCTACCGCCCGCCGCTGGACATGGCGCGGCTGTTCGACGCCCCCGAGCTCGGCCCGACAGGTGATGGAATCGGCCTGACAGTGCGGTATCTGACCCCGCACTCCAAGTGGTCATTCCATTCCACCTACCAGGACAACCTGTACATGCTGTCGCTGTCGCGCGGTGGCCCCACCATGTGGATGAGTCCAGCCGATGCAGCCAAAATCAGTG
This sequence comes from Mycobacterium sp. NGS62, assembly GCF_059812285.1. NCBI lineage: Bacteria > Bacillati > Actinomycetota > Actinomycetes > Mycobacteriales > Mycobacteriaceae > Mycobacterium > Mycobacterium sp. NGS62. The sequence continues at coordinate 112,854 of NZ_JCALCK010000003.1, read as the reverse complement.
TGCGTGACAATGATTGGGTTGAGGCGGTCAATGCCAACGGTGTCTTCGTGTGCCGCGCGATCGTGTCGCACCGAATGCCTGACGGCGTCGTGTTCGTCTATCACGTGCAGGAACGCACCGTCGACGTTCCGCGCACCGAGACCACCGGCAAGCGTGGTGGTAACCACAACGCGCTGACCCGGGTGCGGATCAAGGCGAGTCATCTGGCCGGCGGGTACGGCCAGCATGCGTTCGCGTTCAACTACCTGGGCCCGACCGGCAACCAGCGCGACGAGGTGACCGTGGTGCGCCGCCGCAGCCAGGAGGTGAAGTACCAGTGAAGGTAATGGCGCAGATGGCGATGGTGATGAACCTCGACAAATGCATTGGCTGCCATACCTGTTCGGTGACCTGCAAGCAGGCCTGGACGAACCGCTCCGGCACCGAATACGTCTGGTTCAACAACGTCGAAACCCGCCCGGGTGTGGGTTATCCCCGCACCTATGAGGATCAGGACCGCTGGCGCGGCGGCTGGATACGCGACAAGAAGGGCCGGCTGCGGTTGCGTGATGGCGGCCGCATTCACAAACTGTTGCGGATTTTTGCCAACCCGAAGCTGCCCGGCATCGGCGACTACTACGAGCCGTGGACCTACGACTACGAGAACCTGACGTCGGCACCGCTGGGCGACACGTTCCCGGTTGCGCAACCGCGCAGCCAGATCAGCGGCAAGCCGATGAAGATCGAGTGGGGAGTCAACTGGGACGACAACCTCGCCGGCTCAACGGAAACGCTGCGCGATGACCCGGTGCTGAAGAAGGTCAGCGACGAGATCAAGCTCAAGCTCGAAGAGACCTTCATGTTCTACCTGCCGCGGATCTGCGAGCACTGCCTCAACCCGTCGTGCGTGGCATCCTGCCCATCGGGCGCGATGTACAAGCGCAGCGAGGATGGCATTGTGCTGGTCGACCAGGACCGCTGCCGTGGCTGGCGGATGTGCGTGTCGGGATGCCCTTACAAGAAGGTGTATTTCAACCACAAGACCGGCAAGGCCGAAAAGTGCACGTTCTGCTATCCGCGCATCGAAGTCGGGTTGCCGACGATCTGCTCAGAGACCTGCGTGGGGCGGCTGCGCTATCTGGGTCTGGTGCTCTACGACGCCGACCGGGTGCTGGAGGCGGCGTCGGTGGAGCGGGATACCGACCTGTATGAGGCGCAGCGCCGAATCCTGCTGGACCCCAACGATCCCGAGGTGATCACCGCTGCGCGCGGCGAAGGCATATCCGACGAGTGGATCGAGGCCGCCCAGCGGTCGCCGATCTACGCGCTGATCAACACCTACAAGGTGGCGCTGCCGCTGCATCCGGAATACCGCACCATGCCGATGGTTTGGTACATCCCGCCGCTGTCCCCGGTGGTCGACGCCGTCAGCCGCGACGGACACGACGGCGAAGACGTCGGCAACCTGTTCGGCGCGATCGAAGCGTTGCGTATCCCGATTCAGTACCTGGCCGAGCTGTTCACCGCGGGCGACACCCAAGTCGTCGACCAGGTGTTGCAGCGGCTGGCCGCGATGCGCTCCTACATGCGCGACATCAATCTCGGACGCGAGACCCAGCCGCACATCCCGGCGGCGGTCGGGTTGAGCGAGGAACAGATCTACGAGATGTACCGGCTGCTGGCCATCGCGAAATACGAAGAGCGTTATGTGATCCCGACTGCCTACACCGGTGAGATCCCGGCGGCGGCCGCCGACATGGAGTGCTCACTGTCGAGCGACGGCGGCCCGGGCATGTACGAGTCGGGTCCGTTCGCCAACCCCACCGAGGGCCCAGTGCCGGTGGCGGTGGAATCCTTCCACGCGATGCAGAAGCGCCCGCCGGACGGCAACGGCGGTCGTGCTTCGCGAGTGAATCTGCTGAACTGGGATGGCGGAGACGTGCCGGCCGGGATGTTCCCAGAAGAGCAGAAGCAATGAAACTGCTGACCAGATCGCGGGGTCCGGCTCTGGCCGACCGATTGGTCTGGCAGGCGGCCTCGCTGCTGCTGGCCTATCCCGACGAACACCGCGACGAGCGCCTCGACACCGCGGACGCACTGCTGGCCCATGTCGACGGGACCGCGGCGCAGCTGCTGGGGCGCACCGTCGCGGCGTTGCGAGCCACCGATCCACTGGCCGCAGCCACCGAGTACGTCGAAACCTTCGATATGCGCCGCCGCTCGACGATGTACCTGACGTACTGGACCGCCGGAGACACCCGCAACCGCGGCCGCGAAATGCTGGCATTCGCCAGCGCCTACCGGGAGTCGGGGGTGGAGCCGCCGCGCAGCGAGGCCCCCGACCACTTGCCCGTCGTGCTCGAGTTCGCCGCCACCGTCGACCCTGACGTGGGCCGCCGGCTGCTGATCGAGCACCGGATACCGATCGACGTGCTGCTGGGTGCGTTGACCCGCGCGCAGTCGCCCTACGCGCACGCCGTCGCCGCCGTGTGTGAAACGCTGCCGCCGGTCACCGACCAGGAAGTGCAGCGGGCTCACCGATTGGCCGAAGCGGGGCCGCCCGCCGAATCGGTTGGACTGCAACCATTCACATTGACCGTGCCACCGCGACGCGAAGGAGGCGGCTGAGTTGGACCGCGCCGCAATTTTCTGGGACATCTCGCCGTATGTCACATTGGCGATCCTGATCGTCGGCACCTGGTGGCGTTATCGTTACGACAAGTTCGGCTGGACGTCCCGCTCGTCGCAGCTCTACGAGTCGCGGCTGCTGCAGATCGCCAGCCCGATCTTTCATTTCGGCATCCTGACGGTTTTCGCCGGGCACGTCATCGGTTTGGTCGTCCCACCGACGGCCACCAAATGGTTGGGAGTCGGCGAGGAGACATACCACGTGCAGGCGGTCGTTTTCGGGCTCATCGCCGGGCTTTCGACACTGGCCGGGATCGGGTTGCTCATCTACCGTCGCGCGACCCGCGGGCCGGTGCGGATGGCCACCGCCCGCAGCGACAAAGTGATGTACGTGGTGCTGATGCTGGCGCTCGTCGTCGGCTTGTATTGCACCTTGCAGGGCACCGGGATCGAAGGCCACGCCCACGTGTACCACTACCGCAATACCGTCGGCGTGTGGTTCCGCGGCATCTTCATTTTCCGGCCAGGCGGGGAAAACATGGTCGGCGCGCCGCTGGACTACCAATTGCACGCGGCCATCGGGATGGTGCTGTTCTGCTTGTGGCCGTTCACCCGGTTGGTGCACGCATTCAGCGCGCCGATCGGATATTTGTTCCGGCCCTACGTGGTCTACCGCAGCCGTGACGCGGTTCGCCGCCGCGAAACGGGCGACAAGAACCAACTGGTGGGGTCGGCGCCCCGTCGCCGCGGCTGGTAGGCCGGCGATCGTCATATCGTGGCAGACATGGGTCTGCCCGATGACGTCTACGCGCGGTTGTTGCGGCTGCGGACCGATTTGCGCCGCTTCGAGCGGTGGAGCGCCGAGCAGGCCCGGGCTGCCGGTCTGACACCCATGCAGCACCAGTTACTGCTGGCGATCCGCGGACACGCCGACCGGCGTGGACCCACGATCGGCGAGGTCGCGGATTACCTGCTGCTGCGCCACCACAGCGCCGGCGAACTGACCCAGCGAGCCGAGGCCGCGGGGTTGGTCCGGCGCGTCCGCGACAGTGACGATCACCGGGTGATCCGACTACAGCTCACTGCCGAAGGCTCCGGTCGGCTGGAAGCGTTGACCGCGATACATCTCGAAGAGCTGGAACGGCTCAGCATCGCCTCGCTGGGGCGATAACGCCGAAGTGTGGCGGTTCTCACTCGCGCCGACGGGCGCGCCGGTAGACCTTCTGCAGCTTCTTGCCCCGAGTTCCGTCCTGATGCGCCTTGCGCACCGCCTGAATCACCACCGGACACCGTTGGCACCGCGGCGAGCTGCGGCAACACTTCTTCTTCGGCTTGGCATCGGCGAGCTTGCTGAGCTTCACAGTGGGTGGCGGTCCTGCCGAGTCACAGTGGGCGAGTTTCGCGAACTGGCCTCCACACTGCCAGAATCACCCGGTGCAGTTCCGTAACGTCGCCATCGTCGCCCACGTCGACCACGGCAAAACCACGCTGGTCGACGCGATGCTGCGGCAGTCCGGAGCGCTGCACGAGCGCGGTGAGGCCACCGAGCGGGTCCTGGACACCGGCGACCTGGAGCGGGAAAAGGGCATCACGATTCTGGCCAAGAACACCGCCGTGCACCGCCATCACAACGACGGCAGCGTCACCGTGATCAACGTCATCGACACGCCGGGCCATGCGGACTTCGGCGGCGAGGTCGAACGCGGGCTGTCGATGGTCGACGGAGTGCTGTTGCTGGTCGACGCGTCGGAGGGGCCGCTGCCGCAGACCCGCTTCGTGCTGCGCAAGGCGCTGGCCGCACACCTGCCGGTGATCCTCGTCGTCAACAAAACCGACCGGCCCGACGCGCGCATCGCCGAGGTCGTCGACGCCAGCCACGACCTGCTGCTCGACGTCGCAGCCGATCTCGACGACGAGGCGGCCAAGGCCGCTGAGGAAGCCCTTGGGCTGCCCACGCTGTATGCGTCCGGACGTGCCGGCGTGGCCAGCACGGCCCAACCCGATGACGGCCAGGTGCCCGACGGCAACAACCTCGACCCGCTGTTCGATGTTCTGCTGCAACACATTCCACCGCCCACCGGCAACCCGGATGCGCCGCTGCAGGCGCTGGTCACCAACCTGGACGCCTCGGCGTTTTTGGGCCGGCTCGCGCTGATCCGGATCTACAACGGCCGGTTGCGCAAGGGCCAGCAGGTGGCGTGGCTGCGCGACGTCGGCCCCAGCGCCGCGAAAATCACCGAACTGCTGGCCACCGAGGGCGTCGAACGTTCACCGACCGAAGAGGCCATCGCGGGCGATATCGTCGCGGTTGCCGGCATCCCGGAGATCATGATCGGCGACACACTTGCCGACCCCGCGAATCCTGTTGCACTGCCACGGATTACCGTCGACGAGCCGGCGATCTCGGTGACCGTCGGCACCAACACCTCGCCGTTGGCGGGCAAGGTGTCCGGACATAAACTGACCGCGCGGATGGTCAAATCGCGGCTGGACACCGAGTTGGTCGGCAATGTGTCGATCCGCGTGCTCGACATCGGCCGGCCCGATGCCTGGGAGGTCCAGGGCCGCGGCGAGTTGGCGCTGGCGGTGCTGGTCGAGCAGATGCGCCGGGAGGGTTTCGAGCTGACCGTCGGCAAGCCGCAAGTGGTGACCAAAACCGTCGACGGCAAACTGCACGAGCCGTTCGAGGCGCTCACCATCGATTGCCCCGAGGAGTACGTCGGTGCGATCACCCAGTTGATGGCGGCCCGCAAGGGGCGGATGGTCGAGATGGCCAACCACGCCACTGGTTGGGTGCGAATGGATTTCGTGGTCCCCAGCCGAGGACTGATCGGGTGGCGTACCGACTTCCTGACCGAGACCCGTGGCACCGGCATCGGCAACGCGGTGTTCGACGGCTACAAGCCGTGGGCCGGTGAGATCCGGTCCCGGCACACCGGCTCGCTGGTATCCGACCGGTCCGGTGCGATCACCCCGTTCGCGTTGATTCAGCTGGCCGATCGCGGGCAGTTCTTCGTCGAACCCGGACAAGACACTTACGAGGGCATGGTTGTCGGCATCAACCCGCGCGCCGAGGATCTCGACATCAACGTCACCCGGGAGAAGAAGCTCACCAATATGCGTTCGTCGACTGCCGACGTGATCGAGACGCTGGCCAAGCCGATCGAACTCGACCTCGAGCAGGCCATGGAGTTCTGTGCGACCGACGAGTGCGTCGAGGTGACGCCGGAGGTGTTGCGGGTGCGCAAGGTGGAACTCGACGCCACCACCCGGGCCCGCAGCCGCGCGCGGGCCAAGGCCCGGGCCTAACCGTCAATCGTCACCGAACGTGAAGTCATTGCGAAGAATCGCCGGGAATCTCGCAGCAGCTTCACGCTCGGCGCAAGCCGATACCCTGTTGGGCGTGCCGAAACCAGCGCGCCGCGCCCGCCTGGCGATCGCCGCGCTGGTCGTGGTGGTGGCCAGCTGCACCGTCAGCCCGCCGCCGGCGCCGCAGAGCACCGAGACGTCGAAGAGCGCGCTGCCCCCGCCGCCGCGCGTCACACAGATCATCATGGGCATCGACTCGATCGGCGCGGGGTTCAACCCGCATCTGCTGTCGGATCTGTCGGCGGTCAACGCCGCGATCAGCGCACTCGTGCTGCCCAGCGCGTTTCGTCCGGTGCCCGACCCCAACACTCCCACTGGGTCGCGCTGGGAGATGGATCCGACGCTGCTGGTGTCGGCGGAGGTGACCAGCGAAGACCCGTTCACCGTCACCTACAAGATCCGGCCGGAGGCACAGTGGACCGACAACGCGCCGATTGCCGCCGACGACTTCTGGTACCTGTGGCGGCAGATGGTCGGCCAGCCCGGTGTGGTGGATCCGGCCGGTTACGACCTGATCACCGGCGTGCAGTCGATCTACGGCGGCAAGCAGGCCGTCGTCACGTTCGCGCAGCCCTATCCGGGATGGCGGGAGTTGTTCAACAACATCCTGCCGGCCCACATCGTCAAGGATGTGCCGGGCGGCTTTCCGGCCGGGCTGGTGCGCGCGCTACCGGTCACCGGCGGACAGTTCCGGGTGGAAACCATCGACCCGCAGCGCGACGAGATCCTGCTCGCCCGCAACGACCGCTATTGGGGGCCGCCGGCCAAACCGGACCTGATCCTGTTCCGGCGGGCCGGTGCGCCCGCGGCATTGGCCGACTCGATCCGCAACGGCGACACCCAGGTGGCTCAGGTACACGGCGGCTCGGCGGCTTTTGCGCAACTCTCTGCGATCCCGGATGTGCGGACCGCCCGGATCGTGACGCCGCGCGTCATGCAGCTCACGTTGCGCGCCAACGTGCCCAAACTGGCCGATTCCCAAGTGCGCAAGGCGATTCTGGGGCTGCTCGACGTCGATCTGCTGGCCGCGGTGGGAGCCGGCAGCGACAACACCGTCACCCTGGATCAGGCGCAGATCCGCTCGCCCAGCGACCCCGGCTACGTGCCGACGGCGCCGCCGGCGATGAGCAATGCTGCGGCGTTGGGGCTGCTGCAGAGCTCCGGGTACCAGATCGAAAGCGACGCATCAGCGTCCGTGCCGCCACCGGACGCGGATTCGCCGACCACACCGCTGGGCGCCGGGCCGCCCGAAGTCACCCGCGGCCGGGTCAGTAAGGACGGCAAGCAGCTGTCACTGGTTATCGGGGTGGCCGCCAACGACCCGACGTCGATCGCCGTTGCCAACACCGCTGCCGACCAGTTGCGCAACGTCGGTATCGCCGCGACGGTCCTGGGGCTGGATCCGGTGGCGCTCTACCGCGAGGCGTTGGTCGACAACAGGGTGGACGCCATCGTCGGGTGGCGCCAGGCCGGCGGGAATTTGGCGACGCTGCTGGCCTCGCGGTACGGCTGCCCCGCCCTGGAGGCGACGGCAGTGTCGACCGCGGCGGCGCCGACGTCCAACGCTGACGAGTCTCCGACATCCAAGGCGGCTCCGGGGACACCGACGCCGGGATCGAGCCGGGCGCCGGAGCCGGGCGCGCTGGTGCAGGCGCCGTCGAACATCACCGGAGTCTGCGACCGCAGCATCCAGTCCAATATCGACGCCGCGCTCAACGGCACCAAGAACATCAACGACGTGATCAATGCGGTCGAGCCGCGGCTGTGGAACATGTCCGCCGTGCTGCCGATCCTTCAGGACACCACGATCGTCGCAGCCGGACCCAGCGTACAAAACGTGAGCCTTTCCGGCTCGGTGCCGGTGGGGATCGTCGGCGACGCGGGGGAGTGGGTCAAAACAGCCCGGTAGGGCCGGCGTTTGCACTGCGCCGCAGAGCTATTCGCTGCGCACCGGGATCACCGTGTCGACGATGCGCATGAGTTGGCGCTTGTTCGGCGGAGCGCCGGTGAGCAGCAGATGCTGATTGATCAACGCCGGTCCGACTCGCGCAGTCAGCGACGTGAGCGCGTCTGAATCAACGTCGCCGTTACGTTCGCCGGCTCCCAGAATCGATTCGATGATCCGCAGCCGGGGAGCCACCACGGCGTCGGCGAAGATGGCGCGCAGTTCAGGTTCGTGAATGAGCTGGCCGATGATGGCCAAGCTGGGAAACGCCGTCTTGCCCGCCAGCACATCGCAGTGCGCGGTGAAGACCGCCAGCAGATTCTCGCGTGCCGTCCGGTCCGGGCGCGGCTCCGCCAGCGGCGGCAACGCGTACTGCATGGCGGCCTGCACCAAGTCATGCTTGCTGGACCAGCGTCGATACAGAGCGGCCTTACCCGTCCGGGCCCGCGCGGCGATCCCTTCCATCGTCAGCCCGCCGTAGCCCACCGCCGCAAGCTCGGCCAACGCCGCGTCGTACAACGCGTGCTCGAGTTCTCGGCCACGCCGTCGGCTGCGGACTGCGGTGCTCTGCTGAATCATCATCTGATAGTAGTCACCAGCGTTTCTCAGCGGCATCAGTTGGTGCGGCTGTCCATGCGGCCCAACCGTTTCCGCTATCCACGCGGGGACTCGCCACGGCTGGCGCAACGGCAGCGTCTACTAAATATTCACGATGCCGCGCACCGTGGGTATCGTGCGTTCATGCAGGAGACGCCGCGGCTGCTGTTCGTGCATGCGCACCCCGACGACGAAAGCCTCACCACCGGTGCCACCATCGCGCACTACGCCGCTCGAGGGGCTCAGGTCCATGTCGTCACGTGCACGCTGGGCGAGGAGGGCGAGGTCATTGGCGAGCGCTGGGCGCACCTCGCCGTCGACCACGCCGACCAACTCGGTGGCTACCGCATCGGCGAACTCACCGCGGCGCTGCATGCCCTGGGCGTCGGTGCGCCGATCTTTCTCGGGGGCGCGGGACGCTGGCGTGACTCGGGCATGGCCGGGACGGCGCCGCGGCATTGGCAACGATTCATCGACGCCGACGAACGCGAGTCGGTCGGCGCGCTGGTCGCACTGATTCGCCAGTTACGCCCACACGTCGTGGTGACCTACGACCCCAACGGCGGCTACGGGCACCCCGACCATGTGCACGTCCATGTCGTCACCACGGCGGCAGTGCGTGCGGCAGCCACCGAGGACTATGCCGGCACGCCGTGGACGGTTCCGAAGGTGTACTGGACGGTCATGGCCAAAAGCGCCATCGCGGCGGGACTCAGCGGACTCGAACCCGATGATTTGCGACCCGAATGGGCAGTGCCGACGGATAGCGGTGAGTTCGACGCGCTCGTCTACTCCGATGACCAGATTGACGCCGTCGTCGACGCCCATGCCGCACTGCCCGCCAAGCGAGCGGCGCTGGCCGCGCACGCCACCCAGGTCATCGTCGGACCCACCGGACGGGCGTGCGCGCTGTCGAACAACCTGGCCCTGCCCATTTTGGGGCAGGAGCACTATGTTCTCGCGGCCGGCGCCGCGGGAGACCGCGATCAGCGCGGCTGGGAAACCGACCTGCTGGCCGGACTCTCAGTGAACGACGTGGCCACGCGGTAGGCTTTCCGAACGAGGCCGCCGCGGAAGGAACTGATATGGATCCCGACCTGGACTACAACCAGCAGCACTGGCAGGACCGGCTCGACAGCTTCCAGTGGGTGATCGGTTCGCTGGTTGCTCAGCTGGACAGCGTTCCCACCTGATCGCTACGAAGCCGAGCGCCGGGTCGGCTGAGAACACCGGCGCGACGGATCCCGCTATTCGGATCGTCGTCCTGACGCTGCTGGCCGTCGACGGCATCCTCTCCGCAATCGTTGGCGCGCTGCTGCTACCCGCCTATATCGGTTCGATTCCCTTTCCCATCAGTGCATTGATCAGTGGTCTGGTCAACGCGGCTCTGGTCTGGGCGGCCCGGCGATGGACACAGTCGGCGCAGGTGGCGGCACTGCCGCTGTGGACGTGGTTGTTGACGGTCGCGGCGATGTCGTTGGGCGGCCCCGGTGACGATTGCATTCTGGATACCTGCACCGGCAGGTTCGTGCGCCCGCTGCTGCTGATTGTGCTGGGCGTGGCTCCGCCGGGCTGGGTGCTGTGGCGACAGCGAACCCGTCGCTCAGGGGACCAGCCTTAGCGTCATCGGCGGCCGCTACTGTTGCGCGTATGGCATATGCCGGGATTTCGGATTGCTGGGCGCGGATGAAATCCGGCCGGAGGGAAGTTACACCACCGTGCCGCTGAGATCCGGCGATGAGCCGACCGTGCTGCCCAACCCCGCAGTGCCGCCGAAACCCAGCACGTCTGCGCTGCGGCGGGTGTTGCGGCGAGCCCGCGACGGGGTGGCATTGAACATCGATGAAGCGGCCATCGCGATGACCGCGCGGGGTGAAGATCTGGCTGAACTGTGCCGCAGCGCGGCGCGGGTACGCGACGCGGGCCTGCAATCGGCTGGGCGACGCGGTGCGCACGGCCGGCTGCCGGTCAGCTACTCGCGCAAGGTGTTCATCCCGGTCACACATCTGTGCCGCGACACCTGTCATTACTGCACATTCGTGACCGTGCCGGGTAAGCTGCGCGCTCACGGCGCCGGGATGTATCTGGAACCGGATGAGGTCCTCGACATCGCCCGTCGCGGCGGCGAACTGGGTTGCAAAGAAGCACTATTCACCCTTGGTGACCGGCCTGAGCAGCGCTGGCCGGAGGCGCGCCAGTGGCTTGACGAACGCGGGTATGACAGCACGCTGTCCTACGTGCGGGCGATGGCGATCCGGGTATTGGAGGAAACCGGGCTGCTGCCGCACTTGAACCCCGGCGTCATGAGCTGGTCGGAGCTGTCGCGACTGAAGCCGGTGGCGCCGTCGATGGGCATGATGCTGGAGACGACGTCGCGGCGGCTGTTCGAAACCCGCGGGCTGGCCCATTACGGCAGCCCGGACAAAGATCCGGCGGTTCGGCTGCGCACGCTGACCGACGCCGGCCGGCTGTCGATTCCGTTCACTACAGGTTTGCTGGTGGGCATTGGCGAGACGCTGCATGAGCGCGCCGACACCCTGCACGCGATCCGCAAGTCGCACAAGGAGTTCGGCCATATTCAAGAAGTGATCGTGCAGAACTTCCGGGCCAAGGAACACACCGCAATGGCGTTGGCGCCAGACGCGGGCATCGACGACTTTTTGGCCACCGTGGCGGTTGCGCGACTGGTACTCGGACCGGGAATGCGAATCCAGGCGCCGCCGAATTTGGTGTCGCGGGCCGAATGCCTGGCCCTGCTCGCCGCGGGTGTCGACGACTGGGGCGGTGTCTCCCCGCTGACTCCCGACCACGTCAACCCGGAACGGCCCTGGCCCGCTCTGGACGAGCTCGCCGCCGTCACCGCCGAAGCCGGTTATGACCTGGTGGAGCGGCTGACCGCGCAGCCCAAATATGTGCAGGCCGGTGCGGCGTGGATCGATCCCCGTGTCCGTGATCACGTTGCGGCGCTTGCCGATTCAGAGACCGGCCTGGCCCGCGACCTTAAGCCGGCCGGTATGCCGTGGCAAGAGCCCGACGACGTGGGATCGTCGGGCCGGGTGGATTTGAACGCCGCGATCGACAGCGAAGGCCGCAGCACCGAGGCCCGCAGTGACCTCGACAGCGCGTTCGGGGATTGGGATGCAATCCGTGCGCATGTCGAAGAGCTGGCTGCGCGCGCACCCGAGCGCATCGACACCGACGTACTGGCCGCACTGCGCGCTGCCGAACGCGACCCCGCCGGCTGCTCCGATAACGAGTATTTGGCGTTGGCGAACGCCGATGGCCCTGCGTTGGACGCTGTTGCCGCACTGGCGGATTCGCTGCGCCGTGATGCCGTCGGGGACGACGTGACGTTTGTGGTGAACCGCAACATCAACTTCACCAACATCTGCTACACCGGGTGCCGGTTCTGCGCGTTCGCCCAACGCAAGGGCGATGCCGATGCCTATTCGCTGTCGACCGCGGAGGTCGCCGACCGGGCCTGGGAGGCCCACGTCGCGGGCGCGACCGAAGTGTGCATGCAGGGCGGTATCGATCCTGAGCTGCCGGTCACCGGCTACGCCGACCTGGTGCGGGCCGTCAAGGCCCGGGTGCCGTCGATGCACGTGCATGCGTTTTCGCCGATGGAGATCGCCAACGGGGTGACCAAGAGCGGGCTTTCGATCCGGGAGTGGCTGATCAGCCTGCGGGAGGCCGGCCTGGACACCATTCCGGGAACCGCCGCCGAGATTCTCGACGACGACGTGCGCTGGGTGCTCACCAAAGGAAAGCTGCCGACGTCGGAGTGGATCGACATCGTGACGACCGCCCACCAGGTGGGGCTGCGGTCGTCGTCGACGATGATGTACGGCCACGTCGACAATCCGCGGCATTGGGTTGCCCACTTGAACGTGTTGCGCGGCATCCAAGACCGCACCGGCGGTTTCACCGAGTTCGTGCCGCTTCCGTTCGTGCATCAGAGCTCGCCGTTGTATCTGGCGGGCGCGGCGCGGCCCGGGCCCAGCCATCGGGACAACCGCGCTGTGCATGCGCTGGCCCGAATCATGCTGCACGATCGTATTTCTCATATCCAGACCAGCTGGGTGAAGCTTGGTGTGGAGCGCACGCAGGTCATGCTCAACGGCGGCGCCAACGACCTGGGCGGCACCCTGATGGAGGAGACCATCTCGCGGATGGCCGGCTCGGAATACGGGTCGGCGAAAACCGTGTCCGAGTTGGTGGCAATCGCCGAGGGCATCGGCCGCCCCGCCCGCCAGCGCACCACCACGTACCTTCCTGTTTCTGCGCGAGCGTGCGTGTCCCCGGCCGACACGCCGCGCTGAGGACCGGGAACACGCACGCTCGCGGCGTGATGAACCGTCCGGAGGGGAGATCCGCACTGTGCAGTCAAAAATCGACACCGACCGATTCCCCGAGTGGCAACCCTTCCTCGACGCTGTCCAGCGGCGCCGCCCCGACGCCGGAACCTGGTGTGAGGCGTGGACCGTGCGCGACATCGTCGTCCATCAAGCCGGCAACGCCGAGGAACTCGCCCGGGTGCTCAGCGGGCATCTCGAGGGCACACCCGTCGAGACGCGCAGCTTCGAGGAACGCGAGGGACCGCTGCGCGCACTGAACGACACCGAGCTGTGGGAGGCGCTGCAGGCACGAATGGCAACGCTGAACGAGGTCGCCCACGCCGCCGACGACCTACCCGGCGATACCGATGTCGCCTGGACCGGCCGGACGATGAAAGTTCCCTGGTTCGCCGAGCACATGCGCGAAGAGCTGGTCCTACACAGCTGGGACATCACCGGCGACGATGCCGCAGCGCAAACCCAACTGGCCCAACCGTGGATGACGACACACAGCGTGGTCGCCGTGGGAAAACCGTTGCTGGCCAAGGGCGCTAAGCTGCTCAATCCCGGCGAACGCATCGAGTCGAGGCTGCGGGTTCCCGGCGCCGACGACATCGCCGTGACCGCCGAGGCGGGGTCGGTCACTATCGCGCTCGTCGCGCCGGACGGACCCGCCACGCTGGAAACCGATGCGGCGGCCCGGGTGCTGCTGTTGTGGGGGCGGCGCCCCGCCGATCCCTCGCGAATCCGCAGTACCGCCGGTCCGCAAGCACTGAGCCGGGTGCGGCGTCTGCTGGCCGGGTACTAGTTCCGTCTTGGGGGCGCGAGCGTGCGCAGTCCCGGCGACACGCTCGGCGTGTCGCCCGGGGACACGCACGCTCGCGGCAGAGGCGGGGCTACAACCGCGCGGCCAACTCGGTGCCCTGGCGGATCGCGCGCTTGGCGTCCAGCTCGACGGCCAGGGCGGCCCCGCCGATGATGTGCGGGTTCACCCCGCGGGCCCGTAACCCCTCTTCGAGGTCACGTACCGGCTCCTGGCCCGCGCAAACGACGACATTGTCCACCGCGAGCAGCTGTGGGCGCCGCCGGTTCGGCCCGAAGCTGATATGCAGGCCATCGTCGGTGATGCGTTCGTAATTGACCTCGCAGAGTTGGTGCACGCCTTTGGATTTCAGCGACGCTCGGTGGACCCAACCACTGGTCTTCCCCAGCCCTTTGCCCTGCGGGCCTTTGCTGCGCTGCAGCAGGTAGACCTCGCGCGCCGGCGGCGCAGGGATCGGCGTGGTCAACCCGCCGCGGCCGTCGTGCGGGTCGGCCACACCCCATTCGGCCTTCCAGTCCTTGAGGTTGAGCGTGGGCGAGCAATCGGTGACCAGGAATTCGCTGACGTCGAAGCCGATACCGCCGGCGCCGATCACCGCGACACACTTGCCGACCGGCTTGGCGCCGCTGATGGCCTCGGCATACGTCAGCACCATCGGATGGTCGATGCCGGGGATCGCCGGGATCCGCGGCGCCACCCCGGTAGCCAGTACGACGTCGTCATAGCCGGACAATTCGTCGGCCGATACCCGGGTGCGCAGCCGCACCGCGACGCCGTGTCGATCCAGCATTGTCGTGAAATACCGGATGCTTTCGTTGAATTCTTCCTTGCCGGGAATTCGCCGGGCGAGGTCGAATTGGCCGCCGATGACGTCGCCCGCCTCGAACAGCGTGACGGCGTGGCCGCGCTGCGCGGCGTTGACGGCGGCGGCCAGCCCGGCCGGGCCGGCCCCGACGACCGCCACCGAGCGGGCGTGCCGCGTCGGTGACAGCACCAACTGCGTCTCGTGGCCGGCTCGCGGATTCAGCAGGCACGACACCTTTTTGTGCACGAACGCGTGATCCAGACATGCTTGGTTGCACGCGATGCAGGTGTTGATCTCGTCGGCGCGATCGGCAGCGGCTTTGCGCACCCACTCCGGGTCGCTCAGCAGCGGTCGTGCCATCGAGATCAGCGCTACGTCGGTATCGGCCAGGATCTGCTCGGCGGCCTGCGGCATGTTGATCCGGTTGGACGCCACCACCGGAATACTGACGTGCCCGGCGAGGGCATGGCTGATGTCGACGAACGCGCCGGCCGGCACCGACGTGACGATCGTCGGTACCCGCGCCTCGTGCCAGCCGAAACCGGAATTGATCAGAGTAGCGCCAGCGGCTTCGACTTCGGTTGCCAGCGCGAGGGTTTCGTCCCAACTCTGGCCGTCCTCGACGTAGTCGGCCAGCGACATGCGGTAGCAGAGGATGAAATCGGGGCCGACGGCGGCGCGGGTCTGGCGGACGATCTCCACCGGGAAGCGGCGGCGCTTCTCCGGTGTGCCGCCCCAGTGGTCGCTGCGGTTGTTGGTCCGTGGCGCCAGGAACTGGTTGACCAGATAGCCTTCGCTGCCCATGATTTCCACGCCGTCGTAACCGGCTTCGCGCGCCAACGCAGCGCAGCGGACGAAATCTGCGATCGTGCTCTGGACGGCGCGGGACGATAACGCGCGTGGCCGAAACGGATTGATCGGCGCTTTGATCGACGAGGCGCTCACCGACAGTGGGTGATACGCATACCGTCCGGCATGCAAGATCTGCAGCAGGATCTTGCTGCCGGCGTCATGCACGGCACTGGTGATGCGACGGTGGCGGCGTGCCTGCGCAGAGGAAACCAACTCCGAGGCGAACGGCAGCAACCATCCGGTCCGGTTGGGTGCGTAACCGCCGGTGATGATCAGGCCGACACCGCCGCGGGCCCGTTCGGCGAAGTACTCGGCGAGCCGGTCGATGTGGTGCGACCGGTCTTCCAGCCCGGTGTGCATCGACCCCATGACGACCCGGTTGTGCAGCGTCGTGAAGCCGAAATCCAACGGCGACAACAGGTTTGGATATGTCATAGTGCTTTCGTCACCTCGTCGAGCCAATCGATCGCGCTCTCCTCGGCGCGGATGCCGCCGCGCAGCACCAGGTACTGATGAAGTGCGGTGCCGCGTAACGCAGACGGATCGGGAAACTGGGATTTCTCGAATCCGCGGTAGGCGTCCAACAATTCGGCATGCTCGGCGCGCAGCGCTGCGATCTGGGTCCGCAGCGCCGACAGGTCGCCGTAGGCCGCGCCGCGCAGTTTGACGGCGACATCACGGGTTCGGGTGTCGGACAACGCGCTGCCCCGCCCAGTCAGCGGTTCGGCGATCCAGCGGGCCAATTCTGCGCGTCCGGCGTCGGAGACCGTGTAAACCTTCTTGTCCGGCCGCCCCTGCTGGGCCACCGGCGTCACGCGCACCCAGCCGTCGTCCTCCATCGCCCGCAGGGTGCGGTAGATCTGCTGATGGGTGGCGGTCCAGAAATACCCGATCGAGCGATCGAATCGGCGGGCCAACTCGTAGCCAGAGCCGGACTGTTCGGACAGGGACACCAGGATCGCGTGCGGCAATGCCACTCGGGCAGCATACTATGCAACTAGTTGCATAGACAGTGCGGTGCTTGTTCTGTATATGCAACGTCTGAAGCTGGCCAAACAGCGTGGTGTTTTGGCTCGCCGTTCTCGGGCGTCGTCGGTTCAGGCCGCAGGTGCGGCGCGAACGTCGGTTCCCGCGTCGTTCGGGCCGGTTTCGCCAACACGAGTTGGGTGTTGGCCAGTGCCGTCCTGTCGGCGGGCATTGGTAACCACCCGGCACCGACACCACCACCAACCGCCGTTAGATGCAACGTCTAGTATCAGTAACCAACAGGTCCGCGTCATTGAACAGCACATGGAGGAGACCTTCGTGACGTACACGATCGCCGAGCCCTGCGTCGACATCAAAGACAAGGCATGCGTCGAGGAATGCCCGGTCGACTGCATCTATGAGGGTGCCCGGATGCTGTACATCCACCCTGACGAATGCGTGGACTGCGGCGCCTGCGAGCCGGTCTGCCCCGTCGAGGCCATCTACTACGAAGACGATGTGCCCGAGCAGTGGAGTAACTACACACAGCTCAACGCCGACTTCTTCACCGAGCTCGGATCACCGGGCGGTGCGGCCAAGGTCGGCATGACCGAGAACGACCCGCAGGTGGTCAAAGATCTGCCGCCACAGGGCGAGGACGCCTGAGCGAGATCACTCGCCGGCGGCCGGTGTCGGCGTCGTTGCCGGTGTTCCCCTGGGACACCCTCGATGAAGCGCGTGCGTTGGCCAACGCTCACCCCGGCGGCATCGTCGACCTGTCCGTCGGCACCCCTGTCGACCCGGTGGCGCCGCTGGTCCGCGAGGCCCTGGCCGCGGCCAGCGCGGCGCCGGGCTACCCCACCACCGCCGGCACTCCCCGGTTGCGGCGATCGGCCGTCGACGCGCTGAGCCGCCGCTTCGGCGTCACCGGATTGACCGAGGCGGGCGTGCTGCCGGTGATCGGCACCAAAGAGCTCATCTCGTGGCTGCCGACGCTGTTGGGGTTGGGCGCAGCCGATCTGGTGGTGGTGCCCGAGCTGGCCTATCCCACCTATGACGTCGGTGCCCGGCTGGCCGGGACGGAAGTGCTGCACGCTGATTCGGTGTCCCAACTGGGTTCGCAGTCGCCGGCGCTGGTGTATGTGAACTCGCCGAGCAACCCGACCGGCCGGGTGCTCGGAGCAGACCAGCTGCGGAGCGTCGTCGAGTGGGCGCGGGAACGCGGCGCGCTGGTGGCGTCCGACGAGTGCTATCTGGGTCTGGGCTGGGACGCCGCGCCGTTGTCGATTCTTCATCCGTCGGTGTGCGACGGCGACCATACCGGTCTGCTGGCGCTGCATTCGCTGTCCAAGAGTTCGTCGCTGGCCGGCTACCGGGCCGGTTTCGTCGCAGGAGACCCGCTGGTGGTCGGCGAACTGCTGGCCGTGCGCAAACATGCCGGGATGATGGTGCCCACGCCCGTGCAGGCGGCGATGGTCGCGGCACTCGACGACGACGGCCACGAGCGCGAGCAGCGCGACTGCTACCAGCGTCGGCGCAGCGCGCTGCTGCCCGCGTTCCGCTCGGCCGGCTTCACCGTCGACCATTCCGAGGCCGGGCTGTATCTGTGGGTGACCCGCGGCGAGCCGTGCCGGGACACCGTGGCATGGCTGGCAGAGCGCGGCATCCTGGTCGCACCCGGTGAGTTCTACGGCCGCGGCGGCACCCGCCATGTGCGGGTGGCGCTCACCGCCACCGATGAACGGATCGCCGCCGCGGTTGCGCGGCTCGGTTAGGCCAGCCCGCTACTCGCAGGCGACGCCGTCGCCGTCGCCGTCGAGCCCCGGCCGATATCCCGGTTCGCCGATGTGCAACGGCGCCGCGCCGGCGGCCCGGGCGGCTTTACAGTTCGGGTAATAGACCGACGACGGTGCAGCCGCGGGCGCAACTGGGGCGATCGAGGTTGCGTCGACGGACCCATCGCAGCTCGCCAGAATCCGGTCGATGGCATCGTGCTCTGCCTGGGTGACCCAGACGCCGTAGGCGGCTTTGACGTCGACGATCCGCGACACGTAGGTGCAGCGGTAAGACTTGTTGGGTGGCAACCACGTTGCCGCGTCGCCGTCGCCTTTCTGCTCGTTGGCCGGCCCGTCGGTGGCCTGAAGGTTGCGCGGGTCGTTGGCGAAGTTGCGGCGCTTGTCCTCGTCCCATTGCTGGGCGCCCTTCTGCCACGCATCCGACAACGCCACGATGTGATCGATCTGCACCTGCCGGGAGGTGTCCTGGCCACGTTGGAACGCGATCGTCGTGCCGGTATAGGGATCGTTCAGCGTCCCGGCCAGCACGACGCACCCGTGCGTTCCCGGTTTGATGGTGCTGTCCGTCAAGTCGCGGCGCAGGATGTCGTTTCGGGTGTCGCAGCCGTTGTGGCCGTCGGCCACCGTCACGTCGTCGCTCCACCGCTGGCCGAACAGGTCGCGGTGGTAGCCGGTCTTGGGTGCACGCCCCTTGATGGCCAACGAGTCCAGCTTCGCCAAGGTGTCTGCCTCGACAGGAACCCCCGCGGGCCGGTTCGGAACGGGCGACGGCACCTCGGTCGACGGCAGCGCCATCACCGGCGGGCTGGATGTGTTGCCGAGCGTCACAAGGCCGATCACGATCAGCGCACCGATGAACGCTCCGGCAGCCTTGACCGGATACGACTGTTCCACCACAGCAGCCTCTTTAGTCACGTCGAGGGATCGTGGCGGAGGCTATCAGCTCTTGGCTGTTGCGAGGCTCAATTCCCAGCGCCGTGTAATACCGTCACACCATGACCCAGTACGACCTGGAGGCCGTGGACCGGTTGCCGTTCGCCACGCCCGAGAAGTCCGACCGGTACCGCACGGAGAACTACCGGGGAGCCGTCGGGCTCAACTGGTACAAAACCGATCCGAGCCTGCAGTTCACCATGGCCTACTACCTGGCACCCGATGCATTGGCCGTCGCCGAAAAGCACCTGACACGCATCGGCGAACTGATGGGCGGACCGGTGGCGCGGTGGGCAGAGGAGACCGACCGCAACCCGGCGCGGCTCGAGCGTTACGACCGTTGGGGACATGACGTCAGCACGGTGCTCCAGCCGACGTCGTTCACCGAGTCCAAACGCGCGATCCTGGACGCGAACCAGGCTCTCAAAGACGACGCCCGAAAAGCCGGTGTCAACCCGTCGCTGCCGTTGTTCGCGGCCAACTATCTGCTCAACCAGGCGGACATCGGGATGGGCTGTGCGCTGGGCACCGGCGGCGGCATGGTCAAGTCACTGGTCGCGGCGTACGCGCCGGCCGACGTGCGCGAGCACGTGCTGGCCAAATTCGAGACCGGCGAGTGGGAGGGCGAGACCGCGCAACTGTTGACCGAGCGCACCGGCGGCTCGGATCTCGGCGCGCTGGAGACGACGGCGACGCGACGCGGGGACGCATGGCTGCTCAACGGGTTCAAGTGGTTCGCATCCAATTGCGACGGCCAGGTTTTCGTCGTGTTGGCCAAACCCGAGGGGGCGCCCGACTCCAGTCGTGGGGTGGCCACCTTCCTGGTGTTGCGGACGCGGCGCGACGGGTCGCGCAACGGCGTGCGCATCCGCCGACTGAAGGACAAGCTCGGCACCCGCTCGGTGGCCTCCGGCGAGGTCGAGTTCGTCGACGCCGAAGCGTTTTTGCTCTCCGGCGAACCGCCCGGCGAAGGCTCGCACGACGGCAAGGGGCTCGGCCGGATGATGGAGCTGACCAACGCCGCGCGGTTGGGCATTGCCTTGTTCGCGGTCGGCAACGCCCGCCGAGCGCTGGTCGAGTCGCTCTGTTATGCGCGGCGAAGACAGGCGTTCGGCGACGCGCTCATCGACAAGCCGTTGATGCGCCGCAAGCTGGCCGAGATGATCGTCGACGTCGAAGCCGCCCAGGCGATGGTTTTCGACGGCACCGGCGCCGTCAACCACCGCCAGCCAAGACCGGTGCGTCAGCGCATCGCGGTGCCCGTCACCAAGCTCAAGGTTTGCCGGCTCGGCATCACCATGGCCTCGGATGCGATCGAAATCCACGGTGGCAACGGCTATATCGAGTCGTGGCCGGTGGCACGGCTGCTGCGCGACGCACAGGTCAACACCATCTGGGAGGGCCCGGACAACATCCTGTGCCTGGACGTGCGGCGCGGCATCGAGCGCATCGAAGCGCAGACGCCGCTGCTCGAGCGGCTGCACGATGCGGTGTCGGTATCGGACGACGACGACACGACGCGGTTGGTATCACGCCGTGCGGAGGACCTCGAAGCGGCGATCACCGCCTGGACCAAACTGGACGGCGGGGTGGCCGAAGCACGGCTGTTCCCGCTCACCCAGTTCATGGGCGACGTCTACGCGGGCGCCCTGCTCGTCGAGCAGGCGGCCTGGGAGCGGGAGTCCCGTGGAGCGGAACGCAAAGCGCTGGTCGCCCGGCTATACGCCCAGCGCTATTTGGCCGACCGCGGCCCGCTGCGAGGGATCGACGCCGACGGCGACGAGGCGATCGAGCGGTTCGACGAACTCGTCGACGGCGCCCTGGTCACGTGACGACACCGACTCGCCCACTGCGCATCCCGCTGTCCTTAGGCGACGTGGGCAAGCGCATCTTCCTCGGCAAACCCTTGATCACCGAGGAGCTGAGCTCCGAGCGGCTATCGAATCCCGTTGCACTTGGCGCTCTTTCACCTGACGCGATCTCGTCGACCGCCTACGGCCCAGAGCAGATCCTGGTGGAGTTGCTCCCGCATGCCGGCCTGGCCGCCTTCGTTTTGTTGCTCCCGATCACCGGCGCCATCCTGCTGATTCTGGTGTTGGTGGCCGCGTCGTATCGCCAGGTGGTGATGGCCTACACCCGGGCCGGCGGCTCCTACGTGGTGGCCCGGGAGAACTTCGGTCCGCGGGTGGCGCAGGTCGCCGCCGCTGCACTGCTGATCGACTACGTGGTCACGGTCGCAGTGCAGTCCGCGGCGGGAACCGTTGCGGTGGTTTCCGCGATCCCATCGCTTGGCCCCTACAGTCTGGAAATCACCGTCGGCGTGGTGCTCGCCATCTGTTATGCGAATCTGCGCGGATTACGGGAAGCAGGACTGCCTTTCGCGGCGGCCACCTATTCCTTCGTGTTCATGATCACGCTGACGATTGTCACTGGTGTCGTACGAAAGATCTTCTGGGGATTGCCCGTTTACGATTCCGAACACCTTGCCGGCGCGGTCCCGGTTCACCACACCAACGGGCTAATGATGGGTGCGACGATTCTGGTGGTGCTACGTGCGTTCGCCAACGGCGGGTCGTCGTTGACCGGGGTGGAGGCGATCTCCAACACCGTCAATGTCTTTCGTAAGCCGCAGGGCCACAACGCCCGCCGGGTGCTCACCGCAATGGCTTGCACCCTCGGTTTCTTGTTGGCCGGTGTCGCCTATCTGGCCCACGCCACGCATGCCACTCCCTATCTCGACGAGTACCCTTCGGTGCTCTCGGAGGTGGCTCGGGCGGTATTCGGCAACGGGTTGATTGGGCATGGTCTTTATCTGCTCGTGCAGACCGCGACGGCGGCGATCTTGTTCACCGGCGCCAACACCAGTTTCAATGGGTTTCCCGCGCTGGCCAGTTTTGTTGCCGAGGACCGCTTTCTGCCGCGTCAGCTGATGAAACGCGGTCACCGTCTGGTGTTCTCCAATGGCATCATTGCGCTCACCGCGCTGTCGGTGGCGTTGCTGATCGTGACCGGCGGTTCGGTCAACGCGCTGGTGCCGTTTTACGCGATCGGGGTGTTCACCGGGTTTTCGATGGCCGGCTATGGAATGACCAAGCACCACCTGACGCACCGGCAGACCGGTTGGCGTCACAAGCTGGCGATCAATCTTTCCGCGGGAATCCTGTCGACAGTGGTGGTGGGCATCTTTGCGGTGGCGAAATTCACCGAGGGCGCCTGGATGGTGGTGGTGGTCTTCCCGCTGCTGGTGTTCGCATTGACCCGCCTGAACCGCGAATACCGCGCCGAGGCAGCCATTCTCGAGATGTTTCGCACCGACCGACCGGAATTGGTCAAATACGCCCGTCACCGGGTGTTCGTCTTCGTGAACTCCGTCGACCTTGCGGTCATCGAGGCGCTGCGATATGGCCGGGGATTGCGGTCCGACGAGTTGATCGCGGTGCATTTCATGGTCGACGCTGCTCTTGCCGCGCAGTTACGCAAACGGTGGGAACACTTCGATCTCGACACCCGGCTGCGGGTGGTGGACTGCCCGGACCGGCAGATCACCCGCGCCGCACAGGTACTGGTTGCCAAGGCCGGCAACGAACACCCCGACACCAACGTGACGGTGCTGTTGCCGCGCCGCACCTACGCGCCGCTGCTGGGACGACTGCTGCACGACCGCACCGCCGACAAGATCGCCCGGGCCGTCAGCCGCATCCCGGACGCCGCCGCCACGATCGTCCCCTACGATGTGCAATCCCGGATCAGGGACGCCTTTCCCGACTCGCTCGAGCAGCGCATCGCGCGCGAAGTCGACAAGCTGCAAGCGCGGGTGTCGCGCGGTGAGCAACAGAACGTCGACGACTACGAGCATCCGGAGCGACCGTCGGCGGTGATCGCCGTGGAGGGCTTGATTCCCGGGCAACGCGCCACCATCGAAGGACGGGTCAGCCAGGTCGAAGACATCGCCAAACGGCGACGGACTTTGCGGTGGATCATCGTCGGTGACGACAGCGGCGATGTCCGCGTCACGTTCCGTCCCGGAGGGGGAGGCGCCGACATCCAGCCGGGACAACTGTTGCGCATCACCGGGAAAGCGCGGCAGAGCGGCAACGGGCCGGTGTCGATGGTCGACCCGACGTACGTCGTGCTGGAGCAGCCGGAGGAAGTGCACTAGCCGCCGTTACCTGGTGAAGAGGTAATCCTCGTCGCGGGGCTCGGTCAACATGCTGGTGAGGCGTCTGCGGGTGAACGGCCAGAGGTCGATGTGGTTGTCATCGGCGAAATACCAGGAGTTGCAACCAGAGTTCCACACGGTCGGCACCATCGCCGCGGCTACGTCGTCGGCGAACCTGTTGGTGGCTTCCTCGGTGACTTCAACCGTCACGATTTCTCCGACGCGGAAACGCCGCAGCCATTCAATGATGTAGCGGGCCGTCAATTCGGCGACGAGTTGCATTGACATCACGCCGGTCGGTGAGTTGGGGCCCATGACCGTAAATAGGTTGGGGAATCCGGGGATCGCCGTCATCGCCCAGGCACGGGGGCCCTTTTCCCACGCATCGTCGATGGACAGTCCATCGCGGCCGCGCAGGTTCATCGGGCGCATGTAGTTGTGCGCCTGGAAACCGGTGGCCAGCACGATGACATCGAGATCGTGCTGGACACCGTCCGCAGTGCGCAGGCCGGTCTCGGTGACCTCGGTGATGGGCTCACTCACGAAACGAGCGTTGGGCCGGCGGATCCGTCGGTAGTAGTCACCGGAAACCACCTGCCTCTTACAGAATGGTTGGTAATCGGGGGTGAGCCGGGCACGAAGATCCTTGTCCCGCACCAACACCCGTAGGCACAACCGCGCATAGCCTTGGGCTAGCCGTCGTCGCCAAGTCGGCCGGGTCACTAAGTCGACGAAAAGGTCGGAGCCGAGGCGCTGCGCCCAGTCGACCGTTCGCTCAAAGCGCGGTAGTACCCGCAGCAGCCGACCGACTAGGCGTGGTTGGCGCAGTCGCATCGGCATCCATGTCACCCACTGAGGCGTGCGCACAAAATGAGTGATCTGTGCTGCGTCGCGTTGAAGTGCGGAAAAGACTTGAACGCCGGTCGATCCGGTGCCGATCACCGCGATACGTTTGCCCGCAGTATCGGTGTCGGTCCAACGGGCTGTGTGGATAACGGGTCCGGTGAAGGAGTTCAAGCCGGGAATGTCCGGGATGAACGGGTGGTGCAGGACGCCGGTAGCGGCCACGACGAAGTCGGCGTCGATCTCATCACCGTCGGCCGTGGACACCCGCCATCGGTTGCCGACGAAGACCGCCGAAGTGACCTCGCATCCCAATCTCACTTGTTGGTCGAGTTGGAGGCGCTCGAGGACATCGTGGTGGTATTGCTGGATCTCCTCGCCGGTGGCCCATACATGCTTCCAGTCGGGTTTCGGCAAAAATGCGAATTGGTAGGCGTATGACGGTATGTCGCATCGCAGCCCGGGGTAGCGGTTCCAATGCCAAACCCCGCCGACGTCGGCACCCTTTTCCAGGATCACGAAGTCAGTGAAGCCAGCTTGCTTGAAGGTGTGGGCAGCGGCGATCCCCGCCATGCCGGCTCCGATGATCACGATGCGAGGTTCCCGTTGGCGAGTTTGGTTCATCACGCTGCTCCGTAATGCGTTGGGATACTCGAACCTTATGCTTGCCGGAACTGAGCCCGCAACCTTCGCTCGGCGCCGGCTACGGCACCTCGTCGTCGTCTGCCCGGAGGATTCTTTCGGGGTGGTGATAGCGGTTTGTCCTTGGTTGGCCGTGGTCGAGGTGTGGGGGTGGGATCCATTGGGTGTCGCCGTTTTTGAGTTTGCGGGTGGTCCAGCCGCTGGAGGTGACGAGTTTGTGGTGGGGTCCGCAGCCCAGGGTCAGATCATCGATGTGGGTCTCCCGGCACTGCGCGAAGTCGGTGACGTGGTGGACTTCAGTGAGGTAGCCCGGCACATCGCAATTAGGGAACGAACAGCCACGGTCTTTGGCGTGCAGCACAATTCGCTGTCCCGGTGAGGCCAACCGCTTGGTGTGGTAGAGCCCGATCGCCTTGCCGTTGTCGAAAATCGACAGGTAGTGGTGCGCATGCGATGCCAGCCGAATCACATCACTCATCGGTAGCAGGGTGCCGCCGCCGGTGAGGGCTTTGCCGGCGCCGGCTTCGAGTTCGGCCAGGGTGGTGGACACGATGATGGTGGCCGGTAGCCCGTTGTGTTGGCCCAGCTTTCCGGAAGCCAATAGCGCGCGCCCGGCAGCATTGAGCGCGTCGTGGTTGCGTTGGCCAGTAGTGCGGGTGTCGCCCTGGATGGCTTCCTGCGACGGCGTGCCGCCGAGACACGGCGTGGAATCCTCCGGGTTGCACATGCCCGGGGCGGCCAGTTTGGCCAACACCGCGTCGAGGGTGGCGCGGGCCTCCGGCGTCAGTAGCCCGCTGATCTTCGACATGCCGTCGAGGTCTTGTTTGCCCAGGATCAGGCTGCGCCGCCGAGCGCGATCATTGTCGGAAAAATCGCCATTGGGGTTGAGGCAGTCGGTGAGTCGGTCGGCGAGCTTGTGCAAGTCGTCGGGGCGATGCTCGCCGGCCAGCTGGGCTAGGTGGGCTTCGGCGCGCTGGCGGGTTTCCACGTCAACGGCATCGGGCAGCCGGTGATAAAAGCTGCGGATCACCGCCACATGCCCGGCCCCGATGCGTCCGGCACGCTGCGCCTCGGCCGTCGCGGGCAGCAGCGGCTCGAGCGGTTCGCCAGTCATCGCCCGACGTGGTCCCAGGTCGGCGGCCTCACCGATGCGCCGGGCGGCCTCGGCGCGGGTGACCTGTAACCGCTCAGCCAGCGCAAACGACAGCTTGCCGCCCAGTTCGGCTTCGTCGGCCTGCTCGCTGAGCTGGTTGATCAGCGGATGCTCGACGGCGGGCAGCTGGCGGCGCAGCATCTCACACCGCTGCAGCATGGTCAGCCGCTCAGGCGTGGTCAGCCCGTCAAAACACAGGTCCAAGGCCCGTTTGAGGTAGGCGGCCAGCCCGTCGAAGACCTCATCGATCTCTTCCCGGCTATCCGAACGCATGTTCGAATAATAGCGCCGTCCACCGACAACAAACCCGCGGGATGAGACCACTGAAGCCAAAGTGGCAGAAGTGATTTCAGTGGCACCTGTCGCCCGGGTACCCCGACCCTGAATGGACAGTCCACCGGATGGTTAAGTGGCCACTGTGAAGCGATTGCTTGCCGTACTGGCTCCGCTGACCGGACTGGCATTCACCCTCAACGGGTACCAGCCGCTGAGCAAGCGAGGCTATCCCTCGCTGTTTGCGTTCGGCTACGGAGTGTTCGCGTCGGAGCTTCCGCTGCCAATCGTGGGCAGCCAGGCGACGCTGCTGGCCGCTGCGACCCGCTGGCTCACCCCGCGGCTGCGCTGGTTCGCTTGGCTGGTGTCCGGATTGTCATGGCTGGGCTTGGTGGGGCTGTATCGCATCGGCCGGCAGGCTGACCGGCCGCTGACCGCCGCCCTCGACGCCGGACTGGGCGTGGGGCGTCGCACCGATTCGGGTGACTTGTGGAAGCGGCCGGCCGGTGCGGGCACCGCCAAAACCCCCGGCGTGCTCCGGATGATGCGGATCTATGGCGACTATGCGCACGACACCGACATCAGTTACGGCCCTTATGGCTCGCGCAACCACCTCGACATCTGGCGGCGCCCCGATCTGGACCCGAATGGTCGGGCACCGGTGCTGTTGCAGGTCCCCGGCGGCGCGTGGATGGTGGGCAGTAAACGTCAACAGGCCTATCCGTTGATGAGCCATCTGGCAGAGCTTGGTTGGGTGTGTGTCGCCATCAACTACCGCCTTAGTCCGCGCTCGACTTGGCCCGACCACTTGATCGATGTCAAACGTGCATTGGCCTGGACCAGGGAGCACATCGCGGAATACGGCGGCGACCCTGACTGGATCGCGATCACGGGCGGCTCCGCGGGCGGGCACCTGTCCGCGTTGGCGGCGGTCACCGCGAATGATCCGCAGTTTCAACCCGGTTTCGAGGGTGCCGATACCAGCGTGCGGGCAGCGGTCCCGTTTTATGGCGTCTACGACTTCACCGCAACCGATACGTCGATGCACCCGCTGATGGTGCCGTCACTGGCCAAGTACGTGTTCAAATTATCGCGCAACGAGACCGTCGATGCATTCCGTGCTGCCTCACCGATCAGCTACGTTTCGCAGGACGCGCCACCGTTTTTCGTGTTGCACGGCCGCAATGACTCGCTGATCCCGGTCGAGCAGGCCCGCGCCTTCAGCTCACGACTGCGTGAAGTCAGCCGCAACCCGGTGGTCTACGCCGAAATGCCGTTCGCGCAACACGCTTTCGATATCTTCGGGTCCGCGCGCGCTGCGCATGCTGCGGTGGCTGTTGAGCAGTTCCTCGCGGAGGTCTATAGCCGCGCGGAAATCCGGCAAGCAGGTTGATCAGGCGTCGATCACGACACGATCGCTTTTCGCCCGCGACACGCAGACCAGCATCTCGTCATCGCCTTCGACGGTGCGACCGCGGCGATCGACGTCTCCGGCCAGTACCTTGACCTTGCAGGTCCCGCAAAACCCTTGCTGGCAGGAATACGCGGTCGTGCGGTCGTGGTCGAGCATGACGTCGAGCGCCGACCGGTTGCCCGGAATGCTGAGCACCCGTTGCGAGCGCGCGAGTTCCAGCTCGAACGGGACGCCGTTGACAACCGGTGGCGGGCTGAACCGTTCGTAGTGCAGCGGCGCGTTGGCATGTTTGTCGCGCGCGGTGCGCACCGACTCCAGCATGCCGGTCGGGCCGCACACGTACACAGCCGTCGTGGGTCCGGCATCGGCAAGCAACTCCTCCGCGGTGGCGAACCGGCCGCGCTCGTCGTCGGCCCACACCGTGACCCGATCCGGGGCCACTGCCACCACTTCGTCGAGCAGTGGCATGTACTGGCGGCTACGGCCGGCATACACGACGTGCCAATTGATTCCGTGCTGCTCGGCGAGTTGGATCATCGGCAGAATCGGCGTCACCCCGATGCCGCCGATCACGAACAACACCTCGCGTTCGTCGGTGACGAGGTAGAACGCGTTGCGGGGGCCTTCGAAAACCAGGGTGTCGCCGACGTCGAAAGCCTCATGCATCTCGATCGAACCGCCACCGCCGTCAGCGATCCGGCGCACCGCGATCCGGTAGTCGGTGCGCCGCCCCGGCGGCCCACACAGCGAATACTGCCGGCGGCGTTCGGCGGACAGCCGAACGTCGATGTGCGCGCCGGGCGTCCAGGACGGCAGCAATCCGCCGTCGGGATCAGCCAGCGTCAAACCGACGACGTCGGGTGAAAGCAATTGGCGTTCGGTGATTACCGCGGTGTTGGCGCGTTGCACCGGCGATACCCGTGACGGTGTCCAGCGCGACGCCGACGCGAAACCGCCGAACAATGCGCCCACGCCGACCAGCGCAGTGTAGATCCGGTCGCGCTTACGGCGGCCGTAGAGGTCGGCCGGTCTGCTGTCCCAAACGCTGTGCGTCGCTTTGTCTCTCATGTCTGCCTGATGTCGAATCGCGCGATCAGCCGGACCAGCGAGGGGCTGATGCGGCGCATGGCGTAGCCGACCCTGGACTCGGCCGCGATCGGCAGCACCGGCGACCCGGTCCGCACGGACTTGACGATCGCCTTTGCGACGGCCTCCGGCGTGTAGTTGCGCCGCCGATAGGCCGCGTCGGCCTTCTGCCGGGCCCGCTCTTGTTCGTCGGCCGACATGCCGGCGTAGATGGTGCTTTTGGCGATGTTGGTGTTGACGAAGCCTGGGCACACCGCCGTGACCGTGATGCCGTCGTCGGCGAGGTCTGCGCGCATCGATTCGCTCAACGCCAACACCGCAGCCTTGGTGGTTCCGTAAGCCACCATGGATTTCGACGGCAGAAACGCCGCTGCCGACGCGATGTTGATGATCGTGCCGCCCTGGCCGCGCTCGACCATCTGATCGCCGAACGCCCGGCTGCCGTTGATGACGCCGCGCACGTTGACTCCAATAATGGTGTCCCACTGCTCCGACGTTGTCTCCAGGAACCGGCCCGCCATCGCGATGCCGGCGTTGTTGACCAGGATGTCGACCACGCCGTACTTGTTGTGTACTTGGGCGGCAAGGTCGTTTATCGCCGCTTCGTCGGTGACGTCGAGCTGATAGACCGCGGCCTCGGCGCCGGCCGACCGGACCATCTCTGCAGTGTCGTTGGCAGCAGCGTGATCTCGGTCGGCGAGCGCGACGGTGGCTGCGCCCTGACGAGCGAACTCCACCGCGGTGGCCCGGCCGATCCCGGAGCCCGCTCCGGTCACCAGTACGAGTTTGCCGCGCACGTCACGACGGCCGCCGCCGGCAACGGACTGCCCAACCGGAGCTGCGCCCTCGGTGACCAAGTCGACCCACTCGCTGGTCAGCCGGGCGATCACGTCGGGACGCGAGCTGACCACCCAGTGGCCGCCCTCGATCGTGATGACCCGGCTGCCGTCCGGAATTGCGCCGGTGAACCGCTGCAGAGGAGGCGACACGAAATAGTCCTTGCGCGGTACGAGTACCTGCACCGGGACGCGGGTCTGCGGCAACTGCTCGCCGGGGGACAGCAGCGGTCCAGGCATGTTGGCGCGGTACAGGTTCAGGCCGTTGAGGTAGTCCTGCGTCGATCGAGGCACCGCACCACGTTGGCTGCGGGTGCTTGATCGGCCGATACGCGCAACCGCCTCAAACACTTTCGCCGTCGCCCGGGACCGGATCGCCAGCTCCGGTACGCCCGGGCACAAGAAGAACCAGATGTAGGTAGAGGCCAGGAATTGCCTGGTGACATCGGCGACGGCCTGTGGTGTACGCGCCGACCGCAGAAACCTGCCCGCGTAATTCAGGTGCGGCCCCGAGATGGAGGTGAACGAGGCGACTTTGTCCATCACCGACTCGTCGGTGACCGCCGCCCAGCCCTGAATCGAACCCCAGTCGTGGGCCAGCAGGTGAACCTCGTCGACTCCGAGGCTGTCGATCACCGCGCCGATATCCGAAACAAGTTGGGGCAGCCGATATCCCGACCGATCGGCCGGCGCCGACGATTCTCCGATGCCGCGCACGTCGTAGGCCACAAAGTTGAATTTGGCGGCGAGTTCCTCGGCCACCCCGTCCCAGACATGGTGGTTATCCGGGTAGCCGTGAATCGCCAGGATGGTTGGGCGTCGCTGATCGATATCGGTGTAGGCGTGGACGGCCAGCGAAACGCCGTCCGATGCGGTGACGGTCGCACTCATGGCGCCGCTCCTCCTCATCGCTTCGCTCTGCATCGTCGCCGGCGCGTCATCAGTGCGAGGCGCGGGCAGCAGGTGATCGAGCCAGGTAGTCGACCGCTCGACCGACCCCGCCCAACTGGGACGGATGAAAACCAGGCGTGTAGTAGGCGAGGATGACGCGCAGGAATTCGAATGGTCCTGGCACCAAACCCCGGCGTGCCGCGCCGAAGTAGTCGCGCCAGCGTGGCTTGCTGCCGGGCGGCATGTACGGGTCGACCGAGTACATGAACCGCACGCCGCGAACGAACAACCACAGCATCGCCGGCGTCACCAGCAGCTGGGTACGTACCTGTCGCCAATACCCGCCACGCAGATGCTTCATCGTGTCGAACGCGACCGCTTTGTGCTCAACCTCTTCGGCGCCATGCCAACGCAGCAGGTCCAGCATCACCGGATCGGTGCCGAGGGCGTCGTGCTGAGGCGTGTCGAGAATCCATTCACCCAGGATCGCGGTGTAGTGCTCGAGAGCCGCCACAATCGACACCCGCTCCAACAGCCAGCTCTGCTGTCGCCTGCGGCTCCACCGGGGCCGGTCACCGACGAGTTTGTTGAACAGCCAGCGGATTTGGTCAGTGAACGGTGTCAGGTCGACGCCCTTGGCCGCGAAGTGCTCGGCCACGCCCGAGTGTGCTTGGGAGTGCATGGCCTCCTGGCTGATGAAGCCCTGCACGTCCAGCCGCAGTTGGTCGTCGCGGATCAGCGGCAACGATTTCTTGAACACATCGACGATCCACTCCTCGCCCGCCGGCAGCAGCAGGTGCAAGACGTTGCAGAAGTGGGTGGCGAAGGGCTCGTTGGGCACGTAGTAGAACGGCAGTTTCGCCCAGTCGAACTCGACGTCACGAGGCTGAAGCACGAGTCGCTCGTGATCGAGCGAGGCGTCGTGCGGACCGGCTGCCTGGTCATCGACGGTGAACATCGTGAACCCCTTGCCTCAACATCCTGATACTTAAATCTAGACGGCGGTCAGGCACTGTACTGCGCCTCGACCTCCGACTCGGTGATCAGACGCTCTTGCCGCAGGAACTGCACGAGGTGGTCGACCGTGTCGGTCAGCGCCGGCTCCCGTAGCCGCGCCTTGGCCAGCGCCCGAGCGTACTGGTATTGGGCGTTGTCGTAGCGCTTGTCCCGCATCGCCGAGATCTTGTCCGCCGAGCGGGTCAGGAAATCGGCCAGCGGATACAGCGAATCGCGTGGACCGCACCGCTGATTTACCTGCTCGGTGAAGGACGCGATGTCGTGGTAGTCGAACCGGTAGCCGTACCGCTCGGACAGGATCCGGGTGACGTCCATCAGGTTGTAGTAGCCATCCGCGGTCATGTTGAAGACCGTGCCCGCCTCGGCCGGCAGACCCATCAGCGCGACGATGTGTTCGCCGATCAGGTCGGCCGGCAGCAGGCTGATCTGGTTGTACGCTTCGGCGGCGATGCCGTGCTGGATCATGAACGCCGTGAGGCGCACCAGGATGTCCTCCTGGCTGCCGAAGCCCGCGCTGGTCGGGGAGATCAGCGACGGCCGGTAGATGCGGACGTCGAGGCCCTTCTGCTGGGCGGCCAGCGTCAGCTGCTCGGCGACCCACTTGGTCTGCGAGTAACCGAAGTCCAGCCCCCTCATCTCAGTGTTCGCGTCCCACTCGCCGACCACCGGCAGGGTGCTCCAGCCGTAGATAAACGTGCTAGAGACCAGGTGGAAGGCCTTGCGGTGGGTGGTCATGGCCAGCCGAAGCAGGTCCCGCGTGCCGAGCACGTTGGCGGGCCGCAGGCCGTCGTAGGTCCGCACATAGTCGACTAACGCGCCGTTGTGCACGATCGCATCGACGGTGTCGGCCAGTCGACGGAACTCCGCCTCGCCGATGCCGAGGTTGGGTTCGGCCAGGTTCCCGCAGACCACGTTCACCCGCGACCGGACGTCGGCTTCGAGCTCCGGTGACCATAGTTGAGCTCGACGCAACGACGCGAGGATCCGGTCCAGTCCGTGTGCCGCATCGGTAGCGCGGACCAGCGCGTGGACGGTGTAGGCCGTCTGGCCGAGCAGGTTGCTCAGCAGGAACGGCCCCAGGAACCCGGTGGCGCCGGTGAACAGGATGTCGGTGGGCGCGCCCGGCCGCGCCGGCGGAAGCTCCGGCAACGGCAGCTGCGCGTCGGCGCGCATCTGCTGGGCCTCGTACGCCTCATACTCAGCCGAAATCTGGTCCAGCTGTTCCCGCACGGCTTGGAGCGGCAGTTCGGACCCCTCACCGAACTGCCGCATGAGCTGGAAGAACTCGGCGACCGTCAGGCGCTGAAGCAGGCGCGTGTTGACCTCTTGGGCCAACTTGCCCGCGCCGTGCTCTTCCAGAAGACGTTGTAGGTCAGTGCGGAGCTCCGCCAGCGTCAGCGAGTCGATACCGAGATCGGCGAACGAGCAATCCTCGTCCCCGGTGAGGTCGTAGCTCTCGACGAGATAGCGGAAACGATCCAACGGACCCGCGTCGGCGTCCAGGCCCTCCTGGGCCGGATTGGTGTAGCTGGCCAACACGCGCAGCTCGCCGCTGCGCCAAAGCTTGCGGGTCTCGGCCCGCCTGATCTTCCCGGACGTTGTCTTGGGAACGCTGCGCTGCGGCGCGAACACGATGGTGTGCGGATCGATGTGGCATTGCCTGCGGATCGCTCGAGCCATGGCCTTGCCGTCCGGAAGCGCGTTCTCGTCCCGCACCTCGGCGACGATGGCCAACACCTCTTCGTCGTCGCGCTCGACCGCGAAGGCGGCGACGCAGCCTCTGCGGATCTCGGCGGCCTGTTCGACGACGACCTCGATGTCGCTGGGGTAGGAGTTGACGCCGCGGACGATGATCAGGTCCTTGGTCCGGCCGCAGCAGAACAGCTCACCTTCATAGAGGAAGCCGAGGTCGCCGGTGCGCAGGTAGGTGTGCTCGGTATCGCCCACGATGCGCGCTCCGAAGGTCTCTTCGGTCTTGTCGGGGCGACGCCAGTAGCCGCCTCCCTTGGAGGGGCCGTCCACCCAGATCTCGCCGATCCGACCCTCGCCCAGGTCCTGGCGTGACTCGGGGTCGACGATGCGGACGACGTTGCTCGCCAGCGGCTTGCCGCAGCTGACCACCGGGGCCTGGTTGCTGTTCTCGGGCAGGGCCTTTTCGATCCGGACGACGTTCTTGTCCAGTGCCCGCTTGTTCAGCGCCAGGGTCTGGCGGCCCTTGAGCGACACGCACAAAGTGTTTTCGGCCAAGCCATGCGCGCCGGTCAGCGCGCTGGGCTCCAGACCGTACGGCGCGAACCGCTCCCGGAAGCGGGTGAAGCTCTTCGCTCGCAGCGGCTCTGCTCCGACCACGATGCAGTCGAGGCTGCTCAGGTCGATTCCCTCCAGCTCAGAGCTGGGCAGCTTGTCCTCACGCAGGCAGTACTCCAGCGCGAAATTCGGTGCCGGCGTGTGGGTGGCGCGCACCTGACTGATGAGCCGCAGCCACGACGACGGCCGCACCAGAAAGTCGGCCGGCGACATTGCATGGGTGGTGCCGCCGAGGACAAGGACGAAGAAGTACGCCGAGATCAAGCCCATGTCGTGATGCTGGGGGAGCCAGCTGACGCAAACCAGTTCCTCGTTGTCGAAGCCCGCGCTGTTGGCGATGGCGTTCGCGTGGCTGACGATCACGCCCTTGGGATCGTTGGTGGATCCGGAGGTGTACTGCAGGAACAGCACGGGGTTCGGCGTATTCGGCACGGGCCCGCCGCCGAAGTCCTGCGCACCATCTGTCGCGTACCAGGGCAGCTCAGGCGGGTGGACCGCGTCGGGCCAGCCGGCTTCTGGGTTGCCGACTAGGGAACGGAAGTCGTATTCGAACTGCTTGGTCGACAGCACCGCCTTGGCCTGGCAGTCGCGCGCGATGTAGCTGAGCTTCGCGAGCCCCGCCTCGAACGCCATCGGCAGCGGAGGACTGACCGGCACGGCGATCACGCCGATGCGCGCGCAGGCATACAAAGCTGCCACCATTTCCAAACCCGGCGGGTAGACCAGCAGCGCCCGGTCGCCTTTCCGGAGGCCGGCCTCTGCGTACAGGTAGGCGGCCAGCTCACGCGTCCGCTCGGCGAAGCTGTGGTAGGTGTACTGCTCGAGTTCGTGACCGTCGACATCGACGAACCGGTAGAGGGTTTGGTCTGGCTTGCGTGCTTCCCACATGTCCAAATAGTCGATAAGCGTCTCCATCGCAGGAGCACCCCTCTCTACGTCAGTCCTAGCCGAGATCATCAGAACAACTGTTTTTACCGGAATCGGTAAACCCGATCGTAGCGCGGTCAGCATATCTCAAGCAAAGCTCGTGAAGGCTTTTTCCTTCTTGCACAACAACCTCACAGGATGCGTACAGCTATCAAGGAAGTTGCATTCTCAGCGAGACTGGTGTGCCCAGTAGTCCGGTAGCGGGATGATGTACTGAGACGATGTCCGTAGGTACTGCGATCAGTACCTCAGTAAAGCATGATAGCCTTCTGAGCTTTATAAACGTGTGATACGTAGATACTGAGATACGCGTTTCCGGACATCCGTATTCCATGACCGTCCTACGGTCCTAGTGCCGGGGCATCAGGAATTGCAATAAATTCGAAAGTCCTTCAAGCAGCTTGCTGGCAAACATCAAATACATCGGCAGCGCGAATACTTGCCTCAATCAGTTCGTCATCCAGCAACCATTCCCAGGCCAACGGGCAACGCGTCATCCGGCATAGCGGCGTGAGCGGAGGGCAGCGCCCTGGGCGGGACGGTCGGCGCCCCGGCGGGCCGGGTAGACCGCTCGCCGGCCATGGCGTCGTCGCCGGTCGAACCAGCGGGCGGACAGTTCATGATCTCCGCAGCTACTGAGACTGATATACTGACATACTGAAAACTTCCGCCGAGGTTAGGGCACTCACGATGAACAACGCCGACGGCGAACGGTCCCACCCGCGATTGACGTCCGCGGCCGCGGCAGCGCCGACCGAACGCTTCTCTGTCGGCCGCCCTCGCGCTCAAAAGACCCGCCGAACAGTCGACCTCTCACCCGCCCAGCACCGGGCCCTCGATCGCTGGCAGCGAGACACCGCCGACCGTCTTGGATTCGCGCGCGTCACCGGACAAGAGGTCCTCGCCGCACTCGTCGACGAACTGTTGGCCGATCCCAAATTGGCCGCCCAGATCACCCGCGCCATCCGGGCCCGGCGGTGACTCCCGCGAACTAGCGCCGCGTCACGCCTTGGTCGTTACCTGAGCGACCCGGATCCTCGGTCCGGCGTGGGCCACCAGCTTGACGATGCCGGTGAAACGCTCGCCGTCGATGATCGGTGACAGCGGCTCGTCCTCGGCCTCGATGATCATCTCTCGGCCGTTGGCATCGCGTACCCGGCTGCCTCGGATCCCGCCCTTGGTCAGGGCCGCGGGAAGCTGCACGATGATTCGGGAAGGCGAGGTCTCCCCGGCTTGGAAATGCAGCGCACCGGGTTCGGAGGCCTTCGGAAAGAGCCGGAACGGACCGCCGATCCGAAGGTCGATCGCACCGGCGTGCAGCAACCGGTGTGTTCGCGTCGGGACCTCCTCGCCGTCGATCACGACGCGGGCGTGCGTGGGAGCGAACAGATGCGACGCCCAGTTGGTCCGGTCGGAGTGGCCGGGCGCAACCTTGGAGGTTACGTAGTCGCCTAACGTGTGAGCGATCGTTCGTGCGACGGCCGTTCGGTTGTGGTCTGGATTGGCGTAGTACTTGTCGTAGAACCGATTGCCCAAACCTCCGGCCGCCAGCCCGAAGCAAATCCGGTGAAACGCCGCGCCGTCCTCGGTCGCACCGTCGAGTTGCAGCGTGTCGAGGCGGCATTCGGGCGGCGGCCGGTCCTTTGCGGCGGCGGCCGCCAGCGCCCGGACAATCGCATCGGCGCGCCCACGTACCCGCGCCTTGCGCGCGACGGCGTTGACGCTGCCGCCGTTGGTCGGCACGAAGGTCGGCCAGCGTTCCGGATCGGCGATGCAGTCCTGGATTTCGTTGATCAACCAGTGCAGCGCGCCGTCACCGCCGTCGCCCACGAGATGGGTGACCCGTGGATGAAGCTCCGCCATGGTCTTGTGGAGGTCCTCGAGCGACGCGGTTTCGTGCACCTCGCCCCACGGGCCGATGATGCGACGCAGTTCGGCGCTGCGCTCACCCGCCACACCGCGGTTCCTGCGTGCTTGCGGATTGACGATGACGCCTAGATACATCCGCCCAGGTGGGGCTCCGCGCGTCATCCCCGCACGATACCCGCGGTACCCCGGGGTCGGACGAGCTCATGACCGGTGTCACAGGCCGTGCCCGTCGTCGCAGCCCCGGCACAACGCTCGGATTAGGGTGTCTGCCATGCCTGACTGGACCGCAGCAGACCTGCCGTCGTTCATCGGACGCACCGTCATCGTGACCGGCGCCAATGCCGGGTTGGGTGAGGTGACCGCCCGTGAGTTGGCCCGGGCCGGCGCCCACGTCATCTTGGCCGTGCGCAACACCGGAAAGGGTGACGAAGCCGCCGAGCGCATGGGGGGTGAGGTTGAGGTTCGACAACTTGACCTCCAGGATCTCTCGTCGGTGCGGCGCTTCGCCGACGGCGTCGACCGAGTCGACGTCCTGATCAACAACGCCGGCATCATGGCCACCAAGTACGCGCTGACCGGCGACGGCTTCGAGGGCCAGATCGGCACCAATCACCTCGGTCATTTCGCGTTGACCAACCTGTTATTGCCCAAGCTCGCCGACCGGGTGGTGACGTTGTCCTCGCTGATGCACCACTTCGGCTACATCAGCCTCAAAGATTTGAACTGGCAGTCGCGGCCGTATTCGGCGTGGCTGGCCTACAGCCAGTCGAAGCTGGCCAATTTGCTGTTCACCAGCGAGCTGCAGCGCCGCCTGGATGTCGCCGGCAGCTCGTTGCGCGCGCTGGCCGCCCACCCCGGCTGGTCGCACACCAACCTGCAAGGCAACTCCGGCCGCAAGCTGGGCGACGCGGCGGTCTTGGCGGTCGATCGTGTGGTGTCCACCGACGCCGACTTCGGCGCCCGCCAGACGCTGTACGCGGTATCGCAGGATCTGCCCGGCAACACCTTCGTCGGCCCCCGATTCGGCCTGTATGGTCGCTCCCAGCCGACCTGGCGCAACTGGCCGGCCACACGCGCCACCACCGCCGGGGCGCTGTGGGAGCTGTCCGAACAGCTGACGGGCACCAAATTTCCGCTTTGAGCGGCGTCTAGATTGTTCGGGTAGGTATTGGGGTGGTTTCGGCGCGAGACCTGTTGAGCACTCTCTGCACACCAGAGTCACCGCGGACGAAACAGCCCAGGTGAACAGCGCGTGGGCGTAGCGGCTTCCGGGCTGAACGTCGGCGAGGAGGTCACCCCATGTCGAATACGGATATCGCGGGCTTTCTCGCCCTCTGCGCTGCGCTGGCAGCCGCGATCGGCAGCGTGGTGCGTCAACGCTGCGCGCAGGAGATCACCGACAAACAGGTCGGCCACCTGGAGCTGTTCGGCATGTTGGTCCGCGACGGTCGGTGGTGGCTGGGCGGCATTGGCGACATCGCCAGCTACTGTCTGCTTGCTGCGGCCCTCGACAAGGGCTCGGTCATGTTGGTCACGGCGCTGCAGGTGACGGTGCTGCTGTTCGCCCTACCCATCTATGCGCGGTTCACTCGGCATCGGATAACCCGCCGGGAGTGGAGCTGGGCGGTAGTGCTGGCCGTCGCGTTGGCGGTCCTCGTCACGGTCGCGGATCCGACGGAAGGCCAGTCCCGTGGCCCGATGGAAACGTGGATCCTGGTGGCCGTGGTGATGGGTCCGGCGTTGGCGCTGTGTGTGCTGGCTGCCCGGATTTGGTCGGATCGCCCGGCGTCGGCGGTGCTGCTGGCGGCGGTGTCGGGTTCGTCGTTGGCGCTGTTCGCGGTGCTGACCAAGGGCGTCGTCGACGTACTCGAACACGGCGCCGGCGAATTGGTGCGAACACCTGAGCTGTACGCCTGGGTGCTCGCGGGAGTGGCCGGGATGATCTTTCAGCAGTCGGCTTTTCGTGCCGGTGCGCTGACCGCGTCATTGCCGACGATGACCGTCGCGAAGCCGGTGGTGGCCACCACGCTGGGAATCATCGTGCTCAAGGAGACGTTGGAGGCCGATGGCCCAGAGTGGCTTTTGCTGGTGGCGTCGGCGGTGTTGGTGATCGTCGCGACGGTGGCTCTGGCGCGCGGCGAGGCCGCCAGCATGGCGGCCGGCGCGGGGCACGACGCGCAAATCTCCGGACGTCCGGAGGCGCCGTCGCCACACGTGAGCGGCTGACCCGCACGATCATCCCGAGTGCTCGGTGGCCCGCAAGCTCAGCGAAAGAACCAGCCGCACATCAGGATCGGCCAGCGACGTCGACAGCACCTGTTCAATCCGGCGGATCCGGTAGCGCACGGTGTTGGGATGCACGTGCAGCCGTTGCGCCGCCACACCCACATCGCCGAAGCCGTCCAGGTAAATCCGCAGTGTTTCGGCCAGCGCC
Source organism: Mycobacterium sp. NGS62 (assembly GCF_059812285.1). Classification (NCBI taxonomy): domain Bacteria; kingdom Bacillati; phylum Actinomycetota; class Actinomycetes; order Mycobacteriales; family Mycobacteriaceae; genus Mycobacterium; species Mycobacterium sp. NGS62. The sequence goes on along the minus strand of NZ_JCALCK010000003.1, from coordinate 73,973 downwards.
GGCTGGCGGGCACGCAGATCGCGCACCCGCGCGTCGATGAGCCGTTCGTCGGCGCGGACCATCGTGACGATCTCGTCGAGCAGCACGGTGGTGCGCGCTTCGGCAACCGAGGTGACCGAACCGATCGAATCCGGATGCCGCTCAGCGCTATCCAGCACACGGTCCACATCCGCGCGTGCCGCGGCCGCCTCGGATAGTCCGCTGACCGGCGCTGCGACGACAGCCCGCAGCTGTAGGCCCAGCTCCGCACGCAGGGTGCCGATCATGCCGCGAATCCATGAGGTGAGCGAAGCCGGCTTCGTGATGTGTGGAAACAGCACATATATTCGTGCTTCGCTTGAGGTGACTTGGGCGTCGGCCCGAAAAGCGCTGGCGCTCAACGCAACTATCTCAGTCAGCCGGGCATGGCGGTCCGCGGCGTCTAGTCCGATGAGCGCGGCGCTGCCATCTGCGGAGATACTCAGCTCGCGGGCGATGTCGACGGTATCGAGCCGATCCGTGTCAGCCAGGCCCAGCAGTTGCTGCACCCGCAGCGCATGCGCCGACGGGCGGGCCGCCAGCCGCGACATGATGCCCGCGGCGATCACGGCCGCGCCACGCAGCACCTCCTCGGCGTCGTCGGCCAACGCGCTCGAACCCCGCTGCACCCAGATCGCACCGACGAACCCGGGTGCTCGCCGGGTGTCGGCAGGCGGCTGGTGAATCCCGATCGCCAGGCGTGACCGCAGGCCCAACTCCGGGCGTTCCGCGACGTGAACCACCTGCTCGCTGGTCCGCAAGGCGTCGAAAATGCCCCATCGGCTGATCCACTCCAGATGGTCGGGCGGCCCGGCGCGGCCGAGGATGGAGAGCCGCCGCAGCTCGTCGGCCTCGGCATTGGACGCCGAATAGGCGAGCACGTGCGACTGTTCGTCTTCGATGCTGACCATGCCGTGGATGCGGTCGGCGACCGCTTGCGCCAGGCCGAACAGGTCGGTGCCCGAGTCATAGTGTGGATCGGCCGGCGACGGGCCGTGGTGTTCGAAGACGTGGTTGACCAAGCGGTACAACCGTTCCCAGCGCGCCCGCGGATCCACCGCCACCACCGCCGTCCCCGACCGGACAGCATGGGCCACCAGGGCATCGGACGGCTCTTTGGCGAAGACGGCCACCGGCGCGCTCGCCTGCTTGACTTGTCCACCCAGCCACCGCACCGCCTCCTCGTCGCCGACACCGAGCAACAAGAACACGTCGGCCCAATCCGCGTCGGTCGCCAATCCCAGTCGGACATCGTCGGAATCGATCAGCGCCGCCGAGGCCACCGGCAGATCCAGCCCGCGCGGAGCATCGACCAGGCTCACCATGGTCGCGTCCAGCGCCAGCAGCAGCTGGCCCAGCCCCACACCGGCCACCCGCATATTGTCCGATTCTACTATCCGGAGTCAGCCCCCTTGTCTGATCAACCAAACATGTTGGACCCCTCGGCGAGCATCCTGAGACCATGGACGCGATCACCGATGTTCCGCTGCCCGCTAACGAACCGGTCCACGACTACGCGCCGAATTCCCCCGAACGGGCGCGGCTGCGCGCCGCGCTGAACTCACTGGCCGCCGACCCCATCGAGTTGCCGCATGTCGTCGGCGGCGCGCATCGGCTGGGCGCCGGTGAGCGAATCGACGTCGTCCAACCGCACCGGCACGCCGCGCGGCTCGGCACGCTGACCAACGCCACTCACGCCGACGCCGCGGCGGCAATCGAAGCTGCCATGGCGGCCCGGACCCACTGGGCGGCAACCCCGTTCGACGAACGCGCCGCGATTTTTCTGCGTGCGGCCGATCTGCTGGCCGGGCCGTGGCGGGAAAAGATCGCCGCTGCAACCATGCTCGGTCAATCCAAAACCGCCTACCAGGCCGAGATCGACGCGCCCTGTGAGCTGATCGACTTCTGGCGGTTCAACGTCGCATTCGCCCGCCAGATTCTGGCGCAGCAGCCGATCAGCGGGCACGGCGAATGGAACCGCACCGACTATCGGCCGTTGGACGGATTCGTCTACGCGATTACGCCATTCAACTTCTCGTCGATCGCCGGCAACCTGCCCACCGCGCCGGCGCTAATGGGAAACACCGTGGTGTGGAAGCCGTCGATCACCCAGACCTTGGCGGCGTATCTGACTATGCAGCTCTTAGAGGCCGCCGGATTACCGCCGGGCGTGATCAATCTGCTCACCGGCGACGGCTACCCGGTTTCCGATGTGGCGCTGGCAGATTCGCGGCTGGCCGGCATCCACTTCACCGGGTCGACGGCCACCTTCCAGCAGCTGTGGCGTGAAGTCGGAACCAACATCGAGCGCTACCGGAGTTATCCCCGGCTGGTCGGTGAGACCGGCGGCAAGGATTTCATCGTCGCCCACGCCTCGGCGCAACCCGCGGTGCTGCGCACCGCCTTGATCCGCGGGGCGTTCGATTATCAGGGCCAGAAATGCTCGGCGGTGTCGCGGGCGTTCATCGCGCACTCGGTGTGGCAAAAGATGGGCGATGACTTTCTGGCGGCGACCGCTGACATCCGCTACGGCGATATCACCGACTTCGCCAACTACGGCGGTGCGCTGATCGATCAGCGGGCCTTCACCAAGAACGTCAACGCGATCGAGCGGGCCAAAGGCGCGGCCGCCGTCACGATCGCGGTCGGCGGCGAATACGACGACAGCGTGGGGTATTTCGTCCGTCCGACAGTGCTGCTGTCCGACGACCCAGCCGACGAAGCGTTTTCCACCGAGTACTTCGGCCCGCTGCTGTCGGTCCACGTCTACGCCGACGACGCCTACGAACGGATCCTCGACGTAGTCGACACCGGATCGCGCTACGCGCTGACTGGCGCGGTGATCGCCGACGACCGGGACGCCGTGCTGGCCGCACAGCACCGGCTCCGGTTCGCGGCCGGCAACTTCTACGTCAACGACAAACCGACCGGGGCGGTCGTAGGGCGCCAGCCGTTCGGCGGATCCCGCGGATCGGGGACCAATGACAAGGCCGGCTCGGCGCTGAATCTGCTGCGCTGGACATCGGCGCGCACAATCAAGGAGACCTTCGTCGCGGCCATCGACCACAACTATCCGCACATGGCGGGGCAGTGATGATGACCGGGGCGATCGCAAGCGCGGCGAAGCCGGGCGCAGCGGGTCGCCCCATGAGGTCGATGTTTGGCACGTCGGTACGCCCGGTGATCCTGGCCGCCAGTCGATCAGTTTTGTTGCGCCGCACCGTCGAGCGGCTACCGCTCACCCGCACGGTGGTGCACCGGTTTGTGCCGGGGGAGACGCTGGAGCAGGCAATGGACAGCGTTGCCGGACTGCGGGCGTCGGGTCGCATGGTCACCGTCGACTACCTGGGCGAGGACGTCGCCGATGCCGATGACGCCACCGCGACCATGCAGGCCTACCTTGACCTACTCGACGCGCTGGGCAGGCGATTCGATGCGGCGCGCGACGGTGTGCGACCGCTCGAGGTGTCGGTCAAGTTGTCGGCGCTGGGGCAGGCCCTGGAGCGCAACGGCGAAAAGATCGCGCGGGAAAACCTCCACACCATCTGCGCACGCGCGCAACAGGCCGGAGCTTGGGTGACGGTGGATGCCGAAGACCACACCACCACCGAGTCCACCTTGTCGATCGTCGCTGACCTGCGGTCCGACTTCCCTTGGCTGGGGGTGGTTTTGCAGGCTTATCTGCGGCGAACGCTGGGTGATTGCCGGGATTGTGCGGCCGCCGGGGCCCGGGTTCGGTTGTGCAAGGGCGCCTACGACGAGCCGGCGTCGGTGGCTTACCGCGACGGCGACGCGGTCACCGATTCGTATCTGCGTTGCCTTCAGGCGCTGATGGCAGGAACGGGCTACCCGATGGTCGCTTCGCACGACCCCGCGGTCCTCGAGAGGGTTCCAGTGCTGGCGCGCGAATCTGGCCGGGACGTCGATGATTTCGAGTACCAGATGCTTTATGGCATCTGTGCTGGTAAGCAGGTTCGGCTGGCTCACACCGGTAACCGGGTACGGGTGTACGTGCCGTTCGGCACCCAGTGGTACGGGTATTTCATGCGACGTCTGGCCGAGCGCCCGGCCAACCTGGGATTTTTCTTACGGGCGCTGGCGCAGCGTTGACGGCTGACGGAACCTGTGCCACAGCCGAAGTGGCAGCAGCCCGATCAACGGTGCCCGCTTGCCTAACTCGTTGCGACGATCAAAGGCAGTGGCGTATCGCTGCGCCTGCTGGGCGGTCGGGTACGTCTTGTAGCCGCTGGCTTGGCCGCAGCCGCGCTCGCATGCCCAGTGCATGGTGCGGCCCTCGGCGTGGAAGCGCGGTCGATGGCCCATCACTCGGCACGCCCACGTCATCGGCGTCACGCGTCCGCAGTAGTCAGCGGCTGCGCGAGGTCCTCGAGTTTCTGGCCTTCGGCCTTGACGCCGAGGAACAGTTCGACCACGCCCGCAATCGCCATGACCACCGCGCCGATCAGAAATGACAGGACAGCCAGATGGCGCTCTCCGGATCCGATGAGTTGACCGAACAGCACGGGGCCACTGATGCCACCGATGGCTGTTCCGACTGCGTAGAAGAACGCGATCGCTAGCGCACGGGTCTCCATCGGGAAGATCTCACTGACCGTCAGGTATGCGGCACTGGCACCGGAACCGGCCAGAAAGAAACATGCCATCAGCACGGCGAGGAACGTCCACACGCCGCCGAGCTGGCTCACGAACACGCCGGCCAGAACCGCCGCCAGCACCGCCGAACCCAGGTAGCACAGCGAGATCATCGGTTTGCGCCCGACCGTGTCGAAGAGCGGCCCGAGTAGCACCGGCCCGGCGAAGTTCGACAGTGCCCACAGGATGAAAAACACCGGGACCATGCTGGAGGTCACGGAATAGAACCCGTGCAACAGCGTGCCGAGGTTGAAGGTGACCCCGTTGTACATGAACGCCTGCCCGATGAAGAGCGCCAGGCCCAGGATCGCGCGGCGGGGATAGAGCTTGAAGGCCACCTTGGCGATCTCTGCAACCGAAATCGTCTTGCGCTGACGGACCGTCAGCGATCCCTCCGGCTGTGGCAGCGGTTCGTTCTGCTGGCGCTCGATGTCCTCCTCGATGCCGCCGACGATGCGCTCGGCCTCCTCTTCTCGGCCGTGAATGAAAAGCCAGCGCGGGCTTTCCGGAACACTGCGGCGGACCAGCAGTACGGCTAACCCGAACACCGCGCCGATTCCGAACGAGATTCGCCACCCGATGTTGATTGGGAACAGAGATGTGTTCAGCAGCAGCAATGCGCCGGCGGCACCCAGCGCCGACCCCAGCCAAAAGGAGCCGTTGATCGCCAAATCAACCCGGCCCCGGACCCGAGCAGGGATCAGCTCGTCGATCGCCGAATTGATCGCGGCATATTCGCCGCCGATACCGGTGCCTGCGAAGAACCGTGTTGCGAAGAAATACCACGGCGCGAACGAGAAGGCCGTCGCTGCAGTGGCCGCCAGATAGATCACCAGCGTGAGGACGAACAGCTTCTTACGGCCGAAGCGGTCGGTCAGCTGACCGAAGAACAACGCGCCGGTGCACGCGCCGGCGATGTAGAAGGCCGCTGCCACCCCGATCTGCGCTGCGCTGATCGTGATCCCGCTGCCGGGCTCGGTGAGCCGGGCCGCGACATTGCCCACCATGGTGACTTCCAGGCCATCCAGAATCCACACCCCGCCCAACCCGATGACCACCCGCCAGTGGAAGCGCGACCACGGCAGTCGGTCCAGTCGGGCCGGCACCTGCGTGGTGATGGTCCCGGTCTGTACGTCGCTGCTCATCGCGGCGGCATACCCAGAATGGGTGAGTCCTATCCGGGGGTATCGATCAGCGCGGCACGCTGTGGCGAACCGGCCGCGCGAATCGGTGAAGTGGTGGCAGGCTGACATTTATGCGCCGCGCTGGCGACGATGCAGCGGGGTCCCCGCGAAGCTGGGGACGAAGCGATGAGGAGGAGCAGCGCAGTTATGTCTGAGCCGATGTTCGAACCCGTCGAGCGGCCGCGGCGCTCCGGCGCTCCGCCATGGTCACTGTCGCTGACCGATCCTGCCCGTGCGGCGGCCGAATTCGGGCTGCTGCTGGCTTCGCTACCACTGCGGCGGATGTTGCCGACCGGGGACGGGCACCCGGTGTTGGTGCTGCCCGGCTTGTTGGCCGGTGACGGATCGACATTGGCCTTGCGGCGCCTGCTGCGCGACCTCGGCTACCGGGTGCACGGCTGGCGGCTCGGCCGAAACATCGGTCCGACGGCCCAAGCGGTCACGGGCATGGGCGATCGCCTCGATGACTTACATAGCCGGTATGGCAGCCCGGTGAGCGTGATCGGCTGGAGCCTCGGCGGCATCTATGCGCGCGCGATGGCCCGCCGGCGCCCATCGTCGGTGCGCCAGGTCATTACGCTCGGCACGCCCTTTCGGCTCACCGATAGAAACCAAACCCGTGCCAGCGCGGCGTTCAACCGTTTCTCACACCTGCATGTCGAGCGGGCCTCGGCGCCGCTGGAGCTGGAAACCGAAGCCCTGCCCGTGCCGGCGACCTCGATCTATTCCCGATACGACGGGGTGGTCGCCTGGCAGGCATGTCTCGATCTGTGCTCGGCAGAGGCCGAAAACATCGCGGTGATCGGCAGCCACTTCGGCTACGGGCACAATCCGGCGGTGGTCTTTGCTGTCGCAGACCGATTGGCGCAGCCACTGGGCGAGTGGGCGCCATTCCGGCCGCCGGCGGGCTTGCGGCCGCTGTTTCCGCGCCCCGACACAGCACGCGAGCGGTCCGCACGGGAGGGTTCGCGGACGCGACGGGACCCCGCTTGAGATGTCGGACCGCCGAAAGGAATCCGGATGGCTGACTCCCGCTCACTGATCGACAGCTACGGGCTTTACATCGACGGGCGGTGGGTTGACCCGGAAGACGGTCGCTACGACGACATCTGCCCGGCCACCGAAGACAGGATTGCTCACGCGCCCGACGCCAGTGTCGGTCAGGTGACGGAGGCGATTGCGGCTGCCCGCCGGGCGTTTGACTCGGGCCCGTGGGCCGACACTGCACCCGGGGAGCGCGCAGCATGCCTCGTCCAGCTCGGCGACGCGCTGCACAAGCACGCCGATGAGTTCCTCGCGTTGGCACAAATCGAATGGGGCTGCGTCGCCAACGAACGACAAATCCAGGTCGACAACGCCGCCTATTTGCCCACTCGCACTGCCGGACTGGCGCTGCAGCTGACCGAAGAACAGAACGGGACCACGCTGCTGCGCCACGAACCACTGGGTGTGGTCGCGATCCTGACGCCGTGGAACTTCCCGCACATGCTCAATGTGATGAAACTGAGCGCGGCACTGGCCGCGGGCAATACCGTCGTGCTCAAGCCGTCACCGCTGACACCGCTGGCCGGCCTTGCCCTGGCGCGGATCATCGACGAGCACACCGACATCCCGCCTGGCGTGGTCAACGTCGTCACACCAAGTGGCATCGAGGCGAGCAAGTTGCTGACCACCGACCCGCGCGTGGACATGATCAGCTTCACCGGCAGCTCGGCGGTGGGCCGCGAGGTGATGTCGGCCGCCGGTGCCAACATGACCCGAATCTTGTTGGAGTGCGGCGGGAAATCGGCCAATATCGTGCTCGATGACCTGGTTCCCGACCGCGCCGCATTGGAGCGAATCCTGTTCGATGCGTGCACATTTCACGCCGGGCAGGCCTGCATCCTGCAGAGTCGGCTGTTGCTTGCAGACTCGGTCCACGATGAAGTCGTCGAGCAACTGGTGGCGCTTGCGCGCGGAGTTAAGGTGGGTGACCCGGCCGACCCGGCGGTCCAGATGGGTCCACTGATCAGCCGTATGCAATCGGACCGGGTAGCAGCACATGTCGCCGCCGCCGTCGACGACGGGGCCAAACTGGTGACCGGAGGACGGCGCCCGGCCGGCTTGGACACCGGCTTCTACTTCGAACCGACGATCCTCACCGACGTGGACCCTGGCGCTACCATCGCCCAGGACGAGGTATTCGGGCCGGTGCTGACCGTGCTGCGCTACCGCGACGACGACGAGGCTGTCGCGATCGCCAACAACTCGCGATACGGACTTTCCGGTGCGGTATGGGGCGCCGACGTCGATCGCGCTGTCGGCGTTGCACGCCGCATCCGCACCGGCCAGATCGCGATCAACGGCAGCGGGCCCGGCGACGCGCCGTTCGGCGGCTTCAAGCAAAGCGGCTTTGGTCGCGAGGGCGGCGGAATCCGCGGGCTGCACCAGTACATGGAACCCAAAGCCATCGGCCTTCCCGGCTGACGGTGTTCTCCGTGAAACTCGCGGTGACGATGGTACCCGGCATACGCAGTTGATCAGAATCCTCTCGGGGCCAAGGCTCTTCGGCCGGGCCGCACCCAAAGCCATGCCTATATAACGACATACACCGACGGCAGCTACCAAGCCACCGGGTCGTTACAAGAAGAGCTTTCGGCCTCGGGGCGCCCGGCGCATTTCAGACGGCTAGCGATGAGGGCCGCAACGATCAGCAGGGCGGCATAGACGATCAGGTGCAGATTCACCAGGGGCTGCCATCGAACCCACATCGGCGCGAATAGGAACAGACCGATGCGCGGCTCGGCAGGTACACAAAATTGACATCGGTCACCCGGAAATGAATACGGCCATGCACCCATCACCGCGAGCAATGTTGCTACCCCGACCCACCACCATGAGTTGGTCAACGCCCGATTTACGAGGTAAACGATCATCGGTACCAACCACACCCAGTGGTGGTGCCAGGTAAACGGTGCCACCGCGCAGGAGCTCAATCCTGCAACGGTGACTCCGAGCAGGGGTTCTTCGCGGCGGTACAGGCGCACGGCGATCCACATGCTGAGTGCCGTTACGCACGCACTGGCCAGGCCCCACAACCAGGGCGAGGGGGCCTCTCCGGTGAGACGGGCAATGGCTCCGCGGACGGACTGGTTGCCGGCGTCGAAGAGGTGCTTGTCGAGCCAGTCGAGCCAGCTGGTGTCGAGGAACTGTCGGCTCCAGTACCGCCAGGAGTCGCGGGGACGCACCAGCCACCCCAGACCGATTGTGGCAATGAACGTGGCGGCGGCGACCCCGGCGGCCCGCCACTGACGTACGAGCAGGTAGTACAAGACGAAGTAAGCGGGCGTCAGCTTGATGCCCGCCGCGAGGCCGATGCCGATCCCTTTGAGTCGGCTGCGCTCCCCGCGCGAGGCGTCCCACAGGACCAGCAGCATTAGCAGCAAGTTGATTTGCCCGTAGAACAGCGTGGTGCGAACCGGTTCCAGGAAAGCGCAGGCAAGCGCGAGCAGCGCGGAGACGCCGGCCAGGTACGGGGTGATTCGGTAGCCCAGTATCCGAAAGCACAGCATCACGCTCGCAATCAGCAGCACGACGTTGATGGCCAGCCAGATGTGAATGTCTGCGCCATCGGGCAACCAGGCAAGCGGCACGAAAATTAGCGCGGAGAACGGCGGGTAGATGTACAGGAGCAGGCCGCCGCCGTGGGGCGTGTCGTAGAGCGGCAGGCCGTTGAGGACGTGGCGACCGCCGTCGCGGTAAACCAAGAAATCCGCCCCACCTACCAGCAGGCCGAAGGGGGCTCGCAGCTTCACGAGGGGGCCGCCGCGACGAGCAGGATCACCAGCGTCGACCACCGGAAGTCGAGCTGTTGACGTGCCGACTGAACGTCACCATCCCGTGACTGGGCAGCTACGGAAATCGTGAAGGCCGTAACGATAGGCGCCGGGACCCTCGGTCAAGCGGCGGGAAAGTCAGGAACGTCACGGCAGCCAGTGACGCCAGCACAGTACTTCTGATCAGCACATCACGTCGATCTCAAAGGGCACGGGCGCTCCCACCGAGGCGGCACCTTGCTCGACTGCGATGGTGCCCACCACCGCGAAACCGCCGTTGGCGGCTTTGGTGACGCTGGCGCTACCCGGTGTTCCCGCCACGCCGGGGGTGGCGACCCGGTAGTGCCAGAACTTGGGACCTTGGGGGGTGGTGATCTCGACGCTGGTTACCTGGGTGCGGGAGGGGTCCAGCTCAGCCGTCGCGATCTTCCCGGTGGGGGTGGTGTCGGTGGCGGTGATGGTCAGGTACGTGGGGGCGACTTGGGGGTTCTCGCAGTGGGCCGCACCCTGCGCGGTGACCTCGCCGTTGTTGACGGTGAACTTATCGAAGGAGTTCTGCGTGAAGTACGGAGCGGCGTGAGCCGGGGTCATCTGTAGAGCGATGGCGGCTACCGTGAGCCCGGCCAGGATAGTTTTCATGATGTTCCTTCCGCACCGCAGATGCCCTTCCGCGGTGAATGGTTAGTGCGTGTCCGCAATACTGGGCAGCGGGTTGTAAGTTGGTGCCCGCCAAGGGGTCTGGCGGGCGAACCGCGGAAAGCGTCTACGGGCAGGTCGCGTCGATCTCAAACGGAACCAGCGGCCCGTTCTGCACAAACCCGAGGTCAGGCTCCCCTCCGTTGCGGGTCTTCTGGAGATGCCCGGTGATCTTGTAGTTCCCACTCTGATGGGACACAGGATCGGGCGGCCCCTGATAGTGCACGTCGCCCGCAATGCCCTGAATCGTGTCGTCGTAGCTGTATTCCGCGCCGTCGGTTTGCGTGATTCGCGCCTTGTCGATCTTCAGTGGCTGCCCATCCATGGACGGGGTGTGGTCGATCTCGACATAAGCTGAGCCTCTATCGTGGCCCGCCTGAATGACGAACCCGGTGTACTCATAGGTGCAGCTGATTTTCCCGTTAATGGGGGCAACCTGTTGCCCGTTGACGGTAATCGTGGCGCTCGCGGTGCCGGGAGCGGCGTAGGCCACACCGATGGGTAGCGCCATGCCGAGGGCCAGCGCCGCCGTCGTGCCGAGTGTTTTCTCGATGGTTCCCCTCATGATTGTTTCCTTCCTCGTGAGAAACAATGAGTCCCACCAGCGGCTGATCTCGCAGCCGGCGTAGCTGAACCTAAGGCCCACTATCACATCATCGCGAGGTTTTCAAGCCATTTCGGCGAAACCCGTTAAGAGGATCCGAGGCATGCAACATCTTTCGGGAGCGCAAGTCGCACATGGGATTCGGGATGTTCCGCTCGACGCTGCGCCTCGACGTGGGGTGGAACTGAGCGCAGATGTTCAGATAACACGGGCAAAGGCAGATAGTGTGAGCATGCTGAAGGGAGACGGGACACTTGCTTCGAGATATCCGTGAGCTGGCTTCGGATCCCGCGGCGTATGCGCAGGAGCTGCAACGGCGCTGGGGCGGCCTGTTGAGCTATCGGTATATCGGGCGAAGCCATGCGTCGATGAACCTCGGTCCAGCCGACGACACAGTCACCGTGCGACACGACATGCGAAATCCCGCCGGGGGCATACTCTTTGCCGTTCTCGGCATTGCCGCGCCCGAAGGTGGCCTTGTCACTGACATGGAGGCAGTGCCCAACCCGGTGATTCATTCCTGCCAGGTGCTCGATCCGGGAAGCGACGTTTCGCGCTTCGAAGTCATCACCGAAGACCTCAAACGCGGACAACGGATGGCCTACAGCCGTTCCCGCATTGTCGACGCGGACAACCACAACCGGGTACTCGCGCTGACAGAGGGCCAGGGCGTCAGTATCGGCGTGCCCCCGGAGGGACTGGGGAAGATGACTGTCGAACCGATCGAGGTCGTCGACTCACCCACCCTTCCTCCGCTATGGCAGGCTTTCGGTGCTTACCGGCGAGCAGACGGCTTTTGGGCACTACCCGAACTGTCGGCGGAGGTGGCCTCCCCGGACGCCGCGTTGCACGTGGGGCCGCAGTTCGTGGCACTGGAGACCGCAGCGCTCGACAGTGCTGCACAGCTCACCGGAACCGATCGGCTGCAGGGACTTTCGTCGCACGTCATGTTTATCGCCCGCGGCAAGGTGGGCCCGTTCCGGGCCGAAGGTCAGCCGATCGCGGGCACTACCGGGATTGTGGCGGTACGAGTGCTGCTGTACGACGAGGGCGCTGACGGAAAGCTCATCACCGTCGCGTCATACGTCTTTCGTACGGCCGCATAACTGAGGACTTATGGCCCTGCCCAGCAGGTATGGACAGCGAGATAGTTGTACTACGCGTAGCACATGCCGTGGAGGGCCGAGCCGTGGAGCAACTGACAACACTCGATGCGGGTTTTTTGAAGGCCGAAGATTCCGATCCGCGGGTAAGTCTGGCGATCGGCGGCCTCGCGGTTCTGGAGGGGCCGGCACCCGATCGGGAATCGTTCACCACGACCATGGCCGAGCGCATTGCCGCCTGTCCACGATTCAAGCAGCGGCTGCGGCTGCGGCCGCTCGACCTCGGCGCACCTGAATGGGTCGACGATCCCGATTTCGATCTCGCCCACCACCTTCGCCGTATTGCAGTGCCGCGGCCCGGTGACGAACCGGAGGTGTTCCGGTTGATCGCCGACCTGATGGCGCGGCGGTTGGATCGCAGTCGTCCGCTGTGGGAGATCTGGGTCATCGAAGGGCTGGCCGACGACCGGTGGGCGATGCTGATGAAGGTTCATCACTGCATCGCCGACGGGATCGCCACCGCACACATGCTCGCCGGCCTGTCCGACGGCGGGGTGGGCCAAAGTTTCGCCAGCCAGATCCGCGCCGCCAAGGAACAGCCGGAGCCGGTTGACGATTGGGGAGCCGCACTGGCCAACGTTGTCAATCCGCTGAATTGGATGAACGGGCTGTGGAACACGTCTGCTGCGATGACGGTGGCTGCCGCCCGCGCGTTTCGGGGGGCGACTGAAATCGCCGCCGGGCTGTTGCGCCCGACGTCGTCGTCGTTGAACGGACCGATGGGCAACCTGCGCCGCTACAGTGCGGCACACGTCTCACTTCACGACATCCGACAGGTGTGTCAAGCATTCGATGTCACGATCAACGACGTCGCACTGGCCGCGCTGACCGAGAGCTACCGGGCGCTGCTGACCCGGCGCGGCGAGGAGCCACTGCCCGATTCGCTGCGGGCACTGGTGCCGGTGTCGATGCGCTCGGCCGACGCGTTCGGCAAGACCGATAACCGCGTCTCGGTGATGTTGCCCTATCTACCCGTCGAGGTGGAAAATCCGGTCCGCCGGCTGCGGCTGGTGCATTCCCGGTTGACCCGCACCAAGTCGAACGGCCAGCGGCAGGCCGGCAGCGCCGCCGTGTCGGTGGCCAACGTCGTTCCGTTCGCGTTGACGTCGTGGGCGATACGGTTTTTGACCCGGCTACCGCAGCGCGGGGTGACCACGTTGGCCACGAATGTGCCGGGGCCGCGCGAGCCGTTGAAGATCATGGGCCGCACGGTGGTTGGTGTGATGCCGGTGCCGCCGATCGCGATGCAACTGCGGACCGGGGTAGCCATGCTCAGCTACGCCGACGACCTGTTCTTCGGCATCCTTGCCGACTTCGACGCGGTGCCCGATGTCGAACAGCTCGCGCGCGGTATCGAGACCGCAGTGGCTCGCTTGGTGGCCAGCAGCAAACGCAAGGCAGCTCGTGACCGTCGCGGTCTGTCCCTGGTGGTGGGCGCCTAAGGCGGGGAGACAATACCTTGACTTCGAACAGTTTTGGAACACGCGATCAGCTCACGGTCGACGGCACCAACTACCATATCCATCGGTTGGACCGCATCGACGGGTCGCAACGCCTGCCCTACAGCCTCAAGGTGCTCTTGGAGAACCTGGCCCGCAATGAGGACGGGCGGTTGGTGACCGCCGAACAGGTCGAGGCGCTGGCGGCATGGGATCCGACGGCCGCGCACGGGAGGGAGGTGGCGTACACACCGGCGCGGGTGTTGATGCAGGACTTCACCGGCGTGCCGTGCGTGGTCGACCTGGTGGCGATGCGCGATGCGATCACCGACCTCGGCGGCGACCCCACCCGGATCAATCCGCTGTGTCCGACCGAGTTGGTGATCGACCACTCCGTCATCGCCGACGTCTTCGGCCGAGCCGACGCGTTCCGTATCAACGCCGACCTCGAATTTGAGCGCAACGCCGAGCGCTACCAGCTGTTGCGTTGGGCCCAACAGGCTTTCACGGACTTCAGCGTGGTGCCGCCGGACACCGGGATCTGCCACCAGGTCAACCTGGAATACCTGGCCCGGGTCGTATTCACCCGCGATGGGCCCGGCGGACCACAGGCATACCCGGACACGCTGGTTGGCACCGACTCGCACACGCCGATGGTCAACGGCCTCGGCGTGCTGGGCTGGGGGGTCGGTGGCATCGAGGCCGAAGCCGCGATGCTCGGGCAGCCGATGAGCATGCTGATCCCGCAGGTGCTCGGGCTGAAACTGTCTGGTGAACTGCCACCTGGCACCACCGCCACCGACCTGGTGCTGACCGTGGCCGAGTTACTGCGCCGCACCGGCGTGGTGGGCAAGTTCGTCGAGTTCTACGGGCCCGGAGTGGTCAACGTGCCGTTGGCCAACCGGGCGACGATCGGCAACATGAGTCCCGAATACGGGGCCACCTGCGCGATCTTCCCGATCGACGAAGTGACGCTGAATTATCTGCGCTTGACCGGACGCTCCGAGCAGCAGATCCGGTTGGTGGAGGTTTACGCCAAAGAACAGGGCCTGTGGCACGAGGCCGGTCACGAGCCCACGTTCTCCCAGACCGTCGAATTGGATCTGAGCACCGTCGAGCCGTCGATCGCCGGGCCGAAGCGTCCGCAGGACCGCATCCCGCTGCGCGTCGCACCGCAGGCGGTGAGCGCGCTGCTTGCCGGCGCGCAGACGACCGAGGAGGCACTGGACGGCCTCGACGAGGCGTCGGCGGAGTCCTTCCCGGCCAGCGACCCAATCGCGATCAGCGCCGATGGACCACACGACAAGCCGCACCCACCCGATGTCTCGCAGGACGGCGACTGGCCCTCGGCGCCGGTGCACGTGGCACTCGCCGATGGCACCGCGGTCGAGTTGGACAACGGGCATGTGGTGATCGCCGCGATCACGTCGTGCACGAATACCTCCAACCCGTCGGTGATGGTGGGCGCGGCCCTGCTGGCGAAGAAGGCAGTGGAAAGAGGTCTGAGCCGCAAGCCGTGGGTCAAGACGTCGCTGGCCCCGGGCTCGCGAGTGGTGACCGACTACTACGAAAAGGCCGGCCTGACACCGTATCTGGACAAGCTGGGCTTCAACCTGGTTGGCTACGGCTGCACCACCTGCATCGGGAATTCCGGCCCGCTGATCCCAGAGGTCAGCTCAGCGGTGACCGACAACGACCTGACGGTTTGCTCGATGCTGTCGGGCAACCGGAACTTCGAGGGCCGCATCCATCCCGAGACCAAGATGAATTTCCTTGCTTCCCCGCCGCTGGTGGTCGCCTATGCACTGGCCGGCACCATGCGCATCAACGTGACGTCACAGCCGCTGGGGGTAGGCAGCGACGGCGAACCGGTGTACCTGCGCGACATCTGGCCGACGACAGCCGAAATCGCCGAGGTGGTCGATAACCATCTGCAGGCCGAGATGTTCACCGCCAGTTACGCCGACGTGTTCGCCGGCGACGACAATTGGCGCTCTTTGCCGGTACCCGAGACTGGCACCTTCGAGTGGAATCCTGATTCGACGTACGTGCGCCAACCGCCCTACTTCGACGGCATGAACCCTGAGCCGCAACCGGTATCCGACATCACCGGCGCGCGGGTGCTGGCCAAACTGGGCGACTCCGTCACCACCGACCACATCAGCCCGGCCGGGTCCATCCGCACCGATTCGCCGGCCGGAAAGTACCTGTCCGAAAACGGGATTGACCGCAAGAACTTCAACTCCTACGGGTCGCGACGCGGCAACCACGAGGTGATGATCCGCGGCACCTTCGCCAACATCCGGTTGCGCAATCAACTCGCCCCCGACACCGAAGGCGGGTGGACCCGCGACTTCACTCGACCTGACGGCCCAGTGACCACGATCTACGACGCATCAGTTCACTACGCCGACGCGGGTACGCCGCTGGTGATTCTGGCCGGCAAGGAGTACGGGTCGGGTTCGTCGCGGGACTGGGCGGCGAAGGGCACGTTACTGCTCGGCGTACGCGCGGTGGTCGCGGTGTCCTACGAACGCATTCACCGCTCGAACCTGATCGGAATGGGAGTGCTGCCATTACAGTTTCCCGACGGCCAGAACGCGGACACGCTGGGGATCACCGGCGACGAAACCTTCGAAATCACCGGCGTCGGTGCGCTCAACGACTCGATCCCCGACACCGTGCACGTCAGAGCCGGCGGTGTGGAATTCGATGCGGTGGTGCGCATCGACACCCCGGGCGAAGCTGACTATTTCCGGCACGGCGGCATCATGCAGTACGTACTGCGCAAGCTGTTGGCAGCCGAGCCGAGTGCCTAGGGTCGCTTCGTTTCGCCGGTAGCCCCTACAGTGGTCAGTGCCGAAGCTGCGCCCCGCTGATGATGGGTGTCCCCAGATGATGAAATTCTCGTTGACTGCGTTGGCTCGTGACCAACTGGACCGCGCCAAGTCCGAGAGCAGCGGGCGTAGCGCAGCCACCGTGTTCGGCGGCCATGAGCAAGTCTTGCGGCAGACCGTTATCGCGCTGCGGCAAGGTCATGCACTCGACGAGCACCACAGCCTCGACGAGGCGACGATCTATGTGCTGGGTGGCCGGGTCCGCCTCGTCGGCGACCAAACTGACTGGATCGGCCGGACCGGCGACCTGCTCGTCCTGCCGAACGCCGTAGATGAACTCAGTGCCATGGAGGACTCGGCGATACTGCTCACGGTGGCCAAGACGAACCGCTGAGTGACGCCCCTGACGTCAGCGTTCTGCTCTCGGCGAAGCGGGTTCGACGGTGGTCAGTTCGGTGAGGCCACTGACAGTGAGGACGCGGATCAGCAGGGGCCGGACGATCAGATGGATGTGCTCGGCGTAATTGAACAGAACGTTGATCGCGGCGCTGTCGAGGTACTCGACCGCGCTGAGGTCGACAACCAGTTTCTCGGCGCTGCCGGCAGTTTCGGTGATGGCCGTGGTGAGCGCCCGCGTGAATGTCTCGACGTTGCTCAGGTCGATTTCTCCCACCGCAACCAGCACGAGTTGGCCGTCGTTGTCGCGCGCGGTATCGACTGTCAGCGATGTGGGCATCAGGTGATCCTCGCGGATAAGTGAACCGTTGTTCCGGCGCTGTCGGGGAAGATGGTGACGTCGTGCGTGAGCGCTCGCATCAGCGTGATGCCCCGGCCGCGGTGGGGATTCTTCTCCGGCTGTGGCGTCTTCCACGAGCCGGTATCGGTAATGGTCAACTGCACCTGATCGACTAGTGCGGTCGCGCGCAGGCTGATCTCGCCCCCCGGACTATGTCGGTGACCGTGCTCGATGGCGTTGGCGACGGCTTCGCCGGCGGCGACGAGCAGGTCATAAACCTGGTCCGGGTCCACCTGGGCTCGGTTCAACCAGCTGCGCAAGGCGGCGCGGGAATGCGCGAGGTGGCTGACGTGAGCGGGGAAGTTCATCTCCAGCGGGGCAGGTTGGCGGTACAGCAGCAACACAACGTCGTCCTGATAGCCGCCGGTTGGCGCGAGAGCGAGCATGATCTGGTTGGCCAAATCATCCAGCGTGGCGCCGCGGCCGTCTTGGACGAGGGTGGCGGCGCGGCCGATGCCGACGTCCAAAGAACTGCGGCGACGTTCGACCAGACCGTCGGTGTAAAGCAACAGCGTTGCACGCGCGGGGATGGTGATGTGCGCTTCCGGGCGGGGCCGGTCGGGTCGTATTCCCAACGGAATGGTGTGCCCGTCGTCGAGCACCCGGGTGGTGCCGTCGGCGTGGACCAAAATGGGCGGCGGGTGCCCGGCGTTGGAGTACACCAGTTCGCCGGTGTCGGGTTTGAGCACCGCGCAGACGGCGGTGGTGCATTGGGCACCGGGTAGCCGCGCGGCGAAGCGGTCCAGCTTTGCAAGGACGGCGCCAGGGCTGGGTTGGTCGAGCAGCAGGGCGCGGCAGGCGCTGCGCAACTGCCCCATTACGGTGGCCGCGGCAAGGCCATGGCCGACGCAGTCGCCGACAACCAAGGCGATGCGCCCGTCCTCCAAATCGATGACGTCGTACCAGTCACCGCCGACCTGTAGGGGCCGGCTGGCGGCCTGGTAGCGCACCGAGAACCCGCTAGGTAGATCGGCGGGGCCGAGGATCGCATGTTGCAGGGCCAGTGCGGTTTCGCGCTGTTGGTCAACCTGGTGGAGGCGGTGCAGAGCCTGGCCAAGGCGGCCTGCCAGCACGGTGAGCAAGGTCTGGTCCTCGAGGGTGAACGGCCGATTTTCGGCCAGGTCGATCCACACGACGAGCACACCCTCGGGATGCTGCAGCGCGATACCGGCAGTCCCCGGCGTTGCGGTGTAGGGGGCGAGCAGGTCGCCGTCGCACAACGAGCTGAGCAGCTCTCTGGTCTGCGACGGTAGGTCGTCCCAGCGCGCGGGCTCGCCGACCGACACCACGTCCGGTGCGGTTTCCGGGGTGGTGTTGTGGGTGCCGAAGGCGACGGCCAGGACGCGGCGGGCCCGCCACAGTCGACGCAGTTCATCGACCGCGGCGTGCACTGCGTCATCGACGGTGTCGGCTTGGGCGAGTTGCTGGTTGAGCGCATGTTCGCGACCAGCCGCCAGCGCCAGTGCAAGAGCAGCGTGCCGGGCGAAGTCACTGACGAGCTCCAGGTAGTCGTTGCCGAATGCCGGCTGCCGCGGATTGCGCGCGACTGCGATAACACCGAGCACCGCCTCGTCGGCAATCAGCGGCATGACAACCGCCGGACGTTCACCGACATCGGTGAACCCCTGGATCGGATATTGGAAGGAATCAGTGATCAGCGGGATGCCCCGGCGGGCCACACCTCCGGTGGTGGAGCCGTCCATCGGAACCTGCTGACCGATCACCTCGGAGGCATACCGGCCCGCCGTCGCGGCCACCACCAGGGTGTCGAGTTCGTAGGCCGGCAAATCGGGCTCACTGGGCACCAGCAGTATCGCCTGCTCAGCATCGGCCAACTCGAGGGCCAGGTCCACGATGAGCTGCAACGGCGTCGTCTGTGGATCGGCGGACAACAGCGCGCTGGTGATCTCACGACTGGCCTTTGTCCACTTCGCCGTTTCGCGTTCGCGCTCGAAGAGCCGCGCATTGTCGATGGCGACCGCCGCCGCCGAGGCCAAGACCCGCACGGCGTCCTCCTGGAGGGTGGAAAACACCCGGCCGGGCCGATCGTCGGCCAGGTAGAGGTTTCCGAAGTCAGTTGACCGGACGGTGATCGGTATTCCGAGCAGCGCCCGCAGCTGCGGGTCATGTGCGTGCAGCCGGGCGGTCTGCGGATGACCCCCCACATCATCGATGCGAAGACCGTCGCCAACCGGCAGATCGCCGAGTCGGCGCGCTGTGTCGTTGTTGATACCCACGTGCATGAAAGACAGCCGACCGTCGGACCCGCGGATGCCCAGCGCTCCGTAGCGGACGCCGGTCAATTCCATCGCCGTATTGATGATTCGGTGCAACGTCGCGGCCAAATCCAGATCGGAACCGATCTCGACGATGATTTGCACCAGCTGTTCCAGCTGGTCTCGAGCTGCCCGCAGCTCGTCAAGTTGCGAATGCTCTGCGGTCACCGGCCGGCACCGGCCGGGTCGGCGAACGCGGAACCACTTCGGTCGCTGTTCACATACGTCAACCTAATCGGTCGGGTCGGCGACCGCTGCCGTCTGGGCCAGCCCGCCGGATGGAGGGCTCACGGCAGCGGCGCCGACCAATGCAGCACAACCCCGCCACCTTCGGCGTTTCCGACGGTAAACGCGCCGCCGGCTTCCTCGGCGCGACGGCGCAAGTTCGCCAGGCCGCTTTCGGTGACCGGCCCGGCCAGGCCGCTGCCGTTGTCGACGACGTCGATCGCCAACTCGTCCTCGACCTTGACATCGACGGACACCTCGGAAGCGCTGGCATGGCGGACGGCATTGCTGACCGCCTCGCGCACAACCGCTTCCGCGTGATCGGCCAGTCCGGCGTCGACAACCGAAAGCGGCCCGACGAACTGGATTGTGGTGCGCACGCCCGCATCCGCGAATTGAGTGATGGCGTTGTCGAGACGCTGCCGTAGCCGCGTCGCTCCGGGCGGGCCGCCGTGCAGGTCGAAGATGGCAACCCGAATCTCTTGGATGGTCGCTTGCAGATCATCGACGGCACTCGAGAGACGTTGTTGGACTGCGGAATCGCGAGTCCGGGGTATCGTGCCCTGCAACGCCAGGCCGACCGCGAAGAGCCGTTGGATGACGTGGTCGTGTAAATCGCGGGCTATGCGGTCTCGATCGGTCAGCACATCGAGTTCACGCATCCGGCGCTGGGTGGTAGCCAACTGCCACGCCAAGGCAGCTTGGTCGGTGAACGCGGCCATCATGTCGAGTTGTTCCTCGGTGAACGGTGTCGATTTGACCTCGCGCAGCACCACGACAACACCGGCTACGGTATCGGAGGCTCGCAGCGGCAGCACCAGCGCGGGCCGCGCGCCGTCGACACCGTCGAACTCGATCCGTTCGACGCGCTGCGGATCACGCTTGATGAAAGCGTCGCCGACCGCATTGTGCGCCAGCGGAATCGCCTCTCCTGCGGTAGCTGCGACGGCGTCGCCCACGGTTTCGACGACCACCAGCTCTGCCACCCTGTCGCCGGCGGTGTGGTCGTCGGCGGGAACGGCGATCATCGCCGCGTCGGCGCCGGTCAGCTTGAGCGCCTCTTCGGCCACGCGCCGGAAGACCGCCGCCGGCTCGGTGCCCGACAACAAGTCGGTGGCGATGTCGCGGGTCGATTCGATCCAGGCTTGACGCGCCTTGGCCTGCTGGTAGAGGCGGGCATTGGCGATCGCGATGCCTGCGGCCGCCGCCAAGGCCCGCACCAAGACTTCGTCATCCTCGGTGAATGGTTGCCGGTTGGCCTTCTCAGTCAGATACAGATTGCCGAACACGGTGTCGCGGATGCGGATGGGCACACCAAGAAAGGTCCGCATGGGCGGGTGGTTCTCCGGAAAGCCCACGGACGCAGGGTGATCGGCGATGTTGTCCAGGCGAAGGGGTTTGGGCTCGTCGATGAGCAGGCCCACGACGCCACGGCCCTGGGGTAATTGACCGATGCTGCGGAAGGTTTCCTCGTCGATGCCCTCGTAGACGAACTGCAACACGCGCTTGGACTGGTCGTGCACCTCCAGTGCGCCGTATTGAGCGTCGACGAGATGGGTGGCGGTTTGCACGATCGAGCGCAGGGTGGCATCCAGCTCCAAGCCGGCGGTGACCGCCAGCATTGCCTCGATCAGCCCGTCGAGGCGGTCACCACTGGCAGCGATCTGTTCGACGCGGTCTTGCACTTCGGTCAGCAGTTCTCGCAGCCGCAGCTGAGAAAGGGTGTCGCGCAGTGGGGGAGTGCTATCCATCGTGGCGCCGCGGCCGTTCGAGCTTGGAGGCGAAGACCGCCGCCTGGGTCCGCCGTTGCATGCCCAGCTTGGCCAGCAGCCGGGACACGTAGTTCTTCACCGTCTTCTCGGCCAGAAACATCCGGTCCGCGATCTGTTTGTTCGTCAGCCCCTCCGCTAGGTGATCAAGCAACACGCGTTCCTGTTGGGTGAGACCGGACAGTGGGTCGGGTTGCTCGGCTTCGCCGCGAAGCTTGGCCATCAGCGCCGCCGCGGCACGGTTGTCGAGCAACGAATGCCCGGCGCCGACATCTTTGATGGCGCGGGCCAACTCCATACCTTTGATGTCTTTGACGACGTATCCACTGGCGCCGGCCAGAACCGCGTCGAGCATCGCCTCGTCCGAGCTGTACGAGGTCAGCATCAGACAGCGCAGATCAGGCATTCGCGACAGCAGATCGCGACACAGTTCGATGCCGTTGCCGTCGGGCAGTCGCACGTCGAGAACCGCGACATCAGGCTGTGCCGCGGGAATTCGGGCCAGCGCCTCGTCAACCGATCCGGCCTCGCCCACCACCTCCAGTTGCGGATCGGAGCTGAGCAGGTCGATAAGGCCGCGCCGAACAACTTCGTGGTCGTCGACCAGAAAGATCTTGACCGCGGCAGCGGCAGGGTTATTCGGGCTCATATCCAACACTGTGGGTCGGAAACCAGGCCGGCGCAAGGACCGCTCATAGCAAGCTCTGCTCAGCCATCTACGCGCATGACTTCGTTGAGCGGTCGTCGCGGCGTGGGCGGTGGTACCTCTTCCATCGCGGGCGCGATGCCGGCCCGCACCAGGATTTGCGGCACAGCCTCGCGTTCCATGCACGTCCCGACCATCTCGCGGGTGGCCCGGACTTCGGTGATGTGAGTCACCGTGCAGGTAGCCAAACCGGCCATCGTGCATTCCAGCAGGATCGCGGAGAGCGCCTCCCCGGCCGCCAATGCGGCGGCCCGACTGTCGTCATCGGTGGACACCAGCAGAATCGTCGCTTCGTCTTCCGGGATTCCCGTCCGCCGTTCGCTTTGGTGTGTGACCGGGAAGGCCCGAGCGACGTCGACCCGGTCGCCCTCGGCCGCGGAGACCAGCGCACTGTAGGGTATGCCCTCCGACGCCTCGAATGGCGCTGTCCACCAGCCCAGTTCGGCGTGGTACCGCGAATCATAGAGGCGCAGCGACTCGGCAAGCTGGGAAGCCTCCGCCAGGCACGAATGCAGCTCGTCGGGCACGACGTCGAGGTACACGGCATCGCCGTCGACGGCGTTGCGCAGCACTGGTTCAAACGATTCCCATCGGATTGCCCCGAGGAACGGAAGTCGGTCGGTGCGCCGCAGCAGGATGGCGTCGGCGCGGCGACGATGTGCGTCGGTCACGAATTCCATCGGGGTGAAGTGAACAGACGCCAGATGGTTGGGGTCGTTGGGGTTTGGGAACCGCTCGACATGCGCCTGCCACCCGGCGGCAGCCATGGCCACCCGAAGGTGGTCGAGCGCAGCCCCGCAGCCGATCAGTGCTTCTCGCCCCGAGCGGTCCGAGAGCATGACCCGGCGCGGATCGAGGAACAGCTGCAGTTGGTCAGTGTCGACGACCCACTGCCATGGCTGAGTATTGTGCAGCGACGGGGCACGGCAGGCTAAGCGCACCGCATCTTTGATGACTTCGGTTTCTACCATCGTGGCAGGCATCTGAACCTCCGATCTCTACCTGCCTTCAAGCATTCCCTGCAAATCCGGCCGAGGTAAGGGCCATTGGTCCTTCCAGTGGTGCCATTAGGCCCGACCGGTCAGCGATGCTCGCCGGGGGAATCTGCGATGTCCGACAACACCTCTGGGTGTTTCAAGAATGGGGTGATGATGTCGACGGGCAGCGGGAAGACCACCGTCGAGTTCTGGTCGGCGCCTAATTCCAGCAGGGTTTGCAGGTAGCGCAGTTGAAGGGACGCCGGGCTTTTCGACAGCGTCTCGGCCGCCTCGCGCAGCTCCTCGGAGGCCTGCAGCTCACCACGCGCGTTGATGACTTTGGCGCGACGCTCGCGTTCCGCCTCGGCTTCGCGCGCCATCGCCCGCTGCATGGACTCGGGAATCTCGACATCTTTGATCTCGACGACCCGCACTTCGACACCCCAGGGCTGGGTTTGCTTTTCGATGATCGTGCGCAGGTCGCTGTTGAGGTCTTCGCGATGGGCCAGCAGCGTGTCCAGGTCGGCCCGGCCGAGCAGTGAGCGCAGTGTGGTCTGGGCGATCTGAGAGGTCGCCACCGCGAAGTTCTCCACCGCCAGGATGGCTTTGCGCGGGTCGACGACCTGAAACATCACCACTGCGTTCACGCGGGCCGGCACGTTATCTCGGGTGATGACCTCCTGCGGCGGGATCGTCAGCGTCACGACCCGTTGATCCACCCGGATCATCCTGTCCGCCAACGGGATAAGGAACTTCAATCCGGGTTGATACAACGGACGGGCATGACCTACCCGGAACACCACGCCGCGCTCGTACTCGCGCAGCACTACCAGCGAAAAGAACGCCAGCACCACCAGCGCTGCCAGCGCGGCCAACACCACGACGATCACCACACCGGTCACTGGGGACTGTCCTCCTTCTGCGCCCAATCGCTGCCCCACCGGGTGGAATACCGGTCGATTGCGACAGCCACCTGGTCTTCCAGGCCCGTTCGGTGCGGCAGGTATTCCGGGGCGTTTGACGGCGAGTTCCACAAATGTCGGGTCAGCGGCAGTCCAGCGGTCACCACCAGCGCAGCGGCGCCACCCAGGATCAGCAGATCGATGGCGCTGTGCCGCCCGATCAGCATCGCCAGCGGCATGATCACCCCGAGTGCGGCCACAAAACAGGCGATTCCACGATGGAAGCGGCCGGCATCCGAGTGCGGCCACGGGTCGATGTCACGGTTGATTTCCCGGCCATGATCCGACGTCGTACAAGTGGACTTCACCGGACAGCTGTTGCACACCACGGGCAGCGCCCGATACCGCATCACCCGGTGTTGCGGATCGAACGACGTCGGCCACAGCCAGTGGTCTTGCGGGCAGACCCAGGCGTCGTGGTCGGGGCGGTACACGAAGTTCCCGGTGCGCCAGCGCGCGGCCTGCTTCGACACCCGCTTCGCCATGGTGTCGAAGCCCCAGGCGATCGCCACCAGCACCAGCGAGTAGCCGGCGACCAGCCACACCGATGCCGTCGGCGCTGTCATCGTCACTCCTTCGCCGGTGCCGCGGGCTCTGCTGCGGCGGTGGTCAATTCGGTGTACAGCGGATGCTCGGGCAACTCGTCGGCCACCGAGCCGGACCGGAAGTGGCGCAACGCCAGCAATGCGATGTAGATGAACGGCAGCACCCCACCGACGATGAGGATGACGTCACCGGGCAGCCGCAGCCATTCCAGCAGCGCGTTGCCGGGCTGGGCGATGAAACCCAGCGAGCGCGCTTCGTAGTAGCCGTCGTTGACCGAGTGGTAGAGCTGCAGCACGCCGAGGGGTAACAGCGTCGCGAACACCATCCATGCCAACCCGAGGTTCATTCCCCAAAACGAGATCCGAGCCCATTTTTCCGGCCATTTTTCGGCCGGAATCACGTAGCGGAACGCGAACATGGCCAAGCCGACGGCCAGCATGCCGTAGACGCCCATCATTGCCGCGTGGCCGTGGTTGGCCGTCAACGCGGTGCCGATCTGGTAGTAGGACACGATCGGCAGGTTGATCAAAAACCCGAAAATCCCTGCGCCCACGAAGTTCCAGAACCCGACGGCCACCAGGAACAGCACTGCCCAGCGGTGCGGGAACGGCTTGGCGTCACCGGCCTGCTGACGGGATCCCAATTGCAGGAACGCCCACGCTTCCACGGTCAAAAAGGTCAGCGGGATGACCTCGGCCGCCGAGAAGAAGGCACCCAAGGCCATGTGCTCGACCGGGGTGCCGGAGAAGTACAGGTGGTGCATCGTGCCGATCACACCGCCGGCGGAGTACAGGATGATATCGAGGAAGATCACGCCGAGCGCGATCCGTTCGCGTACCACCCCGAGCAGCACGAAGATGTAGGCCACCATCACGGTGGTGAACAGCTCGAGGAAATCCTCCACCCACAGGTGCACCACCCAGAACCGCCAGAAATCGGCGACCGAGAAGTGGGTTGCGCTGCCGGCCAGCAGGCCGACCGTGTAGAAGACCGGGATGGCCAGGCCGGCGAAGAAAAACAGCCACGGCAGGTTCATCTTCGATTCGGTGCGCAGCCGGGTTCGCATGCCGCGCCAGATGATCACGATCCACAGGAACATGCCGACGCACAGCAGGATCTGCCACAGCCGCGGCAGGTCCAGGTACTCCCACTGCTGGGACAGCAGGCCGCCGGGCGGGATCACGCCGTAGATCGACAGCGCCTCGCTGATCAGCGACCCGAACACCACGACCGCGACCGCACCCAGCAGCCCATAGGCCAGCCAGCTCTGGCGTCGCGGTTCGCGGCGGGCGATGAACGGCACCAGGAAGATGCCGCCGGCCAGAAACGCCGCCGCGGTCCAGAACAGGGACAGCTGCACATGCCAGGTCCGCGCCAGGTTGTACGGCAGCACTCGAGCCAGATCCAGGCCGAAGAAGGTCGACAGGTCGGCCCGGTAGTGCTGGGCGGCAGCGCCGACCAGTGTCTGCGCCAAGAACAGCACCGACACGATGGCGAAGAACCAGATCGTGGCGCGCTGCGCCGGCGTCAAGCTCACCTCGCCCGGCTCGCGGAACGACAGCGTGGACGAGGTTGCGTCGCCGTGCCAACCGATCTTCTGACTCCACCGTCCGTAGACCGCGAACATGATCCCGATCCCGCCGAGCAGCGCGACCAGTGACAGCGCCGACCACACGATGACCTGAGCGGTCGGGCCGTTGTCGACGCGCTTCTCCGCCGGCCAGTTGTTGGTGTAGGTGTAGCTGTGGCCTGGCCGTTCGGCCGCCGCGGCCCATGCCGTCCACGCGAAAAAGGCGGTGAGATCATGGATCTGGGCCTTGTCGGTAATCATGTGCGGCAGAAAGCCGTACTTCGTGGAGTCCTCACCGAAGTACGTCGCGTAGTGCTGCTGAATGTCCTCGAATGCCCGTGCCTGCCGGTCGGTGAACACCAGCGTCTTGGTGTCGGGGTTATAGCGATTGGTCCGGAATTCGGTCACCACCCGGTCGTGCGGGTCGGTGATACCTTGCGCCCGCCACTGGTCGGCGACCTTATCGGTCGCCATGCGCAGGTACTCGGCGGTGCGGTCGGGTCCCAAGTAGGCGCCATGACCAAGCACCGACCCGTACTCCATCAGACCGCGAGCCTGGAAGAGCTCCTGGCCGCGGGTGATGTCGGCACCGGTGAACAGCGGCTGGCCGGACTCGCTGACCACCTTGTCGGGCATCGGCATCGAGGCGGTGTAGGTGCGGTAGGCCAGGATGCCCATCACCAGGAAGCCGAAGATCATCACCAGGGCCACACCCTGGACCCAGCCCTTTCCGATCAACGGCTCTGACGTTGCCGGGGTTGAGCGCTGCGCCTCTGCCGGTTCGGTTGCCATACCGAGCACCCTTCTGGTCGGTGGACGGATTGCCCTGTATTTAACCCGCTGCGCTCTGATGAAACGCCGGATTTTCGTTTCGCACGATCATGCCGTTACGACGTCGGTTGTGCTACAGCAAACCTCGCAAAAAGGACCAATGCCGAACCGTGAAGTGACAAACGGCCCTCAGCGGGCCGGCCCCGCACTCCTAACGTGATCATCAGGAAATACGTTGAGCCTTTGGACCAAAGGTGATCGCGATGTGTGACTCTTGTTCAGCTCCCGCAGTTGTGGTAGGCGTGGACGGATCCAGGGCCGCGATCCAGGCGGCGCTCTGGGCGGTCGACGAGGCCGTCGGCCGGGATATCGCGCTGCGTCTGGTGTACGTCGTCGATCCGGCGGATTCGTCTGCCACTGGTTCCGATCGCAGTCAATTCGCTTCTGCGCGTACGGTGTTGTGCCGCGCGCAGCGCGCCGTCGAGGCCACCGGGAAACCGGTCAAGATCGAAACCGAGACGCTGACCGGGAAGCCGCTGGCCAGATTGGCCGAAGAGTCGCGGTCTGCTGCGATGGTCTGCGTCGGCTCTATCGGGACCAAACACGCATGCCGCGGTGCCGGTTCCGTCGCAGCGGTCCTGCCCGCGCTGGCCCAATGTCCGGTGGCCGTCATCGGCGTGCCCCGCGGCCCGGCGGTCAACCTCGAGCAGCGCAGCATTCTGGTCGAGGTGGACAACGGGATAGCGCTGCACCATGCCTTCGAAGAGGCGCAGCTACGGGGAGTGCCGCTCCGCGCGGCCGTGGCATGGTTTCCAGAGGTACCCGAAGACATCAGCGACGGGAAACGTTTGGCGCGAGCGCATCTGGGCCGTCAAATCGCCCGCTGGACGCGACTGTACCCCGACGTGGCGATCGAACCGACCGTCGTGCGTGGCAGCCTTCGCCGCTACCTTGCCCAAAACGCGGATTCGATAGAGGTATTCGTGACTGGCATGCGGGGTTGCGATTCAGATAGGCCCGTCGACTGCCCAGTGCTGACCGTGCGGGCAAGCCATCTGTAGCCGCTTACCCAGCTGGAGGCTTGCTATGCGAAAGCATGTTGCTCACACTCGTTTCGCCACTCGATGACGTCGCTGACTGCGCGGCGCGGCGTCGACGGCAACGGATCGGCGTTGGCCGGGGCCCAGCCGATCCGAAGCAACATCTGTGGGTATCCGCTGGCGCCGAACACGTCTGAGCGAATCGCGTCGCGGGTTTCGGCGATCTCCAACGGCTCGGTGACCGGACAACTGGCCAAACCTATCGAGGTGGCGGTCAACAGCACGACGCTGGTGGCTTCGCCGGCGCGCAGGCGGGCCAACCGGTCGTCTACTTGGGTGCCCAACGCCAGAATGACCGCGTTGTCCTCGGCGGGGGAGACGCCGGGCGGCTGCGCCAGTGCAGGACCGGCGAACAGCCGCCCGGGTATCACCGCAGCCGAGGTGGGCGTCGGTATGTTGCGTGCAGGCACGCCGGCCACCGAGCCGTACCGCCCGCTCCACGCGGTGAGTTCGGCGAGATAGTCATGGTCGCCGGCGTGGCGCCAGACCGCCTGCGCGACAATCTTGTTGAGCTTGTCCACCGGGTCGACGCGGCGCAACATCACGCCGGTCCGGGCGGCGCGCGCTCCCATCAACGCGATGTCGCCGTCGGGCACCGGCCAGGAGCTGTAGATTCGCCGATCGGTTCGCCGCCGCGGGATTGCCGCCGCCAGCATGACATCGACCTGATCGACGTCACAGCAACACACTTCGATCCGCGCCAAGTGATCGGGGTTGTCCGGGTCGGGCAGTCGGTGCACGCGGGCGCGCCAGCCCAGCGTGGCAAGCGCGATCACGCAATGATTCAGCGCGGCACCGCAACTCAGAATCAGCTCCCGGCCGTCGGGGTCGGCGCCGGGCAACTGCAAGCCCGGGTCGACAAACAAGTCCAGCGCGTCGTCGCTGACCTGCCAGCGCCAGGGTTGCGAGTTGTAGATCGACGGCGCCCGGCCGGCCAGCGTGAGGGCTGTCCGGATCGCGTCGCTATCGGGAAAGTGCGCATTCATCGGCCGTGCCACCTTCGGTGCAGTGCAGAAACTGGTGTCACTCTTAGGCTGCCGTGCTCTCACCGGTCGGC
Source organism: Mycobacterium sp. NGS62 (assembly GCF_059812285.1). Taxonomy (NCBI): domain Bacteria; kingdom Bacillati; phylum Actinomycetota; class Actinomycetes; order Mycobacteriales; family Mycobacteriaceae; genus Mycobacterium; species Mycobacterium sp. NGS62. Next base: position 44,809 of record NZ_JCALCK010000003.1, on the reverse strand, counting down.
CCAGAGCAGGAAGACCTCAGGTCGAAAGGACTTTTGTCCACCGCTTGCGGGCGGCTCAGTCAGCGCTTCAGCAGGGCGTCGAGGTCGGGAGCGTCAGCGCCGGTCAATCGCCGATGCATGGCCCAGGCGATCCGGGCGGCCTGGACCTTCGCCTGCTCGGCGACCGGCCCGCTGTACATCTCGTCGACGGTGTTCTGCCAGGTCGTCAGCCAGCGGACGAAGTGACCGCCGGACAACTCAGTCCTGTCGTGGACGTGGCGGTGTGCGTGCAGCGCACTGCCCTTGTAGAGACCGGCACGGAACAGCACCGTCTCCCAGAAGTCGCACATCCTCGGTATGTGCGTATCCAGTCCCCGGGTGCGCACCTCGCTGAAGGGCTCAGCCAGAACGTCGTCGTCGAGCACACGGCCATAGAACCGTCGCAGCAACGCCTCGACATCGGCGCGATCCGTCAGGTCCGCGCAGTCCTGCTCCGGTAGTACCTGCACGTCAGTCATTGGCGATCACGTGCGCGATGCACAATTCCGGTTCGACGAACGGTTGCAGCTCGGCCTGCAGCCGTGAACTTTCGCGGCCGGCGACGAGACCCTCGAGCAGTCCCATGTGCAGCGCACAGCCGACCTCCGGGTGTGCGGCGGCCAGTTCGCGCACCGGGCAGCCGTGCAACCGGATCGTGCGTCGATGGGTGCTTGCGGTAGAGATCAGTTCCGGCCCGAAACCCATCCGTTGGAAAACCTCTGTCGTTCGCTGCGCCCGGCGATCGAGCACCTCACCCGCTTGTGCCGCTGGTGGATCCATCGTTGAGCGGGTGGTGATGCCCTCGGCCCAGCGCCGCCCGGCGCGCTGGGCGCGGCGCCGGCGCTTGTCGGCCGTGTCGCCGAGCTCCAGTGCGAGGACTTCGGCGAGGATCTGGTAGTCCAGCTGGCCCTGCACCGCGATGTAGCCGGTACGGGGACGGCCGACGCCGGTCGGCGCGATGCGGGTGCGCTCGACGACGCCCTGGTCGCACAGCGCGTCGAGGTGAAAGCGCGCAGTGGTCACGTGCAGCTCCAGCTGCGCGGCGAGTTCGGCCGCGTCGACCGGTCCGTCGTGGTCACGGACCAGCTCAAGCACACGCTCACGCTGCCGGTTACGTGGCCCGCGGCTACGCCGCTCGTCGTTCACCTCGGTGCCTTTCCGTCGTGGGCTATTTAACGGATATTATTCATTAATATTAGTCGCCACGCCAGTAGCCGCGACTTGGAATCATGGGTCGGGTGCCGCTGATGCCGAAGCCGTCGACCGCGGAGGTCGACGATGCGCTGATCCGGCTCGGGGTTTGTCCCGACGGGGCGCCGTGGCCATCTCTTGCGTCGGTGGTCGCACCGGTGACCTTCGAGGGACGACCGGCATTGTTGAAGGTGACAAACGAACCGGAGGAACTCGCCGGCGCGCGAGCGCTGGAGGAATGGGATGGGGGCGGCGCTGTCCGGCTACTCGCACGCGACGGCAACGCGATGGTGCTGGAACGGGTGGGGGCAACACTACGTTCGCAGGTGACCGACGACACCGCTGCCACCCGGGCGCTGTGTGCCGTAGCAGCCCGACTCCACAGCAACACTCCCGAGAGCTTGACTGAATTCCCGTCCCTGCGTGGCTGGTTCGCTTCCCTGTTCGCCGATACCAGCCCACGGTTCGATCGGGTGAGACAGATTGCGGACCAGCTTTTGCAGCGCGACGCCCCGCCGGTGCTCCTGCATGGCGATCTGCACCACGAAAACGTGCTCGACGGCGCGAATCGAGGGTGGTTGGCCATCGACCCCAAGGGAATCGTGGGCCCCCGAGAGTTCGACTACTGCAACATCTTCACCAACTTCACGCCCGAGGAGGCCGTCGCGAACTTCGACGTGCGGCTGCATATCGTGGCCGGCACCGCCGACCTCGACCGCGATGACCTGTTGCGCTGGATCGCGTCGTGGTCTGCGCTCTCCGGAATCTGGCATCTCGAGGATGGTGACGACATGCTCGCGGCATTTCCGCACTCCATCACCGACCTTGCCCTTGAGCGACTGGACCGGGCATGAGTTGCGCCCGGTAATCTCGCTCACGTGCTGCTGACCTCGCTGAACCCCGCGGCGGCCACGGATATCGGTGACGCCGTACGTATCGGTGACGTGACGTTGAGCCGCAGCGACCTGGTTGGCGCCGCCACGTCGGTGGCCGAGCGAGTCAGCGGCGCTGGCCGCGTTGCGGTGTTGGCCACCCCGACCCCGGCGACGGTGCTGGCGGTCACGGGCTGCCTGCTCGCCGGCGTCCCGGTGGTGCCGGTGCCCGCCGACGTCGGCCAGGCCGAGCGACGCCATATCCTGACCGATTCCGGTGCCCAGGCCTGGCTGGGTCCGCCGCCGGATGAGCCTGAGGGTCTGCCACACATTCCGGTGCGGTTGCACGCCCGCTCATGGCACCGCTATCCCGAGCCGGCGCCCGAGGCTACCGCGCTGATCATCTACACCTCGGGCACCACCGGTCCACCCAAGGGGGTGCCGCTGAGCCGGCGCGCCATCGCCGCGGATCTGGACGCGTTGGCGCAGGCCTGGCAGTGGTCCGCCGACGACGTCTTGGTACACGGGTTGCCGCTGTTTCACGTGCACGGCCTGGTGTTGGGTCTGCTCGGTTCGCTGCGGGTCGGAAACCGCTTCGTGCACACCGGAAAACCCACGCCCGAGGGCTACGCCGCAGCGGGGGGCACGCTGTATTTCGGCGTGCCGACGGTGTGGTCGCGGATAGTTTCTGACACCGCCGCCGTCGAGGCGCTGCGGCCGGCGCGGCTGCTGGTGTCGGGCAGCGCGGGGTTGCCGGTGCCGGTTTTCGAGCAGCTGGTCCGGCTTACCGGGCACGCGCCCGTCGAACGCTACGGTGCTACCGAATCGCTGATCACGGTGTCCACCCGCGCCGACGGGGAACGCCGTCCCGGCTGGGTGGGCCTGCCGTTGCCCGGCGTGCAGACCCGGCTGGTCGACGACGCCGGTGGTTTGGTGGCGTGCGACGGGGAAACCATTGGGCGGCTTCAGGTTCGCGGTCCGACAGTGTTCGACGGCTACCTGAACCGGCCGGACGCGACCGCCGAGGCGTTCGATGCCGACGGCTGGTATCGCACCGGTGACGCTGCGGTGGTCGACGGCGACGGGATGCATCGCATCGTGGGCCGCGAGTCGGTCGACTTGATCAAGTCGGGCGGATACCGGGTCGGGGCCGGTGAAATCGAGACGGTGCTGCTGGGCCATCCCGGCGTGAGTGAGGCGGCCGTCGTCGGGCTGCCCGACGAGGACCTGGGACAGCGTATCGTCGCGTTCGTCGTCGGTGACGCCGACACCGGTGAGCTGATCGACTATGTGGCCCAGCAACTTTCGGTACACAAGCGGCCGCGTGAGGTCCGTCTTGTCGACAGCCTGCCGCGCAATGCGATGGGCAAGGTGCTCAAGAAGGAGCTGTTGAGTTAACCGCGAACGTGCGCAGTCGCACGCAGTTTGCGGCGTGTCGGCGTACAGACACGCACGCTCGCGCCAAGACGGGCGCAGCTAGTTGGCGTGCAGGTCTTCGTTGAGCGCGATGCCCTGGCCGTCGCGGGACACCACCTCGACCGCGCCGCTCAGCGAATTGCGACGGAACAGCATGTTGTTGCCGCCGGAGAGCTCACCAGCCTTGACCGCGGCTCCGCCGGGCATCGCGATCTTGGTGCCGGCAGTGACATACAAGCCGGCCTCGACGACACAGTCGTCGCCCAACGAGATGCCCAACCCCGCATTGGCGCCGAGCAGACAACGCTTGCCGATCGAGATAACCGCGGTGCCGCCGCCCGACAGCGTGCCCATGATCGACGCGCCGCCGCCGATGTCGGAGCCGTCGTCGACCACCACGCCCGCCGAGATGCGGCCCTCCACCATCGACGCGCCCAACGTTCCCGCGTTGTAGTTGACGAATCCCTCGTGCATCACCGTGGTGCCGGGGGCCAAGTGCGCGCCCAACCGCACCCGGTCGGCGTCGGCGATCCGCACCCCGGCCGGCACCACGTAGTCGACCATCCGCGGAAACTTATCGATGCCGTAGACGGTGACCGGTCCGCGACTACGCAGCCGCGCCCGCACCACCTCGAAACCTTCAACGGCGCAAGGCCCGTGATTGGTCCACACCACATTGGTCAACACGCCGAAAAACCCGTCGGCGTTGAGCCCGTGCGGCGCGACCAGCCGATGCGAAAGCAAATGCAGGCGCAGATAGGCGTCGTAGGCGTCGGCAGGCTTGTCGTCCAGCGAACCGATCACCGTGCGCACCGCGACGGTCTCGGTACCGCGGTCGTCGTCGCGGCCCGCCAAAGCAGCGAACTCGTCGGGAACCTCGGCCACCGACAGTCGTACGGTGCCGCTCTCACCGGCATCGATCAGTTCTGGTGCGGGGAACCAAGTGTCGAGCACCGACCCGTCGGCGGCGAGTGTCGCCAGCCCAATACCCGAAGCTGCAGTCACGGTGGCCACGCTACTAGGCTGGCAGTGTGCTGGACTTAGCCGGGGATCCGATCGAGCTGACCGCGGCGTTGGTCGACATCCCCAGCGAGTCGCGGCACGAAGCACTCATCGCCGACGAGGTCGAGGCCGCGCTGCGCGCTCAGACGCCCCGGTCTCTGGGGTTCGAAATCCTGCGTAACGGCGATGCCGTGCTGGCCCGCACTGACCTCGGCCGCCCGACGCGGGTGCTGCTGGCCGGGCACCTCGACACCGTTCCGATCGCCGACAACGTGCCCAGTCGCCGAGACGGCGACCTGCTCTACGGATGCGGCACCGCCGACATGAAGTCCGGTGACGCGGTGTTCCTGCACCTGGCCGCCACCGTCACCGACCCGGCGCACGACCTGACCCTGGTGTTCTACGACTGTGAGGAAATCGACGCCGCCTCAAACGGTTTGGGCCGCATCGAGCGTGAGTTGCCCGAATGGCTGGCCGCCGATGTGGCGATCCTCGGCGAGCCGACCGCCGGCTACATCGAGGCCGGCTGTCAGGGCACGCTGCGCGTCGCGATCCACGCGAACGGAACACGCGCTCATTCGGCGCGATCGTGGTTGGGCGACAACGCGATCCACAAGCTGGGCGCTGTGCTGGACCGGCTTGCGGCCTATCGGGCCCGCGACGTCGACATCGACGGCTGCACCTACCGCGAGGGCCTCTCGGCGGTCCGCATCGACGGCGGCGTGGCCGGCAACGTCATCCCCGATGCGGCGTCGGTGACGGTCAACTTCCGGTTCGCCCCCGACCGCTCGCCGGAGGCCGCGCTGGAACACGTGCACGAGGTGTTCGACGGGCTCGATGTCCGGATCGAACAGACCGACTCCGCCGCCGGCGCGCTGCCGGGCCTGGGCAAGCCCGCCGCCAAGGCGTTGGTCGAGGCGGCGGCCGGGCAGGTCCGGGCGAAATACGGCTGGACCGACGTCTCGCGGTTCGCGGCCCGCGGTATCCCCGCGGTCAACTACGGTCCTGGCGACCCCAACGTGGCGCATTGTCGCGACGAGCGGGTGCCGGTTGGGCAGATCAGCGCCGCGGTGGACATGTTGCGCCGCTACCTATCCAGCTGAGCACGCTTGGCCTGCCCGGCGGCATCGACGGCCGCCGGAAGCAATCCCGCATCGGCCAGGTCGGCGGACACGTCGGCCAGCGCGACCGGATCACCGGCCGCCAGCGCGCGGGCATGAGCCAGCGTGAGCCGGCCGAGCACACAGTCCACTTCGAGTGCCAGGCGTTCGGCGCGATACACCGCGCTGGTGTCGCCGAGTCGGGCCGCGTCCTGCAGCGCCCGTAGCGCGATCGCCGACTGCCCGCCGCGTTCGGCGGCCTGCACGGCTTCCCGGGCGGCGACGATGGCGCCGGTGGTATCGCTGCGCGTCGCCTTCGACCACGCCTTGGCCAATGCCAGCTCCGGAGTGAACAGTGCCGACTTCAGACCGTGCCTCGACTCCGCGCGGCTGAAAGCCTTTGCCGCCGCGAGCTGTTCGCCTTGCTGGCCCAGCGCCTGCGCGAGCAGCGACAGTGACAGCGGGCCCCATGAATAGCCGGTGCGCTCCAGCGTGGCGGCAGCGGGCTCCAGCAGCGTCACCGCGGTGTCGAAGTCGCCCTGGGCAATCGCCACATAGGCGACCAACACCTCGCCGATCGCTCGTCCCGGCTGCTGCAGCTCGGCGAAATCGGTATGGCGCTGCGCCAACGAGCGCGCCGCGTCCAGCCGCCCGGCCATCAGCAGCGCCGTGACCCGGGCGAAGCCACTGGTGAACCTCAACAAACCCGGATGCTCGGCGGCCACCGCTCTCGCCGCGAGCGTCTCGACGTCGCCGAAGCGGCCGATCCGGGCCGAGCACAGCGCTGCGGCTGAAGCCGCCCACCCGATGTCGCCGGCATGCGGGGAAGCCAGCACCTCATCGGCCACGCGCAATGCCCGCAACGGGGAGCCCGCGTTCATGGCAAAGGTCGCCGCCAGCCCGTCGATCATGGCCCGCGCCGCCGGCGCCGTGACCCGGTTACGGGTGGTCTGCAGGAACGTGGTCGCCCGTTCCGGCTCGCTGAGCATCCAGAACTGGTTGGCCGCCCGCGGCAGCGCCCAGGCCATCAACTCGGTCTCCGACAACGTGTCCGGATAGACGGCAGCCAGCACCGCGCCGGCCTCCCGTCCCCGGCCCTGCCACGCCAGCGCATAAGCCAGCGCCAGCCGCGCCGGCAATCCGGCGCCGCGGTCGACGGCCGAGCCGGCCAACCGGCTGGCCAACGGCAGGTCGCCCAGCCGCAACGCCTGCTGCGCGGCCGCTGCCACCTCGTCGACGGGCTGCGGCGCATCGCTGTCCACCGCCAGCGACGCCAGCCGCAGCCGGTCGCTGACATGGATCGAGGGCTGTCGCGACAGCAGCGTGACCACCTCGGTGCGCAGTCGTCGTATCCCCTCGCTGCCGAGGGCGATCAGCGCACGTTCGGCGAACAGCGGGTGAGCGGTGTACACGACAGGATCCGCGCTCTGCCCGCCGCGCACCCGGGTCTCGGCCCCACCGAGTTCGATGGCCTGCTCGATAGCGCCGTCGCCGGTCAGGGCGGTGAGGTCGGTAAGCGCCAGCGGCTCTTGTACCGCGAGATAGTCGAGCACCGAGCGGGCGCCGGTGGGCAACTCGTTGAGGTATGCGTCGACCTCCGCGGAAGACGTGGCGCCGGCGGGTGCCTCGATGTCGATCCGACCGAGCAGGTTGTCGGTCCACAACGCGGCGATCGCCGCCGGCGCGGCATCGGCACGGGCGGTGACCACCATCCGGGCCACACCGGCCAGGGCCAACTGGTAGACCAGCGTGGCCGAGAGGACGTCCAGGTGGTGCGCGTCGTCGACGACGAGCAAAAGATCGCTTTCCTGCGCGCCGCGGGCCAGCGATTGCCGGGCCGCGCGCAACAGCGCGGCCGGCTTGCCGATGTCGGCGATCTCGACCAGATGACTGAAGGCTCCGAACGGCACGACGCGCTCGGTCGGGGTGCCGGTCACCCACTGGGTGAGCGTGGCCGGGTGCTGTTGGACGACATGCTCGGCCGCCAGCCGAGCCAATGTGGATTTGCCGATACCGTCGGGCCCCAGCACCACCGCCCCGGACTGCGCGCCGGGAACGTCGCGGCCCAGTGCCGTCTTCAACTGCTCCAATGCGGCCGCGTGTTGGGGGACGTTCCACCGAATCGGCACCGCCGGAGTTTACGGTGCCCGGCCACCGCCGGATAGCCTTTCCGGCATGGGGCGGTCCGAAGCGTGGGCGGTGTGTGTCTATTGCGCTTCCGGACCCACGCACCCCGAATTGCTGGCCCTGGCCGCCGAGGTCGGCGCGGCGATCGCGAAGCGGGGCTGGACGTTGGTGTGGGGCGGCGGCAACGTCTCGGCGATGGGCGCGCTGGCCACCGCGGCCAGGGCTCGCGGCGGTTGGACCGTCGGCGTGATCCCCAAAATGCTGGTCCACCGTGAATTGGCCGATACCGACGCCGACGAGCTGATCGTCACCGACACCATGCGGGAGCGCAAACAAGTCATGGAAGATCGCGCCGACGCGTTCCTCGCCCTGCCGGGCGGCATCGGCACCCTCGAGGAGCTGTTCGAGACCTGGACCGGCGGATACCTCGGTATGCACGACAAACCCGTGGTGATGCTCGACCCGCGCGGGCACTTCGACGGGCTACGGGCCTGGCTCTACGGGCTGATCGATACCGGTTACGTCGCTCAGGCCGCGCTGGACCGGCTGATCGTGGTCGACCAGGTCGATGCTGCGTTGGACGCCTGCGCGCCCGGCTGAGGCGCCCGGATTACCTCGCGAGCGTGAAGCCAGGTTCACGTTCGTCGACGAGTGTGACCTTGGGTTCACGCTGGGCTAGGTTAGATGGCCCGGCTCCTCCTCAGACCGCTCCGCGGTCTGCATCGTCACCGGCTAGGCTGGCCGCCAAGTTCAGTGGGAATGGCGGACCTAGAGAGGTGCCACGTGTCCGAAGTCGGGCTGGTCGATATCGCAACCCGGGTGCCCGGTCTCATCGCCGACGTGCCGGTGATGGTGCGCGGAGCGCTGACCGGGCTGCTGGCCCGGCCCACGTCCAAGGCGTCGATCGGCAAGGTGTTTCAGGACCGGGCCGCCCGCTACGGCGAGCGGGTGTTCCTCCGGTTCGGTGAACAGCAACTGACCTACGCCGAGGCCAATGCGACGGCCAATCGCTACGCCGCGGTGCTGGCCGCCCGCGGTGTCGGCCACGGCGACGTCGTCGGGATCGTGTTGCGCAACTCGCCCAACGCGGTGCTGATGATGCTGGCCGTGGTCAAATGCGGCGCCGTCGCCGGCATGATCAACTACCACCAGCGCGGCGAGGTGCTGGCCCACAGCCTGGGTCTGCTGGACGCCAAGGTGCTGGTCGCCGAGTCCGACCTGGTCGACGTCATCAGTGAATGCGGCGCTCCCGGCGCCGAGCCGCTGACCATCGAGGAACTGGAGCGGCTGGCCGCCACCGCGCCCACGACCAATCCGCCGTCGGCCTCGGCGGTGTTGGCCAAGGACACCGCCTTCTACATCTTCACCTCCGGCACCACCGGGCATCCCAAGGCCAGTGTGATGACCCATCGGAGGTGGCTGGCCGCGCTGGCCGCGTTCGGTGGGTTGGGTCTGCGACTGCACAGCAGCGACACGCTGTACAGCTGCCTGCCGCTCTACCACAACAACGCGTTGACGGTCGCGGTGTCGTCGGTGATCAACTCCGGGGCGACACTGGCGCTGGGTAAGAAGTTTTCAGCGTCGCAGTTCTGGGACGAGGTGATCGCCTACGACGCAACGGCGTTCATCTACATCGGCGAAGTCTGCCGCTATTTGCTCAACCAGCCACCCAAGCCGACCGACCGCGCACACAAGGTACGGCTGATCGCCGGCAACGGCCTGCGCCCAGAGATCTGGGAGGAGTTCACCACCCGGTTCGGCATCGAGCGGGTCTGTGAGTTCTACGCCGCCAGCGAGGGCAACACCGCGTTCATCAACATCTTCAATGTGCCCAAGACGACCGGGATTTCGCCGCTGCCGTTGGCCTACGTCGAGTACGACCCCGACACCGGTGCCCCGCTGCGCGACGAGAATGGCCGGGTGCGCCGGGTCCCTCCCGGCGAGCCCGGTCTGCTGATCAGCCCGGTCAACAAACTGCAGCCGTTCGACGGCTACACCGACCCCGCCGCCAGCGAGAAGAAGTTGGTGCGCAACGCTTTTCGCGAGGGCGACTGCTGGTTCAACACCGGTGACGTGATGAATCCGCAAGGCATGGGGCATGCCGCGTTCGTCGACCGGCTCGGCGACACGTTCCGGTGGAAGGGCGAGAACGTCGCCACCACCCAGGTGGAAGCGGCGCTGGGACTCGACTCGGCTGTCGAGGAATCCGCGGTCTTCGGCGTGGAAATCCCACGCACCGGTGGCCGCGCGGGGATGGCTGCGGTCAAGCTGCGCGACGGCGCCGAGTTCGACGGCCAGGCGCTGGCGCGCACCCTCTACGAGCGGTTGCCGGTGTATGCGCTGCCGTTGTTCGTGCGGGTGGTGGAGTCCATGGAGCACACTACGACCTTCAAGAGCCGCAAGGTGGATCTGCGTGAGCAGGCCTACGGCCCCGGCATCGACGACCCGCTGTACGTACTGGCCGGCCGCGACGACGGCTACGTGCCGTTCTACGACGACTACCCCGACGAGGTCGCAGCCGGTAAGCGACCGCAAGGTTAGCGGCGCGTCAGTCGAGCCTGCCCGGGGTCTGGTCGCCCTGGGCGCAGTCTCGATGGCCAGGGCGGGCACCATAGACGGGTGCAGTCAACACTGTGCGGCCGCCCAGTCGCGGCCAACCGTCCGCTGATCATGGCGATCGTCAACCGCACCCCGGATTCGTTCTACGACCGCGGCGCCACTTTCAGCGACGATGCGGCCAAGGCCGCCGCGCACCGGGTCATCGCCGATGGGGCCGACGTCGTCGACGTCGGCGGCGTCAAGGCCGGCCCTGGGGAGAGCATTGACACCGAAACCGAGACCGCCCGGGTGGTGCCGTTCATCGAGTGGCTGCGCGAGACCTACCCCGACCAACTGATCAGCGTCGACACCTGGCGTTCCACGGTGGCCAGACGGGCCTGCCGGGCGGGTGCCGATCTGATCAACGACAGCTGGGGCGGCGTCGACCCCGAGATGCCCGAGGTGGCCGCCGAATTCGGGGCGGGGCTGGTCTGTTCACACACCGGCGGCGTGTCTCCGCGCACCCGGCCCTTTCGGGTCAGCTACGGCCTGAGCACCCGCGGCGTGGTCGACGACGTGATCGGTGAGGTCACCGCCGCTGCTGAACGAGCCGTCGCCGCCGGGGTGGACCGCGACCGGGTATTGATCGACCCGACCCACGACTTCGGTAAGAACACCTTCCACGGGTTGGCGTTGTTGCGTCATGTGGAAGATCTTGTTGACACTGGCTGGCCAGTGTTGATGGCGTTGAGCAATAAGGATTTCGTCGGGGAGACTCTGGGCGTGGATCTGACGCAACGGCTGGAGGGGACCCTGGCCGCGACCGCGCTGGCCGCCGCGGCCGGCGCCCGGATGTTCCGGGTGCATGAGGTCGCCCCCACCCGACGGGTGCTGGAGATGGTGGCGTCGATTCAAGGACGACGACCGCCGACACGCACGGTGAGAGGATTGGCATGACGGCATCAGAGCTGGTCGATCTCGTCGGCGACGGAATCCTGGCCGCGCTGCCCGGCGACACCTGGCTGCCCGACCGCAGTTGGAGTCACCCCAAAACGGTCGACGAACTGGTGTCCGCGAAGGCCGGCCGCACCATTTCGGTGGTCCTGCCCGCCCTCAACGAGGAAAGCACCATCGAATCGGTCATCGACAGCATCTCGCCGGTGCTCGGCGGGCTGGTCGACGAGCTGATCGTGCTGGACTCCGGCTCGACCGACGACACCGAGATCCGCGCCATCGCCGCCGGCGCCCGGGTCGTCACCCGCGAACAAGCGCTGCCCGATGTCGCCCCGCGTGCCGGCAAGGGCGAGGTGCTGTGGCGCTCGCTGGCGGCCACCAGCGGCGACATCATCGTGTTCGTCGACTCCGACCTGATCGACCCGCACCCGATGTTCGTGCCGTGGCTGGTCGGCCCGCTGCTCGCCGGCGACGGCACCCACCTGGTCAAAAGCTTCTACCGGCGGCCATTCAACACCGACGGCACCGGCGGGGGTCGGGTCACCGAGCTGGTGGCGCGACCGCTGCTCGCGGCGCTGCGGCCCGAGCTGGGCCGGGTGCTGCAACCGCTGGGCGGCGAATACGCGGCCACTCGCGAACTGCTGACGTCACTGCCCTTCGCGCCGGGCTACGGAGTGGAGATCGGCCTGCTGGTCGACACCTACGACAGGCTGGGCTTCGATGCAATCGCCCAGGTCAACCTCGGTGTACGGGCCCACCGCAACCGGCCGCTTGCCGAACTGGGCCCGATGAGCCGGCAGGTGGTGGCCACGCTGCTCTCCCGCTGCGGCATCCCCGATTCCGGGGTGGGTCTGACCCAGTTCTTCGTCGACGGTGACGGGTTCACGCCGCGCACGTCGCCGGTGTCGCTGTCCGACCGCCCACCGATGAGTACGCTGCGGCCGCGCTGAGCAGGCCGGGATAAGGCAGGATCGGTGACGTGGCGTTGGTGTTGCTGTATCTGGTGGTGCTGATCCTGGTGGCGATCGTGCTGTTCGGCGTGGCCAGCATGCTGTACGGCCGCGGGGAGCAGCTGCCGCCGCTGCCCCGGGCGACGACCGCGACAGTGCTGCCGGCCTCCGGTGTCACCGGGGCCGATGTCGACGCAGTGAAGTTCAGCCAGGTGCTGCGCGGCTACAAGACCAGCGAGGTCGACTGGGTACTGGACCGGCTCGGCCGGGAGCTCGACCAGTTGCGCGGCCAACTCGCGTCGGTGCAGGCCGGACAACCGGACGCCGATGAGGACCCCGAGTGACCGACGACGGACGCAGCCGCTGCAGTTGGGCAACCGGTGACCTCTATTGCGACTACCACGACAACGAATGGGGCCGGCCGCTGTATGGCCGGGTGCCGCTGTTCGAGCGGCTGAGCCTGGAGGCGTTTCAAAGCGGGCTGTCCTGGCTGACCATCCTCAAGAAGCGGGAGAACTTCCGCCGCGCCTTCTCCGGTTTCGACATCGAGTCGGTCGCGCGCTACACCGATGCCGACGTGACCCGGCTGATGTCTGACGATTCCATCGTGCGCAATCGCGCCAAGATCGAGGCGACCATCGCCAACGCGCGAGTCGCCAGCGGAGTTGATATCTCCGACCTGTTGTGGTCGTTTGCGCCGCCGCCGCGACCCATCTCGCGACGGCCCGCCGACGCCTCCGAAGTGCCGTCGGCGACCGCGGAATCCACCGCGATGGCCCGGGAATTGAAGCGGCGCGGATTCCGGTTCGTGGGACCTACCACCGCCTATGCCTTGATGCAGGCGACGGGGATGGTCGACGACCACCTGCGCACCTGCTGGGTGCCATCGGCTAGCGGGTTAGACACGCCCGCGTAGGCCAGCACCCGGGTCTTGTACACCCTGCCGGTGTCGATAGGGAACAATGGGGGGGTGAATTGGCAGTTGACGGCGGGGCAGCTCGAACCTGGAGGGAGCACTCGATGGCGGCGATGAAGCCCCGGACCGGTGATGGTCCGCTGGAAGCGACCAAAGAGGGGCGCGGCATCGTGATGCGGGTGCCGCTGGAGGGCGGTGGCCGACTCGTCGTCGAGCTGACGCCCGACGAAGCCGCCGCACTCGGCGACGAACTCAAGGGCGTCACCAGCTGAGCGCCCGCCGCTAGCTACCCACCTTTTGATAGATCTCCAACGTCTGCTCGGCGATGTTCGCCCAGGAGAATTCCGCGATAGCCCGCTGTCGTCCGGCCTGACCGTAGCGCTTTGCCCTCTCGGGGTCGGCGACCAAAGCGTTGACCGCCTCGGCCAGACGGCTCTGGTAACCGGCTGAATCGTCAGCCTCGTAGTGCACCAGCGAGCCGGTGACGCCGTCGGCCACCACCTCAGGTATCCCACCGACGTCTGAGGCCACCACGGCCGTCGCGCAAGCCATTGCTTCGAGGTTGACGATTCCCAACGGCTCGTATACCGATGGACATACGAAAACCGTTGCCGCCGAGAATATTTCACGAAGCCGCGAGATGGGGAGCATTTCGCGGATCCAGAACACGCCGTTGCGCCGCTGACCCAGCTCGGCGACGGCCGCCGCGACTTCGGCGGCGATCTCAGGGGTGTCGGGCGCCCCGGCGCACAACACCAACTGCACCTCGGGGCTGAACCGGTGGGCGGCGGCCAAGAGATGACCAACGCCCTTCTGGCGGGTGATCCGCCCGACGAACGCCACCGTGGGCAGGCGAGGGTCGACCCCCAATTCGGCCAGCAGCGACTCGCCTGGTTTCGGCTCGACGGGATGCCACACGTCGGTGTCGATACCGTTGTGCACCACATGCACCCGGGACGGATCCAAAGCCGGATAAGTGGACAAGACGTCATCGCGCATCCCAGAGCTGACGGCGATCACCGCATCGGCTGCACTCATGGCAGTGCGTTCCACCCAAGACGACAGCCGGTAGCCACCGCCGAGCTGTTCGGCCTTCCACGGCCGCAACGGTTCCAGCGAATGCGCGGTCAACACATGCGGAATGTCGTAGAGCAGACCGGCCAGATGCCCGGCCAGGCCGGTGTACCAGGTGTGGCTGTGCACCACGTCGGCGTTCAGGGCGGCGTTGGCCATCACCAGATCGGACGACAGCGTCGCCAGCGCCGGATTTGCGCCTTCTAGCCGCGAATCGGGCTGGTAAACGAAGGCCCCCGGCCGGGGGGCGCCCATGCAGTGCACGTCGACGCGGCACAGGTTGCGCAGTTGCGCGACCAGTTCGGTGACATGCACCCCGGCGCCGCCGTACACCTCAGGGGGATACTCCCGAGTCATCATCGCCACCCGCATACTCCGCACGGTAACGGTTGCGGCGCGTCGCGCCGAACCAAATACCTTGACGGACAGCCCGTCCACGCCGGGTAATCAGTCGATTGACGTGGCAGCAGTGTTCAGCGGCCGATAGGTTTGAAACCATGAGGGAAGCGCCACACGTGCTGGGCATCGTCCTGGCCGGCGGGGAGGGCAAGCGGTTGTATCCGCTGACCGCAGACCGGGCCAAACCCGCGGTTCCCTTCGGCGGCGCCTACCGGCTGATCGACTTCGTGCTGTCCAACCTTGTCAATGCCCGCTACCTGCGGGTTTGCGTTCTCACTCAATACAAGTCGCATTCGCTGGACCGGCACATCTCACAGAATTGGCGACTGAGCGGCCTGGCCGGCGAGTACATCACCCCGGTTCCGGCGCAGCAGCGGCTCGGCCCGCGTTGGTACACCGGCTCCGCCGACGCGATCTACCAGTCGATGAATCTGATCTTCGACGAAGACCCGGAATACATCGTGGTTTTCGGCGCTGACCACGTTTACCGGATGGACCCCGAGCAGATGCTGCGATTTCACATTCGCAGCGGGGCGGGCGCGACGGTGGCCGGGATCCGGGTGCCGCGGGCGGAGGCCACTGCATTCGGGTGTCTGGACGCCGACGAGTCCGGCCGCATCCACAGCTTCGTCGAGAAACCGACTGAGCCACCGGGCACGCCCGACGATCCCGAGGCCACGTTCGTCTCGATGGGCAACTACATCTTCACCACCAAGGTGCTCATCGACGCCATCCGCGCCGACGCCGAAGACGACCACTCCGACCACGACATGGGCGGCGACATCATTCCGCGGCTGGTGTCCGACGGGATGGCCGCGGTCTACGACTTCTCCGACAACGAGGTGCCCGGTGCCACCGATCGCGATCGGGGCTACTGGCGCGACGTGGGGACGCTGGACGCGTTCTACGACGCCCACATGGACCTGGTATCGGTGCATCCGGTGTTCAACCTGTACAACCGACGCTGGCCGATCCACGGTGCGACGGAGAACCTGGCGCCGGCGAAGTTCGTCAACGGCGGATCCGCCCAGGAGTCGGTGGTGGGCGCGGGCAGCATCATCTCGGCGGCGTCGGTGCGTAACTCGGTGCTGTCGTCGAACGTCGTCGTCGACGACGGCGCGATCGTGGAGGGCAGCGTGATCATGCCGGGCACCCGGGTCGGTCGCGGTGCGGTGGTACGCCACGCGATCCTGGACAAAAATGTGGTCGTCGGACCGGGCGAGATGGTCGGGGTGGACCTGGAGAAAGACCGCGAACGCTTCGCGATCAGCGCCGGCGGAGTGGTCGCGGTGGGCAAAGGCGTCTGGATCTAACCCGCGCCGGTTTTTCGCGAGCGTGCGTGTTCCCGCCCGACACGCCGAGCTCTTTTCCGGGTTTGCGCACTGTCGCGGCGGGGGTGCGGCGCTCGGTCACCACACGTAAGGCAGCAGCCGGTAGTGCACCTGCTCGGTGTACTGCCGATATCCGCTCAAATCCTCTTGCAAAAGCTGTTCTTCATCGCGAATGCGAACAGCCAGCACGATCAGGCCCGGGATGACGAAAACCAGCCCCCAGTACGAGCCGAGCGCCAGCGGGATCCCCAGCATCATGATCAGGTTTCCGGTGTACATCGGGTGTCGCACCATCCCGTATAACCCGGTGGAGACGACCCGCTGACCCTCCTCGATGGTGACATTGGCGGCCGCATAAGCGTTTTGGATGACCACCAGCATCGAGAGGCCAAGACCGATCGCGACCAAAACATCGCCGACCAAACACACCGCGGCCGGAACTGATGACCACCCGAACCGGTGGTCCAGGGCGCTGACGACGCACATGGCCGCCAGCGAAAACAGTGCGACGGAGATGATCACCTTCTGCAGCGTTCGGTCTTCGGCCAACGGCCCCGCGCGCATCCGCCGATCAAGCGCATCCCGGTTCGTTCGCAATAAATAGATGCCGGGGATCCAGGTGGATACGACGAATACGCCGAGGAAAACCCATCCTTGCCAGTAATGGAACGTGCCGGCTGGCAGGAACACCACCAACCCGAACACCACAAGTCCCCACACACTCGAAAGCGCCGCTTTGACAATGGTTTTCATAGCAGCCTCCTCAGCTTCTAAGATCGCGGCGTCGGAAGGCCGCCGCGCCGAGTGCGATCAGCGACACGTCGATCACCAGCAGCCACAGCAGCGGAGCCGCCGTGAAGCTACCATCGCCGATCCGGGGAATGTGTGCGAACGGCTCGAGGTCGCACAGCCACTGCGGCAATGCCGACAACGAACCGACAAGGTACAACGCGATGAATCCGACCAACACACCCCAGGCCGCCGGGGTGAAGCGTGGCGTCAGCCCGAACAACGCCAGCGTCACGGCGGCAAGCAGCCACACCGCGGGCAGCTGCGCGGCCGCGGTGCCGACGACTGCGGGCAGTTTGCCGCTGATATCGCCGGCGGCGACGCCGTAGGTGAGTCCGGCGACCAGTCCGGAAACCAGCATCGCGGCGCCAGATCCCACCAGCGCAGTCGTCAGATGGCTTGCCAACCAACGACTTCGGCTCACGGCACCGCTCAGCAGCATTTCAGCCCGCTGGCCGGTTTCCTCCTGGTGCAATCGCAGCGACAGCGAGATCGCGAACGCGGCGGCCACCATGCTCAGCATGGCGAACGCGATCGCGATGAACGCCTGTTCCAAGGCGCTGGTGCCGCCCATCCGGGTCACGATGTCACGCGCGGCGGTGCTATCGCCAAGTTGATCGCCGATCCCGTGCACGACGCTGCCGACCAGCAAGCCATACAGGCACAGTCCGACCGTCCACAGCAGCAGCGCACCGCGGTCCAGCCGCCACGCCAGCCCTGACACGCTGCGCAATGTCGCTGCGGCTCGCGCCGGACCCGGGCGTTCGGCGATCAGCCCGGCGCCGACATCGCGGCCGGCGAGCAGGCGGTAGGCCAGCCCGGTGAGCAGCACCGTCGTCACCAGATGCAGCGCCAGGACCCACCAGTGGTCTCCGGCATACGGCCGGACCTGCAGCGACCAGCCCAGAGGTGAGAGCCAGGACAAGGTGCCCGAACCGGCGTCACCGACAGCGCGCACGGTGAAAGCGGCGGCCAGCACGGTGAATGCCGCGCTCCGGCCGAATCGGGCGCTCGGCGACAGTTGTGCCGCAACCGCGGCCACCGCCGTGAATACCAACCCGGAGGCGGCCAGCGCCGCCCCGAATGCCAGCGATCCGCCGGGTGCGACCTCGGTGGTGAACAGTCCGGCTGCACCGATCGCGCCGGTGCTGATCGATGCGCCGAACGACAGCAGCAGCGCGGCGGTCAAACTGGCGTAGCGCCCCACCGCCGTCGAGTCGATCAATTCGGCGCGTCCGGTCTCCTCGTCGGCACGGGTGTGACGCATCACGGTGAGGATGACCGCGACCGCGATGAGTAGATAGAACATCCCGGCCTTCCAAATGCCGACCGCGCCAAGGCTGTCGTTGTAGACCGGGCCGTAGAGCGCGCGCTGAGCCGGGCTCGCCATGATCGACGTCGCGAACGTCGCGCGCTCTGCCTGGGTGGGCGCCACCTTAGCCATGCTGCCGATATAAACGGTGGCCAGCGGCACCGAAAGCAACAGCACCCACAGCGGTAACACGACCCGGTCGCGGCGCAGATAGAGCCGCAGCATCCCTACGGTGCCTGAGAAGCTCGAACTACGCTGCGGCGCTTGATGAGCCGGCCGGTCCAGCGTGGTGGTGCTCATGCGGGCACCTGTTCTCCGCTGCGCACATCCTGACCATCGGTGCCGTAGTGACGCAGAAACAGCTCTTCCAGCGTGGGGGGCTGGCTGATCAGACTGCGCACGCCGGCGTCGCCGAGCACCCGGATGAGTTCGCCGAGGCTCTCGCCGTCGACTTGTGCGCGCAGTGTGGTTCCCTCGACGCTGACGTCCTCCACGCCCTTGATCCGGGTGAGATCGCCGGGATCGCCGATCATTTCAGCCTTGATCGACGTGCGGCTGAGGTGGCGCATCGAATCCAGCGACCCGCTCTCCACGGTCTGGCCGGCCCGGATGATCGTCACCCGTTCGCAGAGTGCCTCCGTTTCGGCCAGGATGTGGCTCGACAGTAGGACCGTGGCGCCGCGATCGCGGGCCTCGGCGACGCACTGCTGAAACACGTTTTCCATCAGCGGATCCAGGCCGCTGCTGGGTTCGTCGAGCAGCAGTAGCCGGGCTCGCGACGAGAACGCCGAAATCAGGGAGACCTTTTGCCGGTTGCCCTTCGAGTAGGTGCGCGCCTTCTTGCGCGGATCGAGCTCGAAGCGCTCGACGAGCTCGGCTCGGCGTTGCTCGTCGATACCACCGCGCATGCGGGCGAGCAGGTCGATGGTCTCACCGCCGGTGAGGTTGGGCCACAGCGTCACATCGCCAGGCACGTAGGCGATCTGGCGGTGCAATTCCACCGCGTCGGTCCACGGGTCGCCGCCGAGCAGTCGGGCCGTACCGGCGTCGGCCTTGACCACGCCCAGCAGGATGCGGATCGTCGTCGATTTCCCGGCGCCGTTGGGCCCGAGAAAGCCGTGCACTTCACCTTGGCGCACCGTCAGATCGAGTCCGTCGAGTGCCCGCACTGCGCCGAAGGATTTCGTCAGGTGGTGGATTTCGATTGCCGCCTGGCCGTTGTCAACTGGCATTGGATTCTCCCTGTTCTGCTTCGGCGAGGAATGCGTTGTACCTGGTGTCGTCTGCCAGCAGGCCGTCGGTGTAGATCTCCAGAGCGGGCAGAACCATGTCGCGGGCGTAGTCGCGCAGCACTGCGCGCAAATCCGTCGGGGAGTCGTGCATTTGGAGATAGAGCAGGAAGCCGCCCCCGCCGGTAATCGCCAAATATTTTGCCCGCGCCTTGGGATCTCGGCTGGGCTTGAGTATGCCCGCCCGCACACCTTCGTCGAGGTATTCCTCGGCATCGTCGATCATCTTGCGCCACAATGTGTTTGCAAGGCCACCGCCCGTTTGCATGGAGCGAACGAGGTAGGCCATCATCGACGCGTACGACTCGATTTCGGCCATCGCAGCAAACCAGGTGCCTGGGTCGGTCGACTGCATCGCCTCCGATTTGCCGCTGCGGATCTCTTCGGCGATGTAGTCGTCGCAGGCCTTGCGCAGGCCGTCTTTGGATCCGAAGTGATGAATGACCAAGGCCGCGCTCACGCCGGCGGCGTCGGCGATCGCGCGCAGTCCGACCCCGAAACCGTGCTGACCGAATTGCTCGATGGCCGCATCACGGATTCGCGCGGCTGCGGTCAAGTCGGCTGAACGCATGTTCAGTAGGCTAAACGCGCGTTCAGTCGGCTGTCAAGCGTGACTCACCAGACCATCAGCGCCGGAAGAGCGCCGGAAGATGTCAGTCGCGGACAGCAGCGAGCAAGCCGTCGCCGAGCGGCACCAACGCTGGGTTGAGGCGTTCGTCTTCGGCGATCAGCCGCGCGGCTTCGCGGACCGCGGTGACTTCGGCGTCGTGGGCGGCGGGATCATTGGCCCGGCCGCCCAGCGCCGCGCGGTGCACGATGATCACCCCGCCCGAGCGCAGCAGCCGTACACCTTCGACCACGTAGTCCGGCTGGTCGACCGGGTCGGCGTCGATGAACACCAGGTCGTACGACTCGTCGGCGAGCCGGGTCAGCACCTCTTGGGCACGGCCGCTGATCAGCCGCGTGCGCGACGGACCTATCCCGGCGTCGCTGAACGCCTGCTTGGCGGTCTGCTGATGCTCGGGCTCGATGTCGATGGTGGTCAACACGCCGTCATCGCTCATACCGGAGAGCAGCCACAATCCGCTGACCCCGGCGCCGGTGCCGACCTCGACGACGGCTTTGCCGCCACTCAGCCTGGCCAGCAAGCTCAGCAACGCGCCGACGGCGGGCGTGACGGCGCCGGCGCCGATCTCGACGGCACGGTCTCGCGCTGCCGCCAAAACCGCATCCTCGGAGATCGACCCCTCGGCATGCGCGGAGATCGCTGCGGCCCGACTGGTTTGGGCCGTCCGGCCGGTTGCGTCGTCGGTGCTGGCCATGCCCGCAGCGTAAGACCAACCTATGCTCCACGCGGGCAGGCGCGCCCGAACGACGGTCTGGCCCCGTGAGCCGCGACACGCCCGGAAGTCCAAGCCGCACAATGTCACATCGCGCGCCAAACCCCCAGCGCAAGGGGCTGCCTGGCCGGTTTCTCAGTGAATGCACAGTGCCATCACATATCGGCCACACGCCGATAAGCGACGGTAGCTATATGGAACGCGGAGAGCGCTGGGCCGGGAATACAGCCGGGTGTCTGCGTGTTGCCCGCGGTGACGCACTGTCCACCTTTGACGGCAAGATCAACCCGGAGGATCCGAACATCACCACATTGATGAGCCCGGCGAGCATGTCGCACCCCGAGCGGTACCGCGACGCCGACTGGGTCGAGCCAGCTGACGAGCCCTACGGAACTGCGGTCTTCGACGCAACCGGGGACAAGGCGGCGATGCCGTCCTGGGACGAGCTGGTGCGTCAGCACGCAGATCGGGTGTACCGGCTGGCCTATCGCCTCTCGGGCAGCCAGCACGACGCAGA
Organism: Mycobacterium sp. NGS62; assembly: GCF_059812285.1. Lineage (NCBI taxonomy): Bacteria > Bacillati > Actinomycetota > Actinomycetes > Mycobacteriales > Mycobacteriaceae > Mycobacterium > Mycobacterium sp. NGS62. Next base: position 23,674 of record NZ_JCALCK010000003.1, on the reverse strand, counting down.
GGACTTGACTCAGGAGACTTTTATCCGGGTGTTCCGATCGGTGCAGAACTATCAGCCGGGGACCTTTGAGGGCTGGCTGCACCGCATCACCACCAACCTGTTTCTGGACATGGTGCGCCGGCGCAGCCGCGTTCGGATGGAGGCGTTGCCCGAGGATTACGACCGGGTGCCCGCCGACGAGCCCAACCCCGAGCAGATCTACCACGATGCGCGGCTGGGCGCTGACCTGCAGGCGGCGCTGGATTCATTGGCGCCGGAATTCCGGGCCGCGGTGGTGTTGTGCGACATCGAGGGTCTCTCCTATGAGGAGATCGGTGCGACGCTGGGCGTCAAGCTCGGCACCGTGCGCAGCCGGATACACCGTGGACGGCAGGCGTTGCGCGACTATCTGGCGGCCCATCCTGAGCACACCGAGCGATCCGAGGGCGCCAGCGCCTAACCGGCGACACTCGGGCTTCTCGGCTGTTCAGTGCTGTCGCGTCGCGGGCAGCGCGCTACATTCAAGGTAGTGCCGCCATGCAAACACAACGCAGTGTCGAGAGGAGCTGGTGATGCCCGACCGGGGACATGTGTTCCGCCGTGCGTTCTCCTGGCTCCCCTCCCAGTTCGCCTCACAGAGCGACGCGCCGGTCGGTGCGCCGCGCCAGTTCGGCTCTACCGAGCACCTGTCCACCGAGGCCATCGCTGCATTCGTCGACGGTGAGCTGCGAATGAACGCCCACCTGCGCGCCGCCCATCACATTTCGCTGTGCCCGCAGTGCGCCACCGAAGTGGAGGATCAGGGCCGAGCGCGTGCCGCGCTGCGCGACTCCAGCCCGATCAGCATCCCCAGCACCCTGCTCGGAATGCTCTCGCAGATTCCGCACTCGCCGCCCGACGAAGCCGCGGCCTTCTCGGATCAATTGGCCGACGACATCACGCCTGACCGGCGTAAGCGCCGGTAGCCTGGTGGATACTAGGCTGGTTAAGCCGGTGTCTGACGCCGCGCTCGTTGTCATAGCGCGTATTTCCCAACTGCTCGGAAGAGGATGACGTGACCTCCGACCAGGACAAGTACGGCGGCCACCGCCTGGCGCCGCGGCCCGTCTCGCGGCCGTCGGTCGATCCCGCTTCGCAGCAGACCTTCAGCCGTCCCGAGGGCGTGCGGGGATCGTTCATCTCCCAGCTGGTCCGTCCGCAGAAGTACCGCGACCAGCGTGATTTCACGCCGCACGACGAGCCGGCCGACCCGGTGATGGCCGAAGCCTTCGGCCGCCCGTTCCCGGGCGCAGACTCGCTGCAGCGTCATCCCACCGACGCCGGCGCGCTGGACGGCGAGAAGGACAAAGACCAGTCCGAGGACGGTGACGACCCCTGGCGCGACCCCGGAGCGGCCGCCGCCCTGGGCGGCCCAGCGCTGACGCCGTCCCCCCCGCGCGGCGGCGGCAGGTTTGCGGGCAAGCTCGGTGCCCGCGACGTGCTGTTCGGCGGCAAAGTCTCCTACCGTGCCTTGGCGCTGCTCGCCGCCATCGCGCTGGCGATCGGAGCCCTGGGCGGTTGGGTGGGCAACAAGACCGCCGAGGTTGCCGAGGCGTTCACCACGTCGAAGGTCACGCTGTCCACCGGCGACAACGGCGAAGGGCCCGCCGGCCGATTCGCCAAGGTCGCCGCCGCGGTGGCGGACTCCGTGGTGACTGTCGAGTCGGTCAGCGACCAGGAGGGCATGCAGGGCTCCGGGGTGGTGATCGACGGTCGCGGTTACATCGTCACCAACAACCACGTGATCTCCGAGGCGGCCAACAACCCCAGCCAGTTCAAGACCAGCGTTGTCTTCAACGACGGCAAGGAAGTGCCCGCCAACCTGGTCGGCCGCGATCCCAAAACCGACCTGGCCGTCCTGAAGGTGGACAACGTCGACAACTTGACCGTGGCCCGGCTCGGCGACTCGGACAAGGTACGGGTCGGTGACGAGGTGCTGGCGGCCGGCGCGCCGCTGGGACTGCGGAGCACCGTGACTCACGGCATCATCAGCGCCTTGCACCGCCCGATCCCGTTGTCGGGTGACGGTTCGGACACCGACACGGTGATCGATGCGGTGCAGACCGACGCGTCGATCAACCACGGCAACTCCGGGGGCCCGCTGATCGGGATGGATTCGCAGGTCATCGGCATCAACACAGCCGGGAAGTCGTTGTCGGACAGCGCCAGCGGGTTAGGCTTCGCGATCCCCGTCAACGAGGCAAAGCAGGTAGCGGAGACGCTGATCAAGGACGGCAAGATCGTGCACCCGACGCTGGGGTTGAGCACCCGCTCGGTGAGCAACGCGATCGCCTCCGGCGCCCAAGTGGCCAACGTGAAGGCGGGCAGCCCCGCGCAGCAGGGCGGCATCCTGGAGAACGACGTCGTCGTCAAGGTTGGCAACCGTGCCGTCGCCGACGCCGACGAGATGGTGGTTGCCGTGCGGCAGTTGACGATCGGGCAGGATGCGCCGATCGAGGTGGTGCGCGACGGCCGGCACGTCACGCTGACGGTGAAACCCGGCCCGGACAACGGCTAAGTGTTCGCCAATGTCGGCTGGGGGGAAATGCTCGTCCTCGTCGTGGTCGGGCTGGTGGTGCTCGGCCCCGAGCGGCTTCCGGGCGCCATCAGGTGGAGTGCCAACGCGTTGCGCCAGGCCCGCGACTACCTCACCGGAATGACGACACAGCTGCGCGAGGACATCGGCCCCGAGTTCGAAGATCTGCGGGAGCCGCTGCGCGAATTACAGAAGCTGCGCGGGATGACGCCGCGTGCGGCGCTGACCAAGCACCTACTCGACGGCGACGATTCGCTGTTCACCGGAAAATTCGACCGGGTTGAGGAAGGTGTGCCCGAGCCGGCCGCCCACCCGCCGTTAGGTGAGCCGGAACCTCCGGGCGCCGGGCCAGCGCCGTTCGACACCGACGCGACCTAGGGCCGTCGAGCGAAACCTCTGGCGAGAGTGCGGTTTCATACGCGACACGCCGCGGCACGCGTATGGAACCGCACAGTCGCGGACTTACCGCCGCGTGGAGTCTAAGCCCAGCGACATTCCGGCCAGTCCGCGGCGCCGAGACGATAAGGCGTCGGCGACGCTGCGCAGTTCCTTGCCACCTGCCGAGTCGGGTGCGCTGAGGACGATCGGCACGCCCGAGTCGCCGGCGGCGACCAGCGCGGGATCCAGCGGGATTTGCCCCAGCAAGGGCACGTCGGCGCCGACGGCACGCGAGAGTCGCTCAGCCACTTGCTGGCCACCGCCCTCGCCGAACACCTGCAGCTGCGAACCGTCGGGAAGCATCAGCCACGACATGTTCTCCACCACGCCGACGATCCGCTGACGGGTCTGCAGCGCGATGCTGCCCGCGCGCTCGGCCACTTCGGCGGCGGCGTGCTGGGGCGTGGTCACCACCAGGATCTCCGCGCTCGGAATCAGTTGGGCAACCGAGATGGCGATGTCGCCGGTTCCCGGCGGCAGATCAAGCAACAGCACATCGAGGTCGCCCCAGTACACGTCGGCCAAGAACTGCTGCAACGCGCGGTGCAGCATCGGTCCGCGCCACACGACCGGGGTGTTGCCCTGGGTGAATTGGGCGATCGAGATGACCTTCACCTCATGGGCAATAGGCGGCAGGATCATCGACTCGACCTGAGTGGGCCGGTCGGTGGTGCCCATCATCCGCGGAATGGAGTGACCGTGGATGTCGGCGTCGAGCACCCCCACCGACAACCCGCGCGCCGCCATCGCGGCGGCCAGGTTGACCGTCACGGTCGATTTGCCGACGCCGCCTTTGCCGGAGGCGACGGCATAGACCCGAGTCAGCGACCCCGGCTGGGCGAACGGGATGACCGGCTCACGGGTGTCGCCACGCAGTTGCTTGCGCAGTTCGGTGCGCTGCTCGTCGCTCATCACGTCCAAGCTGACCTTCACCGCGCCGGTGCCGGGCACATCGGCGACGGCTCCGCTGACTTCCTCGGTGATCTGGGTCTTCTTCGGGCAGGCGGCCGTGGTCAGGTAGATCTCGACGTGGACCCCGCCATCCGGGGCGATCTCGACACCTTTGACCATCCCGAGTTCCGTGATGGGCCGTCGCAGTTCAGGGTCGATCACCTTGCCCAGCGCGGCGCGGACAGCCGAAGTCAGTTCGGCGTCATCATGAGTTCCAGACATCACCGCCGAGTGTAGTGCCGCGGCGACGCGGATCGAGACGGCGTGAGACGGGGGTCACTCCGCTCGGGAGTCAGCCGGTTGGGCCAGGTAAGGGCCCCGGTCCGGACGGCGGGTTTGCTGGCGCGGCGGCCGGTGGCGGTCCGGCCGGTGATGGCGCGGCAGGCGCGGCAGCAGGCGCCGGGGGTGCGGGCGCGGCCGGCGGGCCCGGCGGGGCGGCGGGGGCCGGAGGTACGGCAGCCGGAGCCGGGGGCTCAGCTGGCGGCGGGGCGAGCCACGGTGGCGTCGACGGCTGTTGCGCCGGCGCCGCCTCTTGTGCCCCGATGCAGATCACCGTGCAGGTAGCGGGGCGAGGAGCGGGTGACTGCCATGGCCACATCGGTTGTTGGGTCGGCGCGGCGGACTGGCTGAGATCGATCAGCGGCGACCGCGACAACGGGTCGGTGGAGGGCAGGCCGTGCATGTTGAGCGGCAAGCCGGGGCCAAGGCCTTCCGGGTGCTCGAGATGCTCGAGACGCGGGTCGGCGATCGGCGGCGCCGGCCCGGTCAGCGGCGGCAGGTCGACCGGCACGACGCCGGTGGCGTACGCGGCCGCCCAGCCCAGCACGTTGCGGGCATACGGCATCGAGTTGTTGTACCGCAGGATCGCCGACATCACCTGGGTCGAATCCCGCAAGTTCAGTCCGCCGCTGCACAGGTAGCGGGCGGCGGCCAACGTCGAGTCGTACAGGTTCTGTGGATCCGCCACGCCGTCGCGGTCGCCGTCTGAGGCATAACGCGCCCACGTGCCGGGCAGGAACTGCATCGGCCCCATCGCGCGGGCGTAGGTGACCCGGCCTCCGGCATTGCCCTGCACGATGACCTCGTTACCGGGCAGGGTGCCATCCAGCGTGGGTCCATAGATCGGCCGTACCGCGGTGCCGCGGGCGTCGGTGGCCCCGCCGTTGGCGTGCATCGACTCGATGCGCCCGATCCCGGCCAGCAGATTCCAGCTGATGCCGCACGCCGGGTAGGAGCTCGCCATCATCTGCTCGGCGTTGCGGTACGCCGATAGCGCCATCGTCGGGATGCGCAGTGCGCCCGGCGCGCTCACGACCACGGTTGGCGGCGGAGCCGTCGCGGTGGCCGCCGCGATGTGGAAGGCATCCGGTGGACGCGCGACAGCGATGACCGATGGGCCGGAAAGGTCACGCGGCGCGGGTGCCACGGCCGCGACCGGCGTGATGCCGGTGTCGCGAACTGTGTGTGTGGCGGCGGGGAACGGCGGCGCACCACCGACCGCCCCGGCCAGCACCAGCGGGATGATCACCGCAAGACCGAATGCCGGCGTCCCGGCCACACGAGTAGCGGACCGCTGCACCGCCTCACGCAGGTGGGCGGCACGCCGGGCTAGGGCCGGGCGTGCATCCCAGCGTCCCCCTATGCGCACTCGACCGTCCTTGAGTATTCGAGTCGTATCCGGGTGCTCCCGACGCCATGCCGGCCCCGTGAACTAAGTCACCATACATAACAGTTGTGACACCAGTGGCAACAATGGCGGAGTATGTGAGCCTGTATTCCGGCTAGCTCGATTTCTTGGCGCGACCGTCGCTGCCGTCGCCGGCACGCACCGCGGCGGTGTCCGCGCCTTCCGGTTGCCGCTCCTCCAACAGGACCCGCAGACTTTCCAGCTCATGGCGCAGGTATTCGCGCGTTTTTGCCACTTCGCCGATGGATAACCGCAATGCGGCCAACTCGCGGGCCAGATACTCGGTGTCGGCCTTGGTCTGCTCGGCGCGCCGGCGATCCTCTTCGAAGGTCACCCGGTCCCGGTTCTCCTGGCGGTTCTGAGCCAGCAGAATCAGCGGCGCCGCGTAGGCGGCCTGGGTGGAAAAAGCCAAGTTCAGCAGAATGAACGGGTACGGGTCCCAGCGCAGTCGGACCGCGAACACGTTGAGCACGATCCAGGCCACCACCACGAGGGTCTGGATGAGGAGATACCGGCCGGTGCCGAAGAAGCGCGCGACCGATTCGGTGACCTGCCCGACGGTCTCGGGGTCCACCCGCGGCGCGAAAATCCGCGAGGTCCGCGGCGTGTAGAGCCGTTGCCGTGCCGATGATTTGCTCACGGCGCCCCTCCGGCCGCATTCAGCGCGGGTTCCTCGGTACTTTCGCGCCAGTCATGCGGCAGCAAGTGGTCGAGCACGTCGTCGACCGTCACTGCACCCAGCAGGTGGTTCTGTTCATCGACGACCGGCCCGCAGACCAGGTTGTAGGCAGCGAAGTAGCGGGTCAGCGCGGCCAGCGAGGTTTCCGGCGCCAACCACGGCAAGTCGGTGTCGATGATCCCGCCGGTCAACGCGGCCGGCGGCTCACGCAGCAGCCGCTGCAGCGGCACACAACCCAGATACTGGCCGGTCGGCGTGGCAGTGGGCGGGCGCACCACGAACACCAGCGACGACAACGCCGGCGTGACGTCGGGATCGCGGACCCGGGCCAGCGCCTCAGCAACCGACGTGTCGGGTCCCAGCACTACCGGATTCGACGTCATCAAGCCGCCGGCGGTGTTGGGTGAGTGCTTCAGCAGCCGTCGCACCGGATCGGATTCCCCCGGGTCCATCCGGCCCAGCAACAGCTCGGCATCGGTCGGATTCATCGCGCCGAGCAGGTCGGCGGCATCGTCGGGATCCATCTCCTCGAGCACGCTGGCGGCGCGCTCGGTGCCCAGCTGCCTGAGCACATCGGCCTGGTCGTCTTCAGGGAGCTCCTGCAAGATGTCGGCGAGCCGGTCGTCGTCGAGCGCGGTGACCACCTCGTAGCGCCGCTTCGGCGGCAGTTCACGCAGAGCGTCGGCCACTTCGATCGGCCGCCATTCTTCGAACTGGTGCAGCAACTGCGCCACGCCTTGGCCGGGCATCGCCAGTGCTGACGGGGTCAGGCCCACCACGTTGTGCCAGTCGACGACGTAGACGTTCGCCCGGCGGCCCAGCCGGCGCTGATTGCGGACGGCGAGCCGGGTCACCATCCAGTCGCGGGTTCGGGTTTGCTCGATGCCGAGGTCGGTGATCACCACCTCGGTGTCGGCCAGCTGCGGCAACTCTGGGTCGTTGACCCGCACTTTGGTATCGAGAATCTGACCCAGTGCCAGCACCTCGCCGGGCCGCTGCTCGAACCGGTGCAACGACAGGCTGGTGGTATTGAGCGTCACCGCATTGGGTTCAATCGCCGACACTCGACCGATCGGCACGAAAATCCTTCGGCGGGAAGGCAAATCGACGACGAGGCCAAGCACACGTGGCTGTTGGCGCACGATGCTGATGCTGACCACGACGTCGCGCACGCGGCCGAGCGACTCGCCCATCGGGCCGAGTACCAGCATTCGCGCCAGCCGCGCCGCGTACACCCGGTTGATCGACGTCATGGTTCAAACTGTAGGAGTGGAACGGTGAATAACGCCTATCGGCCCCGCCGGACCTGCCTGTCGGTTCCGGGCAGCAGCCAGAAGATGATCGACAAGGCCAAAGGTCTGCCGGCCGACGAGGTGTTTCTCGATTTGGAGGACGCCGTTGCGCCGGAAGCGAAGGCGCCGGCCCGTTCCCGGGTGGCCGCCGCGCTCGCCGGGCCGGGTTGGGCCGGACAACTGCGCGGCGTTCGGGTCAACGGCTGGACCACGCCGTGGACCCACGCCGACATCATCGAAGTGGTGTCGGCCGTCGGTGCTGCACCCGACGCGAAACTCGATGTCGTTGTGCTGCCCAAGGTCTCCGATGTCTCACATGTCCAGGCACTCGATCTGTTGCTGACCCAGTTGGAGACGCTTCATGACCTTCCGGTCGGCGGCATCGGTATCGACGCGCAGATCGAAGACGCCCGGGGTCTGTGCAATGTCGGCGCGATCGCGGCCGTGCCGCGGGTACAGGCGCTGGTGCTCGGTCCCGCTGATTTGATGGCCAGCCTCAACATGCGCACGCTGGTCGTCGGCGAACAGCCGGAGGGCTACGACGTCGGCGACGCCTACCACCACGCATTGATGACGATTTTGGTGGCAGCGCGCGCCCACGGCGTTGCCGCCGTCGACGGGCCCTATCTCAAGGTCCGCGATATCGAGGCGTTCCGGCGGGTGGCGGGCCGCTCGGCGGCCCTGGGCTACGACGGCAAATGGGTCCTGCACCCCGACCAGATCGCTGCCGGCAACGAAATCTTCAGCCCCCGCCAAGACGAGTACGACCACGCCGAGCTGATCCTGGAAGCCTACGAATGGCACACCTCCAGCGCGGGCGGTGCCCGTGGCGCGGTCATGCTCGGCGAGGAGATGATCGACGAAGCCAGCCGAAAGATGGCGCTGGTGATCGCGGCCAAGGGACGTGCAGCAGGCATGCGGCGCCAATCGGACTCCTTCGTGCCGCCGGGCGGCTAATGTCCGTACGGCTCAGGCCGATGCGGCGACCAGGCCGAAGAACACGATCAGGCCGATTACCGCCAGCAGCAGCGCGACGGCACCGACAGCGATGCCCGCCACGGCCAGGCCGTATCCGTCTTGCTGAGTCTGCTTGATCTGACCGAGCGCGACGATGCCCAGCACGATCCCGGCGATCCAGCCTCCGATCCCGATGTAGCAGACGAACAGCAGCGGAAATCCCATGATCGAGGTAACCAGCGATGCGATCGCCAACGGGTTGGTACCCGTCGGCCGGACAGCGCGGTAGGGATCGTACGGGTCGGGATACCAGGGCGGCGGAGGTCCGGCGTAGCCGCCCGGACCACCCGGGTAGGGCTGGCTGTACCCCGGCGGCGGCCCGCCGTACTGCGGCGGCGTCGGCGGATAGGGCGGCGGATGACCAAACGGCGTCTGTCCAGGCTGCGAAGGTTGGTCTGGTTCGCCTTGCGGCTTCTCGCCGGAGTCGCCGCCGGGAACTGTCATGCTGTTCAACCTAAATGATGCGGGCGGTTGACGGCCGCACCGTCCGCCACCGCGTCGGCAGAGGAGAATGGGAGCATGACCAGCCCTTACCAGCCGGGACAGGTTCCCGGTGCCACATCCGCCGGCCCGGCCGCGGGCCGCCGCAGCGCGCCCGGATTGCCGACCCCGCCGAAAGGCTGGCCGGTCGGCTCCTATCCCACCTACGCCGAGGCGCAGCGAGCGGTGGACTACCTGTCCGAGCGAGAATTCCCGGTGCAGCAAGTGACGATCGTGGGCGTCGACCTGATGCAGGTCGAGCGGGTCACCGGCCGGCTGACGTGGCCCAAGGTGCTCGGCGGCGGCGTGCTCTCCGGCGCCTGGCTTGGACTATTCATCGGCTTGGTGCTCGGCATCTTCGGTGGGAACCTGTCAGCGTTCTTGCCGACCGGCCTAATTGCCGGGGTGTTCTTCGGCTTGATCACCTCCGCGGTCCCCTATGCGATGGCGCGCGGCACCCGGGATTTCAGCTCGACGATGCAATTGGTCGCCGGTCGATACGACGTGTTGTGCGATCCGCAGAATGCCGAGAAGGCCCGCGATCTGCTCGCACACCTGGCGATCTGAAGAGCAGCGCCGACGAGCGCGACGCGCCCGCCGACGTGTTGCATCTCACGCGCACCTCGCTCTACCGTTCTGGCGCGGGGCATCGGTGGGCGACCCGCTGCACCCGGCTTCGCCGGGCTGGCGATCGCCACGGGGGGACGGACGAGAGGCAGGTGTGGTGGCGAAGCGTCGCTGGCGCCCACGCAGGCTGGCTGCGGCTGCGTTGGCGGCGTTGACCACCGCGTCGGTGTTGTCGTCGTGCGGATCGGCTGACAACGGCGTGGTGATCAGCCTCTACACCCCGGCCAACGAAGGCGCGACGTTCACCGAGATCGCTCAGCGCTGCACCGGCCAGTTCGGCGGGCGGTTTGCCATTCGGCAGTTCAGCCTGCCCCGCTCAGCCGACGACCAGCGGTTGCAACTGGCCCGTCGGCTCACCGGTAATGACCGCACGTTGGACGTGATGGCCCTCGACGTGGTGTGGACCGCGGAGTTCGCCGACGCGGGATGGGCCCTGGCGCTGTCCGAGGATCCGGCCGGACGAGCGGAGGCCGACGCCACTTCCGACACGCTGCCGGGACCGCTGGCCACGGCCCGCCGACAGCACACGCTGTACGCCGCGCCGATGACGACGAACACCCAATTGCTTTGGTATCGCGCGGATTTGATGGACAAGCCGCCGACCACTTGGGACGCCATGGTGGCGGAGGCGATCCGGTTGCACGCCGCCGATAAACCCAGTTGGATTGCCGTGCAGGCCAAGCAGTATGAGGGGCTGGTGGCATGGTTCAACACGCTGCTGGTCAGCGCCGGGGGACAGGTGCTGTCCGATGACGGCAAGACCGTCACGTTGACCGACACGCCCGCCCATCGGGCGGCGACCGTCAAGGCGTTGCAGATTCTGAGGTCGGTGGCCACCGCGCCGGGCGCCGACCCGTCGATCACCCAGACCGACGAAGGCACCGCACGGTTGGCGTTCGAGGAAGGCAGGGCCGCGTTGGAGGTCAACTGGCCGTTCGTGCTGCCGTCCTTGCTGGAGAACGCGGTCAAAGGCGGCGTGCGGTTTTTACCGCTGAACCAGCGACCGGAGTTGGCCGGCAGCATCGACAAACAGGGGGGTTTCGCGCCGACCGATCAGCAGTTCCGCGCCGCTTATCAAGCCGCCAAGTCGGTGTTCGGGTTCGCTCCCTATCCGGATGTGCAGCCCGGCCGGCCGGCCAAGGTGACGATCGGCGGGCTGAACCTGGCAGTGGCCAAGACGACGCGGCACCGGGCGGAAGCTTTCGAGGCGGTGCGCTGTCTGCGCAGTCTGCCCAACCAGAAGTACGTCTCGATCGAAGGCGGCTTGCCGGCGGTACGCACGTCGCTGTACTCCGATCCGCAGTTTCAGGCCAAGTTCCCGATGTATGACGTTATTCGCCGGCAGCTCACCAACGCCGCGGTGCGGCCGGTGACACCGGTCTATCAGGCGGTATCCACCCGGATCTCAGCGACGCTGGCTCCGATCACCAAGATCGATCCCGAGCACACGGCCGACCAGCTCACCAAGCAGGTGCAGAAAGCCATTGACGGCAAGGGGCTGATCCCGTGACCGCGACCGCTGCCGCTGCCACCGAGAACCGCACGGCGGAGCGGCGGTTGGCGTTCTTCCTCGTCGCCCCCGCGGTGATCCTGATGCTGGCCGTGACGGCGTACCCGATCGGCTACGCGGTATGGCTGAGCCTGCAGCGCTATAACTTCACGACACCCAGCCAGACCGCATTCGTCGGGCTGGCCAATTACCAGACCATCCTTTCCGATCGGTTGTGGTGGACGGCGTTGGCCGTGACGTCGGCGATCACGGTGATCTCGGTGGCGGTCGAATTCGTGTTGGGCTTGTCATTGGCACTGGTGATGCACCGAAGTCTGGTCGGTAAAGGTCTGGTGCGCACCGCAGTGCTGATTCCCTACGGCATCGTCACGGTGGCTGCCTCCTACAGTTGGTACTACGCCTGGACGCCGGGCACTGGTTACCTGGCCAACCTGCTGCCGCAGGGCAGCGCTCCACTGACCCAACAGATCCCGTCGCTGGGCATCGTGATCCTCGCCGAGGTCTGGAAGACGACGCCGTTCATGGCGCTGTTGCTACTGGCCGGGCTGGCGTTGGTGCCCGACGACCTGTTGAAGGCCGCCCAAGTCGACGGCGCCGGCGCGTGGCGACGGCTGGTCAAGATCATCCTGCCGTTGATCAAACCGGCCATCCTGGTCGCATTGCTGTTCCGCACCCTGGACGCGTTTCGGATCTTCGACAACATCTATGTGCTCACCGGTGGCTCCAACGACACCGGTTCGGTGTCGATCCTGGGCTACGACAACCTGTTCAAAGGCTTCAATGTCGGCCTGGGGTCCGCGATTTCGGTGTTGATCTTCCTGTGCGTGGCCATCATCACGTTGCTGTTCGTCAAGGTGTTCGGCGCCTCGGCCCCCGGCGGTGACGGCGATGGCTGAGCGGATCGGTGTCCGGCGGGCCACCAGCTGGGTGGTGATCGACACCTTGGTGGTGCTCTACGCGCTGTTTCCGGTGCTGTGGATCTTGTCGCTGTCGCTCAAGCCGACGTCAACGGTCAAGGACGGCAAGCTGATTCCGGACTCGGTGACTTTTGACAACTATCGAGGAATCTTCCACGGCAACTTCTTCAGCTCGGCGCTGATCAATTCCCTCGGCATCGGGGTGATCACGACGGCGATCGCGGTGGTGATCGGTGCGATGGCGGCGTACGCGGTGGCGAGGCTGGCGTTCCCGGGCAAGAATCTGCTGATCGGTGCGGCCCTGCTGATCGCGATGTTCCCGCAGATCTCGCTCGTCACACCAATATTCAACATCGAGCGTAGCGTCGGCCTGTTCGACACCTGGCCGGGACTGATCATTCCTTACATCACGTTCGCGTTGCCATTGGCCATCTACACGCTATCGGCGTTTTTCCGGGAAATACCTTGGGATCTGGAGAAGGCCGCCAAGATGGACGGCGCCACCCCGAGTCAGGCCTTCCGCAAGGTGATCGCGCCGCTCGCGGCACCGGGGATCGTCACCGCCGCGATCCTGGTGTTCATCTTCGCCTGGAACGACCTGCTACTGGCGTTGTCGTTGACGGCAACCAAGGCAGCGATCACCGCGCCGGTGGCGATCGCCAACTTCACCGGAAGCTCCCAATTCGAAGAACCGACCGGTTCGATCGCGGCCGGCGCGATGGTGATCACCGTCCCGATCATCGTTTTTGTTCTAATCTTCCAACGACGAATTGTTGCTGGCTTGACCTCCGGCGCGGTGAAGGGGTAACTCGATGGCCGAAATTGTGTTGGACAGGGTGACCAAGAGTTACCCCGACGGCGCGACGGCCGTGAAGGAGCTGAGCCTTGACATCGCCGACGGCGAGTTCGTCATTCTGGTCGGGCCGTCCGGCTGCGGCAAGAGCACGACGCTGAATATGATTGCCGGACTGGAGGATATTTCATCCGGCGAGCTGCGAATCGGCGGCGAGCGGGTCAACGAGAAGGCGCCCAAGGACCGGGATATCGCAATGGTGTTCCAGTCCTACGCGCTCTACCCGCATATGACGGTGCGGCAGAACATCGCCTTCCCGCTGACGTTGGCCAAGATGAAGAAGCCTGAGATCGCCCAGAAGGTTGAGGAGACTGCGAAAATCCTTGACCTGACTGACTTTCTGGATCGCAAGCCGTCCCAATTGTCGGGTGGCCAGCGTCAGCGGGTCGCGATGGGCCGGGCCATCGTGCGTCATCCCAAGGCATTTCTGATGGACGAGCCGCTGTCGAACCTCGACGCCAAACTCCGTGTACAGATGCGCGGTGAGATCGCCAGACTGCAACGGCGACTGGGTACCACCACCGTCTATGTCACCCACGACCAGACCGAGGCGATGACGCTCGGCGATCGGGTGGTGGTGATGCGCGGCGGGGTGGCGCAGCAGATCGGCACCCCCGACGAGCTGTACGAGCGGCCGGCCAACTTGTTCGTCGCCAGCTTTATCGGCTCCCCGGCGATGAACTTCTTCCCGGCCACCCTGACGCCCACCGGACTGAACCTGCCGTTCGGTGAGGTGACGCTGACCCAGCCGGTGCACGACGTCCTCGCGCAGCACCCTGCGCCGGACAACGTGATCGTAGGCATCCGCCCGGAGCATCTGGCTGATGCCGCCCTGATCGACGGCTATCAGCGCATCAGAGCGCTGGTCTTCGAGGCCAAGGTCGACCTGGTCGAGTCGCTGGGAGCAGACAAGTACGTGTACTTCACCACCGAGGGCGCCGCAGTGCACTCAGACCAGTTGGCCGACGACGACGCCGAATCCAGCAGCGACCAACACGAATTCGTGGCGCGGGTCCCGTCGGAGTCCAAGGCCGCCAAAGGACAGTCCATCGAATTGGCGTTCGACACCCTGAAATTGGCAATCTTCGATGCCGATTCGGGCGTCAATCTCACCGTTCCGCCACCACCCGAAGTCGAGTGACACCGGAGCTGACCAAAGTGCGTGCGCATGTGCGCGCCCACTTTGCCGCAGCCGGCGTCGAGGCGGAGCCCGACGTCGCCAGCGTGACGTTTGTGGGTGCCCAGCCCATCGAGGTGCTGCGCTTCCGTGCCGCCGCCGACGGGGTGGTGCACTATGTGTCGCTGGGCTGCTCGCGGCATCCGATGGTCGACCCGACGGCGCTGGTAACCGATCCGCTGCGTGGTCCGCGCGCCGAAGTCGTTCTGCAGCTGCATGATCCCGGGCCGGCCGCCGGGCTGGCCCGCAGCCTGGCAGTGGTAGCGGCAACTCCCGCGGTCGAGGGCGTGGTTTTGGTGCCGGACGCCCTGATCGACCTCGGTTCGCCGCTGTGGACGCGGCCCTCCGGGCGGGCGCCGTTCACCGCGGTGTTGTTGGGCCGCAGCGATATTGCCGAGTTGCCGCTGGACCCGCCCCGCGATCCGGTGAGCTTTGTCACGGCGACGCCGATCACCGCGACCGAGGCGGCCTGGGTGCGACTGAAGGGCGCCGACGCCATGCGGGAGGCCTGGCAGATCGACGGCGTCGACGTTTTGGACCCCAACCGCCGCGCCGCCCAGCCCAGCTGAATTCAGGCACCGTCGAAAACACCTGCTGGCTGTGCGGTTTCGTACGCGACACGCCGCGGAGTGCGTATCGATCCGCACACTCGAAGCCCGCAGCGCAGACCCGCCGTTACAGCCAGCGGTTGCGGCGGAAGGTGCGGTACAGGACCAGGCAAAACGTGGCCATCACCGCAAGCACCACCGGATAGCCCCAGGGTCGGTGCAAGACGGGCATCCAGTCGAAGTTCATGCCGTAGATCCCGGCGATCATGGTGGGCACCGCAATGATACCGGCCCAGGCCGACATCTTGCGCATATCGGTGTTCTGTTGCATCCCGACCCGGGCCAGCGCGGCCTGCACCAGCGAGCTGAGCATCTCGTCGTAGCCGGCGATCTGGTCAGCGGCGTGGGTCTGGTGGTCGGCGACGTCCCGCAGATAGCGCCGTACTTCTTTGGAGATCAAGTCCTTGTGTTCGGTCTGCATCCGCTGGAACGGAATCGACAGCGGGTTGACGCATCGGCGCAGCTCGACGACCTCGCGTTTGATCTGGTAGATCGGTTCGACGTCGGTCCGCTGGCCGGGCGCAAACGCCACCTCCTCGATTGTGTCGATGTCGGTCTCCATCAGGTTGGTGACCGCCAGGTAGTGGTCCACCACCCGGTCGGCGATCGCGTGCATCACTGCATAGGGGCCCAGCCGCATGTGGCTGGGCTCGGCGTCCATTCGCTTGCGCACCTCGGAAAGCCCGCCGTGTTCGCCGTGCCGGACTGTGACCACGAAATTCTTGCCGACGAAGATCATGATCTCGCCGGTCTCGACGATCTCGCGCGCCAGCACCACCGAGTCGTGCGGAACGTAGTTGACCGTCTTGAGAACCAGGAAAAGGGTCTCGTCGTAGCGCTCCAGTTTGGGTCGCTGATGAGCGTGGACCGCGTCCTCGGCGGCCAGTGGATGGATCCCGAAAACGTCGGCCACATCCTGCATCTGGCGTTCATCGGGCTCGTGCAATCCGATCCAAGCGAATGCGTTCTGGCCGGTCTGCTCGACCTCGTGTACCTTGGCCAGCGCCTCGGCGTGGGTATAGGTGCCGGCCAGTCGCACCCCGTCGACATAGACACCGCAGTCGACCATGACCTGGGTAACCGGCGGCGTGCCGGAAGCGGTGACCTTAGGCCGGGCGACCGGCCGCAGTGATGGTGACAACCCTCGAAACGATGGCATCGGGTCACCTCCCGCCCAGCTGACCAAGCGTCGGCAATGCTACGCGCCGCAGCATGGCACTGCCTGTGAGCCGCTCGGGGGACCGGGGGATTGCCGGCCGGCTTCGGTGCGCTAGTTTCGACGCGACGCAACCCTGCACAAGGAGCCAACGACGTGAGCACAACTCCCCTCAAGGTCGCCGTCACCGGTGCCGCCGGTCAGATCGGCTACAGCCTGTTGTTCCGCCTCGCGAGCGGCTCGCTGCTGGGGCCCGACCGTCCGATCGAGCTACACCTGCTCGAAATCGAGCCTGCCCTCAAGGCGCTCGAGGGCGTCGTGATGGAACTCGACGACTGCGCTTTCCCGCTGCTGGCCGGTGTCGAGATCGGCGCGGACCCGAACAAGATCTTCAACGGCGTGAATCTCGCGCTGCTCGTCGGCGCCCGTCCGCGCGGGCCGGGCATGGAGCGCAGCGACCTGTTGGAGGCCAACGGCGCAATCTTCACCGCGCAGGGCAAAGCCCTCAACGAGGTCGCCGCCGACGACATCCGCATCGGTGTCACCGGTAACCCGGCCAACACCAACGCGCTGATCGCGATGAGCAATGCCCCCGACATTCCGCGGGAGCGGTTCTCGGCGCTGACCCGCCTCGACCACAACCGGGCGATCTCGCAACTGGCCCAGAAGACCGGTGCGGCGGTCACCGACATCAAAAAGATGACGATCTGGGGCAACCACTCGGCCACCCAGTACCCCGACATCTTCCACGCCGAAATCAACGGCCGCAGCGCCGCCGAGGTGGTCAACGACCAGAGCTGGATTGAGAACGACTTCATCCCGACCGTCGCCAAGCGCGGAGCGGCCATCATCGACGCGCGGGGAGCCTCCTCGGCGGCTTCGGCGGCCTCGGCAACCGTGGACGCTGCCCGCGACTGGCTGCTGGGTAGCCCGGCAGGTGACTGGGTGTCGATGGCGGTCATCTCCGACGGCTCCTACGACGTGCCGGAAGGCTTGATCTCGTCGTTCCCGGTGACCACCAAGGACGGCGACTGGAGCATCGTGAGTGGCCTGGACGTCGACGAGTTTTCCCGCGGCCGGATCGACAAGTCGACCGCTGAGCTTGCCGACGAGCGCACCGCGGTCACCGATCTCGGCCTGATCTGAGCGGCAGTACCCTGAGGCAGTGTCTGAAAGCATCCCTGCGAACAGCCCGCATATCGTCTTAACAGACGAAGAGATCTTCGAGGCCCATGTAGCCGGGAAACTTGCCGTGCAATTGCGGGCTCCGCTCGACACCCAGCGCGCGCTGTCGATCGCCTACACCCCCGGGGTGGCACAGGTCAGTCGCGCGATCGCCGCCGATCACACCCTGGCGGCTCGCTACACCTGGGCGAACCGACTGGTGGCCGTGGTCAGCGACGGCAGTGCGGTGCTGGGCCTCGGCGACATCGGGCCGGCGGCAGCGCTGCCGGTGATGGAGGGCAAAAGCGCGCTGTTCAAGGCATTCGCCGGTCTGGACTCGATCCCGATCGTGCTGGACACCAAGGATCCCGACGAGATCGTCGAGACGCTGGTGCGGCTGCGGCCGACCTTCGGCGCGGTCAACCTCGAAGACATCTCGGCGCCGCGATGCTTCGAGATCGAACGCCGCCTCATCGAAGCGCTGGACTGCCCGGTGATGCACGACGACCAGCACGGCACCGCAATCGTGGTGCTGGCGGCGCTGATCGGCGCCACCAAAGTGCTCGGCCGGGACATGGCCTCGCTGCGCGTGGTGATCTCCGGTGTCGGTGCGGCGGGCGTGGCCTGCGCGAAAATCCTTATGGCCGCAGGTATTTCGCACATCACCGTGCTGGACTCGCGCGGCATCCTGCATCCGGACCGCGATGATCTGACCACTGTCAAAGCCGACTTGGCACGGCGCACCAATCCGGACGGCCTCATTGGCGGCATGGTGGAGGCCCTGAAGGGCGCCGACGTCTTCCTGGGCGTATCCGCCGGCGTGGTGCCCGAAGAGCTGATCGCGTCGATGGCCCCGGAGAGCATTGTGTTCGCGTTGTCGAACCCGGACCCCGAAGTCCATCCCGATGTGGCCGCCCGGCACGCCGCCATTGTCGCCACCGGCCGAAGTGATTTCCCCAACCAGATCAACAATGTGCTGGCTTTCCCCGGGGTGTTCCTCGGCGCGCTGGATGCCGGTGCCCGCAAGATCACCGAAAAGATGAAGATGGCCGCGGCCGAGGCGATCGTCTCGGTCGTCGCCGATGACCTGGCACCCGACCGGATCGTCCCGAGCCCGCTGGAGCCAAAGGTCGGCCCGACGGTTGCCGCCGCGGTGGCGGCCGCCGCAGACACCGCGGAGTGAGCGCCCGGCTTGTTTTTCGGCGGCGAGCCGCTGCGTGTTGCGCAGTGGTGCTCGTCGCGGCATTGGCGCTGGCCGGATGCGGCGACACCCGACAGCACCCCCGCGAGCTGGTGGTCGGATCGCATCCCGACTCGGTGCTGCTCGCCGACATCTACGTCGGGTCGCTGCGTTCGTACGGTTTCCCGGCGCGCAACGAGCCGGCTTCCGATCCGCTGACCGGGTTGGATTCTGGAGCGTTCACCGTCGTTCCGGGCTTCACCGGGCAGGTATTACAAGTCTTTCAGCCGGGCGCGAAGGTGCGATCAGACGAGCAGGTCTACCGAGCGATGATCGGCGTGCTGCCGGAGGGGATCGCCGCCGGCGACTACACCACTGCAGCCGAGGACAAGCCCGCGTTGGCGGTGACCCCGGCAACCGCCAAAGCGTGGGGCGGCACTGAGCTCAGCGCACTGCCGCGGCACTGTGCTGGTCTCGTCATCGGGGCGATCCGCGGCGTTCAGACTCCCGCGAAGGTGAGCCGGTGCCAATTGCCTGCTCCGCGCGAATTCCCTGATTCCGCAGCGATGTTCGCCGCATTGCGGGATGGGCGGGTCACCGCGGCGTGGACCACCACCGCCGCACCCGACATGCCCGCCGACGTGGTGGTGCTGGCCGACGGCAAGCCGGCGTTGGTGCAGGCGGAAAACGTGGTGCCGCTCTACCGGCGCAACGTGCTGACTGATCGGCAGCTGCTGGCGATCAACGAGGTGGCCGGTGTGTTGGACACCGCCGCGCTGGTCGACATGCGCCGCCAAGTCGCCAATGGCGCCGACCCGCAAAAGGTGGCCGACGCGTGGCTGGGCGAACACCCCCTGGGCCGCTAACCCCTTTTTTTGCCGCGAGCGTGCGTGTCCCCGGCCGACACGCCGCCGAAATCACGTGTTTTGCGCACGCTCGCGGCGGCTAGGACGACGAGCGGCTAACGGGTCGACGGCAGCATCCGGCCGACTACCGCGGAGAACAGTCCCTGGTAACCCGAGCCGGTCGCGCGCACGATCAGGTCCAGCGCCTTGGCATCCGGGCCGACCAGCACCCGTGGCTTGTTCTTGCGGACCGCGGCCAAAATGATCCGCGCCGCTCGTTGCGGGCTGGTGAAGACAAGTCGGGTGTCGAAAAAGTGGGCCAGCTCATTGGCGTCTATCCCTTCGGCCGCCGTGGCGTTGCGGGCGATCGCGGTCTTGATGCCGCCGGGATGCACGGTGGTCACCTTCACCGGATGCTTGGCGAGTGCCATCTCCTGCCGCAAGGCCTCGGTGAAGCCGCGGACCGCGAACTTGGCAGAGTTGTAGGCAGCTTGGCCGGGAACCGAGAACAGCCCGAAGATGCTGGAGATATTGACGACGTGTCCGTCGCCGGAGGCGATCAGATGCGGCAGAAACGCTTTGGTGCCGTTGACGACTCCCCAAAAGTCGACGTCCATCACCCGTTCGATGTCCTTGAACTGGCTGACCTCGATATCCCCGGTGAATGCGATGCCGGCGTTGTTGTAGATCTGGTTCACCTTGCCGAAATGCTCGTTGACGGCATCGGCGTAGGTAAGGAAGGACTCGCGTTCCGCGACGTTGAGGCGGTCGGCTTTGACGGGTGCGCCGATGGCCGTGAGCCGCTCCTCGGTCTGCGCCAGGCCTTCGCTGTCGATGTCGCTGATCGCCAACTTGGCGCCCGAGCGGCCCAGCTCGATGGCTAGCGCCTGGCCGATGCCCGATCCCGCGCCCGTGACCGCGGCGACCTTGCCGGCAAAACCCTCCATGGATACTCCTTGTTCGTTGATTGCCGTCGAGGCTAGTCGGTACCCCCGGTACGGCCTATGCGGGCCTGGGTCGATGTGAGGACTCCGCGGACCCGATCGGGCCAGCGGCCGCTCATTCGACGACGACCACCAGCTTTCCGTTGGCTTCGCCGGCCTCCATGACCCGGTGGGCATCGTGGATCTCGTGGAACGAGAAGACCCGGGCCGGCGTCGCCTCGAGGCGGCCGTCGGCGACTTGCCGTGCGATGTCTGCCAACGGCACATCAGACAGCGGAAAGCCGGGCGTGCCGAAGACGAAACTACCGAAAAACGACAGGTACACGCCGCTGGCCATCTGCAGGAGCGGATTGAAGTCAGCGATCGGAGCCAGTCCACCCAACCATCCCGCCAGACAGGCGGTGCCGCCGCGGCGCAACATGTCGAGCGAATCAAGAATGGTGCTGTTGCCGACCAGATCAAGGACTGCGTCGAGTTGTTTGGCTTCGGCGATGTGCTGAGCCAAGTCGCGCCGTTCCAATTCCACGCGTTCGGCGCCGAGTGTTTCGAGCAGGCGAAAACGCTCACGGCTGCGGGTGGTGGCGATGACCCGCGCACCGGCGGCGACCGCCATTTTCAGCGCAGCCTGACCGAAAGATGAAGTCGCACCGCGGATCACCAGGGTTTGCCCGGCAGCGAGATTGAGGTTGCGAAACAGGCATGTCCAGGCGGTCGCATAGGTTTCAGGCAGCGCAGCCAGCTGGGACCACGGCAAGTCGGACTCGATGAGCGCGACATTGCCGGCGCGCACGCGGGTGTATTCGGCATAACTGCCGTTGATGGTTCGCCCTAAGCCACCCATGAGTGCAGCGACTTTGGCACCGATCGGAAACTCCCCGCCGGGGCACGACTCGACGATGCCGACACATTCGATGCCGCTGACTTCGGCGGCCTCTGCCCATTCTCCCCGGCGCATGTGCATCTCGGCGTGGTTGACACCGAATCCTTTGACCTGGATGACGACTTCGCCGTCTTTCGGTAGCGGTTTGGGGATATCGGTGTAGACCAAACTGTCCAGCCCGCCAAACTTCTCGAGGATGATCGCCCGCATGGTGGCTCCCCCCGGTTGCTCACGTACCACCGCCGGCGCCGTCGGCAGTTGGTCCGAGGCCGTCGGCAGTTGGTTCGGCGTCGGCGAACCGTGGTTGCCGGCAATCTCCATTGCTTTTCCTCTCGTCGGGGTGGCTTTCGGTACTGGAAAATCCGGCCGCAGGTATCCGGCCAGACACAGGCAAACCATTCCCATCGCTGCCACCGGCCATCTGACCGCGACCGCTGCCGCGGCGGCGAATACACCGATGGTGATGAACGATCGCATGCGCAGCAACCGGCGCATACGCGTTGGCACATCGTCACGAGCGGGTCGATCGACGGCTTCCCAGCAGAGTGCGAGGTAGGTGACATCGACGAACACGAACACAGCCGCGTAGAGGACCATCGGGGCCGCGGCCAGCCTGCTGTCCGCGATCCATTCGGTGGTGAAGGGAATCAGCGAGACGGAGAAGAGATGGGCGAAGTTCGACCACACCAGCCGGGGCGTCGCCACTTCCGCGTAGCTGAGCAGGTGATGGTGGTTGACCCAGACGATCGCGATGAAAAGGTAACTGACCACGTAGCTCAAACCTGTTGGCCATAGCGGCAATAGGGCACCGAAGGTGGCGCTGTCGGGCGGCTTGAGTTTTAGAACCAGGATCGTGATGAGGACCGCGAACACGGCATCGGAGAACAGCCTGAGCCGGTCTGGGCTGATTCTTCGCTCAGTCATCGCAGTCTCCGGCTTCATCCTGGTGCGATGGCCAGACACTGGCGTCATCGAATACCAGCACTGCCGGCAAGCTCGGCATCGACGACGTGGTCACGCCGGGACGTGACCGCGTTCTTGCAGGGCCCAGGCATTGCCGTCGGGGTCCTGGAAGTCCGCAAAACTCGCATAGTCAGCGCGGCCCGGGTCGATGCCGGGGTGGAAGCCGCCGCGCCAGCCGCCGTTGGTGTCCTTGTGCCGGATCTTGCTGACGGTGACTCCGCGGTCCTCCAATTCCTGTCGAGACGCTTCGATATCGGAGACCACGAGGTAGAGGCCGCGAACCGAGCCCGCTGGTGCGTCGCTCAGTCCCACGCCGAATTGGATCGACGTTCCTGAACCCGCGGGTGTCAATTGAACGACCCGGAAATCAGCTGACGGGGCGTAATCGACGTCGAGGCTGAAGCCCACCTGGTCGCGGTAGAACCGCAGCGACCGATCGGGATCCGAGACCGGCAAAATCACGACTTCCAGTTGTGCCTTCATCGCCGAACCCTCAGACCGCGCTTTTCTGCAGGATTTCGTCGGGGTCCAGCCCGCGATCGATGCCGTGGGAGACCACGGTCTGACCGGGCTCGAGGTGCAGCTGGGTGCCGTCGAGGTAGACGTCGATCTTGTCGGGTTCAAAGGACACCAGGTTGCGCACTGCGGCCACCTCCGGCCAGGCGTTGACGTAAGACCATGCGGCGCGTTTGCGGGCCCCGATGTTGTAGTAGTTGGCCAGGCCTTTGTAAGGGCAGAAGGTCTGCCCGTCAACGGGATTCAGCGCTGCTTCATCAATGTCAGCGCGGGGCACGTACCAGCGAGGCGCAAAGCCGGACTCGTATAAGGCGAGCGGTGCCCGGGTATCGGCGATGACCTGATCACCGTGGCGCACCACCAGATGACGTGAGGTGTTGCGGACGTCGATGCGGTGGTAGAAGTCCGAGGCATGCCCGACGATGCGGTCGTCTTCTTCGTAGAAGGCGTCCATCGCCCGCCAGGCGAACGCTACCCGCCCGCCGAGGATATCGGCGTAGTCGGGTAACGCCGGGTAGTGCCAGGCGGCGTGATTGGCCACGTGCTCCGCTGCGTGAACGGAGAACCACTGCACATTGCCGAACTCGCGGTGCTGAGTGGTCCGGTCTTCATCGACGAGCGTGTCGGGGCGGATGTCGCGGTGAGGGAAGTAGGCCACCGGATAGCGGCCCGGCTCGTGCAGCAGCACCACATCTTCGCTGTCGGCGATCCATTCGTCGGCGAACCGCACACGCATCCGGCGGCGCAACGGCTCGGCATAGAGCAGTCGCTCCGGCAGTGGCTGCGGTGTGAGGAAGTGTCCTAACGAACCGGTGTTCAACGGTCCCTGCTGCCATGCCAAACCCATCGCATTTCCTTTCGTGCGCGGAAAGCTATTGCCGCGGAACGGTGTCCGACACGCCAGCGATGCGGCGTCGGAGATTACCGGGTCGAGCTGTTGGAAGCGACGGATTGCAGGCCGACATGTGCTCCTCCCGGAATGGGATACTTAACCCAGTATTATGGGTTATCTGCACAACTGTTGTCCAGCAGCAGAATGATCCCGTCTGAGCGACGCGCGACGAGGGTGCGAAAGTCAGGGTTCGAATGTTCGCGGCGCTGCCGCCGCCAGTCAGCCCGGCGCGAAAGAGCGCACGTAGTCGACGGCGGCATTGACCGCGGCGCGCAGCGGCTCTGCACTGCCGGTGGTGTAGGTCAGCATCGCCCCGCCCTGGTGCGCGGCCACCAGTGCGACGG
>NZ_JCALCK010000029.1:0-9800 GCF_059812285.1 Mycobacterium sp. NGS62 | reverse complement strand
GCCCGGCAATGGGTGCATGAACTTTTGGCCCGCTACCAGCAGGGCGGGCTCGATGCGCTCGAGCCGCGCTCGCGGCGCCCGCATAGCAATCCCCGCGCTACCGCGGACGAGGTGATCGTCGCCGTCGTACAACTACGCGAACAGCTCAGCGCCGATGGCTGTGATGCCGGACCGCTCACCTTGCAATGGCATCTGGCCCAACGGGGCTTACCGGTGCCGTCGACCTCGACGATTCGACGCATCCTGCACCACCACGGCCTGATCACCGCCCAGCCACACAAACGCCCCCGTAGCTCCTACACCCGATTCCAGGCCGCCCAACCCAACGGGTGCTGGCAATCCGACTTCACCCACTGGTGGTTGGCTGACGGCACCGAAGTCGAAATCCTCAACTGGCTCGACGACCACTCCCGCTACCTGCTGGCCTGCACCGCCTACCTACGCGTCACCGGCCCCGACGTCGTGGCCAGCTTCATCAACACCGTCAACACCTACGGACTACCTGCCGCCACTCTCACCGACAATGCCGCGGTCTACACCTCACGATTCACCCACGGACACAACGGATTCGAGCTACTACTCCAAGCCCTGGGCGTCACCCAGAAAAACGGGCATCCGGGCCATCCCCAAACCCAAGGCAAAGTCGAACGCTTCCACCAAACCCTCAAACGCTGGCTAGCCGCGCGACCCCGCCCGGCCACCATCGCCGAGCTACAAGCCCTCCTCGATGCCTTCCGCGAGTTCTACAACCACCACCGGCCCCACCGCGCACTGGCCGCACACACCACTCCCGCTCAGGCCTACACGCCCTGCCCAAAGCCACCCCACCCAGCCAGCCAGCCGACCCACACTTGCGCATCCGCCACGACACCGTCGACCAATTCGGCAAACTCACCCTGCGCTACGCCAGCCGCCTGCGCCACCTGGGCATCGGCCGCGCCCACGCCGGCACCAAAGTCCTCATCCTCGTCACCGCAACCACCGTCACCGTCATCACCACACCCACACACCAGCTAATCGCCAGCCACACCATCAGCCCCGACCGCAACTACTGGCCCAACACAAAACAGCCTCGAGATACCTCAGGGCTGCGTAAACAAAGACACGACTCATCAGTCAACGATGACTCGACTCACCAGTAAACGATGACTCGACTCATCACATTGGCGGTGGCGGAGGGATTTGAACCCTCGGACGGGGGTTACCCGTCACACGCTTTCGAGGCGTGCTCCTTAGGCCGCTCGGACACGCCACCGCCGGACAGCCTACCGAACCGACGCCCGCTCACCCCAATCGCTGGCGGGCGAAGAAGTCCTCCAGCAGCGCGGCGCAGTCATCGGCCAGCACCCCGCCCCGCACGGCGGGCCGGTGATTGAGCCGCCGGTCACGCACCACATCCCATAACGAGCCGACGGCGCCGGTCTTGGGCTCCCATGCCCCGAATATCAATCGCGCGACCCGCGCCATCACCAGCGCGCCCGCGCACATCGTGCAGGGCTCGACGGTGACCGCCAGGGTGGCCCCCTCCAGTCGCCAACCGTCACCGAGCACCTCGGCGGCCGCCCGCATCGCCAGGATCTCCGCGTGCGCAGTCGGATCACCGAGCACTTCGCGGGCGTTGACCGCACGGGCCAACTCGGTGCCGTCGGCGCCAACCACCACCGCGCCCACCGGGACGTCACGCGGGCCGGCAGTCGCGGCAACCGCGAGCGCGGCGCGGATCAGGTCTTCGTCGCCGGTCACCGCCCGATACGGTCGAGGACGGTCGACAGCTCCTCGGCGAAGCCCATCTCCCGCGCGATGCGCCCCAACTGCTCGTCGGCATAGAGGTCGGTCTCGTCGAGAATGATGCTGAGCACCGCCTCGGGCAGCCCGACGTCGGACAGCAGGCCCAGGTCGCCCTCCTCGAACGGGTCGGCGTCTTCGAGGTCCTCCGGTTCGATGTCGGCGTCCAGCTTGTCCAGCACTTCAGCGGCGATGTCGTAATCGAGGGCCGCGGTGGCATCCGAGAGAAACAGCCGGGTGCCCGACGGGCCTGGACGTACGATGACGAAGAATTCGTCATCGACATCGAGCAGCCCGAAAACAGCTCCGGCGCTGCGTAACTCACGCAATTCGGTCTCGGCTTCAGTCAAACTGGTCAGGGCCTTGCGACGCATCGGGGCGCAGCGCCACCGGCCGTCTTCGCGCACCACGGCAACGCCGAAGCCATCCGGCGTATCTGCCTGCGCGGAGGCCCGCTGCGGTCCCATGGGCGCAACGCTAGTCTGTGGCCAGCCCCTTGACCAGCCGATCGGCCCTTGCCTGAGCGACCGTCGGAAGCCGGTCCGGTGACGAATATGCCAACCTTGGAGGGTGGCAAAGACACCGGTGTGTGTGCTGGGGCTGGGACTGATCGGCGGCTCGATCATGCGTGCCGCGGCGGCGGCGAACCGCGAAGTCTTCGGCTATAACCGGTCGGTGGAAGGGGTGCAGGCGGCTCGGTTCGACGGCTTCGACGCGACCACCGAACTCACCGAAGCGCTGGCCCGCGCCGCCGATGTCGGCGCGCTGGTGGTGCTCGCCGTCCCGATGCCGGCAATCCCGTCCCTGCTGACCCACATCCGCGAATTGGCCGCGGACTGCCCGCTGACCGATGTCACCAGCGTCAAAAGTGCGGTGCTCGAGGAGGTGACCGCGGCCGGCCTGCAGGCGCGTTTTGTCGGTGGTCATCCGATGACGGGCACCGCGCATTCGGGCTGGGCAGCCGGTCACGTCCGGTTGTTCACCGGCGCTCCGTGGGTCATCAGCGTCGACGATCACGTCGACCCTGCCGTGTGGAGCATGGTGATGGACCTGGCGCTGGACTGCGGTTCGGTGGTGGTCCCCGCCAGGTCCGACGAGCACGACGCGGCCGCGGCGGCGATTTCGCATTTGCCGCACCTGCTCGCCGAGGCGCTGGCCGTCACCGCCGCCGAGGTCCCGCTGGCTTTCGCGCTGGCGGCAGGGTCGTTTCGCGACGGCACCCGAGTGGCGGTCACCGCGCCGGATCTGGTGCGGGCCATGTGTGAAGCCAACGCCGGCCAGGTGCTGCCGGCCGTCGACCGGTTCATGGAACTGCTCACCGGTGCGCGTGAGTCGTTGGCGCACAACAACTCTGTGGCCGAACTCGTCGAGACCGGGCACGCTGCGCGCACCCGCTACGACAGCTTTTCGCGACCGGAGATCGTCACCGTCTTCGTCGGCGCGGAGAACTGGCGTGCGGAGTTGGCCGCTGCCGGCCGGGCGGGCGGGGTGATCAGATCCGCTCTGCCAAACCTGGATAGTCCACGATGAAGCCGTCGGCATCGACGGTGACGGTGACGTCGGACACCGGCGAGTGCACCTTGATGCCGTCCGGGCTGCCGGAACCGGCGCTGCTGTAGCTGACAACGGCTGACGTGAGCGACATGTCGGGCAAGCTCACGTAGATGACCGGCACCGTCGCCGAGTCGGCCCGTTCGTGCAGGCCCCGGCGGCGGATCGGCAGCGTGTTGAAAAACGGGCTGAAGACCACGTCGATGTCCAGAGCGCCGTCGAACGCTTCGCGCGACTCACCGCGCTGGTCGGTCACCAGCCACATGTTCTCCTCGTCGCGGGCGATGGAGAGCTGGCGTTCCCGCTCGGCCGACGTCACAGTCAACCCGAACCGTTTGCTCGCGCCGGTCTCGTCGGTCTGCAGGTCGTAGTAGGCGCTGAAACCGGGGTGGCTCTCGGCGGCGGCGGCCACGATGCGGCCATTGGCCTTGATCCGGTTGCCGGACAACTGCACTCGCGCCGACTCCATCCGAGCACAATCGGGGGCGCGCCACGTCAAGATCGCCGGCCAAGCGCTCGGCGTCGTATCCGATGGGGCTGGGCTCACCGGTACACAGTAGGCGACGCCCGACCGGGTTTTGCAGCCTGGTCGATCTTGCCCATAGCAGCCGGCACAACCGCCGCGCCTCGCAGACACTTTTCTCCGATGTGGTTTTCTTCGGCGCACGAAGGGGCAAGATGGCTATATGAGCAGCGATCCATCTGTATCGCCCGATCAGCCACATCCGGTGCCCGCACCGCAACCCGAAGCCACCACCGAGCGGCCGGAATCGTCGGTGATGTTCACCCGCGCCGGCGCCATCTGGTCGGCGCTGACCGTCGGGTTCTTGATTCTCATCGTGCTGTTGATCTTCATCACCCAAAACACCGCATCAGCACAGTTTCAGTTTCTCGGCTGGCACTGGAGCCTGCCGCTGGGCGTCGCCATCTTGCTGGCCGCAGTGTGCGGCGGGCTGATCACGGTGCTGGCCGGCACCGCGCGGATCTACCAGTTGCGTCGCGCGGCAAAGAAGCACGCGAGCGGGCGCTAGACCCGACTACAACCGTTGGTTGCGGGGCAGCAGGTCCCACACGTGCTCGGTGCCGTTGACCGCGGCGACGGTGGCCTGCCCGGACCGAGAGAACAGCAGCCGGGTCACCGATGCGTAGTCGATCGGAAACGACAACAGCCGCCTGGTACCCAGGATCTCGTGTAGCAGCACGTTGATCACCCCGCCGTGGCTGAATACCGCGACGGTGTCGTCCGGGTCGGCGGCCGTCACGACGTCGTCGACCGCGGCACCGACACGAGCACGAAAACCGTCCTCGTCGACCGAGCTGGGCAGATGTCCCTGGGCCATCCGGGCCCACTCCTGCGGGTTTTCCTCCCGGATCTGCTCGATGGGGATGTATACGGGCAAGTCGCGGTCGTACTCGGCGAACCGCTCGTCGATCTCGACCGCCAGATCACACGCTGCTGCGACGGGCTCCGCGGTTTGGATGGCGCGCCGCTGCGGGCTGCTGATTATTCGCGAGATCGGAAATCGTGCCAACGCCTCGGGCAGGCGTGCGGCCTGGGCCACACCGTCATCGGACAGGTCCGGGTCAGAGCCCTGGCCCGGCTCACTTCGGAGCGGCAAGGCATGCCGGACCACCAGCAGCTGCATCCGCCCAGCCTCGCACGTTGCCCGCGGTGGCCAGCGGGCAGGCAGGCAAAGCGGGAGAATGTTATTCTCCATACAGAGAGTGAGGTGTGCAGGTGGCGAAGGCCGGTGGTGGCGAACAGCTCGACATCGATGTTCTGGGACGTTGGCTGGACGCGAAGGGTGCGCCGGGTGGCGGCGAGCGGCCGGTGCTGGAGCGGCTGTCCGGCGGCTCCCAAAACACGCTTTATCTCATCGCGCGTGGGAGCGAGCGCATGGTGCTGCGCATGCCCGGACCCGCAGCCGACGCCGCCCGGATCGACGGCCTGCTGCGCGAGATCCGGCTGGTGCGGGCGCTGTCCGGAACAGATGTGCCACATGCCGAGCTGATCGCCGCCGACGATGCCGGCGACCAGCTCGGCATGCCGTTTTACGTCATGCGCGAGATCGAGGGGTGGAGCCCGATGGACGGCGGCTGGCAGGCGCCGTTCGATACCGACCTGTCTGCGCGCCGCGGCCTGGCATTTGAACTTGTCGACGGCGCCGCGAAACTCGGCCGGGTGGACTGGCGCGCACAGGGCCTCGACGGCTTCGGTCGTCCGGACGGATTCCATGAGCGGCAGGTCGATCGCTGGCTGGCCTTTCTCGACGCCTATCGGGTGCGCGACCTCCCCGGTCTGCACGAGGCGGCTGACTGGTTGCGCCGCCACCGGTCTGCGGACTACACGCCGGGAATCATGCACGGCGACTACCAATTCGCCAACGTGATGTTCGGCCACGGGGCGCCGGCCCGGTTGGCCGCGATCGTCGACTGGGAGATGACCACGGTCGGCGATCCGCTGCTGGATCTGGCCTGGTGCCTACTGGGCTATGACGGCGAACATCCGCGCACCGACGGGTTCTATCTGGACATGGCCGGCATGCCCACCCGCAGCGAGTTGCTCGAGCACTACGAAACCGTCAGCGGGTTGTCGACCGAGAACATCGACTACTACCTGGTGTTGGCCAACTGGAAGCTCGGCATCGTGCTGGAAAAGACTTACGCTGCCTCGGTGAGGTCCGACAAAGTCGATCCGAAGGTGGGCGCGGCGATGGGCGCCATGGTCCCGCAGTTGATCGCCACCGCCGCAGAGCTGTCCAGGTCGCTACCGGCGAAGAGCTGACATGGGTTACGCAGACCAGCTTTTCGACCTGACCGACCAGGTAGTCGTGATCACCGGCGGCAGCCGGGGCCTGGGGCGTGAGATGGCCTTCGCCGTCGCCCGCTGCGGCGCCGACGTCGTGATCGCCAGCCGCAATCTCGACAACTGCGTGGCCACCGCCGCTGCGATCGAAAACGAAACCGGCCGAACAGCAATGCCATACCAGGTGCACGTCGGACGGTGGGATCAGCTCGACGGGCTCGTCGATGCGGTCTACGACCGGTTCGGCAAGGTCGACACGCTGATCAACAACGCCGGCATGTCGCCGATCTACGACAAGCTCACCGACGTCACCGAGAAGCTTTTCGACGCTGTGGTCAACCTCAACCTCAAGGGCCCGTTCCGGTTGTCGGCGTTGGTGGGCGAACGCATGGTCGCTGCCGGTCGCGGTTCGATCATCAACGTCAGCACCGCCGGCTCACTGCGCCCGACGCCCGACATCGTTCCGTACGCGGCCGCCAAGGCCGGCCTCAACGCGATGACCGAGGCGTTGGCCAAGGCGTTCGGGCCGGTGGTGCGAGTCAACACGTTGATGGCCGGCCCGTTTTTGACCGACGTCAGCAAAGCGTGGAACCTCGAGCAAGCGGCGCAGAACCCGTTTTCTCACCTGTCGCTACAGCGCGCCGGCGACCCTATCGAAATCGTCGGCGCCGCTTTGTTTTTAGCGTCCGAGGCGTCCAGTTACACCACTGGCTCGATCTTGCGGGCCGACGGCGGCATTCCCTAGCAGCGGTCGCCGCCAAGAATCGAGGAGGTTTCGACATGGCATGGGATTTCTCCACCGAACCGGAGTTCGAGAAGAAGCTCGACTGGGTCCGCGAGTTCGTCCGCGAGGAGGTCGAACCGCTGGAGGTGCTCTTTCCGGGCTGTGAGTTCCTTCCGCTGACCGACGAACGCCGCCGCATCGTCGACCCGCTCAAACAACAGGTACGCGACCAGGGGCTGTGGGCACCGCACCTGGGGCCCGAACTGGGCGGGCAGGGCTTCGGCGCGGTCAAGCTGACACTGATCAACGAGATCTTGGGCCGCAGCCCGTGGGCGCCGATCGTGTTCGGAACCCAGGCCCCCGACACCGGCAACGCCGAAATCCTGGCCCGGTTCGGCACCGAAGACCAAAAGGACCGCTACCTGGCCGGGTTGTTGTCGGGCGAGATCTTCTCCTGCTTCTCGATGACCGAGCCGCAGGGCGGTGCCGATCCGCGAGTATTCACCACCCGCGCCGTCCGCGATGGCGACGATTGGGTGATCACCGGCCGGAAGTACTTCTCCTCCAACGCTTCAGTGGCGTCGTTCTTCATCGTCGTGGCGATCACCGACCCCGACGTCCCGGTGCATCGCGGCGCGTCGACGTTCTTGATCCCGGCCGGAACCCCGGGGCTGGCGGTCGAGGCAACCCACCATCTGACCGGCGCGCTGCCGCACGAGCCGGGACATTCGCTGGTGCGCTACGACGACGTGCGGGTGCCGTCAGAGGCCTTGCTCGGCGAGGCCGGCCAGGGCTTTCTGATCCTGCAGACCCGGCTTGCCGGTGGCCGCCTGCACCACGCGATGCGATCGATCGGAGTGGCGAAGCGTGCCATCGACATGATGGCCCGGCGTGCGAAAAGCCGTTTCACCCAGGGTAGTTCGCTTGCCGACAAGCAGTTGGTGCAAGCGTTCATCGCCGACTCCTACGCCGAGCTGACACCATTCCGGCTCACGGTGCTGCACGCTGCCTGGCTGATCGACACAGCCGGTGAGCATGCGGCCCGCACCGAGATCGGAGTCTGCAAGATCCTGGCCTCGCAAGTGCTGAAATCAATCGGCTTGCGAGCGATCCAGGTGCACGGCGCACTGGGTCTGACCGACCAGCTGCCGTTGACCACGGTGCTGCTGGGCGGCGTGGCACTCGGTCTGGCCGATGGGCCCACCGAGGCACACAAGGTCAACCTGGCCCGGATGCTGCTCAAGAACTACGAGGCCGAAGACCCCGAGTGGCCCAGCGAAATGGTGGACAAGCGGACCGAAGCCGCCCGGGCCAAATACGGTGACCTCGTCGATCGGGTTCCGGCGCTTCCTGATTCGAGATGAGCAGCCGGGTCACCGCGGCCGTCGAGCGTGCGCTCGACGATCGACAGCGTGAGGCCACCGAGGAGGTGGAGCGGATCTTGGCGGCCGCCGTGCGAGTGATGGAACGGTCGGCGCCCGAACCGCCGCGGGTCAGCGACATCGTGGCCGAGGCCGGGTCGTCGAACAAGGCGTTCTACCGATACTTCGCCGGCAAGGACGACCTGATCCTGGCGGTTATGGAACGCGGCGTGGCCATCGTCGTCTCCTACCTGCAACACCAGATGGCCAAGGCGGCCGCGCCGGAGGGCAAGATCGCGCGCTGGATCGAGGGTGCACTCGCCCAGGTCGCCGACCCGCACCTGATCAGCATGAGCCGGGCAGCCGCTGGGCAGATGTCTGCCGGTGGCAACGCCGCTGAGGAGATCATGCGGCCGATGCGTGATCTGCTGACCGAACCAGTTGCAGCGTTGGGCAGCAGGGACGTTCAGCGCGACGCCGACGCCGTGTTCTATTGCACCGCGACGAGCATGCGCCGCTATCTGGATTCAGCCGAGCGGCCCGGCGCCGACGATGTCGCGCATTTGGTGCGGTTCTGCCTACGCGGACTGGGCGTCTGATGCGGGCGGTCGTGTGTCATCGGTACGGCCCGCCGGAAGATCTCGTCCTTGACGAGGTGCCCGACCCGACGCCGGGGCCAGGCGAGGTGGTGGTGCGGGTACGGGCCGCGGCGGTCAACTTTCCCGATGTGCTGATGATCGGCGGTAAGTACCAAGTCCGGATTCCGGTGCCGTTCACTCCCGGTAGTGAGCTGGCCGGAGACGTGGTCGCCGTCGGCGACGGTGTCCGTTGGGCGCCTGGAGACCGGGTGGTCGGTACCGCGTTCGTGGGTGGCTTCGCCGAGCAGGCGCTGCTTCGAACCGAGTCGGTCTCGCCGATACCCGACAGCGCCGACTATGCCGCCGCCGCGGCATTCGGCGTCACATATCGCACCGCATATCACGCGCTTCGCTCGGTTGCCGCAGTCGCGGAAGGGGATTGGGTCGTCGTGCTCGGCGCAGCCGGCGGTGTTGGCTCGGCGGCACTCGACTTGGCAGTCGCCATGAACGCCCGGGTACTGGCCGCAGCGTCGACGCCCGAAAAGCTCGACCTGTGTCGGCAGCGCGGCGCCGAGGCGGTCGTCGACTATGACCGGGAAGATCTGAAGGCCCGTATCCGCGAGCTCACCGACGGCGGAGCGCGGGTTGTCATCGACCCCGTCGGCGGAGCATATTCCGAGCCGGCGCTGCGTGGTCTGGCCCGCGGCGGCCTATTCGTCACGCTCGGCTATGCCGCCGGAAGCATTCCTCCTATTCCGCTGAACCTCGTTCTGCTCAAGGGCATCACGATCCGCGGCATGGAGATCCGGACGTTCATGACAGATCACCCCGAGGAAGCGAGGCGCGACTTAGGCGAGCTGGAGCGGATGTTCGCCCACGGCCGGGTCCGGCCTTACATCGGCGCTCGCTTCGCGCTGGCCGACACGGCGGCGGCGATACGGCATGTTGCCGAGCGCAGGGCGATCGGCAAGGTGGTCATCGACGTCGACGGCTAG
>NZ_JCALCK010000028.1:0-10305 GCF_059812285.1 Mycobacterium sp. NGS62 | reverse complement strand
TAGATAGGCACAAGAACGCGCCGCACCCGAAGGTCATCAAGGCGAGGGAGCCGCGATCGCTCAAAGTGTGGGCCGAAAGTTGTTGCGGCGCTGCGCCTGACACGATGGGCTCGACGCTGACGACAACACCTCGGCAATGTGAAGTGCCATGTCGGCGGCCTCCGTTCACCGGCCGCTTACGTCGACAAAGCCCTCAAGGCGCCGTTGAAGCTAGACGGCGCGATCGCTAACCGCTCGCTGGGCGCCATCGGCATCGAAGAGTTCCTTGGACCAGTATGCGAGGACCTCGGTGCTGTCCCAGTCGTCGGGGTGGAACCCGGGGCGATTGTCGGACCGGAAGCGTTGCCGCGCGGCAACGGCTGAACAACGAGGACCGACGCAGGTTACCCAGGCTGCGCACCAGATGCAGCGGATTGTAGGCGGCACGGTCGCTCGCCAGAGACCGCGACGTCTGGATGATCACCTCGGTGAAGAAGATCAGCGAGGCAATCCTCATCGCGCGGACTCTAGTGCGGCTCGGTTCCACCGACCGCTCGAAAGACATCGAATGCGACAGCTTTGTGCTCGGACTCTTCGAAAGCATGCCAGAGCAGAATTGGACGAACTTCGTTGTCGCCGATCAGCTTCTGGGCGTCCTCACTGGTCAAGATGATCTCGGGGAGCGTGGCCGTGTAATGCTCGAAAGCGGCAGTGACGGCGAGGCGCATCTTCTCTGAGAATCGCTTCTCAAGCACGTTGATCAAGTGCGTAATGTGGCGCTCGATCCGATCGGTCGGGTAGCCCATCTCGGCGGTGGCGTTTTGACCGGATGTCCACGGTGGCCCAGCCGCGGTCGGGGCGTCTGCAGGTGTCCTTCCGGCCGATCGCCCGTCACTACTCGGTCGGCATCGACCTATGTCCGGCCTATCACCCTTGGCGCAAAGGCGGGGTAGAAAAGGCCGCCGCGGTGATCGCCCAACGCTGGTGGCGCACCCTGGCCGACGAGGTGACCCAGAACCAAGGCCCAGGCCGCGCTCGACCGGCTGTGCGTGCGCCTGGATGACCGCAAACGGGTCCACGACGGCATCACCACCACGGTGGGAGCGCTCGCCGACGCCGAAGGATTACGCTCGGTGCCGGCCCAATACCCAGCGGTGCTGGAAGTGGGGCGCACGGTCAGCAACCAGCCGCGGATTTCGTTTCGCGGCAACAGCCGGGATCGGTGCCGGCCCGCTCAAGTTCCAGCTGCAACGCGACTGGGTCGTTGACCTTGGGCGTCAAGGGGTTTGAGTATCGGCGGATGAAAAACGACGTGCGTGACGCCGCTGATCTGGCCGATCTGTTGCGGATGGGTCGATTGCCCGAGGCGTGGGTCGCCCCACCGCAGACCCGTGAGTTGCGGGAGCTGGTGCGCTACCGCGCCAAGCTCGTGGCGATCCGATCCGGACTCAAAGCCCAGGTCCATGCTGTGTTGGCCAAAGCCGGGGTGTTGATCGCGGTGTCGGACTTGTTCGGCGTCGGTGGCCGGCAACGGCTGGCCAAGGTGCCACTGGGTGCCGCCTACGCCGAGCGGGTGCGCTCACTGCTGGAACTCATCGATGTCCTCGATGCCCACGAGGCGCGGTTCGCCGAGATCATCGCCAAACGGCTCAAGGCTCACCGCGGCTGCCAGGCCATCCAGCAAATACCGGGCGTCGGTCCGGTGCTGGCGGCGCTGTTCGTCGCCGCACTTGTGCTCCTGGGCCGGACTGACCCCGCGCCACGCGAATCCGACACCGTCGTGCACCGCGGGCACATCACCAAGCAGGGCTCCAAACTGGTCCGCTGGGCGGCCATCGAGGCGATACAGCGTCACCAACCACGGCGAAGATCGCCGCCGACAAGGACCGTGTCGAAGCTCGCCGCGGCAAGAACATCGCCAAGGTTGCCGCGGCACGCAAACTGCTCACGCTGGTCCACTACGGGCTGCGCGACGGACACATCCGCGCCCTCGACCACACCAGGGCGGTGTGAGCAGTCTGGCCGCAACCCGCGCGCGGTCGTTCTCATGTCTGACCCCCCATCGGCCGGGGTCGCCATCTATGCATCAGCCCGGGTCCGGCATCAAGACCGTTCGTCCTCGCTACGCTGCGGGCGCTGCGTCTTGACCCCGGCCCTTACCCGATGCCGCCCACATGGAGGCCGAAAGCCAGCAAAAGCACTGGTCGACAACCAGTTGACAGGGCCCCACCTTCAGGGATGACACGAGGCAACAGGGTAGGGGTTCGTAGGCCGTGGAAAAGAGCCGGAACAGCTGCCGGAACAGCTGTTGTGTCTCGGTGTCATCGAGAGGCGACGCCAAGTTCATTGCTGTGGCTTCAGCGGCGCCTCCAGGCGCGGCGGGTCGTCGCCTCCCGAGTCCGGCACCCTTCGACGGCTACAAGAGTCACCTCAGGGTAGACCCCGACGACGAGTTGATCACAAGCGTGGCCTGACGGCGGCCAATACCGCCGACCGCGAAGTCATCGATGCGCTGTCGAGTTCGCCGCTTCCCGGCGCGGAGAAACCGACCACATGAAAATGCAGCGCGACCATCGGCCGACTTGTCGCCGCCATGATCCCCGCGCTCACCCGTCAGTCGAGTCGGACACTACATTGTCCGATCGGCAGCATCAACAGACCCGACCGGAACCCGCAACCCCTGAACTGGAGCCCATCTCAACGTGAGGCAAGCGGTCCAATCGAAGTCATAGGCGGTGGAGGCGCGTGCCCCCAGTTTGTTACCGGTTAGGAACCTTTGTCAAGATGGGGATATGCGCGCGAAGGCAAGGATCTGGGGTGGCCGTACCGCGGCCGAACGCCGCGCCGAGCGCCGGAAGTGTCTCATCGTGGCAGCGATCGATATCTGGAGTGAAAGCGGCTGGGCCGCAGTCACGATGCGCGGTGTATGTTCTCGGACGTCGCTGAACGATCGTTACTTTTATGAAGAATTCGGCGACCGGGACGGATTGCTGGTCGCCGCATGGGACAGCGTCCGCGACGACATGCTCGGAGAGATCGAAAACGTCTTTGCCACCCACGCGGATCGGCCGCCACTGGACGCCGTTCGCGCAGCAATTCTCATGGTCGTAGAGCGCATCACACAGGACCCCGGGCGCGCGCAGATCTTGTTAACGCACCATGCCGGCAGTTCGCCCCTTCAAGAACGGCGGATCGCAGCACTGCAACAGGCGACCGAACTTCTCCTACTCGCTGCCCAGCCGCACCTCAAGCCCGATACCGACCAGACCGCTGTGCGAATGGACGCACTAGTCGCCGTGGGTGGATTCGTCGAACTCATCAGCGCATGGCAGGCAGGACTGCTCGAGGTTGACGCACAACAAATCGTCGATCACACGAGCCGACTGGCAGCAACGCTGTCCGAGCGATATCTTCGTCAAGAGACCAGTGGCGTAGCGCCATCGAGCGACGCGACGGCGTCGTCATCACGGCGATGCTGACCAGTGCCCTTGGCCGCCTCTGTTGAAGACGTTGCCGAAAAGCGGTTCTCCGCGCAGCGGTCATCATGCCGATGATGGGGGCGCGACCAACCGATAATCCATTTTGATGATTAGGAC
The DNA here is from genome assembly GCF_059812285.1 of Mycobacterium sp. NGS62. Classification (NCBI taxonomy): domain Bacteria; kingdom Bacillati; phylum Actinomycetota; class Actinomycetes; order Mycobacteriales; family Mycobacteriaceae; genus Mycobacterium; species Mycobacterium sp. NGS62. The sequence goes on along the minus strand of NZ_JCALCK010000028.1, from coordinate 6,730 downwards.
CCGACTTTTATCAAACTAGTGTTATTGTCGCGGTGGATTTCGGCTAGTGCTTGGGCGAGTTCGTCGGGGATGGGGTCGGCGGCGGTGAGTGTCTGCGGTCCGACTTGGATGGTGATGGTGCGGTAGCGGCGTGCTGTTCGGACGAATTGCTTGATGCTCCAACCGGTTCGGTGCTCGATACAGTGTGTGACGGCCATGGCGGCGAACACGATCGTGAGGTGTGCGTCGATCGACTCCCGTTTGTGGTGGTAGATCGGGCGAGCGGCCAGGTCGTGCTTGGACATCCGGAAGGCTTTCTCGATGCGCCACAAGCGGTGGTAGGCGCCGATCACGAATTCCGGCGTCTGGCCGGTCAGGTTAGTGGTGTAGCCCTTCCAGCCGGCCAGGGCGCGGGCCTTGGCCTCCAGTTCCCGGTCGATAGCCTTGGTTTCGCCGGTCAAGGTGACGAACCGATTGCGTTTGACCGGGGTCTTCCCGTCGATGGCTTTCTGGGCTTTGGCGATCTGCTCATCGATACCGCGCAGCGTGCGCCGCGCCCGGTCGGCCCGGTACTGGTAATGGATCACCCGGTCGGGGATCCCGCGGGTTTTCTCGCGGCTGGTTGCTGGCCACGGCTGAGTCAGGATCAAATCATCCGGGATCGCCTCGTCGGGATGTTTGTCGCGCCATTCCCGAACGACATCGGGCAGGAACGGTCGGGTGGCCGGGGGGAATCGCACCCCCCGGCTCCCACAGATCCGTACGTGAACCTCTCGGTTCATACGGCTCTTGTCACCTTGATCACCAGACGGCGGGGACAGTGGTCGTCCATTGCCAGTGGGCGAACAACCGCGGGTAGTTGGTAGTGACCCGCGACCACGCTGGCTGGAATGCCCGGCGGCCCCTGTACCGGCGGTATTTCGTGCGGACCCAGCGCATCAGGTAGGCGTTGATGCGCGTCAGGAGGGGATACAGCGCCGACCGGTAGAAGGCGCCGTAGTAGTTCATCCAGCCCCGCACAATCGGGTTGATCATGCGGGCCAGATCGACGAAAGTCGACCCGTGGCGGCGGTGCAGTCGCCAGGACCGCACCTCACGCCCGGTCTTTGTCCAGGCGTCCGTGCTCATTGCGGGCAGAAACGAGAGGAACTTGTTCCCGTTTTTGTCCCGCACTTTACGCGGCCGGAAGGTGAAACCCAAAAACGTAAACGACGTATGCGGATAATCGCCGCGTCGTTTGCCGTCTTTGCAGTACACGATCCGGGTCTTATCGGGATGCAGCCGCAACCCGACGTCGACCATCCTGTCTTGCAGCGCGGCCAACACTTGGCGGGCCTGGCGCTCGCTGATGCAGTGCACCACCGCGTCATCGACGTAGCGTTCAAACCGCACGGTTGGGAACTCCCGAGCCATCCACATGTCGAACGCATAGTGCAAGAACAGGTTTGCCAGCACGGGCGAGACCGGCGACCCTTGCGGGGTGCCCCGCTCTCGCTGCTGCAAGGTGCCACCGGGCAGTGCCACCGGGGCTTGCAGCCACCGGCGCACATAGAGCACCACCCACGGCAGATCGGTGTGGGCTTCCACCGCTTTGAGCATGCGATCCCAGGACACGCTGTCGAAAAACTTTTGGATGTCCAAATCGATCACCCAGTCGGTTTTCCAGCAGCGCTGCCGGCACACGCCGACGGCGTCTAACGCCGAGCGGCCCGGCCGGTAGCCATAGGAGTCGTCATGAAAGATCGCCTCGACCTTTCCCATCAACTCTTCGGCCACCACCGTTTGCGCCACCCGGTCGGCCACCGTGGGCAGCCCCAGCATCCTGGTTCCACCGCCATGCGGTTTGGGTATCTCCACCGCCCGCACCGCAGGCGGAAAATAGGAGCCCGACGACATCCGGTTCCAGACCTTGTACAGGTTGTTCTGCAGGTCGGCCTCGAACCCCTCGATCGTCACCCCATCCACACCTGCGGCGCCCTTGTTCGCCTTGACCTTCTGCCAGGCCTCCTGAACCGCCCACTTCGAAATCTCGAACGGCTTGCCCGGCGACTTCAACTCGCTCATACGACTCCTCCCGAACCCCAACAGGTTTCGGTTGATCGAATCAACACAGTCACAGATGACCCGGCCCCTTCGCTTCACCCCCATTACAGGAGCTTCACCACTACTACGAGCCGGTCCGCCAGCCGGATCCGCGACGGTACTCACACCCGCGCTACCACGGGCTACTCCCTCTCACCTGCCCAAAACCCGAACAGGACATGTCGAATCCGGCCTTCTCCTGTTTCATGCAAAAGCCGCAGACCGGGCTCGCGTCGCCTCCATGCCGGACACCACCTGGCCAATCAGCGGGCACCCGCCAGACTCATCCCGGGACCGTATCCACACCCCGGTTTCGATGTCACCTAACGTGTTTCGACACGTCCACAGCGATTCGCTTACGCTCGCCTTCCCGATCCCCACCTGACACGTCCCGTGCCTTTTCCACATCGCTCACCACGATCGCGTCACCACTTTCGCAGCATGTGGCGGTTTGAAGCCTCCCCCCGCAGGGCGACTCCGAAGGGCCAACAATCCTTCATCTCCTGCACAACACCGCTTCATCGAGCTCTACCTACATTGAGCCCCCTCCACGTTCAGGACACACGGACACGCACGCCCAGGATGTAAGTTAATCCGGCTGCGGTGATGTCGATTTGGTTGGCCTCAGAAATCATCCCGGCGTCGGCAACTACGGTGATGTCAGTGAGTTGGTGGGCTTTCTTGAACGCCTTGATCACCGGCAGCATCGTGGCCGTCTCGGCCTTGTTTCCCTCGAACGCCTGCACCGTCAACGGGAACCCCGATGCGTCGGTGAGTAGCCCGACGGTGATCTGCGGTTCAAGGCGGCGTTCTTTGGAATTATGCCGACGTCGGCATAACTCCAATTACGCCGAGGTTGCGGTTATGCCGAGGTCATGCTGCCTGGGGTGGTGTTCGTGCTGCTCGGTGGGCTGGGCGGGAGTAGCCCGCGCGGCATAACCGGCTTGCGGCGGGCGGTGGTGTGTCTTTCTGGTGGGGCTCTGGTTGGCCTATCAGGAGGAGGAACACATGAACCCGGTATGCACCATCGAGGCCCGCGAGGGCACGGCGCCGGTGAGCGATCTGCTCGTCGAGTTCGGAGGGTGGCTGGATCGGCAACGTGGTTTGGCGCCGATCACCATCGACAACTACTGCTGGAATGTGAAGCAGTTCCTCGCGGCGTTGCCCCAGCCCACGCAGATGTCGGCGAGTCTTCTGGACGCTGGGACCATCACTGCGTTCATGGTCGAGTACTGCCGAGACCGCAATACGAACTCGGCGAAGTCGATGGCGAGGTCGGTGCGTTCGTTCCTGCGGTTCGCGCACGCGACGGGTCGAACATCGGCCCAGCTGTGGGGCGCGGTTCCGGTGGCGGCGGGCTGGCATTTGGCGTCGCTGCCGAAGTCGGTGCCGGCCGCAGATCTCGAGCGTCTGCTGGCGGTTGCGGCGCGTTGGCGGTTAACGGCCACCGACCGCCGCGACTACGCGATCTTGCTGCTGTTGTCCCGACTCGGGCTTCGGCGAGGCGAGGTCGCAAGTCTCGGCCTAGACGATATCGACTGGCGGGCAGGCGAACTCACCATCGTCGGCAAGGGCGACCGGGCTGAACGCCTGCCTTTGCCGACCGAGCCCGGAGAAGCGATCGCCGCGTGGCTGGTCGAGGGGCGGCCCGAGTGTCAGACGCGGTCGGTGTTTACCACGCTGCGACCGCCTGGTCGGCCGCTGTCGTCGGGAGCGATCGGCCATGTCGTAGCCCGGGCATGCCAAGACGCCGGCCTTGACCGCATCGGTGCGCACCGCCTGCGTCACACGCTGGCTACGGGCATGCTGCGAGCTGGCGCATCGCTGTCGGAGGTGGGGCAGGTGTTACGCCACCGGAGTGCGGGCTCCACCGCGATCTACGCCAAGGTCGATGAGGTTGCCCTGCGACCGCTGGCCCGGCCTTGGCCCGGCACCGCACCCGCTAGCGCCAACGCTGATGATGCTGCTGCCCGGAGCCTGGCTCGGCCGTGGCCGGGGTCTCGATCATGAACACGTTGCGTGAGAACGTCGCCGACTACCTGGCCACGCGCCGGGCGATGGGCTTCAAAGTCGAGGGCCTGAGCAAGTTGCTGCTGAGCTTCGTCGCGTTCTGTGAGGAGCGCGGGGCCACCCGCGTCCGCAATGACCTTGCGGTGCAATGGGCTACTGCGCGGATCAAGGTTCCCGTCAGTGACGCTCTGTTCGCCCGCAGGATGGACGCGGTGCGGATCTTCGGCCGATACCAGCATGCGCTGGACCCGGCCACGCAGGTCCCCGCCGAAGAGACCCGCCCCCGACGATACCGGCCTAAGAAGCCAAACGTGTTCAGCGAAGCTGAGATTGGCGCGCTGCTGGCAGCCGCGGATACCTTGTCGCCGCGGTTCAAAGCGCTGACGTGGACAACGCTGATCGGCCTGCTCGCGGCCACCGGGATGCGCCCCGGCGAGGCGTGCCGCCTGGCCATCAGTGATATCGACTTGACCAACGGTGTGATTCAGGTACTGCAGACGAAGTTCGGCAAGTCCCGGCTGGTGTTCATCCACCCGAGCACTGCCACCGTTTTGGCGGGCTACCTGCAGGCCCGCCGAGAGTGGGTCGGGACCACAGCGCGTGCTTGCCCAACGGTTTTCGTCAACACCCGATGTGGAGCGCTCAACCCAGACGCACTGGGTGTCACCTTCAGGCAGATCGTCGACGCTGCCGGACTGACCACCGCACCCGGGCGCAGACCAGCCCGGCTGCATGATCTGCGGCACACCTTCGCGGTGACCACGATGATCAACTGGTACCGCGACGGCGGAGACGTTCAAGTGCGCCTTCCACTGCTGTCGACCTGGCTCGGTCATGTCGATCCCGCCTCGACCTACTGGTATCTGCACGCCGTGCCCGAACTGCTCACGCTTGCTGCCCGCCGCCTCGACATCCAGACGGGTTCGCTCACCACGGAGTCGGCGTCATGACCATGCCGACCGTAACCTCCCTGCTGCAGGGTTTCTTCACCGAACGACTGGTCCGGCAACTGCAGGCCAGCCCGCAAACGGTCTCTGCCTACCGGGACACCATCAAACTGCTGCTGATCTTCGCCGCCGGTCGGGCGAAAAAGCCCCCGTCACGGCTGACGATCGATGACCTCGATGCCGTGATGATCGGCGCCTTCCTGAGCTATCTCGACACCGAACGACACAACAGCACCGCGACCCGCAATGCTCGCCTGGCCGCCATCCACTCTTTCTATCGCTATGCGCTGCCGCTGATTCCGGACCGAGCCCACACCGCAAGCCAGGTGTTGGCGATTCCGCAACGCCGCCATGACCAGGCGATCGTGTCGTACCTGACCAGCACCGAAACCGACGCCCTGCTCGCGGCGCCGGACCGCACCACCTGGTACGGACGCCGCGACCATGCCCTGCTGCTCACCACCGCTTCGACCGGTCTTCGCATCTCGGAGATAACCGGGCTGGCCATCGGCGACATCACCACCACGACACCTGGGGCCGCCGTGCACACCACAGGCAAAGGCCGAAAGGAACGCACCACGCCGCTGACGAAGCAGACCGCGGCCGTCCTACGCGCATGGCTGCCAGAGGCCGGACCCGCACCCAACGGGCCAGTGTTTCCGACACGCCGGGCAACACCGATGTCGGCCGATGCCGTTCAATGGCTCGTCGCCAAACATGCTGCCGCAGCCGCGATTACCTGTCCGTCGATCGCAGCCAAACACGTCACCCCGCACACTCTGCGGCATACCGCGGCGATGACGCTGCTGCACGCCGGCGTCGACACCTCCGTCATCGCCCTGTGGCTGGGCCACCAAAGCCCGGTCACCACCCACATCTATCTGCATGCCGACATGACCGTCAAAGAACGGGCACTCGCCCGCGTCACCGGGCCGAACACCACCCCCGGCCGCTACCGGCCCGCTGACGACCTCATCAACTTCCTCGAACACCTATGACGACACGACCCCGAGCCGGTTATGCCGCGCGGGCTACTCCCGCCCAGCCCACCGAGCAGCACGAACACCACCCCAGGCAGCATGACCTCGGCATAACCGCAACCTCGGCGTAATTGGAGAAGCCGGGTTCGCGGAACCCGTCGGCGGTGTCGGTCTCAAAGTACAGCGTCGTCACGTCATAGAGCACCAAGGTGGCCGGCCCCAGCTCCGCGCGCGTAGCGCATGCCGCTGAAAGCTGTTGCCGGAATGCATCTTTGGCGTACTCCGGTAACCGACGGTTCAAGGTGGGATAGGACGGGGCGCGCATCCCGGCTTCGCCCAGGACTCGGGCTGAGTCGATCTTGCTGCTTGGTTCGATGATCCGTGCACACACCAACCCGCGGAACACATCATCGGCGACCTTGTCGAACCCGAGCATCTGATAGGCCCGACACAACGCATCCCACAAATGCGCCGCCTTCGACGATGTGATCGGCAACGGCGCTGACCCCGTGCCGGCGGCGATGCCGAGATCCAGCTCAACCTGGCCGGCCGCCATCCGCTGCTCAGCAGCCGCCTTGAGCGCCGCGATCCCGACGTTATCGTGGGCCGAGCCCATATGCTCGATCGATCGTGAACCCCGCCGTGACGACCACACGATCTGCACCGCGGTTGCCCCTGAACTGGTCTTCACCGTGCGGATATAGGCCACCTCGGCACCATACGGACCCCGCC
>NZ_JCALCK010000027.1:0-11485 GCF_059812285.1 Mycobacterium sp. NGS62 | reverse complement strand
CGACGCACCAGCCCTGGCAATATGCGAGAAAACCGAGGACGGGCCAGGGTGTATCGGACGAGCGAGTTCGCAGTTCATCGCGCACGTTGCCGATGAGGAGCCTTCTGCGCGTCCAGCGAGCATAAATGCAGAATATACCCCGTACCCGTATCTGTAAATAGGAATGTTCGGCAGTTGAGTAGTCCTAGATTCTGCCCTGACAGATACCGATGAGGCGCCAGTGGCGCCGCGCGCCCGTCGCCGGGCTTACCGAGCCTGTGGCCGTTCCGCCGTGATGTAGCGCAGCAGCAAACGGTCGCCGGCGCCGACGATGGAGAACCCGGCATCGGTAATCAGCTGATCGAGCTGGTGCAGGCGGTTCTGCTCTCGCACATGGGCGTTGACAACCGCAGCAACCCGGTGCAAGACGCCACCGCCCGAGGGGCGAAGATCGGCAATGCACAGCCGCGCGCCCGGTCGCAGAACACGAAACATTTCTCGCACTGCCTCGGCACGGCGGTCGACCGGGAAGTGGTGAAACGCCAAGCTGGACACCACCAGGTCAAACGACTGGTCGGCGAAGGGCAGATCTTCGGCGCCAGCAACCTGAAACGTGGAATTGGCCGACGAATGCTGCGCGGCGTAGTCCACCATCGATTGTGACGGATCGATCCCGACCACACTGCCACTGGGCCGCACCGCCTGAGCGATGCGTCGAGTGAAATACCCTGTGCCGCAACCGACGTCGAGTACCCGCTGGCCTGGCTCGGCGCCGGATAGCGCGACCAGCCGGTCCCACACGCGGCCACGTTGCCCCAGAAACCACGCATTGGCGATCAATTCATAGCTACGCGGATAGTTGATTATCCACCCGGCGCCGTCACCGTGCCGATGATCAGTGAACAGCCGCTGCGTCAGTCCCATCCTAGAGCCCTTCCTCGATACACTGTCGTTGCGACCCTACCATTGGTACGGCGTACCCCTACGGGGTAGGTTCAAGTTCGGGCGGAACGCGATTCTGCTCTCGCAGATGAACGAATGACCTAATGGCGCAACGAGAAGGATAGGGGGTTACGTATGCGTGAAACAACCTTCGACACAGTGCGGCTCAGCAGGCGGGGATTCATGGCCGCCACCGTCGCCGGCGGGTTCGCGCTGGCCGCCTGCGGCCGATCTGGCAATCAAACAGATAGCGGCAACACGACAATGGCGGCCGCCATCGCTGCTGCCGAGGCGGCCCGGCCGCACACGGGCCGCACCGTGACAGCCTCGTTGACGCCGCAGCCGGCGACAATCGACCTGGGTGGGATCACCGTTCGCACACTGGCTTACGGAAACACCGTCCCGGGTCCACTGATTCGCGCCAATGTCGGCGATGAGCTCGCGGTCACCGTCGCCAACCGGCTCGATTTCCCCACCTCGGTACATTGGCACGGCATCGCGCTGCGCAACGACATGGATGGCGTCGCACCGGCCACCCCGAACGTCGACGCCGGCCGTGACTTCACCTACCGGTTTTCCGTACCTCACTCCGGCACCTACTGGGCGCATCCGCACGTCGGCCTGGACGCCGACTACGGCCTGTATCTGCCGGTGATCGTCGACGATCCCCGAGAGCCGGCGCGTTATGACGCCGAATGGATCGTCGTGCTCGACGACTGGACCGACGGTGTCGGCAAGACCCCCACACAGATCTATGACGACCTGACCAAGCAGCGTAGGCCCAGCATGAGCAGCATGCCCGGCATGGAAAGCATGCCCGCCATGGAGATGGACGGCATCGGCAACAGCAGCCTGCTGGGCGGCGATCCCGGCGACATCTCCTATCCGTACTACCTGGTCAACGGGCGCATCCCCGCCGCTCCCACCACGTTTAGCGCCAAGCCCGGGCAGCGCATCCGGATCCGCATCATCAACTCCGGCTCCGATACCGCGTTCCGCGTCGCACTGGCCGGGCACTCGATGACCGTCACGCACACCGACGGCTATCCCATAGTGCCCACCGAGGTCGACGCGCTTCTGATCGGCATGGCCGAACGCTACGACGTCGTCGTCACCGCCGCCGACGGCGTTTTCCCGCTCGTCGCCCTCGCCGAAGGCAAGAACGCCCTTGCGCGGGCGCTGCTCTCCACCGGCGCCGGCAGCGCCCCCGACCCTGGGTTTCAGCCGGCCGAACTCAACAAGCGAATCGGCACCGTCGAGATGTTCACCGCCGCACCTGAAGTCGATTTGGGTCCTGCTAAACCCGACGTTAACCTCCCGGTCGTCTTGAATGGCGACATGATGAAGTACGACTGGATGATCAACGGCGAGCCCTACAGCAAGTCCAAGCCGCTACAGATCCGCCAGGGCCAACGCGCCACGCTGGCATTCGACAACACCACAATGATGTACCACCCGATGCACCTGCACGGACATACCTTCCAGGTGATCAAGCCCGACGGCAAGCCCGGCCCGCGCAAAGACACCGTCAACGTACTGCCCAAGCAGAAATTGACCGCCGTCCTCGTCGCGGACAACCCTGGCGTCTGGGTGTTCCACTGCCACAACACCTATCACCAAGAAGCCGGCATGATGACCACTCTCAACTACATCACCTGAGCGGTCACAGCCGGAGGCAGAATGCCATTGTCTAGTGTCGCAGTCTTGCGGGGCGCCGGGCGAGCATTTCAGCCGAGCGACCCGATGAGTTCGCGGCATGCCCGTTCGCAGCGGCGGCAAACCTCTCCGCACACGCGGCAGTGCTCGTGATGGCTTGCATGCCCGTCACACTCGTCTGCGCAGCTTTTGCACGTGATGGCACAGGTTTCGAGCACCGTTTTGGTCAGGTTGGCGTCATAGCCGGTGTGCCGGGACAGGACGCGGCCGGTAACCTCGCAGATGTCCGCGCAGTCAAGGCAGGTGCGGATGCATTTTCTTAGCTGGTCGACCTCAGCTTCGCTGAGGCAGGCGTCTGCACACGCTGTGCAGGCTTGTGCGCATTCGATACAGGCCTCGATACAGGCGGTCAGCTTGGCTTTGTCCACGCCACCGAGGTCTTGGGGATAGGTCTTCAGCATGCTGCTGGTAGTAGTCACGTGCACTCCTGTTCTTCAACCGCAATGTTTTGGTGATTTTCTGAGGAGGGACGCCCCCGCTTCACGCGTACCCGGGCCGATATGCTGCCAAACCGAGTGGGCGGCAAGCCTGGCTTCATCACTATCCCGACTCGTACGGTCGCCTTCTGGCTGGACAAATGCAATGGCGGCTCCGGTCCGCATCGGATTGAGTAGCCCGCCCGGTGGTCGCCAGCACGGCGGCGACGCGCTAGGCAACGCTCAAACAGGTCACCGTTGATGGTGGAATGCCTTGCAAGTCGACAAGTTCGGCTCGCGACGACCCGAAAGGTCGCGGCGCAACCGAGGTCAGATCGTCGGCCTCAATAGCGATATCGGTACCACGTCTATCGCGATGCGAGAGGCCTGGTCTGCTCCAATTGGCCCCACAGCAAACACGTCCGGCCCGATTCACTTCGGTTTGTGAGCGGCGCGGCGTAACCAGCCTGCCGCCCTCGCGTTAGGCGGCGTGTTCAATCGATGGGCCGATGTGGACATTCTCGAGTGACTTGACGATCCCAGCGGACCCATTGTGTGATGGTGGCGCATGTGCCTTTCGATCGCCGCCCACGCCCTAGGGTCAGCGGACCAGTTGTCAGAATGTGGCGGTCCCGGGCGCTTTGTGCATCGGCTGTAAAGTCGCTGAATGCAAGAGGTTGACGCCTTTTGGTGAGTTGCAGCTAGTGGGGCTGGAGCAGTCGGTGGTGCCGGAACACCTTCTCTTGTCCGTCACCGGGGCGTGGCGGTCTCCGACCCAGCAGGGCCGGCCTCGCTGTAATTGACGCAGCACGCATTCGTTGATGGGCCCACCTGCTCCGCGGCGGTGTCGGCGGCGATGGGCCATGCGGTGGCTTTGTGCCCGACCTGCGGCACGGACGCCTGGGTAACGGAGCCAACCTTGTGAGCACCTTCCGTCCAGTCGGCGATGCCACCGAGCTCACAGATGACGTGTGCTGCGCGGAGTCCACGCACGTCGCGTCGAAGTCGCTGGCGTGGGACGCGGGATGGCACCGGGCCGCTCGCTGGGCGCGGCGGCTGGCCTGCGTCAGCCTGATCGCGATGCTCACCGAGGGTGTCGTGGGGCTGTGGCAGGGCCTAACGGTCAGGTCCATCGCACTAACCGGGTGGGCGCTAAGCAGCGCGCCCGAGGCATTGGCCAGCGCGATGGTGGTATGGTGGTTCACCGGCTCGCGGACCCTATCCGAGACCGCCGAACGGCGCGCCCAACGCGGTGTCGTTTTGGGGCTCTTCGGATTCCAGCGGGGTCCGGTGCTGGCTTTGAGGTCGGCGTGCCTTGCGGTTTGGGGGAACGAAGGTGCCTGAGTCTTTGAAGCGTGACCATCAAATTCAAAAGCACCTTCGTCCGTTATGAGCCTAGTCAGATCGTCGAAGCCCTGGTCGGGCTCAAGGATGTCCGCGTCCTGGCCTATCGACGTATCGGTCCCGATGTCGAGCTGGTGATCGTGGCGTGTCCCCGGTGAATGAGTCCAGCAAGTTTTAGAGTCCTGTGGCCCGAGGTCGGGCTGGAAGGGACGATGAAACACATGGCTGGTCGTAAGCGCCATTCCGCGGAGGACATCGTGCGCAAGTTGCGCCGCGCGGACGAGTTGGCTGCCGAGGGCAAGACGGGCGAGGAGATCGCCGCCGAACTGGGCGTCTCAGCGGCCACGCTATACAACTGGCGGCGCGCCTATGGCGGTATGGACACCGATGCCGCTAAGGAACTCAAGGACCTGCGCGAGCAGAATGCCCGCCTCAAGCGGCTGCTGGCCGATGCCGAACTGGAAAAGGACGCGCTGCGGGAGGTCGCGAAGGGAAAATTCTGAGCCCAGCTGCCAAGCGCCGCGCTGTGGACATGCTCAGGCAGACCTTGAGTATGTCGGAACGGTTAGCGTGCAAGGCCGTTGGGCTGGCCCGCTCCACCTACCGCCGGCTGCCTGCGGCGCAGACCCCGGCCGATCCGGACGCCGAGATGAGGGCCTGGCTGCGCTGCTATGCCACCAAACACCCGTGTCATGGGTTCCGGCGTGCCTGGGCGGCGTTGCGCTATGACGAACGCCGTGAGGTCAACAAAAAGAAGGTCCACCGACTCTGGCGCGAAGAAGGCCTGCAGGTGCGGGTGCACAGCCCGCGCAAGCGGGCCGGGGTGTCCTCGGTCCCGCCGATCGAGGCCGATGCCCCGAACGTGGTGTGGGCGATTGACTTCCAGTTCGACTCCACCACCGACGGGAAGGCGATCAAGATTGCGTCGATGATCGACGAACACACCCGCTGCTCGCTGATGCACATCGTCGAGCGTTCGGTCACCGCTGAACGACTTGTGACCGAGCTGGAGAAGGCTTTCGCGGCGGCCGGTGGGCCGCCGAAGGTACTGCGGATGGACAACGGCCCGGAGCTGGTTTCTCAAGTGCTGCAACGGTTCTGTGAGAACAAGACCGGCATGGTCTATATTCCGCCCGGCTGCCCCTGGGACAACGGCTACATCGAATCGTTCAACAACCGGCTACGCAAGGAGTGCCTCAACCGCAACCACTGGAACACCCTGTTCGAGGCCCGCGTGGTCATCGGCGACTTCAAACATGAGCACAACCACCGACACCGCCATTCGGCGCTGGGTTATCGCACCCCGGCCGAGTACGCTGCGGCATGCAGGCACACCCACGCCCCGATGGCCTGCGAGATCAACTGAATCCGGATCAAACAAACCCGACTCTAAAACCGGGTGGACTCAGCAACGGGGACTCGCCAATCGAGCAGACCGTCGTCGATCGGTTATGCCCGACTTGCGGGGGCGCCGGCCAGATCAAGGAGCGGCCGACGGTGCGCTATGTCGACCTGCCCGTCTACGGCCAGCCGATGCGTCTGGCGTGGCGCAAGCACCGTTTGATCTGCCGGCGACCCGGCTGTGCGGGGGCGAGCTGGACCAGTGCCGACCATCGCATCGCGGCCAAGAACTGCCTGCTGACGACCCGCTGCGCCAAATGGGCGACCATGCAGGTCGGGACCGGTCGTGCGGTCTCCGATGTCGCCGGTGAGCTGTCCTGCGACTGGCACACCGTCAACGACGCGGTCATGACCTACGGTCGGGCGCTGCTTGCTGCGGACCGGCGTCGCCTGAACGCCACGTCCGCGATCGGCTTGGACGAGACCTCGTTTGTGAAACTGTGCAGCCGCCGGGGCCGCTCGTATGCGACCACCGTCGCGGATGTCGCCAACCACCAGATCATCGAGATCCTGCCCACCCGAAGCTATGTCGATGTCGCCGGCTGGATCGACCAACAACCCCTGGCCTGGAAACACCGCATCCGCTTCGGCGCCCTGGACATGTCGGCGACCTACGCCGCGGTCTACACGGTGATGCTGCCCCGGGCGCAGCAGGTCGTCGATCCCTTCCACTGCGTGCAACTGGCCAACCGGACCCTCGACGAGATTCGACGACGCGTGCAGCGTGAACAAAAAGGCCACCGCGGCCGGCGTCACGACCCTCTCTACCGCGTCCGACGGGTGCTGCTCACCGGTGAGGAACGCCTCGATGCCAAGGCCACCCAACGCCTGAGTTCACTACTGCAACTGGGCGATCCCCGCGGCGAAGTCGCCCTGGCCTACCGCGTCAAGGAACGACTGCGCGAATTCTACCGCTGCACCGACATCCACACCGCCCGCGCGATGCTCTCCGAACTGATCGACCACTGCCTACGCCCGGGCCTGCCGCCCGAACTGAACAAACTCGCCCGCACCCTCAAAGCCTGGTTCGACAAGGTCTGCAACTTCCACATCGCCCGCGTCAGCAACGGGCCCACCGAGGCCCTCAACAACCTGATCAAACGCATCAAACGCATCGGCTACGGCTTCACCAACTTCGAGAACTACCGCGTCCGAGCACTGCTCTACGCCGGTAAGCCCAACTGGCGGGTTCTCACATCCATCGTCGTCCGATGAACACAGCACCCCGGCAAGATCCGAAGAGCCCGATTAGGCTGACGGAGCCCTACATCGCCGCCGAATCTATTCGGCACCTGTTGGTGAGCACGGCCACCTGGACCAGCGACGCGTCGATTTCGCCAGCGGCGCTAGTAGCCCGTTGGCCGCCGCTGCCTGCCGACCCACCAGGTGACCAAGCGCATCCGGTCTACGGCCGGCAAATTTGTTGCACGCTGGCTTCTGGCAGCCAGCACCTCGTCGGCCGATCGGCCCGCCAATGCGAAACTGGGAAAGTCTCACGCTGTGCTAAGGTCGCCGATTCGCCAACCAGGTATGCGGCGGTCAGCACCATCGCGTTAGTCGGCCGATGTGGATTGGCCGTAAGGCCAGATGTGGTGGTCATGGTCAAATTGCACGTCATGTGCGATGAGCCCTCTTACGGGGCTTTCTGGTTGTCATCTCTGGCCAGTTGCCCGTCGCCGGAACTACTGATCGTCTGGTGTTGCCGCAGCGTGGCGATGGCGCGCTGCTCGGCGAAGTGCGCGGCCCGGGTGAGCGCGTCGCTTTGCTCCACAGGATCCGGACGCAGCAAACTGCCCGCGCCCGGAGTTCCGCCGGCACCGAGTTTGTTCATCCGCTTGGGCACCGCCGCGCCCTGATACTCCAGGGCAATCGGATGGCCGTGCTCGTCGACGTCTCCGAGCGGTTGATGTATTTCGATGTAGGCGCCGTGCGGAAGGCGTTTGATGATGCCGGTCTCGACGCCGTGCTGTAGCACCGCGCGGTCGCTGCGCTGCAGCCCGACACACCACCGGTACGTGATGTAGTAGATGATCGGCGGCAGCACCACCATCCCGATGCGACCGATCCAAGTCGTGGCGTTCAGCGAGACATCAAACGTATAGGCCAGGATGTCGTTCATTCCGCTGAAGGTCAGCACCAGGTAAAAGGAAATCGCCATCGCCCCGATGGCGGTGCGCACCGGCGCATCGCGCGGACGCTGCAACAGGTTGTGGTGTGCGTTGTCGCCGGTGAGTTTTTTCTCGATGAACGGATAACTCATGAGCAGCACGAACACCACTCCCATGATCAGCGCCACCCAGAACGCCGCGGGGACGGTATGGCCCCACACGTACAGTTCCCACGCCGGCCAGAGCCGGGCCAGTCCCTCGGTCCACATCAAATAGAAATCGGGTTGGGAACCGGCCGACACCTGCGACGGCGTGTAAGGACCGAGATTCCAAATCGGGTTGATCTGCAACAGCCCACCCATCAGACCCAAAATGGCAACCGTCATCGCGAAGAACGCGCCGGACTTAACCGCGAAGACCGGCATCACCCGCACACCCACCACGTTGGTCTCGGTGCGGCCGGGACCGGGGAACTGGGTGTGCTTCTGAAACCACACCAACGCCAAGTGCACGCCGATGAGTGCCGCAAAGATCGCCGGGAATATCAGGATATGGATGGCGTACATGCGCGAAACGACGATGTCGCCGGGAAAATCGCCACCGAACAGCGCCCAGTGCAGCCACGTGCCGATCACCGGAACGCTCATCGTGATCGACGACAACGCGATACGAAGGCCGGTGCCCGACAGCAGGTCATCGGGTAGCGAATAGCCGAAGTAGCCCTCGAACACGGCCAGAATCAGCAGCAGCGCGCCGATCACCCAGTTGGCTTCCCGCGGCCGCCGGAAGGCCCCGGTGAAAAAGACTCGGGCCAGATGCACCATGATCGCCGCGGCAAACATCAACGCCGCCCAATGGTGGACCTGGCGGATGAACAACCCACCGCGTACCTCGAAACTGATATCCAGCGCCGACTCGTAGGCCTTCGACATCGCCACGCCCCGCAGCGGTTGGTACACCCCGTTGTAGGTGACCTCTGTCATCGACGGGTCGAAGAACAGGGTCAGATACACCCCGGTGATCACTAGCACGATGAAGCTGTACAGGGCGATCTCGCCCAGCAGAAACGACCAATGCGTGGGGAACACCTTATTGAGCTGTCGCCGTAGCGCCGCTGAGGGGTGATACCGCGAATCAACCGCATCGCCCTGATCAGCGAGGACGTCGTCAAGTTTCGGACTCATCGGCAATACCGATGCCGGGAGCACGTGCAGAGGCTCGGTTGCGCAACCGCGCTCACCGCCGCCCGGGCCGTGAAACCGGTACGAGCGACCACCCTGGCGTCACCGGGCACCGAACTCGCGACGGTGGGACAACGGTCAGCCAACGGGCTTGCGCCGCCGGCGACATCGTTGCATGCTTTAATGCGCATATGTTTCTGTCTATCAAAGGCGATGGAACGAGGCAAGGAGGTGTGAACGATCGCGTTCACCGATTCGGTCAACGTTGATGCCCCGTGCCAACGGGTGTGGGACGTTCTGCGCAACATCGATGGCTGGCGGTTGCCGTCAAAGAGCGGGCACCAGGCGTTACAGCATCTTGATGATCGCCGACCAGCCGAGCTGGGTGCCACACTACGAATCCGGGAAAAGATTGGCGGCATAGCCGGGGAAGCCGCCGGACGGATCACTGCTGTGGAGCCGGGCGTGGCTCTCACCTGGGAAGGCAAGGCGAGCTACCGCTGGCTTGGCCTGTCGGTGCCAGTTCAGGAGGGCGTGACATGGCGGGTTCGACCGCGGGGCGGTGCAGTGAGTGAACTCAGTGCGCGGGTGTGGGCGACGTTTCCGCATTCTGGGACCGGCCGCCTCGCCGAGTTCGCGTTCACACGGCTGTTCAAGGGACTCGACAAAGACCGGGCGCATGCCCGTACCGAGCTGGAGTACGTCAAGCGAACAATCGAGGCGTCGGGACCGGCTACCGCCGACTGACCCCCTGCGCCGTCGCGCCGCGCGGAGCATGAAACGCGATCAGGGCACAAAAGCGGCCAGCTCAACACCGTTCGTCGCGCCGATGCTGCCACTCTCCATGCGTCGGTGTGAGGCAGCGCCTGCGTCATGTCCTTCCAGCTGCGGGAGGAATTCGCCGACGGTGTGGATGTAGGAACGGTAGTTCAGGCCGCGGTACGACACAGGGCTCTTCGATGATGCGCCCTTGCAGTTCAATTGCTGCCATCCGCGCAAACCCCGTGATGGCCGAGGGTTTTAGTGCCATAAGGATAATGCCGGCGGGAAGGACAGCATGGCCGCAACGATGTGTTGCGTATGATCGGGCCGTGGTGCCTTCGCGCACCAATGCGGGTTGAATACCCGCAGTAGCCGGTTCTCCCTCTCCTAACACGTCGGTCTTGATTGGGCCTGCGTCGCCCAGTTCAGCGATGGCGTTATCGATCTAGCGTCTGGGCTTTAAGATTTCGGCTGGAAGGTCAGTTACGCCGAGCCTACTTGCGGTCGTCGATCTGGAAGTTCCACGCCTGTGGCCTTCGAGTGGTGGCTGCTATGATCGGCCACCGTGACGCGCTACGAGTCTCCCAACAACGGTGGCGACGACCAGAGCCGGTACACAGCTTCTGGCCAGGGTCGAAAACAGCCTTCCTCCACCCGGTGGTATCGCAGGCCCGTGGTGTTGTTGGGAGTGGTCGTCGCGATCCTGGTTGCGCTGATCATCTTCGGCTTGATCGCCCTGTTCACTGGCAACCAGGGCGGCATTCCCGCCATAACTACGACCACGACTACGACCACCGCGCCGAGCACCACCACGTCGGGCGGCTTTCAACTGCCGTCCTTGCCGTCGGAGATCACGTTGCCGTCGGAGATCACGCTGCCGTCGGAGATCACACTGCCGTCACTGCCGTAGCCGGGCGTGAAGAGAACTTCGCCACCACTGCTGCCCGGGACGCTGCGCACCGGCCGCCCCCGAATTGGTTATATGTACGTGGGTTTGGAGTGTGCGGGGTGTTCCTCACGCGTGTTTGAACGGCCCTTTCGGCCCGGCCGAACAGTACTATCGTTAACTCTGCATCCGATGTGCACAGCGCCTAACCACCGTAACTTAACCCGCGCGTTCGACAGCGACCTTCTTTGGCGCCAGAATCGTTGCGTGGAGATCCACGACTGGAGATAACTGGCGCTTACCGCAGCGATCTGGATTCATGTCGGCGAGGAATTGGTCCCGTTTTCCTGATTGGGTGGCACGACACGTTGGTGGCACCTTTAGTACCCGGTTCTTCATCGTCTCGCATGCAACAACATTGCTGCCAACGATCACAGCCGCTGGGCTAATACCGATAGCGTCCCGAGGAGTGGTGGACTTCGGATCTGGCGTGGCTCACGCTGTGCGATCAACGAGTCATGTTGAACGCTAGGTGATTTGGTGTTGTTTCGCAAGTGCTGCGGCGGCGTGTTTGGCGGCGATGACCACACGCAGTTCGTCCATGGAGATATCGGAGAGGTAGCGGCGGGTGACCTGCCATTCGTCGTGGGCTTCGATGACAACGGCGGTGGCCAGGCGCAGGAACGCCGCGGGATTGGGGAAGATCTCCACGACATCAGCGCGGCGCTTGATCTCCTTGTTGAGTCGTTC
>NZ_JCALCK010000026.1:0-14481 GCF_059812285.1 Mycobacterium sp. NGS62 | reverse complement strand
GCCTGTTGACGGATCGCTGTGACGTAGCGCATACTGACCGCCTGTGACAAGCAGTATCGGTTACTGGATGTCTTGGGGTCTGGCCGTTTTTTGCCGCGCGTCAGAACCATGTCATCCGAGGAGGGGGCGCAGTCATTGAGCCAAGGCATGCGCGGGTCAACCAAGCTCCGCCGCGTTCACCTGAAGACAACCTGTGATAGTACATCCCTTGTGCCACAACGAAAGCGACACCGAGATGCACAACGGCACGGCAGTGTCCGGCAGCCATGCTGCTCAGAAGCGAGCGCAAGACGCAAAGCTGCTGAAGGAGTCCGGCGCCCACAAGCTCGTCATCGTCGACCGCCAGGGCAACTGCTTGGCGTATCTATTGGCTTGGGTCAGCTTCACCTACGACGCCGAGACCGATACCTACGTGTGTGTCGCAGACCGGGATGGCGAAGAGCTGATGAACATATACACCGAGGGCCGCGTAGTGTCAGACCGCGCGACGAATACCTACGTGGTAACGGCGCCAGACCCCGGCACCATAGCTGAAATAGGTTGCCGCGCAGAAGGCGTCGAACGTTAGCGTCGGTGCGTTCCGATCCACAAGTGCGTCCAGGGGTGCGGACTCATAACGCCCCTGTCCGGGCCTGACTCCGCTCCGGTCGTCGGCGGCGCAGTCGTCGGCGCGCACTCGCGGGTGCGCGTGCTGATTGAGTAGGCGATTCGCCCCGCGCGAGTTGCTCTTGGCGTGCGGGTATCCGGCGCCATTGATCGTGCCGCCGGCCCGGTCGGGCCTCGAGCTTCCCCGGGTGGTGACAGGGCCCATCTGCAGCGTATAGTGACCGTACGTACGGCTAGTATTGCGGAGGTCGGATGCCTAGAACAGGCCGACGGGGCGAGATTCTCGACGCGTTCGTCCGCTACGTCGCCGAACGCGGCTACGAAAGAGCGAATATCGGCGACGTCGCTACCGAACTCGGCATGTCAAAAGGCACCATCGTTCACCACTTCGGAACCAAGGCCCAAATGTTGCGGGAGCTGGAAGAAAGCCACCTGACTCGCCAGCTGAGCGTGGTGCGCAGGGCGTGGGATCGCCTGGATACTCCCCCGGAACGCATCGCGGCGATTATCTACGCCTCGGCGTTCATGCAGGTGTTCGACCGCCATGCCACGGTGGCCACCCAGCGCGAGGTGGTGCAGCTATCGGACGATCCAGCGATGCGCCAAGTCCGCAAGCTGCGCCGCGAACTACACGCTCACACCGTCGATGAGATCCGCAAGGGTATCGCGGCCGGCGTGTTCCGGCCGGTAGACGCCGAACTGGCAGCTCTACAGCTATGGGGATCCGTGCAGTGGATGTGGGTGTGGTTCGAACCTGGCGGTTTCCGCACGCCCGAGCAGGTCGGGGCCGCTTTTGTCGACATCTTCCTCGGCGGCCTGCTGCTCGACCGCCTGCCGTTGAGCACGTGGGCGGATCCGTGTGGCCGCATTGTCACTGTCGTACGGGAATGCGTTGCGGCGCTGGCCGATACCGCCGAGTGAAGGTATGGCGACGGTGACAACGACCATTGCGGCGGTCCGAAGCTGCGCGGTTTCACACGCACGGTTCCAGCCATGACGCCGCCTGCTGGCGCCGCGATGACTCGACGTGCGTGTGTGCGCTGGTTAGTGGGGTTCGCCGTCCGCTAGAGCTTATGGCAACCAACTTTATGCTTGCCGAATGATTGACTGTACATACGGTCTATATGATAATGATCGCGTGGCAAACGTGAGTGGAAGGATCGGTTCCGACATCGGAAAGCGGGCTTTCGGCGCTGACGGCGCTCGCGTGTCAGGGCGGTTGCGGATCGGCGAAGCACCGTCACGTCGTAACGGTTCGTGTCGCCCGGATAACCCGATGACGACGACCAGAGTCGTCCTTACCGACTACGTTGCGGGTCAGACCATTCCGGCGTTGGCGGCTATCAGCGGGTTTTCGCGCACGGGCGGGCAGACCGGCAAAGCGCTGGTGCGACCGCTCCAATGGCGTGAGTTCATCGTCCAGGTTCGGTTTTTGATGCAGGTGTCGTTCCTGGCGACAGCCGCGGTTTCCATGCCGCCGACGGTGCTGATCACCTTCACGCTCAACATCTTGCTGCGAGAGTTCGGCACCGCGAAAAGCTCCGGCGGTGGCGCTGGGTTACGCGCGATCACCCAACTAGGCCCGCTGGGCACGGCTTTGGTGACTGTGCTGCACGACGATCAGCTGCTGCAGCGCCACGCACACGGTCCTGTGGCCGGGGGGCAACGGTGACGACGTCGACCGGTTTGACTGTCTACCTGCGCGACCAGGCTAGACCGGCGGTTGATGCCGTCGGTGGCTTCTACCGGATGTGTGTGCTTACCGGCAAGGCGCTTACCCGGCCGTTCCAATGGCGCGAATTCATCCTGCAGAGCTGGTTTCTGTTGGTGGTGTCGTTTCTGCCCACCGCCATGGTTGCGATCCCGCTGACCGTGCTGATCATCTTCACGTTGAACATCCTGTTGGCCGAGTTCGGCGCCGCCGACGTCTCCGGCGCTGGCGCTGCGCTGGGCGCGGTCACCCAACTGGGCCCGCTGGTAACGGTGCTGGTGGTCGCCGGGGTCGGTTCCACCGCCATTTGTGCGGATTTGGGCGCGCGGACCATTCGCGAGGAGATCGACGCGATGGAGGTGTTGGGCATCGATCCGATCCATCGACTGGTGGTTCCCCGGGTTGTCGCGTCGACGTGTGTAGCCCTGCTGCTCAACGGTGCGGTGATCGCTATCGGGCTGGTCGGCGGGTTCTTTTTCGGTGTGTATATCCAGAACGTCTCGGCGGGCGCGTACGTCTCGACGCTGACCCTGATCACCGGGTTACCGGAGGTGCTGATCTCAGTTGCGAAGGCCACCGCATTCGGGCTGATCGCCGGGTTGGTGGGCTGCTATCGCGGGCTAACGGCCGGCGGTGGACCCAAGGGCGTGGGCACCGCCGTGAATGAGACGCTGGTGCTGGCCGTGCTTGCGTTGTTCGCGGTCAACGTGGTGCTGACCACCATCGGTGTCCGGTTCGGAACGGGGCGCTGAGGTTGGGTACCGCAACTGTACTCCGCTCGCGTTTCCCTCGCGCTTACGGGCGAGCCACCGGGTGGGCCGGCGCGCCGGGCCGGGCGCTGGATAGCTCCGGTGATGTCGCGGTGTTCGTCATCACCGTGTTGGGCTATCTCGGGCACGGTTGGCGGAATTACCGCAGGGAAATCCTGCGGCTGATCGCCGAGATCGGCATGGGCACCGGCGCGATGGCCGCTATCGGCGGCACGGTGGCGATCATCGGCTTTGTGACACTGTCGGCCGGTTCGCTGATCGCGATTCAGGGGTTCGCCTCGCTGGGCAATATCGGCGTGGAGGCATTCACCGGGTTTTTCGCGGCGCTGGCCAATGTGCGAGTGGTCGCGCCGATTGTGACTGGTCAGGCGTTGGCCTCCACTGTCGGAGCCGGTGCCACCGCGGAATTGGGTGCCATGCGGATCAGCGAGGAGATCGACGCACTGGAGGTGATGGGCATCAAGTCGGTCTCGTATCTGGTGTCCACCCGGAGCATTGCCGCGTTCGTTGTCATCATCCCGCTCTACACGATATCGATTCTGCTATCGTTCTTTTCCGCGCAGGTGGTCACCACCTTGTTCTATGCCCAGTCCATCGGCACCTACGAGCACTATTTCAATACGTTCTTGCGGATCAACGACTTCTGGTACTCGCTTGCTGAGACGATCGTCATTTCGGTCGTCGTGATGCTGAACCACTGCTACTTCGGTTATTACGCTAGCGGCGGTCCGGCTGGCGTCGGCGTGGCGGTCGGCCGGTCGATGCGCGCCTCGCTGATCGCGATCGTGTCGGTGGTGCTGCTGGCTTCGTTGGCGCTGTACGGCGTCAACCCGAACTTCAACCTCACGGTGTAACCGCCATGGCGACTTCAGGCAAGCAGCAACGGCCACTTATCCGGCTCCGCAAACCAGCGGGTCTGCTCTTGTGGCTCACCGTCGCAGTCGTGCTGATCGTCGTGTGGGTCCAGTTTCGGGGTGGCTTCACACCCAAGACGCCATTGACGATGTTGGCGAGCCGATCGGGTTTGGTGCTGGATGTCGGGTCGAAGGTCACCTATAACGGGGTGCAGATCGGCCGGGTGGCCAGCATTTCGGAGATCGAACAGGACGGCGAGCCGGCGGCCAAGCTGCGGCTGAATATCACACCGAAGTATATGAGGTTGATTCCGGCCAATGTGGATGCCGCGATCACGGCCACCACGGTGTTCGGCAACAAGTACGTGTCGTTGACCTCACCGAAACATCCTACTCAGCAACGGATTACACCGACCGGTGTGATTGAGGCGAGATCGGTGACAACGGAGTTCAACACGTTGTTCGAGACGATCATGCAGATCTCAGAGAAGCTGGATCCGGTCAAGGTGAACCTGACGCTGTCGGCGGCGGCCGAGGCGCTCAACGGTCTGGGCGACAAGTTCGGCGCCTCGATCGCCGACGGCAACGCCATCCTGGATGAGATCAACCCGCAGATGCCCCAGATTCGCCATGACATCCAGCGGTTGGCGGATCTAGGCGATATCTACGCCAACGCGTCGCCGAATCTGTGGAACGCCCTCGACAACGCAGTGACCACGGCGCGCACGTTCAACCAGCAGCAAAAAGATGTGGACGCCGCGCTCTTGGCCGCAGTCGGAGTCGGCAACACCGGTGCCGACGTCGTTGGCCAGGGCGAGCCGTATCTGGTGCGCGCGGTCAACGACCTGGTGCCGACCTCCCAGCTGCTCGACACTTACAGCCCCGAACTCTACTGCACCTTCCACCACGGCGCCATCGTGCTGCCGAAGGTGACGGACGGGGAGAGCGGCAACGGCTACGCGATTAGGGTAACCGGCTCGATCCTGGGTGGGGAAAACCCGTACGTCTATCCCGACAACCTGCCGCGGGTAAACGCTCACGGCGGACCTGGCGGGAAACCGGGTTGCTGGCAGACCATCACCCGGGACCTATGGCCGTCGCCGTACCTGGTGACCGACAGCGGTGTCAGCATCGCAGCGTACAACCACTTTGAACTCGGCGGCCAGCCCCAAGCGCTCGAACACGTGTGGGGCCGTCAATGGGGGGAGAACACGATCAACCCATGAAAATCACCGGCACCGCTATCAGGCTCGGCATCTCCTCGTTGGTGCTGGCGTTTTTCACCGTCGCTATCGGGGTGATTTTCGGGCAGATGCGCTTCGAGAAGACGTACAGTTATGCTGCGGAGTTCAGCAGTGCCAGCGGGCTGCGCGACGGTCAGTTTGTCCGCGCCTCCGGAGTGGAGATCGGCAAAGTCAAAAAGCTGCAGCTCATGGACGGCGGTCATCGGGTACGAGTCGACTTCGAGGCCGACCGCTCACTGCCGCTGTATCAGTCCACGACCGCACACATCCGGTATGCCGACCTGATCGGTAACCGCTACCTGGAGCTCAAACGCGGCCAGGGCGACGGTGCTGACCGGGTGCTGCCGCCGGGTGGATTTATCCCACTGTCGCACACCCAACCGGCTCTGGATCTCGATGCGCTCATCGGTGGTTTCAAGCCACTGTTTCGGGCGCTGGATCCGGACAAGGTCAACAACATCGCCCAATCGATTATCACCGTTTTCCAGGGCCAGGGCGGCACCATCAACGACATCCTCGACCAGACCGCGCAACTGACCGCGCACATCGCCGAGCGTGACGAGGCCATCGGCGAGATCATCAGCAACCTCAACACCGTGCTGGACACCACGGTCAGGCATCGCCAGGAATTCGACCAGACCGTCGACAACGTCGAGAAACTGATCACGGGGCTGAACAACCACGCCGACCCGCTGGCTGCCGGCACCGCGCACATCAGCAATGCTGCCGGAACGTTGGCCGACCTGCTGGCCGACAACCGGCCCCAGCTCAAGACCGGCGTCGGCTACCTGGAGGGCGTTTTGGAAGCGCTGGTCGATAGGGCCGACTACGTCGACGGGGTGTTGCGGGACGTCCCGGCCGCGGCGAAAACCATAGGAGGTATCGGGGGGCGCTACGGTGACTTCTTCACTTTCTACGCGTGCGACATCTCGGTCATGCTCAACGGACTGCAGCCCGGCGGCCCCGTCCGTACGGTCAACCTTACCCGGCAGCCGACGGGGAGGTGCACACCGCAATGAGAACTCTTCAACCCCCCAATCGGTTCCGGATCGGGGTGATGGGCATTATCGTGTCGGTGCTGGTGATCGGCGTGGGCCAAACCTTCACCAGCATTCCGGCGTTGTTCGCCCAGCCCACCTACCACGGGCAGTTCAGTGACACAGGTGGAGTGAACAAGGGCGACAAAGTACGCGTCGCCGGTATGGATGTCGGCACCGTGCGGGCAGTCGAGATCGCTGGCAACCATGTCGTGATGACGTTTTCCATCGGCTCCGCCACCATAGGCACCGAGAGCCGGCTCGCAATCCGCACCGACACCATCCTGGGTAAGAAGGTGCTCGAGATCGAGCCGCGGGGCACCCAGCCATTGCATCCGAACGCAACGCTGCCGCTGGGGCAAAGCACCACCCCGTATCAGATCTACGACGCGTTCTTCGACGTCACGAAGGCCGCTGCTGGGTGGGACATCGACACCGTCAAACGCTCGCTGAATGTCTTGTCGCAGACGATTGATCAGACCTACCCGCACCTGAGCGCAGCGCTGGACGGAGTGGCGAAATTCTCCGACACCATCGGCACACGCGACGAGCAAATCAAACATCTGCTGGGCCAGGCCAACCAGGTGGCCAGCATCCTCGGCGACCGTAGCAAACAAGTCGACCGGCTGCTGGTCAACGCGCAGACGCTGCTGGGGGCATTCAACCAGCGCAAGAGCGCGATGGATGCGCTGCTGGGCCGCATCGCCGCCGTCTCGACCCAGCTGAAGGGTGTGATCGACGACAACCCTAACCTACATCACTTGCTCGAGCAGTTGCGCACGGTCAGCGACCTGCTGGTCAAGCACAAAAAAGATCTCGTCGAGTGGCTCCCCGCTCTGAGTCACTACTCCACGGCGCTGGCCGAGGCGGTCGCGTCGGGACCGTATTTCAAGGTGGCTCTGGTCAACCTGCTGCCCTACCAGATCCTGCAGCCGTGGGTCGATGCCGCCTTTGAGAAGCGGGGCATCGACCCGGAAGAATTCTGGCGCAGCGCCGGGCTGCCCGCGTTCCGGTTCCCCGACCCCAACGGCACCCGGTTCCCCAATGGTGCCCCGCCGCCGGCGCCGCCGGTACTGGAGGGCACTCCGGATCACCCGGGACCGGCTGTGGCGCCCGGATCGCCGTGCTCATACGCTCCACCACCAGAGCTGCTGCCGCGGCCGGGCAACCCGATGCCCTGTGGGGGCATCGACCAAAACCAGGGTCCGTTCGGGCCTAACGGCCCCTATCCGGGTCTGCCCGACGTGCTGACGTCGCCGCCGAACCCGAACGGTCTGCCGCCGACCCCGGGCATCCCGATTGCCGGGCGGCCGGGCGAGCCGGCCCCGGACGTTCCGGGCAAACCGGTGCCGCTGCCGCCGAATGCGCCGCCGGGGGCACGCACCGAGAACCTGCAACCGGCCGGACCGGCTCCACCGCCGTCGACATTCGCGCCGGCGCTGCCACCCGGACCGGCTGCGCCACCCGGACCTGGACAGCAGCTGCCGGCCCCGTTCATCACGCCCGGCGGAACCGGAGGCAGCAGGGTTACAGGAGGTAGCCAGAATTGAGCACAGTCTTCGATATCCGCAGCCTGCGGCTGCCGAAAATGTCTCGCACGTCGTTGATCGTTGGGTCGCTGGTAGTGCTGCTGGCCCTCGTGATCGCGTTCGTCGGTCGCGATCTTTACCACAAGCTGACCAACAACACCGTCGTGGCCTACTTCCCGCTCGCGAACGCTCTTTACCCCGGGGACAAGGTCCAGATCATGGGTGTGCGGGTGGGCGCGATCGACAAGATCGAGCCGGCCGGCGACAAGATGAAGGTCACCTTCCACTACGACAACAAGTACAAGGTGCCCGCCGACGCCTCAGCGGTGATCCTCAATCCCACCCTTGTGGCGTCGCGGACGATTCAGTTGGAGCCGCCCTACGAGGGCGGCTCGGTACTGGCTGACAACGCGGTGATTCCCGTTGAGCGCACCCAGGTGCCGGTGGAATGGGACCAGCTGCGCAACAGCATCACTAACATCATCTCCAAGCTCGGTCCTACACCAGAGCAGTCCGAGGGTCCCTTCGGTGACATCATCGAATCCTTCGCCGACGGGCTGGCCGGCAAGGGCAAGCAGATCAGCACCACCCTTAATAGCCTGTCGACTGCGCTGACCGCCTTGAATGAGGGCCGCGGCGACTTCTTCGCCGTGGTGCGCAGCCTGGCGCTGTTCGTCAACGCCCTGCACAAGGACGACCAGCGGTTCGTGGCATTAAACAAGGACTTCGCCGAATTCACCAACTCGCTCACCAGCTCCGACCGCGGGCTCGCGATCGCGATCCAGCAGGTCGACGATCTGCTCCCCGCGGCGCGCAAGTTTTTCACCGAGAACCGTGAGGTGCTCGCCCACGACGTCGACAACCTCGCCGACGTGACCACCGCGCTGCTTCAACCCGACCCGCTGGACGCGTTGGAGCAGACACTGCACGCCGCTCCCCATTTCGGCGCCAGCGCGCTGGCCATCTACGAGCCGCTCCACGGGCTGACCGGGGAATTCGCTGTCTCCAACTTCGCCAACCCGATGCAGTTTATTTGCAGCGCGATTCAGGCCGGCAGCCGGCTGGGCTATCAGGAGTCCGCCGAACAGTGCGCGCAATTCCTGGCGCCGATCCTGGATGCGATCAAGTTCAACTTCCCGCCGTTCGGCGTGAACCTGTTCACCACCGCCGATCTACTGCCCAAGAACGTTGCCTACTCCGAGGAGCGGCTGCGACCGCCACCGGGGTACAAGGACACCACCGTCCCCGGGATCTTTGCACCGGACACACCGTTGTCACACGGCAACCACGAGGCAGGCTGGATCGTGGCGCCCGGCATGCAAGGCGTACAGGTGGGGACGCCTACCGCGAGCCTGCTGACCCCGGACTCGCTGGCTGAACTGATGGGCGGCCCCAACATCGCGCCCGTACAGTCAAACCGACAGACCCCACCCGGGCCGCCGAATGCGTACGACCAGAACAATCCGTTGCCGCCGCCGTGGTACCCGCAGCCGCTGCCGTCACCGACGCCGGCGGCGCCGCCGGCCGACGCCCCCCGCGCCGCCGAGGCGCCCGCAGCGACAGAGTCTGGCCCGTGAGGATGCGCAGGGGGATCACGCGGGTTGTGGTGGTGCTTCTCGCCGCGACGATACTGACGTCATGCGCCAGCTGGCGCGGTATCGCGAATGTGCCGCTGCCCGGTGGCCCGGGAACCGGCCCCGGTTCCTACACCATCTATGTGCAGATGCCGGACACGCTGGCCTTGAACGCCAACAGCCGGGTGCGGGTGGCCGACGTCTTCGTCGGCAGGGTACGCGCGATCAACATGAAAAACTGGATAGCGACGCTGACTTTGGATCTGGATAAGAGAGTGCAGCTACCGAAGAACGCCACCGCCAAGGTCGGGCAGACCAGCCTGCTAGGTTCTCAGCATGTGGAACTGGCCGCGCCGACCACCCCATCACCGCAGCCGTTGCGGGATGGCGACACGATACCGCTGCAGAAGTCGTCAGCTTACCCTACCACCGAGCGTGTTTTGGCCAGTTTCGCCGCGGTGCTGCGCGGCGGCGGTATCCCGAACATCGAAGTGATTCAAAACGAGGTCAACAACGTCCTGACCGGGCGGGCCGATCAGATTCATGATTTCCTCGGCAAGCTCGACATCTTCACCGCGCAGCTTAACGAGCAACGTGACGAGCTCACTCGCGCCATCGATTCCACCAACCGGCTGTTGACGTATGTGGCTAACCGGTCCGACACCCTGGACCGTGTTCTGACCGAACTCCCGCCGCTGGTCAAACATTTCGCCGATCAACGCGCTCTGTTCGCCGACGCGACCACTGCGTTGGGGCGGTTAAGTGACGTCGTTGATCAGACCTTGTCGGCGGCGCGTCCCAACCTGGATAAGGACCTGCGGCTGCTGCAGCGGCCGCTCAAGCAGACCAGCCGTGCCGCGACCGATATAGTCGAAACACTCAAGATCCTCTTGACCCTTCCTTTCAGCGCCGACAGCATCCCTAAGCTGGTGAAGGGCGACTCCCTCAACGTCTCGATCGTCTTGGACCTCACGTTGAGTTCAATTGACAACGCGATCCTCAGCGGAACCGGATTCTCCGGTGCGCTGCGCGCGCTGGAGCAGTCGTGGGGCCGTGATCCGAACTCGATGCTCCCAGACCTGCGGTACACCCCCAATCCGACCGACGCGCCTGTGGAAAGGGACGAGTAGCGCATGTTGTTGACCCGCGTCGTCCGCAACCAGTTGATTGTCTTCACCCTCCTGACCGTGGTCGCGATGATTGCGCTGGGCACGTACTACCTTCGGTTGCCGAGCGCGGCCGGCATAGACCAATACACACTGAAGGTGGACCTGCCCGCGTCGGGCGGTCTGTATCCGACGGCCAACGTCACCTACCGCGGTGTCAGCATCGGCAAGGTCACTAGCGTCGAGCCCACCGAACAGGGCGCTCGGGCGACATTGAGTATCAGCGACCAGTACAAGATCCCGGTCGACGCCTCGGCTAACGTGCACTCGGTGTCGGCGGTCGGCGAGCAATACGTTGACTTGGCGACAGGTAACGCGGACAAGTACTTCTCACCCGGGCAGACCATCACCAAGAGCACAGTGCCCAGCCCGATCGGGCCAACGCTGGACAGCGTCTATCACGCGCTGGACGTACTGCCCAAGGGGAAGATCACCGCACTGCTCGACGAGATGGCCCAAGGGGTCGGCGGGCTGGGTCCGGCGCTGCAGCGGCTGGTCGACTCGACCCAGGCGATCGCCGGTGACTTCGAGGCCAACCTTGGCAGCGTCAACGACATCGTCCAAAACTCCGCACCAATTCTTGAGAGCCAGGTCAACTCGGGCGACGCCATCGAGCGCTGGGCGCGCAACCTAAACGTCCTGACCGCGCAGACCGCGGACAACGACGAGAATCTCAAAGGCATCCTGTCCCAGGCTGCGCCGACTGCCGATCAGATCAACACGGTGTTCAGCGACGTGCGTGAGACGCTGCCGCAGACGCTGGCAAATGTCGAGGTCGTGGCCGACATGCTCAAGCGCTACAACAAGAACATAGAGCAATTGCTGGTGATACTGCCGCAAGTCCCCGCGTTCGGTGAGAGCCTGACCGCTCCTTACCCGCATACATTTGCTCTTTCCTTCAACACGCCGATCAACGTCACACCACCGTGCCTGACCGGGTTCATGCCGGCATCAGAATGGAGATCCCCCTCGGACAGTAGGCCGGGGCCGATAACGCCGGCCTACTGCAAGATCCCGAAGGAAGCCCCGAACGTGGTTCGCGGTGCCCGTAACTATCCCTGCGCCGACGTCCCCGGCAAGCGGGCGGCCACGCCGCGCGAATGCCGCAGCAACGAACCGTATGTCCCGTTGGGCACCAATCCCTGGTACGGGGACCCGAACCAGATTCGCAACTGCCCCGCACCCGCGGCGCGCTGCGATCAGCCAGTGGATCCGGGTGCGGTGATACCGGCGCCGTCGATCAATAATGGCCTCAACCCGCTGCCCTCCGATCAGGTGGCGGGGACACCACCTCCCGTCAGCGATCCGCTGCAGCGGCCAAGTTCCGGTTCGGTGCAGTGCAATGGACAGCAGCCCAACCCGTGCGTCTACACTCCCGCAGGGGGCCCCGCGGCAATCTACAGTCCACAAAGCGGTGAGCTGGTAGGCCCCGATGGCGTCAAATACACTGTCGAAGACTCGAGCAAAACAAGAGACGACGGCTGGAAGGAGATGCTGGCACCGGCCAGCTGAGCCCTGCCGATACTGGTAGCCCAACCGGCGAAGGCCACACTTCAGCAGCACACCCCAAAACGTCGGCCGATAAACCGACCACAGCCTGGCCCGGCAGCACCAGCCGGCAATCAAACACACACCCCACCCGGGTAATCAACCTCGCTGTCGCCCAGAGGATGTCCCGAGTTCCGTGGAACTTCGGTAGCGGTCCGGTGAGCATCAGGCTGCGCTCACCTCGTCATTGTGCACGACGGTTCCGACAGGTTCGACGAATTCCCGCTCAAGTGCGGTACGCAGCGCTGGCAGGTGCAGGTGGCCGTTGACGCGGCGGAACTGTTTGCCGGCCTCGACCATGCCGGCCGCGCACCAGCGCAGCGCCATCTTGCCGTCGCGCCAGCGTTTGACGTTGCCGGCGTGTTCTCGGCACACCGAGATCATCGACTCGATGGTGTTGGTCGAACGCAGGGTGCGCGCCAGGGTGGGCGGCACACCCAGGCGCAGCACGGTCAGCGTCTCATCGAGCCCTTCGCGCAAGGACGCGGCCGCGCCGGGGTGGGTGCGGTCGAGCTCGGCGGCCAACGCCTGCAACGCGGCCTGGGCATCCAACGCCGAATCCGCGTGGTAGGCATCGGTCATCCTACGGCCTACAATGGATCGAAGTCGTTGCGGCAGGTGGTCTTTGACATTCCTGACCTTGTGGATTTGGCAGCGTTGGATCACCGGGCGCTCGCACACGTCGACCACGGCTTTGCGCAGCGCCTTGGATCCGTCGATGCCGACCAGCATCGGGCGGGTCATGTCCAGGCCGCGGTCGCGCAGGCCCACCAGCAGCTCGGTGACCAGCGTCGCGTTCTCGGTGGAGCCCTCCACCAACGCCAGCGGGTGCTTGGTGCCCTCGATGTCGATCCCGAGGGCCACCACACAGCACGATTCGGCGAAATGTACCCCGTCGACCATCAGCGCCACCACATCCAGATCGGACAGATCCTTGGCCAGCAGTTCGGCCAGCGCCGTTTCGGTCATCGCCACGAACTTCCGCGATACCGCAGACTTGCTTGTGGCAGAGGCTGTTTCACTCACCTGCTGACCGACCGGCTCAAGCCCAACCGGGTAACGCCGCGCGGACAGCCCAGCCAGCATCCTCGCCATCGCCATCCGCCCCAGCACCTCGGTGGACGAAAACAGCTCATAGGAGGCGACCGGCAGCTCGCCGGACCCGTCGATGGCGCGTACCCGCGGCCACGACACCGGCACCCGCCGCCCACCAAGGGTCACCGAGCCGTCCTCGCGGCCGTGGCGCACCGCAGTGCGTGCCGGATCGTGCTTGCCCTTCGGCCCGGCAGCTGCGGTCACGTCGGCTTCCATCAGGGTCTGCAGCACCTGCAGCCCCGCGCCGACGGCCAGCGCCAGCAACCCCTCCTGCATGTTTCCGGCGATCTCGGACATCGCCACACTGACGTGCTCTGGAATCGCGACCATGGCCGCGTCCTCAGCCCGGTTCTGACTACTGTTCTTCATGGTGGTCCCCTTCTCTGGTGGTGTTCTTGGCGGAACGCCCGACACCTACCACACGGCAGGTCACGAGCGGGGGACCGCCACCTCAATTTCTACGAGACCCGGGACAACCTCGTCGCCCACCCGTTGTTGACGACGGTTGAAGACCCGGCCAGTCGCGACGGTTGAAAAGTAGGCCACCCAATCAGATTGGATGGGTGATCTCCTTGGAAGACTGGGCCTTGATCCGGCATCTTCACCGCAGCGAGGGTTTGTCGCAGCGGGCCATCGCACGACAACTGGGCATCGCGCGTGACACCGTGGCGGCCGCGGTGGCCAGCGACGGACCACCGAAGTACGAGCGGACCTCGGTGCCGTCGGCGATCGACGCCGTGGAGCCGCGGATCCGGGCCTTGTTGTCGACCTATCCGCAGCTGCCGGCGACGGTGCTCGCCGAGCGGGTCGGATGGACGGGGTCGATCTCGTGGTTTCGGGAGCGGGTCCGAGCGATCCGCCCGGAGTACTTGCCTGCTGATCCGGTCGATCGCCTCGAGCATCCGCCGGGGCGGGTGATCCAGTGCGACCTGTGGTTCCCGGCGCTCAAGCTTCCGGTCGGGTTCGGACAGGAGGCGATGCCGCCGGTGTTGGTGATGGTGGCCGCGTTCTCCCGGTTCATCGCCGCGGTGATGTTGCCCTCACGCCAGACCATGGATCTGGTGGCCGGGATGTGGCAGCTGCTTTCGGGCAGCTTCACCGCGATACCGCATGAGTTGTGGTGGGACAACGAGGCCGGGATCGGACGTCGGGGCCGGTTGACCGATCCGGTCACCGCCCTGATGGGCACCCTCGGGTCGCGGTTGGTGCAACTCAAACCCTATGACCCCCTCTTAACCGGCTAATAGCGATATCGGATCGGCTGCGACACGCCGTTTTCATGCGGTTCTTGACCGTAGTGGATTGAGATGAGATATCTACATCTCATGGCGAGGGAACTGTCGGTGG
>NZ_JCALCK010000025.1:0-14566 GCF_059812285.1 Mycobacterium sp. NGS62 | reverse complement strand
AGCTAGATGCGCGGTTCCTTGGGCAGGCCGAGCAGTTTCTCGCCGATGATATTGCGCTGCACCTGTGAACTGCCCGCATAAATCGTGGCGGCTCGCGCCGCTAATGCCGACTCAACCCACGCGAGCGACGAATTCGGTGTTCCGACATCTGCAGTCGCCAAGGCGCCGTTCGTTCCTGTGCCCGACAGCGTCAACACGTTCGCCTCGAGGATCTCCATCGCCAGTTCGGTCTCGCGTTGGAAGAACTCGCTCCAGAGGATCTTGGTCATCGCGGCCTCGGGACCTGGATACTCACCATGTAAGAAGCGCGTCAACGCCTGATACCCACGACACCGCATAATCTCGACGCGGCCATAGCACCAGGCGAGCTGCTCACGGATATGTGGGTCGTTAGTCTTACCTAGTTCTTTCGCCAGCTCGAAGAGCCGGTCGATCTCAGCTTGGAAGCGAATCGCGTCGGTGGTGACACTTGTTCCACGCTCGAAACCCAGCAGCGTCATGGCCACCGACCATCCTGCGTTCACTTCCCCGACAACGTTGTCTGCAGCGGTTCGGGCGTCGGTGAAGAACACCTCGTTGAACATCGACTGGCCCACCATATTCTTGATGGGTCGAACCTCCAGGCCGGGCTGATCCATCGGCACGAGTAGGAATGAGATCCCCCGGTGCTTGGGAGCATCCATGTCGGTGCGGCACAGTGCGAAGATCCAGTTGGCGAAGTGTCCCGCTGAAGTCCAGATCTTGGACCCGTTGATGACCCATTCGCCGCCATCAAGAACCGCTCTCGTCCGCAAGCTGGCCAGATCCGATCCCGCGTCGGGTTCGGAAAACCCCTGGCACCACCGATCGTCACCGGACAGAATTCGCGGCAAGAACCAATCCTTCTGGTCCTGGGTGCCGCAGACGACAAGCGTGTTGCCGAGCAGTTGAATCCCGAACATGTCGTTCTCAGTTCCGGCGGGTACCCCGGCGCGAGTAAACTCCTCGGCTAGCACGACTTGGTCGAGGGGGGTCAGTCCCGCTCCGCCATACCGCTTTGGCCACAACACGGCGAGTAGGCCGTTGTCCGCGAGCGCCTTCCGCCACTCTCGGATGAACTCCTTCCGCCGGGTTTGATCCAACGCCCCGATTCCAGCGAAGTCGGCAGGGACGTTCGCGGTGATGAAGTCGCGCACTCGTGACCTGAACGCCTCAGCTGACGGGGGATAAGACAGGTCCATATCGAATCGTCGTCCCTTATCTGTGTTGAGGATCCCGTAAAGGTGGATCCATTGGTCATTTTTTGCGTGTATTGCTTCGTTCTCGACCGCTTGAGGGCGGTGGACCACGGTCGGGGTCAAAGCGGAGCGCCCGCAGCGTAGCGAGGACGAACGACCTTGAGGCCGACGAGGATCCGCCGCATACTTGGCCGCCGGGAACAGGCAAAGACGGTGTGGTTCAAGTCATCTGCTGCCCTCCGGTGCGTAAATGTGGGGACGGAAGACGCGTCGCGCGTGCCGGCGCCCAGCCTGACCCGAAAATCGGATGGTGAGTGGGCAGGCCGAAGGCACCCGGTGAAGCCGGGTCATGTTGTGCGGCGGTGGGTGTGGGGTCATGCTGCGGCGTCCATGATGACGGCTTTACCGTCGCGGATGGCGATGTGCTGGCCGGTAAGTGCCTGGAGTTGGGTGGCCAGGTCGTGGGCGCGGCGGTGTTTGTGCATGCGAGATTCGTAGTAGCCGGCCCGAGATCACAAAATGTGGCCTCCGGGTCGGAAAGCAGGTAGTAGACGACGGTGAGCACCGAGTTGCCGGTGGCGACGATGGCTTTCTGCTTGGCGCGGCGTCGGGCCAGCTGGCGGTAACGAGCGCCCAGGAAGGTGTCGGCACGAGAATTGGCGAAGGCGATGCGGCCCAGCGTGCCGGCCAGCCAGGGGTTGCCCCTACCGCGGCCTTTGGTTTTGGACTTGCCGGCCGACTCATGGGTCTGCGGGCAGAACTTGGCCCACGACACCAAAAGCGCGTCCGACGGGAACCGGGTCATGTCGACGCCGATCTCGGCGATCAACTCGGCGGCGGGAACCGCGTCGACGCCGGGAATGTCAGCGAGCCGGCTGAGATCCGGGCAGCCGGCGTCGACGGTGTGACAGCTCATCTGGTCGAGAACCAGGCCTGGCCTGCTGGCGTCACCAAGACCGCGGCCACCGCCTTGGCGGTGGCTAACGAGCAGCAGCTGGCGCTGCCCGGCGAGAACGGCACCGCTGCCCTGGTCAAGCGGCTGGCCCGTAAGTTGCTTGACCTGGACCGAGAGATCAAAGAAATCGACAAGACCATCACCGAGCGTTTCCGCGATCACTCCTACGCGCGGATCAGCGAGTCGCTGCCCGGCTTCGGACCCAACCTCGGCGCGGAATTCTTGGTGACTACCGGCGGGAACCTGACATCCTTCGCCATACCCGGCCGACTGGCGTCCTATGCCGGATTGGTACCCGTACCAAGGGATTCGGGCCGCGTCAGCGGAAGCCTTCACCGGCCAAAACGCTACAACTGCCGACTTCGGCGGGTGTTCTACCTGGCCGCGCTGTCCAGCCTCCGCGCCAACGGGCCCTCCAGGCAGTTCTATGACCGCAAGCGAGGCGAACGACTCATCCATAGCCAGGCCCTCCTAGCGCTCGCCGGCCGATTCGTCGACGTGCTCTGGGCCCTGCTCCGCGACGGCCGCGAATTCAGCCCACATAAGCTCGTGGTCCCCGCAACGGCTTGACATCGTCATTGAGAGTCTTTCTCTGTTCGTGCCGACGAAGTATGTGGCGGTGTTTAGAGCCCGATGCGGTCAGCGACCTCAAGCCATTGCTTGCGTACTGAGCCCAGCAGTACCCGGTCGGCTTTCGCCCGCCGGTAGTAGAGGTGTGCGTCGTGCTCCCAGGTGAAACCAATCCCGCCGTGAATCTGCACATTCCACGACGCGGTGAAGTCAAACCCGGCCGCGGCGGTTGCCACGGCAATAGGGGCCGCCTTGGCGTGGTCAGCGTTCTCCTCCGCTGCCAGATGAGCCGCGTAGAGAGTGACTGCACGAGCGCTGTCCAGTTCGATTGCCATCTCGGCGCAGCGGTGCTTGATCGCCTGGAAGGAGCCGATGGGCCGATTGAACTGGTGACGCACCTTGGCGTATTCAACGGACATGGTCATAGCGCCCTCTGTGCCACCAACCATCTCCGCCGCCAGTAACGTCTTCGCGACATCTAACACACGACATACGGGCGCGGCGCCGTGCGCGCCCGCCAAGGGAACCGCAGAGACAGCATCGAAGGTCAGGGTGGCCAGCGGTCGGGTGATGTCCAGGGTCTCGACGCGTGTACGGGTGAGGCCAACGGCGTCACCCTCAACGAGGTACAACTCAGGTTCAGCGGAGTCACCGGGCGGCAGAGCGAGCACCAACAGGGTGTCCGCACTATGGCCGTCGATCACATGAATCTTGGTCCCGGACAGCGTGACGACGGCGCCATCTGTCGCCGCTCGCATGGCTACAGCACCGAAGCCGTCAACGCAACCCGGTTCATTGATAGCAGTCGTGACTGTACGAGCGCCCGCAGCTATCTCTGGAAGCAGTTCTTTCTTGCGCTCCTGGCTGGCCGCGATCAAGATCGGCGCGACACCGAGCGCGACGGTCGCGAACAGCGGGCACGGCACGATGCCGCGTCCGACTTCCTCCATAACGACAGCAGCCTCGATCATCGTTGCTGCCGCCCCGCCGTACTCCTCCGGCACGAGCAGACCCGCCAGCCCAAGTTCCCGACCCATGCGAGACCAAAGGTCGATGTCATACCCCGGCGCAGTCGTTACCACCTGGCGAACCTTGGCCAGCGGTGACAGTTCGGTAACGAACTGCCGTATAGTCTGGCGCAATTCCTCCTGTTCTGGGCTGAGCATAAAATCCATGACATGGCACCTCTCTTCTCTTCAAACAGTTGTTGTCGCGAAAAGAAATAGGGACGGCCTTACCGTCGCCTGGATCAAACCAACCCACACACCCGAACGCTCATCAATTCCGCGTAAGACACTGTCTCACCGACCGTGGCATCTTCCGCCGTCCCCATCCGCTCGCTTTACGGTTCTTCTCTGGCCGTGCGGCGGACACTGCTCAGGATGGCCGTCGCCGCGCTGTCAAGCCGATATTCAAGAAGCATTCATTTGTTCTGCCCACGACGCTCGGCCCCTCGATCGATCAGGTGATCTCGGAAGCGCTGTCGGAGTTCGGCCTTCATGACCTTGGCCATGGCGTTCTTGGGCAGCTCGTCCACCACGACCACGTGGCGCGGGCATTTGTAGTCGGCGAGGTGCTGGCGACAGAACTGGTTGATCCGCTCCGCGGTGAGCTCGCCTTCGCCGCCGCTGAACCCGGGATTGGGCGCGATCACCGCTAGGAGATCCTCACCGAGGTCCGGGTGCGGCACCGCGACGACTGCGGCCTCGAGCACCTCGGGCATCTCAAGCAGCACGCGCTCGACCTCTATGGC
The DNA here is from genome assembly GCF_059812285.1 of Mycobacterium sp. NGS62. Classification (NCBI taxonomy): domain Bacteria; kingdom Bacillati; phylum Actinomycetota; class Actinomycetes; order Mycobacteriales; family Mycobacteriaceae; genus Mycobacterium; species Mycobacterium sp. NGS62. The sequence continues at coordinate 10,071 of NZ_JCALCK010000025.1, read as the reverse complement.
GAAAATGTTGTAGCCGCCGCGCAGGATCATGTCCTTCTTGCGGTCAGTCAGATAGACGTAGCCATCGTCAGAGACATAACCCGCGTCGCCGGTGTGCAGCAGCCCACCTCTCCAAAGATCCGCGGTGGGCTGCTCCCCCTTGTAATAGCTGCGCCGAGTCATCTTCGACTTAAAGCAGAGTTCGCCGACCTTGCCTGGCGGGAGTGGGTTTCCGTCGTCGTCAACGACAACAACCTCGCATCCTACGGGCCTGCCAACAGAGCCCGGCCGGGCAAGGATGTCGTCCGGGTCGGGACCGAGCATGCAGGACGCGCCGGCACCGGCCTCAGTGAGGCTGTAGCCATTCAGCATCTTCACCTCAGGCCACACCTCCCGCATCTTGCGCACGGTGTCGGGCTGGATCGGCGCCGCCCCGAAAAACACGAGCTGCAGCGAGCTGTAGTCGTGATCACCCACCTTGGGGTGCTTCATAACTAAATTCAGCATGGTCGGCACGCCCATGATCGACGTGGCGCGGTAGCGCTCGATCGCGGCGAGCAACTGCTCGGGATCGAAATGCGGCAACACGATCTGCGTGACCCCGGCTCGAACGCTTAGCAGCATCAGGCCGTGGCAGCCCGTGAAACCGAACAGGGGCACCGCATGAAGCAGGCTCTCGCCGAACAGCGCGCCGAGAAGCTGCCCGAGGCTCGGCTGGCCGGGCTCGTCGGCGAGGTTGCCCTCGGGCACCAGCACGCCCCTGGGCATCCCTGTGGTGCCGGATGTATAGAGCAGATCCGCCGGGTCGTCGGCACTCGGCGGAGGATCGAGGGGCGGCACGTCCGTGGTGCCCGTGCTCACCACGTCGCCCAGGGGGGTAAGTGCGTCCAGTGCCTGGCTGCCGGTCACGAAGAAGTGCTCAAGTCTAAAGCGACCGGGACGGCCGTCGATCTCGACAGATTTTCCTTCGGCGAGCGCAACCAGAACCTCCCGGTGGGCGGGACCGGTGATCGCCGCCACGGCGTCGCTGTGCTCGAGCACGAACAGCTTCTCCGGGCCTGCCCACCGGGTATTGAGCGGCACCGGCACGGCACCGAGTTTGTGGATGCCGAAGTACGCGGCATTGAAATGCATCGCTTGGTCGTTGGCCAGCAGCATCGCCACCTTGTGACCTCGGCTCACCCCAGCCGCGTGCAATTGGTGGGCGATCCGGCTGCTGGCGGCGTCGAGCTTGCGGAACGTGGCCGCGCCGTCCTCGGCGATGACGGCGGTCTTGTCCGGTCGCTCCTCTGCCGCTTGGCGTAGCAGGTCGATCACGGCCATGGTCTGGTCCTCCTCAATGTACGTGGGTGTTCAGCCGAGCGTTTGAAGCACTAGGCCGATCTCGTCGTTGGCCTGCGTCGGAATCTGGTATCCGTCTCGGTCGAAGATGGCCTCGAGGTTGTCCTGGACCGCTTTGATATCGAGCGTCGGTGATGAGAAGCCCTTCGTGACACCGATGAAGATCTCGGCCACCCGCCCGCCCCCAACGGAGAAGATCCTCGACGTGAGATCGCAGGATTCGTGGCAGAGATAGGCGACGACCGGGGCGACCAGCGCCGGGTCCAGCTTCTCGGCGACCGGCCCGAGGAGTTCCTCGGTCATCCGGGTTCGGGCCATCGGCGCGATCGCATTCACCTTGATGTTGTACTTGACGCCTTCCTGGGCGAGCACCCGTGTTAAACCGATGATCCCCATCTTCGCGGCCCCGTAGTTGGTCTGACCGAAGTTGCCGAAAATCCCGGCGGCGGAGGAGGTGTTGACGATCCGCCCGTAGCCCTGCTCGCGCATCCTGAGGAACGCCGGCTGGGTCACCCAGATCGTGCCGTAGAGATGGACGTTGATCACCGGATCGAGTAGCTCCGGCGTGAGATTGTGGAAGGACTTGTCGCGCAGGATGCCCGCGTTGTTGACGACGATGTCGACCCGCCCGAAGGCGTCGACAGCCGTCTGCACGATAGCCGCCCCACCTTCTCGGGTCGCCACGCTGTGGCCGTCGGCGACCGCGACCCCCCCGGCGGCTTCGATCTCCTGAGCGACGGCATCTGCCGCGCTCACATCCGCACCGACGCCGGCGACGTTGCCGCCGAGATCGTTGACGACCACGCGGGCGCCGCGCGATGCCAGCAGCATCGCATGCTCCTTGCCGAGACCGTTTCCCGCCCCGGTCACGATGGCGACCCTGTCGTCGTAGCTAAGCTCAGCCACGCGTTCTCCCTTCCATGCCGTTCGCCCCGCAGGGCGATTTCTCTCTTGTCTGATGTTGTTGAATGACGTCACCGCCGCAGGACGCCGACACGCCGCCGGGATGCCGCTCGACCACTTCTCGCCGAAGGGCAGCGACGGGATCGCCACGTCCAGGAGGGCGGCATCGATGTTCACGCCGTCGGCGACGAGCCGGGTCGCGAGGTCTCTTGCTGGCCGACGATCCCGGCTGAAAACGTTTGCGTTCAGGCCGTGCGCGCCGTCGCTGGCGACGGCGAGGGATTCTGCGGGATCGTCCACCGGCAGGATCGGCAGCACCGGACCGAAGGTCTCCTCTCGCACCAGCTCCATCTGCGGGGTGACGTCGGCGACGACCGTCGGAGCGAAGAAGGACCCACCGAGGTCATTCCGCCGCGCGCCCCCGGCGAGAATGCGGGCGCCTCGCGCGACGGCATCGGCGCTCCTCGCCTCGATCACCTCAGTCTGCGGTGGCCGGGGGATGCTGCCCACGTGATCATCGGGCGCAGGGCTCTGTCGAAGCGCGTTTGTCACCCGGACTACTTTCATCGACGAACTGATCGTAGACGGGCGCCGCGACCAGCTCGTTTAACGGCGATGCACTTCTGGCCGCGTTCCAAAAGGCACCTCTGGCCACCGCCCGCGTCGGGCGCGGAATGTCCGCGTCGTGCCGCATGCGCGGCATAGGTCAGACGCGCACACGCGGTGAGCGCCTCAAGCCACGCATTGGGTATTGGCTTTCCGGTTTCGGCGGCAATGGTCGACACTAAATCCTCACCTCGATCGACGATCGACTGGCGGATCGACCGAAGATGTTGCGCTCGCTGGCGGAGCGTGAGCCCAGCGAAATCTGTCGCGACGGTCCGTGCTGCGGCAACGGCTGCCCGGACTGAATCGACATCCATCGCGGCGACGGCACCAACCAGCTCTCTGTTCGCCGCGTTGGTGGAGTCGAAGGCCCGTTGGTCGGTCGGTAGCATGGCGTGGTCCTCCCGATCGAAGTGTCTGCAATTAGAACGTTGGTGAAGGCGAGACATGCAGCGCGCTCGGGAAAAGCGAACGGCGCATCCCCGATCGATGGTGTCGGGAGACAGTTGGCAGTCCCATGCCGAGCCGCTCGTCATGCCGTGGCCTGCAGGATGTGGATGACGCAGACCGAGCCCGCGCCCATCATGTGAGCAAGCCCGGTTCGAGCGCCTTCGACCTGCAGCGGCCCCGCCTCGCCCCGCAGCTGCCGCGTCACATCCCAGACCTGGGCCAGGCCGGTCGGCCCACCGGGATGACCGCGCCCGATCAATCCGCCGTCGGTCGAGAATGGGATACGACCACCCAGGCTGGTCGCGCCCTCGGCGACGAGCTTGTCCCCCTCCCCGACCGCGCACACTCCGAGCAGCTCGTAGTACATCAGTTCCTCGATGGGGAATGCGTCGTGCACGTGGACGAGGTCGAGGTCGGTCGGCCCGACACCGGCCTCTTCGTAGGCGGCCTTTGCCGTGGCCCCGGTGAGCTCGCCCGGACCGACGACCGCGCCCATGAAAATGTGGCCGTCAACGAACTGCTCGGACTGCTGCTGGCTGGCGACCACCTTCACCAATGGGCGCGAACCGGCCACGCGCTCTGCCACCTCGCGGCTCGCGACGATCGCGGCCGCAGCTCCAGAGCCAGCGGCGCAGGCCATCTTTGATGTGTGCGGGTAGGAAATCATGCGCGAGGCGAGAACTTCTTCGACGGTGACCTCATGGTCAGGCCGACGTTGCGCGTAGGGATTCAGCCGCGCATGGTTCCAATTCTTTGCCGCAATGGCGGCGAAAGTCTCGACCGTCGTGCCCACTTCGTGCATGCGACGTGTCGCCCACATCGCGAAGAACGCCGCCGGGAGGATCACCTGGCCAATGCCGGGCTTGTCGCCCCCGATAGCCCGAGTGGCGCGATTGAGGTCGTCGAACCCCAGCGCCATCGCGATATCGACGCTCCCCCCGGCCACCACCTGGACCGCCTCGTGGAAGGCGCAGGACCCGGTGGCCGACGCGTTCTCGACGTGGGTGATCGGGATGCCGGTAAGCCCGAGATCCTTCGCAAGGGTGACACCCGTGAGCAGACCGGCGCCGATGTAGCCGTTGTAGAGGTAGCCGACTTCATCGAAGCCGATGCCGGCGTCAACGAGCGCGTTGACACCGGCATCAAAGCCCAAGTCGGCCGCGTTGGCGTCCGGCTGGCCGAACGCGGCCATCCCCACGCCGATCACATAGACGTCTCGGGCCATCACCGAGATGCCTCCCGTCCAGCGGGGCAAAAGCGGAACGAGCACAGCTCAGTGCCATCGGCATCGGTCATGAGGGGGTAGACCTCAAGCTGCATGGTCATGCCGATCTCCCAGTCGCCCATCTCGCCGCGCAGGATCGACTGCACGCGCACGCCCTCCGGTAGGTCAACTTGGCCGACGCCGTGCCCGTCGCCTGTGGAGCCGAACCGGGACTTGCCCATCCACGCCGACTCGACGTAGGTCCAGGCGTACAGTTCGCCGGTTGTTGACAGCAGGACATCCTCGACCGGGCCGCCCGTCAATGGACAGCGGCGGCGGCGGGGGAAGAAGTACTTGTCGGCGGCAGGGCTATAGGAACCGATCAACCGCGGCTGCTCATCGCCGTTGGGCATCGTGAAGTAGCCGTCCTCAAGTGGTCGACGCATTGTGTGGAGTCTCCGGGTCGTGCGGTCAATGATTGGCGCTGGCGCATTGCGCCATCGCCGATCTTTGAGGCGCGCCGAGATGGCGGCACCGGCGGCGGCAACCAAGGTGGAGTAGCGCTGGTACCTCAGTACCGAATCGACTCCAGCGCAAAAATCCCGCGTTTTACGCACTGGCGTCGATCTGTTCGAAGTCAGGCCGAACCAGCCAGCACCCTCGCGTCCTCGTCGGCGAAGGTGTCCTCCAGCTGCAGTGGCGAGTAGTCGAGGTCGATTTCCTCGGGCGGTCGCCCGCGGGCGCTGCTGATCGTGCCGAACCGGCGCATCCCCTTGTCGATGGCATAGGCCCTCATCTCGTCGATTGACAGGTCGAACGGTATGTCGTCGCCATACAGTGCAGACCCCTCGTCGATCAGGCGCTGCCCCAGCGGAATGAGCTCGTTCATGCGCGTTTCAAACACCGTCCAATTGGTGTCGTCGGCAGCGACGTGGCGCCGGCAGGTGAAAGTGCCCCATGCCATGTGGCGTCGCTCGTCGTCGCCGATGTGCCGAATCACCTGCTGCATGCCGGGAAGAATGCCGCGCTCCACGCAGATCTTGTGCCAAGCGTAGTAGCCGGTCAGCGCCAGCATGCCCTCGATGATGTGGTTGTACGTCACCGACGCCCTAACCTGGGCAGCCGGCGACGGATCCACATAGAGCGTGTTGAGCGATTCGTGAAGTTCCTCGTCGAATAACTGCCGGTATGCCGGAGTTTGATCGAGGAAACTGTGTAGGTCGTCGCGCACCCCGACGGCATCGAGCCACAAGCGGAACGCCTGGGTGTGTTTGGCTTCCTCGAACGCAAACTGCGTCAAGTACATCTCGTCGCCGAGCCGGCCTTCGGCCCGCATTGCGGTCATGAACGGCTGGATGTCCTGGGTGACTGCTTCCTCTCCGGCAATGAAGCCCGCGCACAACCGGGTGATGTACACGCGTTCTCGGTCGGAAAGCGCCTCCCAATCGGCGCGGTCGCGGGAGAAGTCGATGTTGGCGGGGTCCCAGAGTTTGGCGATGCCGCCAGCGAACAGCCTGAGTGGCAGGCTTTCCCAGCTCAGCCCGCCAGCGCCCAGCGAATGGTAACGTGTGGTTGTCATGTAACCTCCTTAGTTATCGGCTGCATTGCCGGGTCTAGCGAGCCTTGGTCGCTAAACGAATTCCATGACGTCGTACTCACCGGCGGTGTGCCATGCTCGAAGCACTTTCTTGTCGTATTTACCGACGCTGGTTCGCGGGATTTCGGGGACAAAGGCCCAGCGCTCCGGGATCCACCACGTAGCGACTTTGCCGTCTAGGAAGGCACGTAGCTCATCTGGCGTGATGTCGGTGCCGGGTTTGACCACCACTAGAGCGAGTGGACGCTCCTGCCACTTCTCGTCGGGCACACCGATGACCGCGGCTTCATGTACCCCGGGATGGGCGATCAGCAAATTCTCCAATTCGACCGACGAAATCCACTCCCCGCCGGACTTGATGACGTCTTTGGCGCGGTCGGTCAGCGTCAAGAAGCCATGCTCGTCGGCGTGGCCCACATCGCCGGTGCGCAGCCACCCCTGGTCGAACTTGTCGGCGTCGTCGTCGCGAAAATAGGAGCCAGTTACCCACGGCCCGCGGGCTTGGATCTCGCCGACCGCTTCTCCGTTGCACGGCAGAGTGCGATCCTGATCGTCGCGCAGCCGGATTTCCACGCCGCATATCGGGCGGCCTTGGGTGGCACGCAGCGCCCACTGTTGGTCTTCGTCGAGCCCGGTCGGCGGTCTGGCCACCGTGGCCAGCGGCGAGGTTTCGGTCATTCCCCACGCCTGCACGATCGGTACGCCATGGTCGCGTTCGAAGCCGCGCATCAGTGACACCGGTACCGCCGATCCGCCGCAGGCGACCAGACGCAGCGACGAGATGTCATGACCGGGCTCACAGCCCAGGAAGTGCCGGACGTCGTTCCAGATTGTGGGCACCGCACCGGCCACGGTCGGGTGGGTGTCCTCGATGATGGCCACCAGCGCTCCAGGTTGTAGCCACCGGTGCGGGAGTACCAGTTCGGCCCCCGCCATCAGCGCGGCATAGATAAGCCCCCACGCATTGGCGTGAAACATCGGCACGATAGCCAAGATGCGGTCGGCTTCAGCGATGCCCAACCCGTTGCCGGTGCAGACGGCCAGTGAATGCAGGTAGGTGGATCGGTGGCTGTAGACCACGCCCTTGGGGTTTCCGGTGGTGCCGCTTGTGTAGCACATCGCCGAGGGCGACGTTTCATCGAGTTCAGGCCAGTCGAACTCGGTGGGATGTGTCGAGATCAGGTCTTCGTATGCAACGACGGTCTTGCCGGCCGCCTGTAGCGGCTCGGGATCGCCCTCACCGACCGCAATCACCGTGTGCACCGACGACATGGCCGGCAAAGAACGCGCAAGCAGCGGCGCTAGCGACATGTCGACGATCACAACCTGGTCGTCGGCGTGGTTGGCGACATAGCCGAGTTGCTCGGGGGTGAGACGAATGTTGAGCGTGTGCAAAACCGCGCCCATCGACGGCACCGCGCAATAGACCTCCAAGTGTTCCTGGTTGCTCCACTGGAAGGTAGCCACACGCTGATCGCCGGTGACGCCAAGGTCATGCAGTGCATTAGCCAACTGACCGACCCGCCGGCCGACCTCACCGTAGGTCGCCGCCCGATAGCCCCACTCGGTCGGTGTGATGACCCGTCGGTCGGCGTGAATAGAGGTGGCGTGCTTGACGATCGACGTCACAGAAAGCGGAACATCTTGCATAGTGCTTTGCATAGCGTGGGTCCCTTGCGTCCGTTAGATGGTGAAGGCGTCGGAGGCTGCTGGCGGTCTGTCGATGAAGTCGCCGTAGTGGGTGCAAAGCGCGTCGAGGATCTCCGCGAGGGGCAGGTCGTCGAACATTCCGCGGTCGTGCAGGTATTCCATGTGCTGGGTTCCGTCACCGGTGTAGGTGTGCAACAAAGCGTCACGTTCGCCGTCGAAGTTGATCGGTTCTACGCCGAACCGTGCGCACAACTCGCGGTTGAACGCGGGCGTGGCCTTGACCCAACGCCCGTTGAGCAGTATCTGGCTGTAGCCGTGGTAGATGAACACGTTGGTGTCGCCCATTCGCTCACGCAGGTTGTCGGTCTGCAGATGGTTGCGAACATCGGCGAAACCCAGTCGCGCCGGAATCCCCGAGGCGCGACACGCTGCCGTCAGCAGTACCGACTTGGGGATGCAGTAGGTGCGTTCTGCGGCGGCGACCACACTGGCCCGGTACTGGCGGGGATCGTCGGACAACGAATACGGGTCGTACCAGATCGAATCACGCACCGCGGTGAAAATGCGGCGAGCTTTCTCGACAGGTTCGGTGGAATCGCGCACCGCCGATTGGGTGAAACGCTGGACGGCGTCGTGTTCCCAGTCGAGGAACTCCGTGGACTGCAGGAATCGCATGAGCCCTACTGTCATCGCCGAGTTAGGGTGATCGGAAGGCCGTCAACAGGGATCGGAAGTGATGTGTTATCCCATCGGACGGTGTAGTTGGGCGGCACATTCCATGCATAGGTGCGCAGCATCTGATGCAGGATCGCTTTGACCTCCAGGGTGCCGAACTGCATTCCGATGCATTTGTGCGCACCTCCCCCGAAGGGAATCCAAGCGAAGCGGTGCGCCTGGTCCTCGCGTCGCAGATGGTCGAACCGGGCAGGATCGAAGCGGTCGGGATCGCTCCAGACATCTGACACGAAATGGTTGACCGCCGGAGTGATGGCCACGAGTGTGTCGGCCGGAATGTAGTAGCTCGCAATGGCGGTGTTCTCGACGGTCTTGCGCATTACCAGCGGGACCGGAGCGACCAGTCGCAGCGACTCCTTGATGATCAGATCAAGGTTGGTCAGCCCCTCCAGGTCCTCGATGTCAGGGATCGGATCGCCAAGGGCGTCGGATTCGGCCCGCGCGCGATCCTGCCACTCAGGGTGTTTGGCCAGATAGTAGGCGACCGCGGTGGTGGTGATCGTCGAAGTATCGTGGGCCGCCATCATCAGAAAGATCATGTGATTTATGACGTCGGCGTCTGTGAATCGCTCGCCGTCTTCGGCTCTGGCCTGGCACAGCGCGGCGAACAAGTCATCGCCGCGCCCGGCACGGGCCGCAGGTAAATGGCGGGCAAAATAATTCGCGAGGACGCGTCGGCCGCGGAGCCCGGCGCGCCAGCGGGTGCCGGGCAGTGGTGCGCGGACGATCGCGCTGGCGGCCCGGACGGTGGCGATGAAAGCCCGGTTGACCGCGTCACGGTCGTTCTTGCCGCGGCCACCCATGAAAACCTCGGTGGCGATGTCAAGAGTCAGGTTTTTGAGCAGTCGGTACATGCGAGTGGATGGCCCGGCCGGCCACGTCGGCACGGTGGCGCGCACACACGGGGCAACCTGTTTGACGTATCCGGCCAGGCGGGGCCGGGTGAAAGCCTCCTGCATGATGCGCCGGTGCATCCGGTGCTCATCGAAGCTCATCAACATCAGACCGCGGTGGAAGAACGCGTCAATAAGGAAGCTCCAGCCGTCTTGCGAAAGCGCCTTGGCGTTACTGGTCAGCGCCAGCTGGGTGGCCTCCGGTCCTGCGATGACCACCATCTTGGTGCCGAACACCCCAATCCACGCCACCGGTCCGAGCCGTTCGTATCCTTCACGGCCGAACTCGGAACCAAAGCGGATGTAGTCCAGGATGTGCCCAACCAAAGGCAATCCGGTGTCGCCGGGAATTGGATTGAGCCCGCTGCCTGCCGGCGGTGTCGCGAGATCCCGGACCGGCCATCGCCGGCTCAGGTCGCGAAGCCGGTCATCGACGCGTTTGGGCGCTCGAAGCAGGATCACCGACGACAAGCGTTCCCGGGCCTTGTCGACGGGGGCGTGCAGCAGATCGGTCATCGGGTTCCTCTCGGCACCTATCGGACACACGGCACCTGTCGGACACAACGGCCCCTGTTACGCCGGTGCGCCGCAGGATGTGCTGCCCGTCATTTCCGGATACTGACGGCGTCCCCCGGGCTATCTGGCTGCTCCCGAATACCCCGGACAGACAGTATAACTAATCTTTTACGAAGACCGACCAACTGTCAACAGTC
>NZ_JCALCK010000024.1:0-15234 GCF_059812285.1 Mycobacterium sp. NGS62 | reverse complement strand
TGGGAAGGCGATTGCATCATGGGCGTCGGAAACCGTTCGGCGATCGGCACTCTCGTCGAACGAGTAACCCGCTTTGTGATCCTCATCCACGTGTCCACTGGGCGACCGACCGCAGCGGCCATGGCTGACAGCATCGCCGACGCTCTCGGGGCTCTTGCCCCTCACTTGCGCCGGACACTGACCTGGGATCAGGGCAAAGAACTTGCGCTGCACCAGCAGATCACCGCCCGCACCGGCACACGGGTGTTCTTCTGTGACGCGCACTCACCATGGCAACGTGGCTCCAACGAGAACATCAACGGTTTGCTGCGTGACTACTTTCCCAAAGGCATGGATCTGGCTGGCATCTCACCCGCACAACTGCAGCACGTCGCCGACGAACTCAACGACCGGCCCCGTAAAACCCTGGGCTGGACCCGACCCGCTGACCTGATCACCGGTGCGGCGCTACGGACCGCATAACCCCGCAGGTACCGTCAGCCCCAAAAGATCGCTGTGGGGTCTCGATCCACTTCACCGAGTAACTCCTCAATACTGGCCGTGGGCGACACCAGGTCGTAGGCGTGGAAACGCGAGTTGCGGTCGCGCCAATACAGTGACCACACACCGCGTGTCTTTGCAAAGCGCAGTCGAGCGATCGGGAACCGGGTCCACTCCGAGCCCCTCACTCCTCGCCCCGGCGCCCGGCACTCCACGATCGTCAAATGACGCTCTGCAACGTCGACCTCGATGCGGACCTCGTCACGAACATGCTCAGGCACCTTGTCTCGGCACCACCGCCGCACGCGCACAACATCCGTCTCTGGCAGACCCGTCACTGCACTAGTGTGCAACTCGTCCCGTTGCGACGTTCACTGGAATCCGCCTAGGTTTTTGGGGGCTTTTGCGTCTGCTCATGCCAGTTTGACCTAGTGCGGCAGGCCGAGCACACGTTGAGCGATGATGTTGCGCTGAATCTCCGAGGTCCCACCGGCGATTGTGCCCGAGAAGCTGCGAGCATAGCGCTCGAACCAACTCGCGAAGTAGTGATCGAGGTTCATCGGCGCATACGGTCCCGTCAACGCGGGATGCAGCAATCCGTCGGCGCCCGCCGACGACAAAGCGTGCTCGCTGGCGCTCCGCTCTGCCTCGGAGCCAAGCAATTTCAGCACCGAGATGGCCGCCACGTCTTCCTCACCGCGCGCGGCCCGAGCCAACGCCACCGATCCCAGCAGTCGCAAGGCTTGGTGGTCCATCACCAGGGTGGCGTAGTGGTCGCGGTCGAGGGTGGTCCGTGGACGGAAATCGGCCAGCAGGTTGTCCAGCCGATCAGCGAAACCCAGCCACATCATCGTGCGCTCGTGGCCGAGAGATCCGTTTGCCACCCGCCAGCCCTGGTTCTCCGGCCCGACCAGGTTCTCGGCCGGCACCCGCGCATCGGTGAAGAACACCTCGTTGAAGTCGACGTCATCGATCGAGCAGATCGACGGGAACGGGCGCCGAGTGACTCCGGGAGTATCCGTCGGGATCAGTAACACACTGATTCCCTTGTGTTTTGGAGCATCGGGGTTGGTGCGCACAAAAGTCAGCAAGACGTCGGCGTCGTGAGCCCCCGACGTCCACACTTTCTGCCCGTTGACGACATAATGGTCACCGTCGCGCACCGCGCGGGTACGCAGCGATGCCAGGTCCGAACCCGCGCTGGGCTCGCTCATTCCCAGCGACGCGGTGATCTCGCCCCGTAGGATCGGCACCGCCCAACGCTGCTTTTGTTCGTCGCTGCCGAACGACAACAACGATGCGGCAATGATATTCACGCCCTGTGGGTTGAAGCTGTGGTAGATCCGCCGACGGCACAGCTCATCGAGGTGGACGAACTGCTGCAACACCGTCGCGTTGCGGCCACCGAACTCCGGGGGTTGACCGGGCAGCAGCCAGCCGTTGTCGAAGAGCAACCGCTGCCAGCGACGAGCCCAGGCCGGCATGTGCGAGACCGACCGCGGCCGCTCGAGCGTCTCGGCTTCGGCAGGAAGATGCTCGTCGAGAAACGCCGCGAAATCAGCGCGGAACGCCTCGACATCGGGATCAAAGGTGAGCTGCACGGTACTCCTCGGCGATCATCGCGCGATGTTCGGCCGCGCCGCCGAGCATGTGCTCGCCGGCCTTGGCGCGCTTGAGCGCGAACTGCAGATCGTTCTCCCACGTGAAGCCCATCGCGCCGAATGACTGCAGTCCGTGCCGAAATACCAGCGACTGACACTCCCCCGCCGCCGCCTTGGCCATCGCCGCGGCCAACCGGCGGCGGGGATCGTCTTCCGCGATTGTCAATGCGGCGAAATAGCCCAGGGCACGGGCGCGTTCGATGGCTACGTGCATGTCGGCGGCCTTGTGCTGGATCGCCTGGAACGAACCGATCGAAACCCCGAACTGCTGGCGGCTACGGACGTGCTCGAGGACCAGATCCAAGATGCGTTGGCAGGCACCGACCATCGTCATCGCCATACCGGTCAGCGCGACGTGACGCGCCCGCTCGGTGTCGACACCCACCCGAGCCGTATCGGGCACGCGAACGCTGTTGAACGTCACGTCGGCGACATGCAGCACCGGATCGAACACCGAAGCGCGCCGGGCGGTTACCGCACCGGCGTCGACGATGAACACCGCTGCGTCGGTAACTACCGCCAGCCGCTCGGCACGGTCGCCGTCCAGCACGTGGCGGGCGGTGCCGTCCAGCACCCATCCCTCATCGTCGCGGCGGGCGGACACGCCGGTGTATACCGCAGCCCCGGAGCCATGCGGGTCGAACCGATCGGCTACCAACGGCGCGAACTGGGTCATCGTCGCCAGGAACGGGGTGGGGTCGGTGGCACGGCCCAACTCTTCGGTCACGATGGCGAGTTCCACCGCGCTGGCCGCATCGTTCAGTTCGGTCCAACCGAGATCGACGTAGACCTTCCATACCGGGCTGGGATCGGCGTCGTCTTCGGCAACGTTTCGCACCAGCGCCGGGGGACACTGCTTGGCGACGACATCGCGCACGGTTTCCTGCAACAGCCGCTGATCAGCATCGAACTCCAAGAGCATTCGCGCGCCTCCTCGCCGCTGTGGCCAACCGTTCGAGAATAACATTCTCGTTATCGAAAGTAACCATCTCAGCCACGCCGGAATCGCTAGCCGTCCGACGAGCCGTCAGCACCGCAGTTACCAGCGCGGGAGCATGCACGACGTGGACCAGCCCGTCAGGGGCCGTGTCAGAATGCTATTCTCGGATTGGAAGAACTTTGCTTACAGCAGGTCTCCGGCGACAGCCCCGTGATTAATCGAAACGCTTACCGGAAATCCGTTGATTGGCGGTAAACGAGAATGTTAGATTACCTAGCGACAGGCAACATGGGCCCGGCCGGTCAAACTGCTGCAGCCGGAAGGTGGCCTTCGTGATCGAACACGCTGACGGGACACGAACACCGGTTATCGACGCGAGCGTGCACATTTTCTCCGCATCGACGCCCGATCTTCGCGACTTCCTCCGTGAGCCGTTCAAGAGCCGCGGCTTTCCCGACTACGAAATGGACTGGTACGGGGCGCCGGGCGGCGAGTACGCGAAGGGCACCGGTGGGCGTGAACTCGGCTACCCGGGCTCAGATCCCGCGTTGGTCGGCAAACACCTGTTTGACGACCGCGGAGTCGACATCGCAGTGCTGCATCCGATGGGCCGCGGGATCATGCCCGACCGACACCTCGGCAGCGCGCTGTGCGCGGCGCACAACGAGATGATGGTGTCGCGCTGGTTGGAGTCCGCCGAGTTCGGTGATCGGTTCCGCGGCACCATCCGCGTCAACCCGGACGACATCACCGGCGCACTGCGCGAGATCGCCAAATACCGCGACCACCCGCAGGTGGTGCAGATCGGCGTCCCGCTGCAGTCGCGCGAGCTCTACGGCAAACCGCAGTTCTGGCCGTTGTGGGAGGCAGCCGCTGATGCGAACCTGCCAGTGGCCGTGCACATCGAAGTCGGTTCGGGCATCGCCTATCCGCCGACACCGTCCGGCAACACCCGCACCTATGAGCAATACGTCAGCTTTATGGCGCTCAATTACCTCTATCACTTGATGAACATGATCACCGAGGGTGTGTTCGAGCGGTTCCCCACCGTCAAGTTCGTGTGGGCTGACGGCGCTGCGGATTTCGTGACGCCATTCAGCTGGCGGATGGACTGTTTCGGCCGGCCGCACCTCGAGCAGACGCCATGGGCCCCGAAGATGCCGAGCGACTACCTGCCCGGCCACGTGTATTTCGTGCAGGGCAGCCTCGACGGCCCCGGGGATGCGGAATTCGCCGGCGAGTGGTTCGGCTTCACCGGCAAGGACGACATGGTGATGTTCGGCTCCAGTTACCCACACTGGCAGTGCAACGAAGTGACCGTGCCCACTGCCTTCAGCGCCGAGCAACGCGACAAGTTGTGCTGGCGCAACGCGGCAGAGCTCTATGGCATAGACGTCCAGGCCGGCGTGGCTGCACAGTAGAAGCTAAGCAAGGGAGACCACGATGACGACGATTCAGACTCAAGAGCGGGTTCCCGCGGCCGAGCGCATCGCTGTCCGGTGCGTCGACTCCGATGTCCACCCGGTGCCCAAACGTGGTGAGCTGACCCAGTACATCCCGGAACCATGGCGCAGCAAATACTTCCTCGCGCGCAATGTCGGTGAGCAGATCTACTATGACGCACCCGATTACGCGCACGCGTACGCGATGCGCGTCGATACCTTCCCCGCCGGTGGCGAGTTCCCGGGCAGCGATCCGGACATGGCATTCCGGCAGCTGATCATGGAGGCCGGCTCCGACATCGCGATCCTCGAGCCCGCCGCCTACCCGGCGCGCATACCCGAGGCGCAGCACGTGATGTCGTGTGCGTTGAACGACTGGCAGGCCAACCATTGGCTCGACAGTCACAACAACTGGCACGAGCGGTGGCGCGGGTCGATCTGTGCGGCCATTGAGGAGCCGGAAGCGACCGTCCGCGAAATCGAACGGTGGGCTGGCCATCCCTACATGGCGCAGATCCTGATCAAGGCCGAGCCTCGGCCGTCGTGGGGCCATCCGAAGTACGACCCGATCTGGGCCGCGGCGACCAAGCACGACATCACGGTGAGCTGCCACTTGTCCCGCAGCCACTTCGAGGAGTTGCCGATGCCGCCGGTCGGCTACCCCAGCTACAACCACGATTTCATGGTGACTTACTCGTTGCTGGCCGCCAATCAGGTGATGAGCCTGATCTTCGACGGCGTCTTCGACCGCTTCCCCACTCTGCGGATCGTGTTCGTCGAGCATGCCTTCACCTGGATCCTGCCGTTGATGTGGCGGATGGACGCCATCTACGAAGCCCGCAAGTCGTGGATGGACATCAAGCGCAAACCGTCGGAGTACGTCAAGCAGAACATCAAGTTCACCACGCAGCCGCTGGACTACCCGGAGGACAAGACCGAGTTGACCCGCGCGCTGGAGTGGATGGAGTGCGACAAGATCCTGCTGTACTCGTCGGACTACCCGCACTGGACGTTCGACGACCCGCGCTGGCTGGTCAAGCACTTGCCCAAGGCAGCACGCGAGGCGGTCATGTACAAGAACGGCATCGCGACTTATCACCTGCCGGAAACGGTTCCGGTGCTCGAAGGTCAGGTACGGGTGCTCTGAATGCCCGAAGAAGTCAAGCGACCCCGGCTGGCACAGGGTCGCGAGCATGTCGTCGCGACGGTGGACGAAATCCCGCCGGGCACACACAAGTTGGTGCCGATCGGACATCACGGTGTCGGCGTCTACAATGTCAATGGCACGTTTTACGCCATCGCGAATTACTGTCCGCATCAAGGTGGTCCGCTGTGTTCGGGACGTGCCCGCGGCCGCAGCATCGTCGACGAGACTGTCCCCGGCGATGCGGTGATGGTCCGCGACCTCGAATACATCTACTGCCCTTGGCATCAATGGGGTTTCGAGCTTGCCACCGGGACCACCGCAGTCAAGCCGGAGTGGAGTATCCGCACCTACCCGGTTCGGGTCATCGGCAATGACGTTCTGGTAATGGCCTGAGGTTGAGGAGAACGCGCGTGTCGTATATCGAGATCAACGGCGGGGATGTCGTCTATGAAATCGTCGGCTCTTCGGGTGATCTCATCGTCTTGACGCCGGGCGGCCGGTTCAGCAAGGAAATCCCCGGCCTGCGCCCGTTGGCGGATGCGCTGGTCGACGGCGGGTATCGGGTATTGCTGTGGGACCGACCCAATTGCGGGGCGTCCGACGTGCAGTTCTACGGTCAAAGCGAGTCGCACATGCGGGCCGAGACCTTGCACGGCCTGTTGACCAAACTCGATACCGGGCCGTGCATCATTGCCGGTGGTTCCGGCGGAGCCCGAGATTCGATGCTGACCACCATGCTCTACCCCGAACTCGTCACGAGGCTGGTGGTGTGGAACATCGTCGGAGGTATCTACGGAACCTTCGTCCTGGGTTCGTATTACGTGGTTCCGAGCATTCTCGCGGTACGCGGCGGTGGAATCGAGGGACTGCTCAAGGTACCCGAATGGCGCGAGCGCATCGAGGAGAACCCGAACAACAAGCAACGGCTCCTCGACCTCGACCGCGATGAGTTCCTCAAGATGATGCTGCGCTGGCTGAATGCTTTCGTGTCCAAGCCGGGCCAGACCATTCCCGGTGTCGACGACGAGATGTTCGACCGGATCACGGTTCCCACGCTGATCATCCGGGGCGGCGAGAATGACTGGGATCATCCCAAGCGGACGTCGATGGAAGTCAACTGCCTTATCAAGGGTTCTAAGCTCATCGATCCGCCGTGGCCGGAAGACGCCTGGGAGCGGGCCGGCGAAGAGCGGGCCGCCGGAAAAGTGGATCGCTTCAACATGTTCGACACCTGGGTGCAGGCCGCGCCCGCAATCCTGGATTTCTTGGCTAGTCGATGACGCTACGTGGTGAGAATGTGAACCTCAGAGTTGAGCGCGGATTCCAGCGCAGTATGAATCCGGCTCTCCGGCATCCGTTCCAGGTCGGCTTGGCGCAACGTCACATAGACAACGTCGAATCCGTCGTCGCCGGGCACGCGCTTGATCTCGCCGGTAAGCCCGAATCCCGCCAGTACGCCGTGGGCGTCGTCGTCGGTTCCCCTGCTGACGTAGGTCACCACACCGGCAACCGGGTCGGTGTCGAACGCCTTGCCACACAGCTCGACTGCGGTCCGCTTGAGTACCTCGACATCGTTGCCGGCGATCAACAGTTGCACCTCGCGGCGACCGATCGGCATGGCTCCGAGGCTGATCTGCAGCACCTCGGCCCCGGCTTCTTCAGCCAGCTCCAGGAGTGCGGCCATGCCCTGGTCTAACTGCGCCGGGGTGAGCGCACCCGATGGGTCGACACCCACCCGCACTACCGCAGTTCGCATGCGCACCAGCCTAGCCCGGCGACGATGCAGGCCAGCATGGCCTGAGGAGGAGTTGGGCGATTTAACCGTAGCGACGGAGCGCTGATGGAAACTACCGCTACTGCATCGGCTGTCACCGTCGCCGTCTGGCCCGGCTGCGAACCGCGGCTGCTGCGCGAACACCCGGGCCGAGAAGACTTGGCGGCATATCGGGAGTTCGGCGGCTATCGCCGCCTCGAATCGGCCGACGAGCTGCTTGACGACGTCGAACGCAGCGGGTTGCTGGGCCGTGGCGGTGCCGCCTACCCGCTGGCGGTGAAGCTAGTCGCGGTGCGTGACAGCGGCCGACTCGGCAGCGTAAGCACCGTCGTCGTGGCGAATGGCGAAGAGGGCGAACCCGCTTCGATCAAGGACCGATGGCTGCTGCGCAACCGGCCACACCTGGTTCTCGACGGGCTGCGGTTGGCTGCCGCGGTCGTGGCCGCCGACCACGTCTACGTGTACATGTCCGACCCGGAATCGGCCCGCAGCGTGGAATCCGCATTGAATGAACTCGACGCCGGCGCACTCGGCGACGTCAGCGTCGAAATTCGGGTGGTCGATCCCGGATACATCGCCGGCGAAGAGACCGCCGCGGTCCGCGCACTCAACGGCGGCCCGGTCAAGCCGACCGACAAGCCACCGCGGCCATTCCAGCAGGGTGTCGGCGGGCGACCGACGCTGGTGAGCAACGTCGAAACGCTGGCCAACCTGCCCTACCTGCAGCGGCATGGCTCGGCGGTATTTCGCGCGCAGGGCACGGCGCTGTCTCCCGGGACCTTCTTGATGACGATCACCGGTGCTGGGCGACCCACGGGACTCTATGAGGTTCCGCATGGCGTCGCTTTCCCCGATCTGCTTGCGCTGCACGGTGTTTCGCCCGATCAGGTCAACGGCGCGCTGATGGGCGGCTACTTCGCCGGCTTGCTCAACCGCAGCGTGCTGGATGCCACCATGGACCACGAGACGCTGCGTGCGCTCGGCAGCGGCCTGGGCGCCGGCGCGGTCACGGTGCTCACCGATGACTGCGTGGTGGCCGTCGCCGCCGCGGTGCTGGCCTACTTCGATCGTGAAAACGCCGGGCAGTGCGGCTCCTGCTTCAACGGCACCGCGGCGATGGCCGCCGTCGGCGCGGCGCTGCGCGACGGTGTCGCCACCGACGAAGACCTCGTCCGGCTCCGGCGCTGGTCGGTGATGCTGCGCGGCCGCGGCGCGTGCGCGACGCTGGATGCCGCCTGCAATGTCGCGGCCACTCTCCTCGACCAGTTTCCACACGCTGTGGAGCGTCACCGCGAACGCGGGTGCGCTGCATGCCAAGCCGATGCCTTCCACGCCCGGCGGCCCTACGAGGTGGAGCCAGCATGAGCGAGCGCATGAAGATCCGCCTCGACCGCACCATCTGCGACGGGTTCGGCTTCTGCGCCAGGCATGCGCCGCAGTATTTTTCGCTCGACGACTGGGGATATGCGTCTTTGATCGGGGACGGCACCGTGGCCGAGGAGGACAACGACGCCGTCATGCGGGCCCTGATGGACTGCCCCGTGCACGCCATCATGGAGATCGGTGAGCGCAGGCCCGACGACGGCCATCCGCCAGCGGACTGCGCAGAGGATCCCGCCGCTGACCTGAAAACTGAAGAGAACGAAGCCGAATGGGGGTTCACGCGTTGACCGGACGACCGCTGCCCCTGATCACGCCGGAGAATGAGTTCTTCTGGGCTTCGGGCGCCGACGGCACGCTGCGGCTACAGGAGTGCACCGACTGTGCGGCGTTGATTCATCCGCCCGCCCCGGTGTGCCGGTATTGTCGCTCACACCAGTTGGGCGTGCGGGCAGTGTCCGGTCGGGCGACGCTGGTCGGGTTCACCGTCAATCATCGATTCAGCCTGCCCGATCTGCCGGCTCCATATGTGGTCGCACAGGTCGCGATCGACGAAGACCCCCGGGTCCGGTTGACCACCAACATCGTCGAGTGCGATTCCGATCGGCTGGAATTGGGCCAGCCTGTCGAGGTCGTCTTCGAGCAAGTCGACGACGTGTGGCTGCCGCTGTTCCGGCCCGCTGACGGTGCTGCGGCGCCGCTGCCGGTCGACGAAATCGCGCCTGAGCGCTTCGGTGAGCATGTCCGGCCGATGCTGACCCGGGAGAAGCTCGAGGACAAGGTCGCTCTCAGCGGCATCGGCATGTCGGAGATCGGCCGCCGGCTGATGGTGCCGCCGCTGTCGCTGACGGTGCAGGCCTGCGAAGCCGCTGTCGCCGATGCCGGGTTGACGCTCGACGACATCGACGGTCTGTCAACCTATCCCGGCGGCGGTAACCTCGGCGGGTTCGGCGAGGGCGGCATCACCGCTCTGGAGGCTGCGCTGGGCATCCGGCCGGTGTGGCATAACGGTGGCATCGAGACGTTCGGTCCCGGTGGCTCGGTGATCGCCGCGATGCTCGCGGTCGCCGGTGGACTGGCGCGCCACGTGTTGTGTTTCCGGACGTTGTGGGAAGCCACCTACAACGAGCTGATGAAGCAGGGCAAGATCGCGCCGCCCGGCGGGCGCACGACCAGTTGGCAGATGCCGTTCGGCGCGACCTCCGCGGCGCACACCTTGGCGCAGAACGCGCAACGCCACTTCCATCGCTACGGGACGACCAAAGAGACACTGGGTTGGATCGCGTTGAACCAGCGGGCCAATGCCGAACTCAATCCATCGGCGGTCTACCGCTCCCCGATGACGATGGATGACTACCTGAACGCGCGCCCGATCACCACACCGTTCGGGCTTTACGACTGTGATGTGCCGTGCGACGGCGCGATCGCCGTCATCGTCTCTGCTGTGGACGCCGCCCGCGACCTGCCCAAGCCGCCGGTCTTGGTGGAAGCGGTGGGGACGCAGATCATTGAGCGAATCGACTGGGATCAAAGCACTTTGACTCATGAGCCGCAGGTGCTGGGGCAGTCGGCGCACATGTGGTCGCGCACGTCGTTGAAGCCCGACGAGGTCGATGTCGCCGAGCTCTACGACGGGTTCACGATGAATTGCCTGTCCTGGATCGAGGCGCTGGGATTTTGTGAGATCGGCGGCGCCCGCGAATTTCTGGACGGCGGCAAGAACATTGCCCGCGACGGCCAGTTGCCGCTCAACACCCATGGCGGTCAACTGTCACACGGTCGCACGCACGGCATGGGCCTGCTGCACGAAGCCGTCAGCCAGCTGCGCGGTGAGGCCGGCGACCGACAGGTCGCCGACCCCCGTGTCGGCGTGGTCAGCAGCGGCGGGTTGACCCCCAGCGGCGTTCTGCTCTTGCGGGCGGACGCATGAAACCCCGCTCGAGGGTGGTGATCGTCGACGGGGTGCCGATGTCGGCGCTTGTCGCCGAAGCGCAGGAGCCCCGGGCGACTGTCGTCGCACTGCACGGCGGTGGCACCACCGCTGCGTATTTCGACTGCCCTGGCCATCCATCGCTTTCGCTGCTGCGCACCGGCGCGGCGCTCGGCTTTACCGTGATTGCGCTCGACCGGCCCGGCTACGGCAGTTCCGCGCCGTATCTCGAAGCGCTGGAAGAACCGGAGCAACGGGTCCGCCTCGCCTACGGCGCCGTCGACCGCATCCTCGGCCAACGGCCATCTGGAGCCGGGCTATTCGTGATGGCGCATTCGAATGGCTGCGAATTGGCGCTGCGGATGGCCGCCGACGACCGCGGGCAGGGTCTGCTCGGTATGGAAATGTCGGGCACCGGTCTGCATTACCACCAGGCAGCCCGCGAGGTGCTGAAGAGCGCCAGCGCCACCCATCGGCCACCGGGACTGCGTGAACTACTGTGGCACCCGGCGCACCTGTACCCCGCCGAAGTGCTTGGCGGAATTACCAACTCGGCCACCGGCGCCCCCTACGAGGCGGCGATGGTCACCGACTGGCCCCGTCACGACTTCCCGCGAGTAGCCGCGCAGGTGCGCGTCCCCGTCCAGTTCAGCGTCGCCGAGCACGAAAAGGTCTGGCAGTCCGACCCGGCGGCGCTGGCCGAGATCGCGGCGCTGTTCTCCGCCGCGCCAAGCTTCGCGATCAACGAACAACCCGACGCAGGGCACAATCTGAGCCTCGGTCACACCGCGGCGGCGTATCACGAGAAGGTCTTTGCGTTCGTCGAGGAATGTATCGCTACCCAAACTGATTTGGAGGCCGGTTGATGCAGGTGGGATTCATCGGGCTGGGCAGCCAGGGCGCTCCCATGGCCAGGCGGATCGTCGAAGCTGGGTTTCCCACGACGTTGTGGGCGCGTAGGCCTGCCTCCCTCGAGCCGTTCAGCGACACCGCGGCCAAGGTCGCCGAGTCGCCGGCTGAGCTCGCTGCCGCCAGCGACCTCGTCTGCCTGTGCGTGGTCGGTGATGCCGACATCGAGCAAGTCGCCAGCGCGGAGGACGGGCTACTGGCCGGAATCAAACCGGGCAGCGTGATTGCCGTGCACAGCACCGTGCATCCGAAGACCTGCCATGAATTGGCGAAAAAGGCGGATGCACAGGGTGTGTCGGTGATCGATGCCCCGGTGAGCGGCGGGGCGCCAGCCGTCGAAGAACGTCGTCTGCTGGTGATGGTCGGCGGCGACGCGGAAGTGGTCGAGCGCTGCCGGCCAGTGTTCGAAACCTACGCCAACCCCATCGTGCACCTCGGCGACCTGGGTTCTG
Source organism: Mycobacterium sp. NGS62 (assembly GCF_059812285.1). Lineage (NCBI taxonomy): Bacteria > Bacillati > Actinomycetota > Actinomycetes > Mycobacteriales > Mycobacteriaceae > Mycobacterium > Mycobacterium sp. NGS62. The sequence continues at coordinate 3,119 of NZ_JCALCK010000024.1, read as the reverse complement.
GCCAAACCACCAAGCTGCTGAACAACCTGCTGTTCACGGCGAATCTGGGCACGGCGGCCAGCGCCCTGTCACTCGGTGCGGCACTCGGCGTCTTGCCAGAGCGTCTCACCGAGGTCATCTCGCGCGGCAGCGGGAACAGCTTCGCGCTCAACGTTCTTGGCGGCGACCCGGCCGGTTTGGACCGGCTTGCCGGCATGGCGGGCACGCTGCTGCAGAAGGATGCCCGTTTGGTCGCCGACCTCGCCGATACCGCTGCGGTTCCCGGTGGTGCCGTGCTCGATGCCGCCGACGCCACTCTGGCCCTGATGGAACACCCACGGTGAAAATCGGCTTCGTCGGCGCGGGGCGGATGGGCCGGCCGATGGTCGCTCGCCTCGTCGAGGCCGGCCACGACGTCCGGGCCCTAGGTCGAACCGACGAGAAGCGGGCTGTCATCACGTCATTGGGTGCGACGGCGGTGTCCGAGGTCGCCGATTTGGGCGCCGGCGCCGAGGTCGTCGTGATCTGTGTTTTCACCGATGAGCAAGTGCGACAGGTTTGTCTGGACGACGATCTGCCCGCCGCGATGGCGGCCGGCGCGACCTTGGTAGTACATACCACCGGAAGTCCGCGCACCGTCGAAACCATCGCAGCGTCATCTGATGTGGAGGTGGTGGACGCCCCGGTCAGCGGTGGCCCGCACAACGCCGCGGCCGGTGAACTGACCTTGTTCGTGGGCGGAGCCGAGGAAACGGTCGATCGGGTGCGTCCGGTGTTGGGTTGCTATGGCGATCCGGTTTTGCACGTCGGCCCGCTGGGCGCCGGGCAGAAGGTGAAACTGGTCAACAATGCGCTGTTCGCCGCGCACATCGGGCTGCTGTCCGAGTCCGTCGAGCTGGGACAGCGCCTCGGCGTGCCGGAGTCGACGTTGCTGTCCGCACTTCCGCACGGCAGCGGAGCCAGCCGCGTGCTGGACCTCATTGCCCGTGGTGGCTCTGTTGCTGCATTCACCCAGCTGGCCGGTGAATTCGTGGGCAAAGACGTCGCGATAGCTAGACGTATCGCAACCGAACTCGGCAGTAACCTCGGCGCGCTCGACGAAGTCATCAATGCGGGATTGAAGGGATAAATGGGTGTTTCATTCCCGCCACGAATGATTTACCGTTAGCGTTACAGTCACGCCTTCCGTCGTAACGATTCCAGCCGCCGGCCCGCTGCTGAGGGAGATGCAATGACCAAACCGAAGGTCGTCTTCGATCCGTTCTCTGAGGACTATTTCACCAATCCGTTCGAGACATATCGACGGATGCGCGAGGATGCGCCGCTGTACTACGACGAGGACGGAGACTTCTATGCGCTGACGCGCCATGAAGACGTGGCGCCCGCATTCAAGGATTTCGAGACCTACTCGTCGGCGCGTGGTTGCGACCTGGCGATGGTGCGCTCAGGCGAGGTGCCGCAGAAATCGATCATCTTCATGGATCCGCCCGACCACCGGCACATGCGCAGCCTGCTCAACAAGGCATTCACGCCGCGGGCCATCCAATCCCAGAAGGAGACCGTCCTAGAGCTGGTCGAGAAGTACCTGGGTGCGGCCAACCCCGATCAGTTCGACGTGGTCCAGGACTTCTCCGGCCCGTTTCCCGTCGAGGTCATCACCAGGATGGCCGGAGTGCCGGAGGAATACCGCCAACAAGTGCGGCACTGGATCGACACCAGCCTGCACCGCGAACCGGGACAGATCGAGACCAACGAGGCCGGGATGCAGGCCAACCTCGACAGCGCGATGTATTACTTCAGCCTGATCCAGCAGCGGCGCGAGGAACCGCAGGACGACATGATCAGCAGGCTGATCGCCGCCGAAATTCCCGGCGATGACGGCCAAATGCGAAAACTCGACGATATCGAAATCACTGGTTTCGCAGTACTTTTGGGTGGCGCCGGAGCAGAAACCGTCACCAAGCTGGTCGGCAACGCAGCGGTCATCTTCGCCCGCAACCCCGACCAATGGCAGAAGCTGCTGGACGACCGGAGCAAGATCCCCGCGGCGGTGGAAGAGTTGCTGCGGTACGAAGGGCCGGTCCAGTACAACGTCCGCTACACCCTCAAAGAAGCACACGTCAGCGGTGGAACGATTCCTGCCGGCAAGCCGGTGTTTTTGATCGGCGCTGCCGCGAACCGCGACCCGGACGCCTTCACCGACGCCGACACGTTCGACATCGATCGCGACCAGACCGAGGCACAGCACCTGGGTCTTGGGTACGGAATCCACAGTTGCCTCGGCGCGGCGTTGGCCCGGATGGAAAGCAGGATCGCGCTGGAGAAGCTGCTCGACTTCATGCCTCGCTACGAAGTGAATTGGGATGGCCTGCAACGTGTTCACATGCAGAACGTGGCGGGCTGGCAGAACGTGCCAGTGAAGGTGGTTCGGTGAAAGTAGAAGTCGACTACGGATTGTGCGAAAGCAACGGCGTTTGCATGGGCATCAACCCGGAAGTCTTCGATCTCGGCGACGACGACGTGCTGAGAATCCTCAAGCCGGAAGTCACGCCCGAGACCGAGGAGGACGTGCGCCAGGCGATCCGCCAGTGTCCGCGTCAGGCGCTCTCGATCACGGAGTAGTCGCCAGGCTTGCCGGCGCCACTTGCTCTGCTGTACTCGGACGCCGTTGTTCGCGCAACCGCCCGGTCGGCGACCATGAGGTTTTGGCAACTCCCGGTGCGGCCTAAAGCGCCGAGGTGCCTGGTGTCGTCGACGGCTTGTATCGCGGTTTTAAGTCGTGGCCACAGATCCTGCACACCTTAGAGTCGCGAGTAAATTTCCCGCAGGCCGGGCATTTCTTAAAGTAATCCGAGTTGCGATTACCCGTTGATGACTTCGTCGGCGGCGGGGTGCGGGGCACCGGTTGAGGAGGCGTCGCCGTGTGCGCTTTTTGGACGAGCCAGCGATAGGCCGAGTAGGCCAAGAACACAAAGAGCGCGGCCAGACCGGCAGCTTTAATTCCGGATACCCATTCGCCGTTCAACAGGCTAATGACCGCCGACACGAGATGCACCACCGAACCAACGATTAGGAGGAAAATCAGCCATGCCCTGAACACAATCGTCTCTTGCCGCATCGTCGCACCAACCTTTCTCGAG
>NZ_JCALCK010000023.1:0-15743 GCF_059812285.1 Mycobacterium sp. NGS62 | reverse complement strand
GCTATTCCGGCGGGCCGAGATTCGCCCTGCGTCGCATGCCGTCTCGCGGCCTGGAGAGGTACCCGAATCCCGCGCAGCAGGCATGGTCAACGACCTCGGCGAGATTGCCTACTGGACGGGAAATAGTCATCGGTTCTACTGTCGGCATGCGCGTGGTGAGTGAGAAATCTGACGGGAGAATCCAGGACGGTCGCGCCACTGTGAGCACGTTCGTTTCGGTGGGCGTGCGAGTCAGATACTCTCGGCCACGCGCATCCTTATTTATGTGGGGACGCTGAATCCCCTGGAAGGAGAGTCCACCCCATGGCAACGTATGAATCTCCATCTAAGGTGGCGATCCGGCCGGTGACCGCGTCGGCGCAGGCTGCTTTATGGCTTGCCGGCACAACCCTTCTGGCACTCGCCTTGTATTACTTCGTCGGTTTTGACCAGGGCGCAACGTCACTGTTCGGCAGTGACACCCATATACATGAATTCGTGCACGACGGCCGCCACCTGCTCGGCTTCCCCTGCCACTGACGGCCACGTCGAGCCAGAAGAGCGGTAACGGCCCATGGAGAAACGCATCATTGTCCGAGGCGTGCTCGTCGGCGCACTGGGCGGTCTGCTGGCGTTCATTTTCGGGCGCATATTCGTCGAACCGGTGATCAGACGGGCGATCGACTACGAGAGTGGCCGCGACAAGGCCCAGGCCGCCCTGGACAAGGCGGCCGGGTTGACGCCGGAGAGTATGGGGCCGGAGGTCTTTAGCCGCACCATCCAGTCCAACGTTGGTGCCGCGTTCGGGTTGATCCTGTTCGGGGTCGCGATGGGCGCCCTGTTCGCTGTCGTCTACAGCGTCATTCTTGCGCGCCTGGGGAACCTTTCGCCGCGCAGCCTGGCACTGCTGCTGGCTGGTGGGCTTTTCGTCGGCATCTATTTGGTGCCGTCGTTGAAGTACCCGGCTAACCCGCCGTCAATCGGGCACCCCGACACCCTTGGTGCCCGCACCGGGTTGTATCTAGTGATGGTTGTCTGCTCGCTGCTGTTCCTGTTGGGCGCGGTGTGGCTGGGTCGGCGTTTGGCGCCCCGGTTCGGCAACTGGACAGCCGGCCTGCTGGCCGCCGGCGCGTTCGTCGTCGCGATCGGCCTCGTCATGTTGTTGTTGCCGTCGTTGGGTCACTTGTCGGGAAACACTGCCGAATTTGGTGTTACGGCAACCGAAACGCCGCAGCCGCTGCGTGATCCCACTGGCACGATTATCTATCCGGGATTCCCTGCTGACGACCTGTACTCTTTCCGGCTGTATTCGGTGGGCGCTCAGCTAATTCTGTGGGCCACGATCGGGTTGTGCTTCGCGCCGCTGACCAACCGTCTGCTGGAGTCGGGCTTCGCGCGAAATCCACGAAAGTCGCATGTGAACCGGCACGCGTGCATCACCGGTCACCCCTGATGCGACACCGGCTTGGCGGCGTTCCAATGTCGCGAAGTCCCGAATCGCGAAGAGATCACCGGAATCAGCACAGCGGCGGTCATCCACGTCAGTTCCACGTCATCGTCTTCCCGATCTGCTCACACCCGAGGACGTATCTGCAGCTGGGGAGCGGATTCGCACCGTCGCCAGCAATGCTGATTGTTAGCCGCCAGATTCCCAGCCAGGCGATTGGACCCAGCGGGATTACGGCCCACATGCCAGGGAATACCGCCGATCTTTTCCCGAGTCCGCAGCCTGGCGCCAACTTTGGTGGCAGGGCGATTGTCGAAATGCTCCAAGCCTTCGTGCTCGGGGTTTGACGCTGGCCACCACTTGTGGATATCGAGGAGCAGTGGCCAAACCTCTCCAGTGGAGCATTCACCAGAGTCGATTCGGTGAACTCAAAATCGTCGGTCGGATCTCTTCGTAGCTTGGCTTATGTGGCTCGTCTACCCACTCGGGGCAGGAAGCGGCCGACAGTTCGGGTGTAGTCGCGGTAGCTGTTGCCGTGGACAGCGAGCAGATAAGGCTCTTCGACGACGCGGACCTGCAGCTCGATCGTGGTGGCCAGGAGCACAAGCGCGGCGATGGCCAGCGGATTGGGTGTGACGAGCGCGATGCCGGCAGCGAAGACCAGCATCGCGGTGAAGATCGGGTTTCGCACGAGCGCAAACGCGCCGCCGCGCACGAGTATTGTTGTCTCACTGGTGTCGACGCCGATGCGCCATGATTCGCCCATGTCGTTTTGCGCGTAGACAGTCGCGCCGATGCCGACAAGTGAGAGCGAGATGCCGACGGCCTGGATCCACGATGCGTCGAGGACCTCAACGGGGCTAAGCGCGCCGAACATCTGCAGCAGCGGTGCGGCGACACCGATGACGACAGCGAGTACGAACCCGAGCCCGACCCACCATTCCAACGATCCGGGGCGACCACTGATGCCACGAAAGCCGGTGGACCCCGTGCGGCGCAGTTGTCGCCAACTGCGCCAACCGAACCCGAGCGCAACGAAAGCCATATAGAGGGCAAGCGCGACCAGCGCCATATCTCAAATCTCCTTCTCGTTCAATTTCGCTCGGTGATCCAGTGACCCGTCCCGGTGAGTCCGGAGACTGTTGTCGTTGAATCACCCTGCCTTCGGTGGGGTGCGCCTGTGATCGTAGTGGAGTTTCTCGACGGCCTCGGGGGTGAAGTCGTCGAGGTACTCGTGGGGGCGTTCGGTGTTGAACCACGTCACCCATTCGGCGGTCGCCAACTCGACCTGGTTGACGTCGCGCCAGGGGCCTTGCCGGCGGATGAGTTCGTTCTTGAACGACCCGACGGTGGTCTCGGCTAGGGCGTTGTCCAGGGCGTCGCCGACCGAGCCGACAGAGGGGTCCACGCCCTCGTCGATGAGCCGTTGGGTGAACGCCACGGAGGTGTATTGACTGCCCGCGTCGCTGTGCGCGATCAGCCCCTGCAGGCTGGTGGTGCCGTCTTGGGCACGGGTGAAGAACGCGTGCTCGATGGCGTCGAGGACCAGGTTGGTGGTCATGGATCTGGCGGCTCGCCAGCCGAGGATCCGGCGGCTGTAGGCGTCGATGACGAAGGCGACGTACACGAACCCCATCCACGTCGACACATACGTGAAGTCGGCCACCCACAACCGATTCGGCTGCGCGGCGTAGAAGCGCCGGTCCACCAGATCGGGATAACGGACATGACTGCCATCGGCGACGGTGGTCTTGTGCTTGGACCCGTAACACGCTCCCTCCCAACCTTGTTCGCTCATGATCCGTTCCACCGTGCAGCGCGCGACATCATGACCGTGGCCGCGTAGCCAGATCCACAGCTTTCGTGATCCCAGCGTCTGCACGAACTTGCCGGTTTTGTGGTCGTCCCTTGCCGCGGTGATGATCTCGACGAGCTCGACATCCCGCAGTTGGCGGCGCGTCGGGGTCTTGGCGATCCACTCGTAGTAGGTCGACGGACTGATCGGCACACCGTGCTCACAGAGCACGGCGCACATGGGCTCGACACCCCAGCGCAGCCCAGCCCCGCCGTCGGGGCCGGCCACCTGATGGTCCTTGTGTTCGGCGACGAACCGGACTACCGCCTCGCGGGCCGGTCGAGCTCGGCCCCGAAGAAAATCGCCGCTGCTTTCAAGATCTCATTGGCCCGACGCAGCTCGGCGATCTCCTTACGCAACGCCTTGTTCTCTTCAATCGTCTGCGACGTCACGCCCGGCCGCTGGCCGGTGTCGCCTTCCGAGCGGCGGATCCAGGTCCGCAGCGTCTCCGGTGTACCGATCCCCAACATCCCGGCCACCGCGGTTATCGCCGCCCACTGCGACGGGTACTGCGGGCGCACTTCGGCGACCATGCGCACCGCACGCTCACGCAGCTCATCGGGATACTTGCTGACACGTCCCATAACTCAGATCCTCCCAAGATCGGGAGTCTCCGGAAACGCCGGGACGGGTCACAGTGCTGATCTGTTGCCAGTCGGTGGCTAAGACCTGAGGGCCGCTGCAACACTGAAGTTTCGCAGAATCGCCGCGGCCACCGGCGTGGCGGCGAGTTGACCATGGTGATCTGGACGGCATCCATCTCCACGGCGAATCACCTCCTATCGGTTGGCCTGGTGCGCATGGGGTTCTGTGCTGTATTGCTGTGGGCCGGCGGTAAAGCGTTGCGCGCATGGGGTGGAGCAGAACCGGTAGGTGATGCCGCGGTGGGCCACTGTGGTTGTGGTGGTTCGGTCCTGCAGCCACATCCGGCAGACCGGGTCGACGTGGGTGTCCGGGTGGCCGGCGCCGAGGTCGATGGCGAACACGTCGACCGGTTCGGTGATGTTGCGCAGAATCGCAGGACCGCGGCTGGTGGTGGCAAGACCGGCGGCGCGGGCGGCGGCCTCGACCGGTTGGGTGGCCAGGCATTGGTCGGGGCCGGCTGCTGCGGTGAGGCGTGCGGCGATGTTGACGGTGCCGCCGTAGATGTCGTCGCTGAGCGCCACGATCGGACCGTAGGTGATGCCGGCGCGGAGTACCGGGAATCGGCCGGTATGCCGTGTTCCTTCGGCGATGCGTCTTATCAGAGTGAGCGCGGTGTGCGGGGTGGGCGAGGTGATCAGGACGGCGTCACCGTTGTTTTGACCAGCCGGTCACCCTCGCAAAGGGTGGCGCGGGCGATGTCGGCGAACGCTTCGGCCAGCTCGGCAGCCTGGTGGTCACCGTGTGCTTCGGTCAGAGCGGTGAAACCGGACAGGTCGACGAACGCCACGGCCGCCTGGCTGGTGGTGGTCGTGTGGTCGTGGGATGCGTTGGAGCTGGGCCCAATCGGTGTCATGTCACCGGCTCTGATGTGGTGTGAGGGTGGCATAGTCGGGTCGGGTGCCGGTGGGCTGAGCCGATCGGCGAAGCTGTCCGACCGGCGCAGGCGCGGTCGCCACCAAGTCGTGGACCATCGCTACCGCTCCTTCCGATGTGATCGGCCTCTTTGTTATCAGTGAAGCTCCCGATTAAATCTCGTGAATACGGTATCATCGGTTTATGCCGATGAAAAGCATTGAGTCCACCACCTCGCGGGAGCAGTTGACTGCCGCGGTGGCGTTGTTTCATAGCCTGTCCGACCCGACCCGGCTGGCGATCGCGCGTCATCTCGCTGGTGGGGAAGCCCGGGTCGTGGATTTGACGCGGGTCCTAGGGCTCCCGCAGTCCACGGTGTCCTCGCACCTGGCGTGCCTACGCGACTGCCGACTGATCACTGGGCGCCCAGAGGGCCGGCAGGTCTTCTACGCGCTGGCCGTCCCCGAGCTGCTGGACCTGTTCGCCGCCGCCGAAACGCTACTGGCCGCGACCGGAAATGCCGTCGCACTTTGCCCCAACTACGGCACCGACAGCATGGCCGCCGAGCCGGCAGAGAGGGCTCAGACCAAAACTACGGAGGTTGATGATGCTGACCGCTGATATTCGCCCTGGTGCCGGCGTAGAGCTGACCGTTGTATCCGCCGCGGCGGGGCGGATACGTGTGCACGCCAACGGTTTTCGGTTCGACGCTGTCCGGGCCGTCGCGATCGAGGATGCGGTGGGCAAGGTGACCGGTGTGCAGGCCGTGCAGGCCTATCCGCGCACGGCATCGGTTGTGATCTGGTATTCGCCGGGGGGCTGCGACACCGCTGCGGTCGTGTCGGCGATCGCTGATGCCGAGCACATCCCGGCAGCGTCGGTGCCCGCGCGTGCCCCGCACTCGGCTGATGGCCGTAGGGCCGGTGTCATGCAGAGAATCCTTGACTGGAGTGCGCGAACCCTGTCGGGTCCGCACGATGACCTCGGTAGTGCTTCCGTTGTCGTGGCCGCGCAGCGAGCTGGGACAGTCAGCGATGGCTGCTGCGACCACGATGACAATGAGCGCGAGCCGGAGCGGCTCTGGCACGTTGTCAAGTTGCGGCGCGCGGCGTTATCCGGGGCGCTGCTGACCGCCTCGGTGGTCACCGCGTGGGTCACTCCACTCGGGCCGGTCGCACTGGGACTGAAAGTCCTTGCGCTGGCGGTGGGCGCCTCCACGTTCGTGCCCTCCGCCGTTAAGCGACTGGCCCAGGGCCGTATCGGCGTGGGCACCTTGATGACCATCGCCGCGGCAGGTGCTGTCGGTCTCGGTCAGGTCGGCGAGGCCGCCGCGCTGGCGTTTCTGTTCTCGATCAGCGAGGGCTTGGAGGAATACGCGGTGGCGCGCACCCGCCGCGGCCTGCGCGCTCTGCTATCGCTGGTGCCGGACCAAGCCACTGTCCTGCGCGACGGGACCGAAACCCTATTGGCCGCAACCGATCTGCGCGTCGGCGATCAGATGATCGTCAAACCCGGGGAACGCCTCGCCACCGACGGCATCATTCGTACCGGACGCACCGCGCTGGACGTCTCAGCGATCACCGGCGAATCGGTGCCGGTAGAAGCCGGACCCGATGACGAAGTGTTTGCCGGGTCGATCAACGGCTCCGGAGTACTGCAGGTGGAGGTCACCGCAACCGCAGCGGACAACTCGCTGGCGCGGATCGTGCACATCGTGGAAGCCGAACAGGCCCGCAAAGGCGCCAGCCAGCGGCTGGCCGACCGCATCGCGCGGCCACTGGTGCCGGGCATCATGATCGCCGGGGCGCTGATCGCTGGGACGGGCAGCGTCTTCGGTACGCCGCTGGTCTGGATTGAACGCGCTCTTGTTGTGCTGGTGGCAGCCTCCCCGTGCGCGCTGGCCATCGCCGTGCCGGTGTCTGTCGTGGCGGCCATCGGCGCCGCCTCCAAACTCGGCGTACTCATCAAGGGCGGCGCCGCGTTGGAAGCCCTGGGCACCATCGGTGGGATCGCCCTGGACAAAACCGGAACATTGACGGCCAACCGGCCCGCGGTTATCGAGGTCGCCATCACCAACGGCGCCACCCGCGAGGAGGTGCTGGCGGTGGCGGCCGCGCTGGAGGCCCGCAGTGAACACCCGCTGGCCGCGGCCATCCTCGCTGCAACCCAAGCGCCGGTCGCCGCCGCGGTCGACGTGCAAGCCATCCCGGGGGCCGGGTTGACCGGTCACCTCGACGGCCATGCGGTGCGACTGGGGCGGCCCGGCTGGCTCGAACCCGCCGAGCTCGCCGATCAGGTGGCGCGCATGCAACAAGCCGGGGCCACAGCGGTTCTCGTCCAACGCGACGAGCAGCTGCTCGGTGCCATCGCCGTGCGCGACGAACTGCGCCCCGAAGCAGCCGAGGTCATCGCCATGCTGCGCGCCGGCGGCTACCAGGTGAGCATGCTCACCGGCGACAATCACGCCACCGCCGCCGCCCTGGCCGGCCAAGCCGGAATCGAGCACGTCTACGCCGAACTGCGCCCCGAGGACAAGGCTCACTTGGTCGGACAGCTGCGCGCCCGGCGGCCCATCGCCATGGTCGGCGATGGCGTCAACGACGCTCCGGCTCTGGCCGCCGCCGACCTGGGAATTGCTATGGGCGCCATGGGAACCGACGTCGCCATCGAAACCGCCGACGTCGCGCTGATGGGTCAAGACTTACGTCACCTGCCCCAGGCACTTCAGCATGCCCGCCGCTCCCGGCAGATCATGCTGCAAAACGTCGGACTATCCCTGACCATCATCACCGTGCTGATGCCGCTAGCGGTGTTCGGGACTCTCGGACTGGCCGCGGTCGTGCTGGTGCACGAGCTCACCGAAATCATCGTCATCGCCAACGGCGTACGCGCCGGACGCATCCAACCACTTGCGAGGCCAACGCAAGACACTGTGCCGCGCGATTTCCTGTGAAGAGCAAAGGGTTTCATCTCCAAGTCACGGCGTCGCTATGTGCGCGGCGGCTCTGACAACACCAGTGCATGCAAATTTTTGCGGTAGCCCGAGGTTGACAGCCCGAGTAGCTCGGCGAGTCAACCTCGGCCTGACGCACCCACCGGCGCAACGGTCGCCCGTAGCCGCACCAGCTCCGCATACGAACCGTGGGGGATGGCCGAGCCCCGCGGGGATGACGCTGAACCACCTTGGTGAAACGCAGCCGCTGGCGCTCAGGGTTTGAGTGGCGGGTCGGGTGCGAGGCTGCCGTCGGGGGCGATGTGGGCGAAGATCTGCTGGACCAGTGTGAGGACGTGCGGGTCGTCGACGGTGTAGATGTGGCGGCGGCCTTCTCGGCGTGCGCTGACCAGGCCGGCCAGTCGCAGCTTGGTCAGGTGCTGGCTCATGGTGGCGACCCCGACGTCGGCCCGCTTGGCCAGGGCGGTCACGTCGTGCACGTCTTGGGCGGCCAGCCAGAGTACGTGGAGCCGTGCCGGATTGCCGAGCAGCGCGAAAGTGGCGGCGGCTGACGCCAACTGCGGACTGGTGGGCTCGGTGGGGGCAACGGCCGCATTGGTGGTTTCGGATGGCCGTTGTTTTGGTTTTGCCATGGCGACGTCCATTGTGGCGCACTTCCGACGAGTGGATTCGCCTAATCGAAATACTTTAACATTTGCGAATATAACGAAATGAGTGGCAGGATGGGAACGATCCGAACCGAGGTCTAACGCCCGTTCTGCGTGTGGATGAGGAAGGCAGGGACGCCTTCGTGCTGCATGTCGCGTTGCTGATCGCCTGCGCGGCGGCGATCTATCTGTCGTGTGAGTGGTTCGTCAACGCCGTGGAATGGCTTGGCCAGCGGCTCAACGTCAAGAAGATGGCGGTAGGGACCATCCTGGCCGCCTTTGGCACAGCGCTGCCCGAATCGGTGGTCACGCTGGTCGCGGTCACCACCGGCGCGACCGCCCAGATCCGCAACATCGGGGTCGGCGCCGCGATGGGCGGCCCGCTGGTGCTGGCGACCATCGCCTACGGGGTTACCGGTGCCCTGCTGCTGTTGCGGCGCCGCACCCGTCGCCGCGAATTGATCGCCGCCGGCGGCTGCGGCGCAGACCCGCAGCGCTCCACGTCAGAAAAAGACGAGGACCGCGGCGCCGTGTTGGCCGATTCCACCCAGACGGCGCGCCTGGCGCACGATCAGCGCTGGTTTATGGCGGTGTTCGCGGTCAAAGTCGTGTTGGGTTTGGTGGCGTTCGCGCTCAAGCCGTGGCTGGGCTTGTTGTTTTTCGCCGTCTACGCTGTCTACTTTTGGCGCGAACTGCGCGGCGGCCACACCTTGGACCCCCATGACGAGGAGGAGTTGGCGCCGCTCAGGCTGCAACCCCGCACCACGCGACCGACCAACCCGGCGGTTCTGGTGCAAACGCTGGGCGCATTGGCGGTCATCTTTGTTTCCTCGCAGGTTTTCGTGCACCAGCTTGACGCCATCGGCCCGATGCTCGGATTATCCGGGGCCGTCACCGCCTTGCTGCTGTCTCCGATCGCCACTGAGTTGCCGGAAATCATGAACGCGATCATCTGGGTCCGTCACGGCAAAACCCAACTGGCCCTGGCCAATATTTCCGGGGCGATGATGATCCAGGCGACCGTGCCCAGCGGCCTGGGTCTGCTGTTCACCGACTGGCGCTTCGATCACGCCCTGCTCTGGTCTGGCGTCGTCACCATGATCGCGATCGGCTACCTGCTGTCCGCGCTGCGCACACACAAACTCACCCCCACCCGGTTGGCCGCGGCCGCATTGCTCTACCTGGTCTTCGCCGCCGGACTCATCCCGATCCTCACCTGATAACCCTCGCCTTCACGGGTGAAAGCCCGCCGAAGACCGCAACCGATCGACGAGAGCGTCTCCCGGGCACCTTAATCATGTGTCTGCGGTCCGATGCTGAAGACCGAAATGGCGGCAGTTGTAGGCTGGCGCAGCCAAATCTGCGGCCGGGGTGACGCTTTCTTCAATTCCCGACGATCGATCACGCGCGGCCGAACTACCGAGTCAATGCCAGTGCATGTCCGCGGTCTGGGCCGGCCCTGTCGGTGTCGCGCCCGAATCGGCGTAGCCGCAGCGAGTTGGTCACCACGCTGACCGAGGAGAATCCCATCGCCGCGCCCGCGACGATCGGGGTGAGCATGCCCAGCGCGGCGAGGGATCGCGGCGGTGTTGTAACCGAAGGCCCAGCCCAGGTTTGATAGATCGTGCGCAGGGTCAAACTCGTTTGCGCTCTCGCCGGCGCGAGGTTCGCGCATCGCGTTAGCTGATGACAACCCCAAGCTAAGGATTGCCCCTGGGGCAGGGTCAAGTGCTAGTGGTGTGTCACGCAAATAATTAACTGTATGTTGGGTATTCTGACGTGATGAGTGCATCACCTGCGGCCGCGTTGTCGATGACTGCTGGCGAGCGTGAGACGTTGGAGAGCTTGGCGCGTTCGCATACCGCGCCGCATCGGCAGGTGATGCGCGCGAAGGCGCTGCTGATGGCCGGTGATGGTGTGGCGAACACGCTGATCGCCGAGGAGGTGGGGGCGACGCCGGTGACGGTGCGTTCGTGGCGGAAGAGGTTCACCGAGGACGGCTTGAGGGCGCTGGGACAGGTACGTAAGGGGCGGGGTCGCAAGCCCTCGATCACCGATGAGCAGGTCGCCCAGATCGTGCGGTTGACCACCGAGGAGACCCCGCCCGGGCACACGCATTGGTCCTGTCGCACGATGGCCGACCGAGTGGGCGTGAGTCACTCTGCAGTGCAGCGTATTTGGTCTGATCTGGGGATCAAACCGCACCGCGTGGACACGTTCAAGGTGTCCAATGATCCCGAGTTCGACGACAAGCTCATCGACGTGGTGGGCCTGTATGTGAATCCGCCGGAAAAGGCGATCGTGTTGTGGATAGATGAGAAGTCCCAGATCCAGGCGTTGGATCGCACCCAGGCGTCGCTGCCGATGATCCCGGGCCGGGCCGCCACGATGACCCATGACTACAAACGCAACGGCACGACCACACTGTTCGCCGCGTTGGACGTGTTGACAGGGAAAGTGATCGGCCAGTGTCTGCCCCGGCACCGTCACACCGAGTTCCTCAAGTTCCTCAACACGATTGACCGCGAGGTACCCAAGGGCCTGCAGGTCCATCTGATCCTGGACAACTACAGCACCCACAAGCATGTCGAGGTCCAGCGATGGCTGAAGCGGCACAAGCGGTTTCACCTACACTTCACCCCCACCTCGTCATCATGGCTCAACCAGGTCGAGCGCTGGTTTCGCGACCTGACCGAGAAGAATCTGCGGCGCGGAATCTTCGGCAGCGTGCCCGGCCTGATCGCCAGCATCGAGACATACCTCAACGCCCACAACGCCGATCCCAAACCCTACGTATGGACAGCCACCGCTGAATCCATCCTCGCCAAGGTTCACCGCGCACGCGCCAAACTCCAACAAGTAGTTAACCAAAACTGAGACGGACCACTAGGCCACACCGGGGGCGGTAAACGGATTCATCGCGATGGCTCATTGGGTCCCTGACTGCACCACTAATACTAATCATTCGAGCACCAGCGCCTGGCCGAAATATTCTGCGAAGCAATCGCCTACGTACCCGGCCGTGGACTATCACCCGGAAAGTCAACGGCCCGCCACACTTTGGGCAGCGAAGCCATTACCGCTCGGGCACTGAAGTTGGTTTGTGTCCGGCGATCGCATCGCGGCGCTTGACCTTGCCCTTGCGGCAATCTCTACCGTGGAAGCCACTGTTGGTGATACCGCCAGACAATCACGCATAGGAGCCGAACATGAGCTGAGCCACAACGTAATTGGATCGTGTCGTCCCTGCCGGTCAATATGCCGCCCACCCCATCGCCGTCAAGATCGTACGTTCTCACAGCGCAGCGACGGTGGTGACCGCGAGCAGCAGGAATGGCTGGCTCGGGGACTGTTCGCCGACGCGTTGCGGCACGCCACAACTGAGACCCGACCACCACCACCACGAGAAACGGAGCAACAGAAATGAGCATCCTCGGCATCCTGCTCGGCGGCGGCTACGTCGCCCTCATGCTTGGACTCCTCGGCCTAGGCGTAGGCCTGCCGGTCGCCGACACCCTGCAGGAACGGCGGCAGCGAAAGGCGCGTGCACGGCGACGTCCGAGCCGACTGAACAACCACGAACGAGAGCAGCATCCATCGGAACGATCGAATTCACCACCTTTCGCAAGGCGAGGAAATGCAGCGCGCCTACAGCGCGGCCTGCGCCGACGTCACCGACGAGTATGGCAACCACGGCTACAGCGGCACCACCTCCACCACCAGCGGCGCGCACTGGGCCACCAAAGACGTCCATGACCAGGACCCGTGCCGAGTTCATGGCCGGGGTGAAGGCGCACCATGCCGACAAATGGGGGCAGACGTGGGCCATTCCCGTCGCGGCCGACAACCAATTCACCTATAGGAAGGTCAAGCTCAGCGCCGAATTGCCACCCGTGCACCTCGGACAGGTCGGCGTGGTCCGCCGGACGACATTTGTAATTCACCCAGAAAGGGAGGAAGGGGAAAAACGGACCCGCTACGCCGGCGCCGCGCCCCTAAAGAACGATGAGTGAAACACCTGAATCCGGGGCTACCCTTGAACCCTATCGCTGGGAAGGGTCATCAATGACGGCCACCGTCCGTGAACGAAGTCGCGTAACGCACACCGTCGGCGACGCCGCCAAAGCCACCGGCGTCTCGGCCAAGGCCATCCGGATCTGGGAAGCCAAGGGGCTGCTGCCACCCGCTGAGCGCACCCAAGCCGGCTACCGGCTGTTCAGCGACGACGACATCGCGATCCTGCGGTTCATTCTGCGGGCCCGGACCCTTGGCCTAACCTTGTCGGAGATCAAAGACATCCTTGACCTGCATCGCCACGGTATGGCGCCCTGCGAGCAGGTCACCGCGCTGCTCGACAAGCACATTCGCGACATCGACCGCGCCATCGCCGACCTACGCGCCCTACGCACCACCCTGGCCGCTGCGCTACAGACCGCCCGCAGCGACCAACGCCGCGGACAGGCTGCCACCGTCTGCCGCATCATCGAATCGCCAACGGCATAGCCGATCATCGCGTCACTGCTCATTTATTTGAGGAAAGGGTGAGCGCATGCAACTCGGGACGGTCCCTACGCCACCGAGTCGTCGAGGCCTTTTCCACGAGTGCGATAACCTCCGGCTGCTCGGCTACGTGGGCGCGCAGTCGTACCCGCTCAGCATGCTCATCGACTGAAAGCGATTGGCATCCATAAGCTCCGGCCGACCGCCAGCGCCGGCCTCGGTCATCCGCCACCGCTCACCCACGGCACAACCAGAGCTGAGGTGGTAGTGACGTTCAGGGGTTCCGCACCGGTGCGGCCGAATTCAGACAGGGCCGAATTCAGACAGGGCCGAATTCGACAGGTCGCCAAGCGCGGCTGGTTGGCCAAAGCCGATCGCCCCGCCCAGGCAGCCGCGCCGGTTCACCTGACCTTTTCCATCGTTTGCCCGCAGCAGCAGGTCGGATCCTGTTGGCCCTGACAATCCGGGGGTGCGCCCTTGGTCACCGTCAGTTCGCATCCGCAGTCCGGGCGCGGGCAGCAGTACACGTCGCCTTCACGAAATGGCATCTTTCATCCTTGTGGTGTCGTAGATATGGATGACGCTAAAGCTGGCCCCTGGGGACATGTCAAGCCCATGGGACGAATGACGAAATCGGCGGCTTTCACCGCGGGACGGGCCGTGGCGGGTGCAGGGGTCAACCCCCATGCCCTGGCCAAATACGCTGGCATCGCGCTCAAGACCATCTACAACCACGACCTCCTCGAACAGATCCGCGCTGAACCCATCAACCCCACCCCAGGGCCCATACTCGCGGCACCCGAACCAATCCACATCGGCGCCGCATTACGTTGAACAACTCCGAGCCAAAAGCAGCGCTATGAAACCGAGATCGGCGACCTCAAGGCCGAAAACAAGAGGCTCGAACGAGCGCTCACCGGAGCCCACGGCGCACCACGCCGTCGCGGCCTCGTCGAACCTCAGAGACAGACCAACGTCGGTGACACCGTTACGGATGAGCCGTATGCGGTGGCGGCGCCAGTGCGCGGTGGCCAGCAACGACAGCAGCGATTCGCGAGACACTTTCGGTGCGCCTGATATCTGGTCGGCCTCGTTTGATCGCGGCTACCTCGCTCTGGTCGAGCTGCGACAGCAGGGCCGGCATGCCGCTGAGTTCGGCGACGGCTTCGCGACAGGCCGGGCAGTCGGCCAAGTGAGCCTCGAATTTCCGCCGCTCGGTAGCAGACAGCGATCCCAGCACGTAGGCGGCGTCCCACATCGCGTAGCGGTGACTGTTGTCGACGGACAGTTCTTTCTCATCGGGCGGGCCGAGTCCCCGGATCCATGTCATGGGGTGACCTCATCACCTGCCACCATGAGGTGTTCGCGGCCGATGGGCCGGATGGTTGGTAGCGCCGTCATCGTGTCACTCCCAACTCTTGTAGCGCGAATGCTGCCCGGTTACGTCGACCGAGGCCACCAAGCCAAGGGCATACCCCCCACCGGTAGATGGTAAACCCCTTCGCGACGGCTGGTCAAAAGTTCCGCGTAATCCAATTTGCCCCGCAGAGGACGCTTGCATCCGTGCGCTCGGGGTGTGCGGTTCACCGGTGCGGGAGTTGTCCGTGACGAGTTCGAAGGCGGTCATCAGGTCGCAGGCGGTTGGGTACCGGGCTGGCGACATCGGCGGTTGTAGACCCCGGAAGGTTTCAGCGGCGACGCGGACGAAAGCCGGCGCGAAAGCTCCGCCAACACCACGGCGATCTGAGCATCCACCGCCGTGGTCGGTTCGGCTGCGAGGTCATATCAGGGCAGCCTCAATCGGTTCGCGGCACGATCGCGCTGCCCAACAGTAACTGCTCGGTCGTGTCGTAGTGATCAAGACCGGACGAGTCGGGCGATGGCGGCGGAGGCTTCGGCGATTTTTGCTTTGGCCTCGTCGCCGCCATGGGCGGCCGCGCGAGTCACGCAGTGGCCGAGGTGTTCATCGAGCAGGTTCAGCGCGACCGCCCGCAGGGCGCTGTTGGCGGCGCTGATCTGGGTGAGCACATCGATGCAGTACTTGTCTTCATCGATCATTTTCGCGATGCCGCGGACCTGCCCCTCAATGCGGCGCAGTCGCTTGGCGTAGTTGTCTTTCTGCGCCGAATACCCCTGTGCGGTTGCCATCTAGCCTCCTGGCATCGTGATCATCTGGTCGATGTCGACCTGCTGCGCGGCGACGATGTCGCCGATCGCCATTTCAGTGTTGTCGCTGTTGGCGATCTCGATCGCAGCTCGCACTGGAGCCGTCACAAACGTCGCCAGCTGTGCCGCACCGCCAGTGATGGTGGACGTCTGCAGCCAGTTTACCTGCTGATACCCCGCTTAGGTATCTACGGATATTGGCGGGCATCGCCTAGCGTTGCGAACTGCGACCCCTTGGAAGGATGTCGTCATGCCACGACCTCAGCGATCGTTTTCCCCTGAGTAAAGGGTCGAGGCTGCGCATAGGGTGATCGACCGGCGTCGGAGTGTCGCTGAGGTCGCCCGTGAGCTGGATATACATGAGAACCTGCTGCACACGTGGGTGCGCGACGAGCGGCGCCGGATGGCCGCGGCCGGGAGCGGTCCGCCTTCGGATCCCGATGGCGAACCTCTTACGGCTGGGGAACGCGTGGAGCTAGTGCGGTTGCGCGCGCAGTTGCCCAGCAGACGAAAGATATCGCCTTCCTGAAAAAGCCTCGGTGCGTTTCAACAGCGTGTCCGACTCGGCGTACTCAGCTTCCATCCGGCGCAACACCGCTAGGGTCGTGCCGGCCAGCACACCGGCCAGTGCCACTGGTGGTGCGGACCGCAACGAGACTCATCGTTTACGCCCTCTAGAACTGAATCCCCTGAACGGTT
>NZ_JCALCK010000022.1:0-16191 GCF_059812285.1 Mycobacterium sp. NGS62 | reverse complement strand
TGGCGGCTCGAGCCAAACTCGTCGGCTACGCGGCGCTCGCTTGCGTCAAGCGAGTACGGTTGCCGAACGCGATGAGCACTCGCCGGATCAAGCCGACCGGGTGGTAGCCGATCACTACCGCGATGACCAAAGCGACCACACGGTCGAGCATGTGCCAGCGGCCGGTGATCAAAATGACCGCGCCGCTGGCCGCGACACCTAGGGAGGTCGCCGCATCCGCGACGGTGATGAGCAGCACCGCCATCATGTTGACGTCCTCGTTGCCGTGGCATCATGGCGTGTCTACCCACGATGCGGGCGCTGACGATCAATACGGGTAGGCCGTTTACCTCAGCCACGCCGGAGGCCAGGCGTCGAACCGCGGCCACCACAACACCGGCGTTCAGGGCTAGCAAGTAGCGCTTGTTGACCAATGCCGCTACAGGGGTGGGCGTTGGGCCGGCGGGCGGGGTGGTGTGCGGCCGGCCGGCGGGAGAGCCAAGTCGCGAACACCGAGAGGCCGACTGCTGCGGGGTCGGCAAGATGGTCGACACCGAGTGCGAGCACACCGAGTGTGTGCAGCCAGCCCAGCGAAGACCAGCACGACGATGAGCAGCAGATTGAGCAGCAGCATGAGCGTTAGCCGATGTGATAGACGAGGGGCGCCACCACTGAGATTCATAGGTTTTGTTCAGGCAGCGGTGGTCGTGGCGTCACATTGGCTTAAGGCAGCCTTGGTAACATAACGCCGCCGCCCATCACCAAACACGGAGAAGCCATGCCGCACACGCCAACCGGCGAAACCCGTCCGCTGCGGGCGCTGGTGCTCGGCTACAGTGGGCTGCTGGCCGGGGTCGCCGGGTTCATCAATTCGGTGGCGCTGCTGGTCTTGGCGTTTCCGGTGGGCAACCTGACCGCGTTGAGCAGCCAGCTGGGTATGGATTCGGCCAATCCATTGCTGTATGAGAGCTGCATGATCGCGCTGATCGTGGGCGGGTTCCTGGCCGGAGCCGCCGGGGCCGGAGCTGTACTGGCTAGTGTGCAAACCCACACCAGTGCGCGCCACGCTGCGTTGCTGGTCGTCGAGGCCGCGCTGCTGCTGGCCGCGGTCGGCATCGAGATTCCTGGATTCAAGGCGCTGCTGGCCGCCGGCGCGTGCGGGCTGCAAAACGCGATGACCTCGAAATCTCCCGGGATGACAATCCGCACCACGCACTTCACCGGTACCATCACCGACCTCGGGTTGATGTTGGGCCGCGCCCGCCGCCACGGGATCGACAAGTGGAAGGCCGCTGTGCTGACGACCACCGTGGTGCTGTTCGTCGGCGGCGGTGCGACGGGGGAGCTCATTGGCGACCGGTTGGGTGATAACGCGCTGCTTTTTCCGGCCGCCGCCTGCCTGGCTGTCGCGGTGGCTAGCCTGCTATATAGCCGTCGGCGCGGCGCCCGCTGGGCTCGGGCGATATCTCCGGCCGAGCCCGCGAATGCTTCCGTTGCTAACCGGGCGCCGGCAGGGTAGCCGCTGAGCCAAGCGATTCACATTCGTATATGCGCATGTGTTCATCATTTGTTAGCCTCGGTGGGTAAGTCATTGCCGTTGCCTGATTAGGGAGGTCCAAGTGGCAAACGAGCGCGAATCAATGGAGACCAAAGAGTCGACACTGCTGTGTCCGCGGTGTGTGTCGCAGATGTTGCCGGTGCAGCGGTTTGGGGTGACGATCGATCAGTGCACCGGTTGCGGCGGCGTTTTCCTGGACCGAGGCGAGCTGGAGCAGCTTTCCGAGGCCGAGGCCAAGTTTTACACCGCCCAACAACAACCCCAACAGGCGCCGCCGGCGGGTTATGCGCCTCAGCAGTACCCGGCCCAGCCGGGGTACGAAAGTCCCCGCCCGAGAGGCTTTTTGGGCGGGTTGTTCGGGGAGGGCTATTACGGTGGTCGCCACGGAGGCTATCGTGGCGGGCATCACTGACGATTCGGCCGACGCTGCGGCGTCGGTGCCGCCCCCAGGGTCTGGTGCGATACCCCATGACCACGGTCACGGGGTATCGGCGGACGCCGACCGTAAGTGGCTGGCGATCGCGCTCGGCTTGATCGCGGGGTTTATGGTCGCCGAGGTGGTCGTCGGGCTAGTCGCCAACTCGTTGGCGTTGATCTCCGATGCCGCTCACATGCTCACCGATGCCGCGTCGATTGTGTTGGCGCTGATCGCGATCCGGGTGGCGCGGCGCCCGGCGCAGGGTCGTTACACCTACGGGTTCAAGCGGGTGGAGATCCTTTCGGCCCAGGCCAACGGGATCACCTTGTTGCTGCTGACAGTGTGGTTCATCTATGAAGGGGTGCGTCGGCTAATCACCCCACCGGAGGTCGACGGCCGCCTGGTGCTGTTCACCGCGCTGGCGGGCATTGTTGTGAACGTTGCCGCCACGTGGTTGATCAGCCGTGCCAACCGCAGCAGCTTAAACGTCGAAGGTGCTTTTCAGCACATCCTCAACGACCTGTATGCGTTCATCGGGACCGCGATCGCCGGTCTAGTGGTGTGGGTGACCGGCTTCGCCCGCGCCGACGCGATCGCCGCTTTGGTCGTCGCGGCGTTGATGGCCAAGGCCGGGTGGGGGCTGGTGCGTGAGGCCGGACGGATCTTTTTGGAGGCAGCGCCGATTACGCTGGCGCCGGCCGAGATCGGCGCGCGGGTAGCGGCAGTCCCGCAGGTGGTCGAGGTGCACGATCTGCACGTTTGGGAAATCACCTCCGGCCAGGCGTCGCTGACAGCTCACGTGCTCGTCGCCGGCGACGCTGACTGCCACGCGGTCCGCTCCCGCGCGGAAACAATGCTGCACAACGAATTCGGGATCGAGCACACCACCCTGCAAGTCGACCACGCCGTCCCCGTGGGCCACACTCGCGACGAGCACTGCGCCGAACCACATGGGCCGGTGCAGCGCCCCTGATATCCGACGGAGTTTGGGACCGCCGGGTGGGGCGTTACTTGTTCCGACCCGACGAACAGCCCACGTCCCACCATCGGATGGGACTACCCGAAAGAGCATTTCATGCAGCAGTTCATCGTGAGCTTCGGGCTTCTCGCGGTCTTCGTTCTCATGGTGGCCGAATCGGCCGGTATCCCGATTGCCTCCGAGGTCACCATGCTGCTCGGTGGGGCGCTGGCCGGCGGCGCCGTGGCGGGCGTGCACATGGACCTTGCTTTGGTGATCGGGGCCGGCACCGCCGGCAACCTGGTCGGCAGCTACCTGGCCTGGGCGGCGGGCCGCTACGGCGGCCGGGCAGCGGTGCGCCGCTGGGGCCACCACTGGTGGTTGAACGAAAGCCACCTCGACCGAGCGAACCGCTGGTTCGTCAGGCACGGTGCCGCGTCGGTGTTCTTCGGGCGCCTACTGCCGGTCATCCGCACCTTTATCTCGCTGCCGGCCGGGCTCGCCAACATGCGGCCGATCCGCTTCGGCGTCTATACCTTGCTTGGCTGTCTGCCCTGGACTGCGGCGCTGGCCGGGATCGGCTACGGCGTCGGCGCGAACTGGCGGACCGCCGCCCACGCCTTCCGCTCGCCGACCTACCTCATCGCCGCGATCGTTGCCGTCCTCGCCGCAGCCGTGGTGGCAATTTTCATCCGCCACCGCCACCGCCGCCGCTGTCGCCGCGCCCGCGCCGAACAGTCGATCCTCCCCGACGCCGATCAGTAGTAGTCGCTGATGAGCGGGTGCCCGACCGAAATTCGCGGGCCGCAGCCTGGACCGGCGGTGTCTAGGCTAGCCCGAAGTTACGAGGGGTTCTGACTGGTTGTTGCTGGTCTGAGCTGATGTTATGGGGTATTATTTGGTGGTTTCGTGTAGTCACGAATGTATGTGTGTCGTTCGTATCTATCTGAGAGAATCAGTCTATGATTCTTGGTATGCCACGCAATGTCATCAGGGCTCATGTAGTCAGAGTTAAGAAGACTCATGTGGATAAGCAGGGTAACGCGCGAGTCTATGAGTCGGTGCTGTTGCGTCGGACCTACCGTGACGGGCCCAAGGTGCGCAACGAGACGGTGGCCAACCTGTCGGCGCTGCCCGAGGCCGCGGTGGCTGCGATCGAGGCGACGTTGAAGGGTCACACGCTGGTGCCCGCCGATCAGCAGTTCAGCATCATCCGCGCGTTGCCGCACGGGGATGTGGCGGCGGTGACGGCGATGGCCCATCAGCTGGGCTTGCCGGCGCTGTTGGGTCGCCCCTGCCGATCACGGGATTTGGTGTTGGCGTTGATCGTGTCGCGGGTTATTCGGCCCAAGCCGAAGCGCTCGACGTTGTCGTGGTGGGCTGACACCACCGTGGGTGTCGACCTCGACGTGGCCGGCGCCTCCACCGACGAGGTGTATGCGGCGATGGACTGGCTGGTGGGGCGTCAGGAAGTGATCGAGAAAAAGCTCGCCGCCAAGCACCTTTCACCACAAGCTAATCCGTCGCGGATGGCGTTGTTTGATTTGAGCTCGTCGTGGATGACCGGCCGCTGTTGTGAGCTGGCCGCTCGTGGCTATTCCCGTGACCGCAAAAAAGGGCTGCCGCAGATCAACTACGGCGTGCTCACCGACCCCGCCGGGCGCCCGGTGGCGGTGCGGGTCTTTCCCGGTAATACCGCCGACCCGGTCGCCTTCACCGACATCGTCGAGGTAGTGCGCACCAAATTTGGGTTGACCCGACTGGTGCTGGTCGGCGATCGCGGCATGATCACCAGCGCGCGCATCGATGCGCTGCGTGAACTCAACGACGCCAAAACAGCATTCGGGTGGATCAGCGCGCTGCGGGCACCACAGATCGCCGCACTGGCCGCCGATGACGGGCCGCTGCAAATGAGCCTGTTCGATACCCACGACCTGGCCGAAATCGCCCACCCCGACTACCCCGGCGAACGGCTGATCGCCTGCCGCAACCCCGCCCTGGCCGCCGAACGCGCCCGCAAACGCAGTGAACTGCTGGCAGCCACCGAAACCGAGCTGGCCCGCATCGCCGACCGCGTTGCCCGCGGCACCCTGTCCGGAGCTGCGGCCATCGGCGAGGCGATCGGAGGGATCATCGGTAAATACAAGATGGGCAAGCACTTTCACCGCACCATCACCGACACCAGCTTCACCTACCACCGCGACCAAAAAGGCATCGACGCCCAAAGTGCCCTCGACGGCATCTACGTGCTGCGCACCAGCGTGCCCGCCGCCGAACTCACCCCCGCCGAAGTGGTAATCGGCTACAAAAACCTCGCCCACATCGAACGCGACTTCCGCAGCATCAAAACCGACGACCTGCACCTGCGCCCCGTCCACCACCGACTCACCGACCGCGTGCAAGCCCACGTGTTGATCTGCCTGCTGGCCTGCTACCTGACCTGGCATCTGCGCAAAGCCTGGGCACCACTGACCTACACCGACGAACACCCACCGGCCCGCGACAACCCCGTCACCGCTGCACAACGCTCACCAGCCGCCCGAGCCAAAGCCTCGCGCCACCAAACCGCCGACGGTGCACCGCTGCGCAGCTTCCGCGGCCTGCTCAACCACCTCGCCACACTGACCCGCAACCGGATCCGCTACCACCACACCAACATCGAGATCGACACCCTCACCAACCCCACCCCCGATCAACGACGCGCCTTCGACCTCATCGAGGCCACCATCCCACTCAACATCGCCGCGTAGTCAGACCCAAACCAGCCAACCAACCAAAACCCCACGTCAAAGCCAAAATCAGCTACCCCGACCGCCGTAACTTCGGGCTAGCGCGTGTGGATTCCTTGTCGATGTGATGCCAGCGTTTAAGGGTTGGCGCATAGCCAGACGCGTTGCGCAGCTCGCAAACTCCACGTCAAGGCTTCGGTGGCGTCACCGCCTAGGCGCCTCGTAGAATCCGGCGATCTACACTTCACCGTGGTACCCGGCGACCTACACTATTCACCATAGGAGCGGGGTGCACCATCGGCCTCGCCACCGGCTCACTTCTGTTGGGCGCGGAAAGGGTGTGTGGGTGACTGGGCCATCTTCAGCAGCGAAATCGGTTGCATGCCTTCTGGTTTATCGACTACCGGGTCTGTTCCTGACGCAAAGCCGATGCGTCGTGGCAGCTAGTGGTCAGCCCAGTCCGTTGAACGACGACCGGTGGTGAGATGCCCACTATGATCAAGCCTTTCCGACCGCTCCGGTTTACGGGTCTGGCGGCCATCGACCGGTCCGGTCGCCGGCTGCGGCGGCGCCTCAGCGGTGCGTTGCTGTTGCTGAGCGGTTTGGCCGCCGCCGGCGCCATGGCAGCCTTGCTGACGCCGTCACCGCAGGTGGCGGTCGCCGATGAGTCGCAGTCCGCGCTTCTGCGAACCGGCAAGCAGCTGTTCGAAACATCCTGCATCACCTGCCACGGCGTCAACTTGCAGGGCATCCCAGACCGAGGGCCCAGCCTGATCGGTGTCGGCGAGGCGGCGGTCTACTTCCAGGTGTCCACCGGCCGCATGCCTGTAGCGCGCGGCGAGGCACAGGCACCGCGTAAGGACCCGATCTTCGACGAGGAGCAGATAGATGCTCTCGGCGCGTACGTTCAGGCTAGCGGCGGGGGTCCGACGGTGCTCCGCAATTCCGACGGCAGCGTCGCGCAGGAGTCGCTGCTCGGCGACGACGTAGCCCGCGGCGGTGACCTGTTCCGGCTCAACTGCGCGTCGTGCCACAATTTCACCGGCAAGGGTGGCGCCTTATCGTCGGGTAAGTACGCACCTGACCTCGGACCGGCCGAACCGGCGCAGATTTACACGGCCATGCTGACCGGCCCGCAGAACATGCCCAAGTTTTCTGACCGCCAGCTGTCGCCGGAGACGAAGCGCGACATCATCGCCTACGTTCGCAAGGCCGCCGGCGCCAACACCCCCAATTACGGCGGCTATGGCCTCGGCAACTTCGGCCCGGCGCCAGAAGGTATGGCGATGTGGATTATCGGCATGGTCGCCGTCATCGGTGCGGCCCTGTGGATCGGCTCACGAGCATAGCTTTTCCGGACCGGGCTGCACACGCCGAACCGTCTGTGTAGCCAGCACCGTTCGGCCCTCCCGGGGCCTCATCTAGGGACCAAGGGTCCCTAGTTTCCCTTCCCGAACGGCCTGGTGGGGCACGGTATCGGCGACGTGTCAGCCAACGTGTGGTGTTCCACGAAAGCGGACACACAGGGTCGAACAAGTCGTGACCTCTGAACGGGGCCGGTCAACCCTGCAAGCGGAGTTCGTATGCTTTCTCCTCCAACCGTTCCGGTGCCGTTAGGCCAGGCTCATAAACAGTTTTTCCAGCTCATCGAGCGAGGTGGTCGGCCTATCAGTGGGTCCAGCAACTGGGCGGTCGAGGCAGTCACGCAGGCCGGTAGCGATGATTTTGAAACCAGCGCGATCTAAGGCCCGAGACACCGCAGCCAGTTGAGTGACGACGTCTTTGCAGCTACGTCCCTGTTCGATCATCGCGATGACTCCGCCGAGTTGGCCCTGCGCTCGACGTAATCGGTTAAGGACGGCAACCACGTCGTCCGCGTTGTGCGCGGTATAACCGACCGTCTGTCGCGTCTCGCCGCGAGCTGTGCTTGCCATGACTCGTGTATACCATACCCCCTATGGTGTAATGGCTGGTATGACGGATCAGGCACCATCGAGTCTTCTTCGACCTCAATCAGCAACACACAGCCGCTCAGAACCGCATTCCGTTCCAACCAGCCGCAAGTTCGACAGGCTCGTCAAAGAACTCATCGCGCTGGCCATCGTCGCACGCCGGTGCTGCCGGTCAAGGCGAGTGCCACAGGCTGGTGACGCATCGGTGTCACGTTCCTCATGCACGGCGGCCCCGCCACCATCTACGGCGCACGCGCCCACACAGCATTCAGCGAGCTCTTCGCCGCCGGCAGGTCCTTGACGGCGTCCCGAGCATGCGGCGATCGCCTCCCGACGAAGACCCGCCTCGGTATCAGAGCGTCCGCCAGCCGGACTAGCCGCTCGATGCCGCGGCCCGGGCTTGAACAGTAACTACTGACAGCGATGTCGTCGAGAGCGAAGGAAGGCTTGATGTTCGCGTTTCTCAAGCGGGTGTGGGTGCCGCTCGTTGTCGTGGTGGCAGTAGTGCTCGGTGGTGTTGCCGTCATCCGGCTTCGCGGCGTTTTCGGCTCCGACGAGATCTTCACCGCGACCGGCAGCAGCGCTGCGCCACTCGTGCCCTCCCATCTCAAGCGCGTGACATACGAGGTTTACGGGCCCAGCGACACAACAGGAAGCGTGAGCTACTTGGACAAAAATGCCCAGCCCGCGCAGGCGAACTTCAGTAGCCTGCCGTGGGCCTTCACGATTACGACGACGGTACCGGCCGTGATCGCCAACGTGGTGGCACAGGGCAACAGGGACAACATTGGCTGCCGCATCACGGTCAACGGTGAAGTCAAAGACGAGCAATCCTCGGCCGGCCACCACGCCCAGACTTTCTGCCTAGTGAAGGCCGCATGAACACCGACAATGACGCCCGTCCGAGGTTCATGCGGTTCGTCCGCGCGTTCGCGGTGCCGATCCTCATCGGCTGGCTGCTGCTCACCGTCGCCCTCAACGTGCTGGTGCCGCCGATCGAGTCGGTCGCGCGAAACCACGCGGTGACAATGTCGCCGCAAGATGCTCCGGCGATGATCGCCGCTAAGCGCATCGGCGCAACATTTCACGAGTCAGACTCCGACAGCATCGCGATGATCGTTCTAGAAAGCGATAAGCAGCTCAGCGACGGGGCGCACCGCTATTACGACGGCTTGGTGAAAAAGCTGCAGGCCGACCCCAAGCACGTGCAGCATGTCCAGAACGTGTGGGGGGATCCACTTACCGCCGCTGGCGTGCAGAGCCGCGACGGCAAAGCCGCTTATGTCCAACTGAATCTGGCCGGCAACCAGGGCAGCACCCTCGGCAACGACTCCGTCAAAGCGGTCCGGGACATCGTCGACAATTCAGCGCCGCCCCAAGGGCTCCAGGCCTACGTCACCGGTCCGGCAGCTCTGACCACGGACATGAACGAAGCCGCCGATAAAAGCATGTTGAAAATGATGGGAGTGACGGGCGTGGTCATCATGATCATGCTCTTCATCGCCTACCGTTCCATCAGCACGGTGCTCCTGATTCTCGTCATGGTCGGTTTCGAAATGGGCACGGCCAGAGGGCTCGTCGCGCTCCTCGGTAACAACAATATGCTAGGGTTCTCTACGTTCGTCGTCGCCATGCTGTCCTCGTTGGCGATTGCCGCGGGTACCGATTACGCGATCTTTCTCATTGGTCGCTACCAAGAGGCTCGTCAGGCCGGTCAAGACCGTGAAACGGCCTATTATACGATGTTTCGCGGGACCTTCCACATTATCTTGGGCTCGGGGTTGACGATTGCCGGAGCGACTTTTTGCCTTCGCTTGGCGCGACTGTCGTATTTCAAAGCGCTCGGCATTCCGTCGGCCCTGGGGCTGATCGTCGTCGTCGCCGGCGCACTGACCGCCGCGCCGGCCGTCGTCGCCGTGGCTAGTCGATTCGGCCTGCTCGACCCGAAACGGGTCGTCAAAGTCCACGGTTGGCGGCGCATCGGCACCGCGACCGTGCGCTGGCCCGGTCCCGTGTTCGTGGCTTCGCTGGCTATCGCCATCGTCGGTATCCTGATCATGCCGAGCATGAAGGTCAGCTATAACGACCGCTTCTACATACCCCGCAGCCAGCCGTCGAATGTCGGATACGCTGCCGCCGAGCGGCATTTCAGCGCAGCGACAATGAATCCCGACATCCTCATGATCGAGAGTGGTCACGACATGCGCAATAGCGGCGACATGATCATCCTGGACAGGCTTGCCAAAGACGTCTTCCGTTCACCGGGAATCGCAATGGTGCAAAGCATCACCCGGCCATTGGGCGGACCGATCGAGCACACGTCAATACCTTTCCAGATCAGTGCCCAATCGATTCCGATCCAAGAGAACCTTCAATTCATGAAAGACCGCTCGGCCGACATGCTCAAAATGAGCGACGACCTCGGCGCCATGATCGGCTCGATGCAGCGGATGCAGGGTCTGCTGGGAAAGATGAGCAACACGACTCACCGCATGGTCGGCGACATGCACGATATGCAAGCCACGCTGGACGAAATGCGGTACCATCTGGCCGACTTCGACGATTTCGCGAGACCGTTCCGCAGCTACCTGTACTGGGAACAACACTGCTTCAACATCCCCGTCTGCTGGGCGGCGCGGTCGGTATTCGAGGCGATCGACGGCGTCGATAAGTTCAGCGAGGACATGGGCACGCTCATCAAGGACGTGGGCAATATCGACGCGATAATCCCGCAAATGCTCGCGGAGTTCCCACCGATCATCGCCGTCGCCAAATCCATGCAGGGCACCCTGCAGACCATGCACAGCAGCTTTTCGGGTCTCATTACGCAGATCTCCCGGATGACCGACACGGCGAGCGCCATGGGGCAGGCCTTCGATGCCTCCCGCAGCGGCGACTACTTCTACCTGCCGCCGGAAGCGTTTCAGAATCCCGACTTCCAGCGCGGCTTGAAACTGTTCCTGTCGCCGGACGGCAAGGCCGCGCGCTTCATCATCACCCACGACACCGACCCGGCAACTCCGAAAGGCATTTCAGCCGTCAAGCCGGAACTCGAGGCCGCACACCAAGCGGTGAAGGGAACGACCCTGACCGACGCCAGGTTCTACCTCGCGGGGACGGCGGCGCTCTACCGCGACATCCAGTCGGGTTCCCAATACGACCTGTTGATCGTGGGAATCGCGGCGCTGACGCTAATCTTCGCCGTCATGGTGATCATCACCCGAGCACTGGTCGCGTCCCTAGTGATCGTCGGCACGGTGCTGCTGTCGCTGGGCGCTGCATTCGGGCTCTCGGTGTTGGTGTGGCAACACCTCTTCGGCCTGGATTTGAACTGGATCGCGCCGGTTTTCGGGTTGATCATCCTGCTGGCTGTCGGCTCCGACTACAACCTGCTGCTCGTGTCGCGGTTCCAGGAGGAAATAGGCGCCGGACTAAAAACGGGCATCATTCGCTCCATGGGCGAGACCGGTGGGGTGGTCACCGCGGCGGGTTTGGTATTCGCTTTCACGATGATGTCCATGGTCGCCAGTGACCTGCGCTCGATCGGCCAGGCCGGCAGCACGATTGGCCTCGGGCTGCTGTTCGACACCCTGGTCGTGCGCTCCCTGATGACGCCATCGATCGCGGCACTGCTCGGCCGCTGGTTCTGGTGGCCGCTACGCGTGCGGCCGCGTCCGGCCAGCTACATGCTGCGACCCTTCGGAGTGCGTCGGCTCGTCCGCTCCTTACTTTTGGGGGAGGACACTGATGCGGCAACTACCAAGCTCAAGCCGCCGGTTGGTTAAGCGATTGGGGGTTAGGTGGTCTTTCGGGCGCCACATACCGATGGCTGTGCGAGGAGCCGGCCAAGCCCTTATGCGGCTCTTTATATTTCAGAATGCACCCGTGGTGAGCGACGTCCCGGGTGGACGGGTTCGTGTCGTTTCCACGAGGTGGGCCCTGGTGAGTGACGATGCAGGCTCCTACACTCACACACCACACGACCGACGTGATCCTTGTCGAAGGCTATTGTTGCCCCTCCTGTGCTGTCGCCGACACGATCATGCAGTATCAACCGAATTTCATGACGGCTGGCAGTCACCGAAAAACCGGGGAAGTAGACCGGTTCGTCCCTGCTCCTGCGGGAACAGGGGTTGTTACCAAATCCCATCGCGCTCTAGCGCAAAACCTTACAGAAGGGTGTGAGATCCAATGACGAATAGCCAAGGTTCGGCCTCGATCGAGCGGGGAGCGTTTCAGATGCCGCGGCCACAAGGGTGGCCCCTCGAACGAACCCTGCACCTCATGGCCGGTTCTGTAGTGCTGGTGAGCTTAACCCTTGGCCGCATGCGTTCAAAGCGATGGAGGATCCTCACTGGTTTTGTGGGAGCCAACCTGCTGCTCGACGCGGCGGTGGGCTGGTGCCCGACGAGTGTTCTACTGCATCGGCTCGGCGTCCGGACTGCGGCCGAGTGTGCGCTGCGCCCGAGGGTGTAGGTGTCATTTGGCTTACTGATTGGATTGTCGTTGGTGGCACCCTCGATGACCGCGGCTCAATACTTCCAGTACCCCCGCACTCGCCTATGGCGTCGGCGACGCCGGTGGTTTCGTCAAGCCCGTCAGCGACGCACGTACCGCGAGCCACTCGGCGGGCATCTGATCGGCCATGACGTCTATGAGCTGCCGAAGCTCACGTCGGCACCGGGTTAGGATCTGAGCGTGAGCGAGCTGATGGCGAAAGTGCATACCCGCCGGCGATGCCGTAGGCGCTGCACGACTCGTTCCACGGCCTGACGGCCACATGATCGACAGCTGACGATTGGTCTGTCGTAGAGCAACTGTCACCCGAATCGAACTGTTTGTCTTGGGATTTCGGTGGCAATACTGTAGCGACAGGAAGGGGCCCGCGGGCGTGGGCTCGGAAAGGATGCTAATGACGGCGCACGTGCTGATTCTGGGGGCCGGGTTCGGCGGTCTCGAGCTTGCCACCCGGCTATCGGAGTCACTACCAAACCAGGTGCGGGTGACGCTGATCGATCGCAACGACTCCTTCTTTTTCGGCTTCTCCAAGCTCGACGTGCTGTTCGGTAAACGCAAACCCGGTGACGTGCGGCTGCCTTAC
Source organism: Mycobacterium sp. NGS62 (assembly GCF_059812285.1). NCBI lineage: Bacteria > Bacillati > Actinomycetota > Actinomycetes > Mycobacteriales > Mycobacteriaceae > Mycobacterium > Mycobacterium sp. NGS62. Next base: position 3,496 of record NZ_JCALCK010000022.1, on the reverse strand, counting down.
GCGGCGCTGACAACACCCGGCGTCGAATTCCACCAGGAAGAGATCACCGCCATCGACCCGGAAAATCGCCAGGTGCATACCCAAGCCGGTTCCTATCAAGCCGACATTCTCGTCGTGGCACTGGGCGCGGAGTACGAGCCGGAGGCCACCAGTGGTTTCACCGCGGACGGCTGCGAGTACTACACGCTGGCGGGAGCCGAACATCTGCGTGACACGCTGCCGGCATTTGACGGCGGCAAGGTCGTAATCAGCGTGCTCGGCGAGCCGTACAAGTGCCCGCCAGCACCGTTCGAGGCGGCGTTCCTGCTTGAGGACTACTTCGCCGGCCGAGGGCTACGCGACCAGGTCACGATAACCGTGACGGGCTACATGGGTGCCCCGGTACCCGTCGCTAAGGAGGTGTCCGAGCCGCTTCAGCAGCACCTGAACGAGCGTGGCATCACCTTCATGGGAAAGCGGACGGTAAGCCGGCTGGACCCCGAACGCAAGTTCGCCGAGTTCGCTGAGGGCGAAGGAGTTCCATACGACCTGTTCATCGGCATCCCGGTGCATCGGGTACCGGCGGTCGTCGCCGATTCGGGGCTGGCGCCCGACGGATGGATTCCGGTGGAAAAAACCAACTTGGCTACCCGCTTCCCTGGCGTGTACGCGATTGGTGACGTGGCGGCCGCCTATACCGCCAAGGCGGGCCTATTCGCCGAGCGGGCCGCTCAGTTCGTCGCCGATGACATCATCGCGAACCTGCGAGGCACACCGGCGCCGCCGCCGTATGACGGGGCGGGCAACTGCTACATGGAGTTCGGGCGCGGCGAGGTCGGCAAGGTCCAGGTCAACTTCCTCAGCGGGCCGAAACCGACGGGCGCACTGATAGGTCCGTCCGCCGCATTGGCGGAGGAGAAAGCCGAATTCGCGCGTAGCCGCCGGCAGCGCTGGTTCGGGCGGCCTTGACGGCTGAGACTCACAAGTCAAGCGGAACCCCTCAGCGCCCCATCGTCGCCGCCAGCCCGTCGTATTGCGCTGCGAGCACGCAGAATCGATCAGCTGACGCCGATCGACGCGGCCGGACAACTGTTAATGGTATCGGCGCTGATCGACTCGGTTGTTGTCGCCGAATGCCTTGGTGACTCTTGCAGCGCGTTGCCGGTCGGGCAGGCTGTCGGTCGTCCCGCGGGTCGGGCGCAGACCGGCTCCTGTGTCTGCGTATCCAGTCCGCAGCGGCGCGCCATCCGCCGGTGACGCCGCAGTTCGTCTTCGCACCGGGGCAAATGTGCGACCCGCAGGATCAACGATTCGGTATCGGCGCACGTGAACCGAGCCGGCAGCACTGCGCCGGACGAGGGCAAGCCACATCCAGTACTTCTCCTCGATACGGCCGTAGCGTCAGACCAAAGGCGATGGGCCAGGTCACGGCCACCCGACCGACACGGATTGGTTTCCTCCTTTGTTATCCGACGGTCCCGGAGGGCGGTACCACCGTCAGGCGGGGCATCAAGCGGAGGTCGGCTTGGCCGACGTTGCCTATGCTGCGCCCGGCTATAGTTGCCAGCGGCGCGCCGAGCATGCTTCCAGGACCGCCTGCTGTGGCTCCCGGGGCGGCGGCCAGGCTGGTGCTGGGCAGCGCCGCTGCGGCTGGACTCATTGCCGGGGCCGCCGTGGCCCAGGTCTGCGGCACCGACAACGCCCCGGCCGTAGCTGCCCGGCCCATACCCGCAGACACCGCCGCTCCGCCGAGTCCTGCCGAGCCCGCTGCCCCCAGTGCCCCCGAACCGAGCCCACCCGTCAGACCCGAAGCGAGCCCGCCCGTCAGACCCGATCCGGAAGCTGCGGTGCCGGCGGCGCTGACGGCCGGCATCAGAGAGGTCACCTGCTTCGCGTTCGATAAGAACGCACTCGATGCCCACCCGGCCGAACTCGTCGCCGACAAAGCCAGTCTCAGGTAATTTAGCGACGAGCTCAGCGACGACGCGGACGATGTCGATGACAGCGGCGATGAGAGCTGCTGCAGCGCCGTGGGCACCGTGGAGGTCACTTGCGACAGGATCGCCTGCGCGTTGGTGCTGGCGGAGCTGCCGGTAGCCTGGGCGACCGCGACCCCCTGCCCGGAAAGGCCGGCTGGATTGGTGGTGGGCTGCAGCGGAGCGAACGGGGTCAAGGCCGACGCACTCGCCGAGGCGCCGGCGTAGCCGTACATCGCGGCGGCGTCCTGAGCCCACATCGCCGCGTACTGTGCTTCGGTGGCCGCGATCGCGGGCGTATTTTGCCCGAGGATGTTCGTCGCGATCAGCGACATCAACAGGCTGCGGTTGGCCGCGATGACCGGTGGCGGCACCGTCATCGCAAACGCCGCCTCGTAGGCGGCCGCGGCCGCCCTGGCCTGCGAAGCGGTCTGCTGGGCCTGCGCAGCAGTGGTCGTCAGCCACGCCACATTGGGTGCGGCCGCGGCCGCCATCGACGCCGAGGCGGGACCCCGCCACGGTCCGCTGGCCAACTGTGAGATCACCGAGGAATAGGAGCTCGCCGTTGAATACAGCTGCGCGGCGAGGCCATCCCACGCCGCCGAAGCGGCCAGCATCGGCCCTGAGCCCGCACCGGCATACATTCTGGCCGAGTTGATCTCGGGCGGTAAAGCTGCGAAATCCATCACTTCACCTCTGATTGCTTAGCCGGCCGCGACCGCGTTGGCGGCCTCGGTGACCACATACGAACCGGCGCTGACGCCGAGCGTGGTCGTAAACATTTCGTGGATAGCCGCGGCCTGGGCGCTGACGGCCTGGTACAGCTGCGCGTGCGCGGCAAACTGCAACGCCGTCAACGCCGACACCTCATCGGCGGCAGCGGGAACCACCACGGTCGTCGGGGCGGCCGCGGCAGCGTTCCCGGCGCTCATCGCCGAGCCAATACCGTGCAAATCGTCTGCTGCCGCCGTCAAAGCCGCCGGCTGCGTAGTCACAAACATCATGGCCTGCTCCTAACTGGACTTCTCCTCGTGTACAAGAACTGAACCCACGCATCGGAAAACGCGGGTCGCGCGGGGCGTGCGGGTTGGAGACGGTTGAGGGCAACTGCGGCGATGATGCCAATGAGGACCAGCCCGCCCCAAACCAGTGCGCCGGCGCTCAGCCGTTGTGCCGCACCGAATATCGATCCGGTGGCCAAGTTGCCGACGAGGATTCCGGCTCCGACGATGGTGTTGTAGAACCCGTAATGGGTGGCCACCAGCCGGCCGCCGGCCAGCGAGACGACGGTGTCCATCTCGAACGGAAAGACCGCGGCCGAACCGACGGCCAGCAGCGCCGCTGACACCAACAGGGCCCCCACCGCAACCGGTGTCCCAAACCGCTGGCCGTCAGGAATGACGGCCAGCGGCACAAACGAGGCCGCCAGAATGGCCGCACCGATGGCCAGGCTGCGTCCGGGCCCCCAACGTTTGGTCAACCAGCGGGTGATGCGCAGCTGTCCGCCAGTCGCAACCAGACCAGAGACAACGAAAAGTGCC